>NZ_JBTOLC010000002.1:0-533866 GCF_054551825.1 Streptomyces sp. L500
CGACGTGGGCGTGGCCATGAACACCGGTACCTCGGCCGCCAAGGAGGCCGGGAACATGGTGGACCTGGACTCCAACCCCACCAAGCTCATCGAGATCGTCGAGATCGGCAAGCAGCTGCTGATCACCCGTGGCGCGCTCACAACGTTCTCCATCGCCAACGACGTCGCGAAGTACTTCGCGATCATCCCCGCGATGTTCGCCGTGGCCTACCCCGGCCTCGACAAGCTCAACATCATGGGCCTGGCCTCGCCGAAGTCCGCGATCCTCTCCGCCGTCATCTTCAACGCGCTGATCATCGTGGCCCTGGTGCCGCTCGCCCTCAAGGGCGTGCGCTACCGCCCGATGAGCGCGGACGCCATGCTCCGCCGCAACCTCTTGATCTACGGACTGGGCGGCCTGATCTCCCCGTTCATCGGCATCAAGATCATCGACCTGCTCATCTCCCTCATCCCTGGCATCGGGTGACCACCGTGAACAACTCCGTACAGAACACGTTCCGGCTGCTCGGCGCGGGGCTGCGCGCCCTGCTCGTCCTCACGGTCGTCTGCGGTGTGATCTACCCGCTCGTCGTCACCGGCATCGCCCAGGCCGCCTTCAACGACAAGGCCAACGGCTCCGAGATCAAGGTCGACGGCAAGTCCGTGGGCTCCGAGTTCCTCGGCCAGAGCTTCAACCTCGCGGACAAGAAGGACAAGGACGGCAACCCCCTGCCGGACCCCCAGTACTTCCAGCCCCGCCCCTCGGCCGCCGGCCCCAACACCGAGAACACCCGCTACAAGCTGCTCGTCTCCGGCGCCTCCAACCTCGCCGCCGACAGCAAGGTCCTGCTGACCAGCGTCGAGCAGCGCCGCGCCGACGTCGCCGCCTTCAACGGCGTCTCCCCGGCCTCCGTGCCGGTGGACGCCCTGACGGCCTCGGCCTCCGGCGTCGACCCGCACATCTCCCCGGACTACGCCCGGCTCCAGGCCAAGCGCGTGGCCAAGGCCAACGGCCTGCCGGAGGCCAAGGTCGACAAGCTCGTCGAGGACCACGTGGACGGCCGGATCCTCGGCTTCATGGGCGAGGAGCACGTCAACGTCCTCCAGCTCAACATCGCGCTGAAGAAGCTCGCCAAGGGCTGATCCTCCCTTCGCGCGAGCCGCGTCCCGGCATCGACGGACCGGCCCCCCGGACACCCCGCGCGTGCGGCGGTGACCGGGGGGCCGGGCGTCGTACCGCGCCGGTCATGCCCCGCGTCGTCGCGTACTCCTTGGCGCGTCGTCGGCGAATGGCGCGGCGTCAGGGGCCGCGGCAGGGCACTGTAGGGGCGTGGCCTCCTTACCTCAGCAGTCCCATGTCGCCTCGTCCGCACCGCACATGGTCGTGTGCGGTGACGACGGCCTGGCGCACCGCCTCACGGCGGAGCTGTCGGGTGTGCACGGCGAGCGGGTCGTCCTGGTGCTGCCGCCCGCCCGTGACGACCGGCGCCGCCCCGTGGCGGTCGCGGGGCGGGCCGCCGCGCTCTTCGGACGGGTGACCGGCGCGGTCGGACGGGGCGCGAACGGCCCCAACGGCGCGGCCGGCCCCGGCGGTCCGTCCGCGCCCAACGGGCCGGCCGGGACCGACGGTTCGTCCGGTGGGCCGGTAAGGGTCGTCGAGGCGGCCGAGCCGGACGACGAGGCGCTGACGCAGGCCGGTGTCGAACGGGCCGTCGCGCTGGCGCTCGTCTACGAGGACGACGAGACGAACGTCAACGCCGCGATGCGCGCCCGTCGGCTCAACCCCCGCTTGCGGCTGGTCATCCGGCTCTACAACCGCCGCCTCGGCCAGTACCTGGAGGAGCTCCTCGACCAGGCCGCCCTGGTGGGCGACGCGGACGCCGGGACCACCACGGTGCTCTCCGACGCGGACACCGCCGCCCCGGCGCTGGTGGCCGCCGCCGTGACGGGCACCAGCAAGGCCATCGAAGCGGGGGACCTGATGCTGCGCGCCGTGGAACGGCCCGCGCCCGCCCCGGGGCCGGGCGGGGAGGACGCGGGCCCCGGGGCGGTCACCCTCGCGCTGCTCTCGGACGGCGACGGGCCGGTGCTGCTGCCCGACGAGCGGCAGGTGGCGCGAGCCGGGCGGCGGGGGCGGGTCGTGCTGGAGACCGTGCGGTTCGCGGCGCCGCCGCCACCGCCGGCCTCGCGGTTCGCGGCGGCGCGCAGCCTGCCGCTGGGGTCGTTCTTCTCCCGGCGGCTGCGCTGGGCGCTGGCGGGGCTGGTGGCGGCCGTGTGCGGGCTGGCGGTCGCGTCGTGGCTGGTGACGGGGGACGCGCCGGTGCACGCCGCGTATCTGTCCCTGCTGGACCTCTTCGCCATGAACGACCCGGCCATCGGACAGCCCATGGGACGGCAGATCCTCCAGTTGCTGTCCGGGCTGCTGGGGCTGTTGCTGCTGCCGCTGCTGGTGGCGGCGGCCCTGGAGGGCCTCGGTACGTTCCGGTCCGCCTCGGCGCTGCCGCGGCCGCCGCGCGGGCTGTCCGGGCACGTGGTGCTGCTGGGGCTCGGCAAGATCGGGGCGCGGGTGCTGGCCCGGCTGCGGGAGCTCGGCATCCCGGTGGTCTGCGTGGAGCGCGACCCGCAGGCCCGGGGCGTCGCCCTCGCCCGCTCGCTACGGGTCCCCACGGTCATCGGCGACATCACGGAGGACGGCGTCCTGGAGGCGGCCAAGATCGCCGACAGCCGCACCCTGCTGGCGCTCACCAGTAGCGACATCACGAACCTGGAAGCCGTTCTGTACGCGCGAGGCGTCAAACCCGACCTTCGAGTGGTCATGCGGCTGTACGACGACCGCTTCGCCGGCGCGGTCTACCGCACCCTGCGGGACTCCCACCCCCAGGCCCTCACCCGCAGCCGCAGCGTCTCCTCGCTGGTGGCCCCGGCCTTCGCGGGCGCGATGATGGGCCGCCGGATCCTGGGGGCGGTCCCCGTCGAGCGGAAGGTCGTCCTCATCGCCGCCGTGGAGGTCGAGGGCCACGTCGCGCTCCAGGGACGTACGGCGGGGGAGGCGTTCAGCCCCGGCGCCTGGCGGGTCCTCGCCCTGGGCGGCCCGGAGGCGACGCCGCGCTGGGACCCGCCGCCCGGGCACGTCCTGGCCCCCGGCGAGCGGGTGATCGTGGCCGCGACCCGGGAGGGCCTGGCGGAGTTGCTGGACCGCCGCCCCCGCTCCCGTACGGACACGGGCGGCGGCCGGACGACGTGAGGGGCGCCCGCAGGGGTGACCACGACCGGCCCCTCCGGGCGTCGCCCGGCCCCGATGCCGGACCCGGTCGTCAGCGCCGGGTCACCACACGTCCCCCGCCCGCCAGTCGCAGACGAGCTCCCCGTCCAGATCCGGCCCCGGCGCGCCCACCGGAAGGACATAGACGCTCCCGGCCTCCTCGGGGATGCGCCGTATCCCCGACGGGGCGAGGACCGACAGCGGGCCCCGCCACTGCCGCCAGCCCCGGCCCGTGTACAGGGCGGCCGCCTCCTCCGAGGCGCCGAGGCCGCCCAGCTCGTACCCGCCCCGCAGCAGCACCCCCTCCAGCGCCGTCATCACCGCCGACGCGAGGCCCTCGCGGCGGCGGTCCGCGCGCACGGCCACGGCCTCGACATAGCCCGTGCGCAGCGCGCGGCCGCCGTGCAGCAGCCGGCGCTGAACCAGGGCGCCGTGGGCGAGGAGGGCGTCGCCCTCCCACACCGTGGCGTGGATGCCGCACAGCGCGTGGTCCCAGTCGTCGTCCGAGAAGCGGCCCTCGAAGGAGTCGTCCAGCAGGGTGCGGATCGCGGCCAGTTCGGCGGCGGTGAGGTCGGAGGTGTGCGCGGTGCGCGGCTCGGGCATGGTGGCGGGGCCTCCTCGCGTCGGCGGGGGTGATGCGGCGGTGTGCCGGGGTCCCGGCCGCGTCATTCTCGCCGGGGTGCCCGGAGCGCCGCACCGGGTTTCCGCCTCCCCGGCCGCCGTCGCGCCTCCGACCTGCGGGCCGACGGTTACGGCCCGAGGCGTCAGGACTGCGTCAATACCCGCCCCCCGACCGGCTACCGCCCGAAATGTCCAAAACTCTGGCCGTAAGGTCGGGGATACGCGGCAGCCTGCACACCGCCGCGACTCGTGAAAGACAATAGGGGCCATGGGACGCGGCAACCTCCGGATCTACCTCGGCGCGGCACCGGGCGTCGGCAAGACCTACGCCATGCTCTCCGAAGGGCACCGCCGCGTGGAGCGTGGCACGGACGTCGTGGTCGGTTTCGTGGAGCACCACGGCCGCCCGCGCACCGAGGTCATGCTCCACGGCCTGGAGGAGGTGCCCCGGCGGGAGCTCGTCTACCGGGACTCGCGCTTCACCGAGATGGACGTGGACGCGATCCTCGCCCGCCGCCCGGCCGTCGCCCTTGTCGACGAGCTCGCCCACACCAACGTCCCCGGCTCCCGCAACACCAAGCGCTGGCAGGACGTCGAGGAGCTGCTCCAGGCCGGCATCGACGTGATCTCCACCGTCAACATCCAGCACCTGGAGTCGCTGGGCGACGTGGTCGAGTCGATAACGGGCGTCCGCCAGCGCGAGACCGTCCCCGACGAGGTCGTGCGCCGCGCGGGCCAGATAGAGCTGGTCGACATGTCGCCGCAGGCCCTGCGCCGCCGCATGGCGCACGGCAACATCTACAAGCCCGACAAGGTCGACGCGGCCCTCTCCAACTACTTCCGCCCCGGCAACCTGACCGCCCTGCGCGAGCTGGCCCTGCTGTGGACGGCCGACCGGGTCGACGAGTACCTGCGGCAGTACCGCACCGAACACGACGTCTCCACCATCTGGCACGCCCGCGAGCGCATCGTCGTCGGCCTCACCGGCGGCCCCGAGGGCCGTACGCTCATCCGCCGCGCCGCCCGCATGGCCGCCAAGGGCTCCGGCAGCGAGATCCTCGCGGTGTACATCGCCCGCAGCGACGGGCTGACCTCGGCCTCCCCGAAGGAGCTGGCCGTCCAGCGCACCCTCGTCGAGGACCTGGGCGGCACGTTCCACCACGTCATAGGCGACGACGTCCCCGCCTCGCTGCTGGAGTTCGCGCGCGGGGTGAACGCCACCCAGATCGTGCTCGGGTCCAGCCGCCGCAAGACCTGGCAGTACATCTTCGGGCCCGGCGTGGGCGCGACCGTCGCCCGGGACTCCGGCCCCGACCTCGACGTCCACATCGTCACCCACGACGAGGTCGCCAAGGGCCGCGGCCTGCCCGTGGCCCGCGGCGCCCGGCTCGGCCGGGGCCGGCTCGTGGCCGGCTGGCTGGTCGGCGTGGCCGGCCCGGCGGTGCTCAGCCTGATGCTGACGCGGGTCGTCCCGGACCTGGGCCTCGCCAACGACATGCTGCTGTTCCTGTGCGCGACGGTCGGCGCGGCCCTGCTGGGCGGCATGCTCCCGGCCCTGGCGTCGGCGGCCTTCGGCTCGCTGCTGCTCAACTACTACTTCGTCGAGCCCGTCCACCAGTGGACGATCACCGACACCCGGAACATCATCGCGATCGCGATCTTCGTTTTCGTCGCGGTCTCCGTGGCGTCCGTCGTCGACGTCGCCGCGCGCCGCACCCACCAGGCCGCCCGGCTGCGCGCGGAGTCGGAGATCCTCTCCTTCCTCGCCGGCAGCGTCCTGCGCGGCGAGACGAGCCTGGACGTCCTGCTGGAACGGGTCCGCGAGACCTTCGGCATGGAGTCGGTGGCGCTGCTGGAACGCGCCAGCGAGGTCGACCCCTGGACCTGCGCGAGCAGCGTCGTCACCAACAACGGCAAGCCCCTGCTGCGCCCCGAGGACGCGGACGTCGACATGCCCGTCGGCGACAACATGGCCCTCGCGCTCTCCGGCCGGGTGCTGCCCGCCGAGGACCGCCGGGTGCTGGCCGCCTTCGCCGCGCAGGCCGCGGTCGTCCTGGACCGGCAGCGGCTGGTGGACCGGGCGGAGGAGGCCCGCGCGCTCGCCGAGGGCAACCGCATCCGCACGGCCCTGCTGGCCGCCGTCAGCCACGACCTGCGGACCCCGCTGGCCGGCATCAAGGCGTCCGTCACCTCGCTGCGCTCCGACGACGTCGCCTGGTCGGAGGAGGACGAGGCCGAGCTGCTCGCCGGCATCGAGGACGGCGCCGACCGCCTCGACCACCTCGTCGGCAACCTCCTCGACATGTCCCGCCTCCAGACCGGCACCGTCACCCCGCTGATCCGGGAGATCGACCTCGACGAGGTCGTCCCGATGGCGCTGGGCGGCGTCCCCGAGGGCAGCGTCGTCCTCGACATCCCCGAGACGCTGCCGATGGTGGCCGTCGACCCCGGCCTGCTGGAGCGCGCCGTGGCGAACGTCGTGGAGAACGCGGTCAAGTACAGCCCCGACGGCTCCCGGGTCCTGGTGTCCGCCAGCGCCCTGGGGGACCGGGTCGAGGTCCGGGTCGCCGACCAGGGGCCCGGCGTCCCGGACAGCGCCAAGGACCGCATCTTCGAGCCCTTCCAGCGCTACGGCGACGCGCCGCGCGGCGCCGGCGTCGGCCTCGGCCTCGCGGTCGCCCGCGGCTTCGCCGAGGCCATGGGCGGCACGCTGGCCGCCGAGGACACCCCCGGCGGCGGGATGACCATGGTCCTGACCCTGCGGGCGGCCGCCGGCCGGCCGCCCGTACGGCCGGACCTCCCGGCCCAGGCCACCTCGTGAGGCCCGGGTCGCGGCGCGGCCCCCGCAGCAACCCCGACGGAATCCCGGGACCCCTTGGCGGGGCCCGCACGAACAGCAGAGGTGGTTCAGCATGAACCGGGTGCTCGTGGTGGATGACGAGCCGCAGATCGTCCGCGCGCTCGTGATCAACCTCAAGGCGCGGAAGTACGAGGTCGACGCCGCGCCCGACGGCGCCACCGCGCTCCAGCTCGCCGCCGCGCGCCACCCCGACGTGGTCATCCTCGACCTCGGCCTGCCCGACATGGACGGCGTCGAGGTCATCAAGGGCCTGCGCGGCTGGACCCGGGTGCCGATCCTCGTCCTCTCCGCCCGCCAGACCTCCGACGAGAAGGTCGAGGCGCTCGACGCGGGCGCCGACGACTACGTCACCAAGCCGTTCGGCATGGACGAGCTCCTGGCCCGGCTGCGGGCCGCCGTGCGGCGGGCCGAGCCGACGGGCGTGTCGGCGGCGGGCGACGACGCGATCGTCGAGACAGAGGGCTTCACGGTCGACCTCGCGGCGAAGAAGGTCAACCGCGGCGGGAAGGATGTACGCCTCACGCCGACGGAGTGGCACCTGCTGGAGGTGCTGGTACGCAATACGGGCCGTCTCGTCAGCCAGAAGCAGCTGCTTCAGGAGGTCTGGGGGCCGTCGTACGGCACGGAGACGAACTACCTGCGGGTGTACATGGCCCAGCTCCGCCGCAAGCTGGAGCTCGACCCCTCGCACCCCAAGCACTTCATCACGGAACCGGGGATGGGCTACCGCTTCGAGGGGTGAGGGGCCCGTCGGCCGGGGGTCCGGGGGTTGCCCCCGGGGGATGCGGCATCACGGAACCGGGGATGGGGTACCGCTTCGAGGGGTGAGGGGCCGCGCCGGGCCCGTCGAGGCTGATCCCGATCGCGTGGGCCCCCGGTACGCTGGGGACATGAGTGCCGTACCCCGTCCCGAGAAGCCGACCGGCCGTTTCCGCCGGATGCTCGACCGGCTGTCGTCCTCCCAGGAGGAGCTCCATCACGCCGAGCTCCAGCAGGACACGGAGGCCACGGGCTGCACCCGGATCTGCGACTGCGACGACCGTGCCATCGTCAAGGTCACCGGCACCCTGCGGACGGTCACCCTCCGGCCCCGCGCCGGCGTGCCCGCCCTGGAGGCGGAGCTGTTCGATGGCTCGGCCGCGCTCGACGTGGTCTGGCTCGGCCGTCGGTCCATCGCGGGCATAGAGCCCGGCCGTAAGCTGATCGCTTCCGGGCGGATCTCCATGAGCCGCGGCCGGAGGGTGCTGTTCAATCCCCGATACGAACTCCGACCGCTCGGACAGGAGTAGCCGTTGCCGTCCTTCGACAAGCCGACGGATCAGCAGGAAGCGACGCGGGACGCGCAGGGCGCGGACTCGAGGGCGGCCACCGAGGCCGCCCTCTTCGAGGCCTTCGGCGGCGTGCGCGGCATGGTGGAGACCACCGTCCCCGGCCTGGTCTTCGTCGCGATATACACGGTCAAGCGGGACATCCACATCGCGGCCATCGCCGCGCTGGGCCTCTCGCTCCTCCTGGGCATCGCCCGCCTGGTCCGCAAGGACACCCTCAAGCACGCCTTCAGCGGTGTCTTCGGCGTGGCCTTCGGCGCGGTCTTCGCGATGATGTCCGGCGACGCCAAGAACTTCTACCTGCCGGGCATGCTCTACACCCTGGGCCTGGCGGTGGGCTACATCGTCTCGGCCCTGGCCGGCTATCCGCTGATGGGCCTGATCCTGGGCCCGGTGTTCAAGGAGAACCTCTCCTGGCGCACCCGCAACCCCGGCCGGAAGCTCGCCTACACCAAGGCCAGCTGGGCCTGGGGGCTGATCCTGCTCGCCAAGTCGGCGGTCCTCTTCCCCCTCTACTGGTGGGGCGACGTCACCCAGCTGGGCTGGGTGAAGGTGGCCCTGGGCATCCCGCCGATGCTGCTGTCGGTCTATCTGACCTGGATCTTCCTCTCCAAGGCCCCGCCGCCGATCGACGTCTTCGCGGAGATGGAGGCCGCCGAGCGCGCGGAGCGCGAGCGCGAGGCGGAGGCGACGGCCCGCTGAAGTCCGGTGCGGTTCGGTAGTGCCCCGAAGGAGCGCGGGGCACTACGCGACCGGCCACGACGCACCCGCGGATGACGTTACGGACTTCCAGCGAAGCGCTCAGTGGCGCTGGTCGGCCGCTCCCTCGGCCCGGGGAAGGCCGGCGATGATCAGGTCGAGGGCGAATTCGAATCGCTGGTCGAAGCTGTCCGGGCCGACGTACGGCAGGACCTCGGCCAGGGCCGGGTAGCTGTCGGCCGGGGCCTGCTCCGGGAGGAGGGCCGGCGCGGTCTCCTGGGCGGCCTGCTGTTCCTGGGTGAGGCCCAGAGTCAGATAGAAGATCGTCCAGTGGGTCCACGCGGCCGTGCGCGGTGAGTGGCCGGCCGCCAGCAGGGTGGCGACCACGGTGTCGGCGTAGCGCAGCGTGCGGGGCTCGGCGGCGAAGACGCCCGCGACCATCCTGGCGGCGTCGCGGTGGGAGAGCAGCGCCGTGCGACAGCGGCGGCTCAGTTCCTTGAGGCGGTCGGGGAACGCCTGGGGCAGCGGCTCGTCGAGACAGTGCGCGAGGAGTTCGTCGGAAGCCAGTTCGAGCAGGCGACCCTTGCTGGAGGCGTGCCAGCGGACGGTGTTGTGCTGCACGCCGAGCCGGGCCGCGACGGCGCGCATGGTCACACCGTCCAACCCGTGCTCGTCGAGGACCGCCAGCGTGGCGGCGACGATCTCGCCCTGTGTCGTACCCATCCGTTGCGCCTTCCCGGTCGGCTTCCGCACCCCTGCCGCCCAACCTTTGTTGTCCAGCCCCTGCTGTCCAACCCTTGCTGCCCAACCCTTGCTGCCCAACCCTTGCTGCCCAACCCTGTTGTCCAATGGACAATCATAGGGCATGCTCACCCTTGTCCAATGGACAAGACCGAGAGGGTGTGGTTGTCGTGATCGACGTACTCATCGCCGGAGCGGGCCCGGTGGGGCTCTGGCTGGCCGCGGAGTTGCGCCTGCACGGGGTGGAGGTGGCGGTCGTGGAACGCCGGGCGGCACCGGACGGACGGTCGCGCGCGGTCGGCATGCAGGCCGGCACGCTGGACACCTTCGCCACCCGCGGACTCGCGGAGCGTTTCATCGAACGCGGCACCCCGGTGCCGACCGGCCACTTCGGGGCGGCGACCACCCGGCTGGACTTCTCCACGATCGGGGCGGTGCACCCGTTCATGCTGGCGCTGGGTCAGTCCGTCACCGAACAGCTCCTGGAGGAGCACGCGGTCGCCGTGGGCGCCCGGGTGCTGCGGGGGGAGGAGGTCGTCTCGCTCACCCAGGACCCGGACGCCGTCGAGGCGGTGATCCGGGCCGGCGGTACCCACCGGACCGTGCGGGCCCGCTGGGTGGTGGGCTGCGACGGCACCCGCAGCGCGGTGCGCCGGGCGGCCGGCATCGACTTCCCCGGTCAGGACACCACCCTCACCGGGTGGCTCGCGGACGTCGAACTCGACGATCCGCCCACCACTCCGCTCGGCGCCACCGGGCCCGCCGGTTCGTTCCTGGTGGCCCCGATCGGCGACGGCGTCCACCGGCTGGCGGGCCTCTCCACGGCGACCATGCACCACGGCGTCGACGAACCGCTGACCCTGGAGGAGGTGCGCGAGCAGACTCGTACGCTACTGGGACGGGACCTGGGCATCCGCAACCCCCGGTGGCTGTCGCGCTACGGCAACGCCACCCGCCAGGCCGCGCGGTACCGGGCCGGACGGGTGCTGGTGGCCGGGGACGCGGCGCACATGTTCTTCCCGGCAGGCGGACAGGGCATGAACCTCGGCATCCAGGACGCCACCAACCTGGGCTGGAAGCTGGCCGCCACCCTCCAGGGCCGGGCGCCCGACGGACTGCTCGACAGCTACGACACGGAACGCCGGCCGGCCGCCCGGGCCGTCATCGACAACACCCGCGCGCAGCTCGCCCTGTTCGCCGCGGCGAGCCCGGAGCAGATCGCGCTGCGCGAGGTCTGGTCCGACGCGCTGGCCGAACCGCGGACCAACCGCCGGTGGGCCCGCCGGATCGCCGGCTTCGACGACCCGCTCCCCGCCGGCACCGCACCCGGCGCGCACCCGCTGAGCGGCACGCGACTGGCCGGCCTCGCCCTGGACGCGGTCGACGGGTCCACCGCCCACGCGTTGATGCACCACGGCCGGCCGCTGCTGCTGGACCTCGGCGGGACGCGGACTCCGTGTTCCGCACCCGGTCTGGAACGGCGGACGGTCACCGTCAACACCGAAGCGACGGATCCGATCTGGCGGGACGTCACCGCCGTTCTGATCCGACCGGACGCCCGGATCGCCTGGGCCGGCACCGACACCGACCCGCGGCACCGGGCCGCGGACTGCCTCACCGCCCTGCGCGCCCTGTGCCGCTGAGCGCGCTCGACGAGCCCACCTGCCGGACAGCGCCGGCCCATCAGTGCGATGGGCCGGCGCTTCCTGCGTCCGGCTGCCAAGGCCGCGAGGCGGAGGTGACGGTCAGTCGGTCTCCCGCGTGCTGCCGGGGGCGAAGGGGCCCTCGTCGGCGAACCGCCGCAGCCAGCGGGCGAAGGTGCGGGCGTCCTCGCGAGGCCAGGAGTGGAGCGAGTCTTCGATACGGGAGGCCAGTCGTTGCCTGGTGGTGCGCACCGCATCGTGGCCCTCGTCGGTGAGGGCGAGCAGGGTCGCGCGGCCGTCCGCGGGGTCCGGTTCGCGCCGCAGCAGGCCGGCCTGCTGTAGCCGGTCGGCCCGCCGGGTGACGGTGGTGCGGTCGAGTCCGATCTCGCGACCGAGGTCGGCGGCGCTACAAGCGCCGGTTCGAGCCAGACCGCTGAGCACCGGGTAGGTGGAGCCGTCGACCGCCTCTCCCAGGCCCTCGGTCAGCTGTGCGTAGAGGTGGTCGCGGGTGCTCCGTCGTAGGAGCAGTCCCAGCGCGTCGGCGATCTCATTTCCGGTCCCGTTCTTCACGCCTCCAGATTAGCGTGCGCGGAGCACGCTTATGCGCTACTGTTTGATGCGTGCTTCAGGCACGCATTATTCGTTCGGCGCACCACGTCGGCAGTCACGGCAAACAGAAGGAAGTCTCATGTTTCGCACCGACATCAGCACGGCCCTCACCGATCTGCTCTTCACCCCGGGACTCGATCTGGATGAGGCGGCCGACCGTCACTTCGCCCCTGACTACCGTCAGCGCACCGACGGCCGGTGGGACGACCGGCAGGAGTTCCTGACGCACATCGCCCACCTGCGCAAAGTCGTGGCGAGCGGCTCGGTCGAGGTGCACGACGAGCTCGTGGGCGGCGACCGGTACGCCGACCGGCACACGGTGAACGTGACCAAGAACGACGGAGCCACCGTTCGTATGGAGGTCTACCTCTTCGGGGAGTTCGCGCCCGACGGGCGTTTTCGCCGGATCGAGGAGACCACTCTCATGCTCGAAGGGGGCGCGGACGACCGCGATCTCGGCAGTGCTCGCTGATCAATTCGCGGGATGTGCCTTCGTGGCACGGCACGGCCCGGTCCGATAGGCCGTATAACGTGACGCGAGCGCAACTGACCGGCCTGGATGGGGAGTTCACAGGGCCGTACCTGCCGATCGGCGAGTACGGCCCGTACCCCGGTCATCGCGAGATGGTGATGCTCGCCTCGGCGATCGACTGGCTGGCCGTGAGCGCGTCGATGATCTGCTGTTGAGAGGTTCGCGTGCGGTCGTCCATGGCGGCTCGGGCCGCGACCGGATCGCGGTCGCGGACCGCTTCCCAGACCGCGCGTCGTTGATGCGCGGCCGATGCCGAGAACGGGAGCGATCCCAAGGTGATCCGCAGGACGCGTTCCAGCTCGTCGAAGACCTGGACGACCGACCGGGCCAGCCTGTCGTTACCGCAGTTGTCGGCGATGATCGCATCGAACTCCAGAGTGGCGCGGAGGAACGCCTCGATGCTCTCCGTATCGCGCGGCTCGTAGGACTGGCCGAGGAGTTCTTCCATGCGGGCGAGATCATCCTGCGGGCAGCCGCGCTCTGCCGCGAGGGCGGCGGCCTCCGTCTCCAGAAGCCGGCGGAAGGCGCACAGATCGCGTGTCCCCTTCAAGGTCACGGGCAGGATCCGGTATCCCGAGCGGGGGAGCGCGTCGACCAGCCCATCGCGTTGCAGCCGGGTCAGGGCCTCTCTCACCGGCATGGTGCCGGCGTCGGTCAACCGCGTCAGATCCGTCTTGGTGACATGGGCGCCGGGCGCCAGGTCGAGCTCGATGATCCGCCGCTTGATCGCGAGATACGCGCGCTCGGTGGCGCTCAGGTCGGGGTGGTCCGTGCGCAGGATGGCGGGCAGATGTTTCACGTGCTCAGTCCGTCGTCGCCGTCAGCTGCTTCACAAAAGTGTCCGCGACCTGCGCGACCCACTCGGGATTCTCGAGCGGCGGGTAATGCCCGATGTCGGGCACCCTCAGTAGCCGCGCCGCCGAGCCCATCTCGGCGACCGTGTCGTCGACCAGCTCGTCCTGCACGAAGAAATCGTCGGTGCCCTGCACGAGCAGGACCGGGCACCGCACATCGCCGAGCCGGCCGCGCAGATCGTGGGAAGCCCACGCCTGGCCGTCGAGCTGACCGGCCTGCTGGGAGGTGCTGCGCTGAAGCCACCTCAGCTCGGTTTCCCGCTCGGCTGTCAGCTTCTTGCTCGCCGAGGCCACCGCCGCGTACTCGAGGTGATCCGTCCAGCCGGCGTCGGGCGCGCTTGTCCGGCCTGCCAGCAATGCGGCGGCCTCGGCCGACAGCGGTGTCCATGACGCCGCTTGCATCGCGACGACACCTCGATAGCCCTCTCCGTGGTGAGCGGCGAGATCCAGTGCCGTCAGGCCGCCGACGGAGGCGCCGAGCACAAAGGGCGAGATTCCGGGCAGCACCGTGCGCACGAACGCGTGCACGAACTCGGCGTGGTCGTGAATGGAACTCCCGGGCTGCCACTGTGCCGGGTAGGAACGGCAGTGCCCGGGGAGATCGGGCGCGATCGCGCGGTATCCGCGTTCAGCGAGCAACGGCAGAAGGTGCCGGTAGATCCGGGAGTCCGTGGCCCCCGGGTGAACGCACACGATCGGGATGCCTTCGCCGGCCTCGTCGAAGTAGGTGCGTGCACCGTTGACCGCGACGTAGCGGCCCGTGATCGGTTCGAAGATCGTCATCGCTCAACTCCGTATGGCAGCGGCTCGTCGCCAGTATCGTTCTAAGATCTCTGTAAAGCAATCTGAGATCTCAGATCGGGCCCACGCAAAACGCTCGGCTGGGAAACCCCAGCCGAGCGCCTGCACAACGGACCGGACTCAGTCGGCGGAAGCCTCGCGGCGCACCGACAGCAGGTCCTCCAGCTGCTCCTCGCGGGCCGGGGCGGCCACGAACAGCAGCTCGTCGCCGGCCTCCAGCGCGTCCTCCCGGTTGGGGGTGAGCACGCGGTTGCCGCGGATGATGGTGACCAGCGAGGTGTCCTCCGGCCAGTCCACGTCGCCGACACGGGTGCCGGCCAGCGCCGACTCCGGCGGCAGGGTGAGCTCGACGAGGTTGGCGTCGCCCTGGCTGAAGCGCAGCAGCCGCACCAGGTCGCCGACGCTCACGGCCTCCTCGACCAGCGCCGACATCAGACGCGGGGTGGAGACGGCGACGTCCACGCCCCAGGACTCGTTGAAGAGCCACTCGTTCTTGGGGTTGTTCACCCGGGCCACGACCCGGGGCACCCCGTACTCGGTCTTGGCGAGCAGCGAGACGACCAGGTTGACCTTGTCGTCACCGGTCGCGGCGATGACCACGTTGCAGCGCTGGAGCGCCGCCTCGTCGAGCGAGGTGATCTCGCAGGCGTCGGCCAGCAGCCACTCCGCCAGCGGCACCCGCTCCACCGAGATGGCCGAGGGGGCCTTGTCGATCAGCAGGACCTCGTGCCCGTTCTCCAGCAGCTCGCCCGCGATGGAACGGCCGACGGCACCGGCACCAGCAATAGCGACCCTCACAGCATTACTCCGTTCGCTTCTCCGCCCACGCGGCGAAAGCGCGCGTCGTACGTCGTCCGCGGCTGAGCGGCCGCGTGTGCGTCGCTCACCGGTGCGCCTCCTCGGGACCCGCGGAGAACGCCGCTTCGACCTTCTCGACCTCGTCGCTGCGCATCATCACGTGCACCAGATCGCCCTCCTGCAGCACCGTGGAGGACGTCGGCAGCATCGCCTCGCCCAGCCGGGTGAGGAACGCCACCCGCACCCCGGTCTCGTCCTGGAGGACGCTGACCTTGTGGCCGACCCACTCCTCGGAGATGGGCACCTCGGCGAGCTGCACGCCACCGCTGGGGTCGCGCCACAGCGGCTCCGCGCCGGACGGCAGCAGCCGCCGCAGCATCTGGTCGGCGGTCCACCGCACGGTGGCCACGGTCGGGATGCCGAGCCGCTGGTAGACCTCGGCGCGGCGGGGGTCGTAGATCCGGGCCGCCACGTTCTCGACGCCGAACATCTCCCGGGCCACCCGGGCCGCGATGATGTTGGAGTTGTCGCCGCTGCTCACGGCGGCGAAGGCGCCGGCCTCCTCGATGCCCGCCTCGCGCAGAGTGTCCTGGTCGAAGCCGACGCCGGTCACCCGGCGCCCGCCGAACCCGGAGCCCAGACGGCGGAAGGCCGTCGGGTCCTGGTCGATCACGGCGACCGTGTGGCCCTGCTGCTCAAGGGTCTGCGCGAGGGCCGAGCCCACTCGCCCGCACCCCATGATCACGATGTGCATTACGCCTGCCCCAAGCTCCGGACTACCGCGCTGACCTGCACCAACACCCTGCTCACAACTTTCTTCCTCGACTCACGGCCCGACGGGCGAGGGCCCGAGGGTACGACGCGATGTGCCCGATGGGAGTTTTGTCCGCACCGAGCGCATGTCACCACCGTATCCGCAACCCCCACGGGACCGGGCGCCAGGACCTCCGACCGGGGACGGCGCGGGGGCCGGGGCCCTTTCGTGCCGCTGCCCCGGAGGAGGGTGTGACGGGGGTCCCCGTACCCCTCCCGGCACGCCTGAATCGGGGTGACGTGAACCCCATTCCCTTGAAGGGACGAAAGGCATGCGCAAGCATGTTCGGGACTCGTGACGAAGATCGGACGCATGGTCATGTACGCGGTTAGGATGATCCGCGTATTCCGCTTCTGGACGGGACGTCAGGGTGCTACCGACCTGTCCCTCCGACCGCAAGCTCCCTTCGGCCAAGAGGAATTGATGTCTGATCACATATCCCAGGTGGTGATCTGGTGTCTGGTCGTCGCGGTGGCCGCGGTCGCGGTGCTGCTGACCCGTCAGCGCTCGATCACCGCCGGACTGCGCAGGCGTGTCGCCCAGCTGGAGGAGAGCGTCCAGGCACGTGACGAGGAGATCGGGCATCTGGTCGGTGTCCGGCTGCCCGCCGTCGCGGACGCCGTCAGCCAGGAGGTGCCGCTGCCCGGGCCGCTCGACGCGCGGCTCGCCGGCACCGTCTTCGCGCAGCGCCTCCAGGATGTGATGGACCTCTTCGCCCAGGCCGTGGAGAAGGCGCAGAGCCGGGCGGACCAGTCCGCGAAGGCCGCGCTCAAGGCGTCCATGCGCGCGCTCCAGGGCCTGGCGCACGAACAGCAGCTGGCCATCTCGGAGATGCAGGAGCGGCACGACAACCCCGACGTCCTGCGCGACCTGCTGGAGATCGACCACGCCAACGCCCAGTTCGGCCGGCGCGCGCAGGCCATCGCCGTGCTCTGCGGCTCCTGGCCCGGCCGGCAGCGCGTCGCCTCCCCGCTGACCGACGTGGTCCGGGGCGCCACCTCCCGGATCCGCGACTACCGCCGCGTCCGGGTGCACAGCGGCCAGAACGAGCTCGCCGTCGTCAGCCGGGTCGTCGAGCCCGTCGTCCTCGCCGTCGCCGAGCTCCTCGACAACGCCGCCCGGCACTCCCAGCCCAACACCACCGTCGAGGTCAGCCTCCAGCCGGTGCACAACGGCGCGTGCGTCGTCATCGACGACGCGGGCGTGGGCATGGACGGCCGGGAGATCCAGGAGGCCGTCGCCATGCTCTCGGGCCGGCGGGCGGTGGACGTCTCCCGCCTCGGCGACCCCCCGCAGTTCGGCTACCCCGTGATCGGCGTGCTCGCCGCACGTTACGGCTTCAGCGTCTCGGTCGACACCCGCTCCCCGTACGGCGGTGTCCGCGCGGTCCTGTTCCTGCCCTCCGCGCTGCTCACCCAGCTGGAGCTGGACGGGCCCGGCACCACGCCCCTGCGGGAGCGCGGCCGGGACGAGGAGCCGCGCCACACGCCGACCGTGCCCGCCCCGCGCGGCCCCTCCCGCTCGCGCACCCGCCACCCGGAGCGCACCCACGCCCCGCAGGAGCCGCCGCCCGCGTACGGCGGTGGCGCGGACCGGCCGGCCGAGGACACGGGCACGCCGCACACCACCCCCCGGGCGACGCCGCTCCCGCCGGTCGCTCCGCACAGCACCGATACCGCGCACCACGGCGACACCCCTACCGCGCACCACGGCGACACCCCGCAGGCCCCCGGTACCCCGCACGTGACCGGCTCCACCGCGGGCGGGCTGCCCAAACGCCGCCGCAGGCAGCCCGCGCCCGGACAGCAGCGCCATTCCCGCCCGGCCGCACCGATGCCGCCCGCCGACATCCCCCCGGAGCGCTCGGCCGAGGAGACCGCCCGGCGCATGGGCGCGTTCGCCCGCGGCACCCGCACCGGTCGCACCGGCGAGCACCGCTTCCCGCCGCTGCCCGGCGACCGGGACGCGGCCGGTGGGCCGCCCGACGCCCACGCCCCCACCCCTGTAGAAGACGAAGGGAACCCGCACGCGTGAACGACCACATGAACAAAGAGCTGGGCTGGATGCTGGACGAGGTCGTCAAGATGCCGGAGGCCCGGCACGCGATCCTGCTCTCCGCCGACGGCATGCTGCGCGCCCACTCCCAGGGCATCGACCGCGACGAGGCCGAGCGCCAGGCGGCCGCCCTCTCGGGGCTGCAGTCCATCAGCCGCTCCACCACCGAGTTCTGCACCCACCCGCGGAACCAGGACAGCCCCTGGCGGCAGACGCTCATCGAGTTCGCCCACGGCTACGTCTTCCTCATAGCCGCCGGCCCCGGCGCCTACCTCGCCGTCTCGGCGAGCGAGAACGTCGACATGGAAGCCGTCACCTACCGCATGCAGAAGACCGTCGACCGGCTCGGCAAGGAACTGGTGAGCCCGCCCCGGCAGGGCATGGACACCTGGCAGGGCGGCCCGGGCAGCCAGGCATGACCCCGCCGGCGCCGCGACGCGACAAAGGGCTGGTCCGCCCGTACGTCGTCACCGAGGGCCGCTCCCACCCCACGCGCAACACCTTTGACCTCGTCACCCTGGTGCTGGCACACGAGGACCGGCCGCTCGGCGGCCTCAGTCCGGAGAAGCACGCCCTCATGGAGCTCTGTCTCGGCGGCGCCCTGTCCGTCGCCGAGATCGCCGGCCATCTGATGCTGCCCGTCAGCGTCGTCAAGGTGCTGCTCGGCGATCTCGTCGACAGCGGCCACCTCTCCACCCGGGCCCCCATCCCCTCGGCAGAGCTGCCCGAGGCCCAGATCCTCCAGGAGGTGCTCGATGGACTCCGCGCTCGCCTCTGACGGAGCCGTCTACCTGCCCCGTACCGTCCGGACCGCGGCGAAGATCCTCGTCGTGGGGCACTTCGCGGTCGGCAAGACCACCTTCGTCGGCTCGCTGTCGGAGATCCGGCCGCTGCGCACGGAGGAGACCATGACCCAGGCCGGCGCGTTCGTCGACGACCTGGCCGGCATCGACGGCAAGACCACCACGACCGTCGCCATGGACTTCGGCCGGCTCACCCTCAGCGAGAGCCTCGTCCTCTATCTCTTCGGCGCGCCCGGCCAGCAGCGCTTCACCCGGCTCTGGCAGGACATGACCCAGGGCGCGCTCGGCGCGCTCGTCCTCGCCGACACCCGGCGGCTGGACCAGTCCTTCGAGGTCATGGGGCTGCTCGAGGAGCTGGGGCTGCCGTACGCGGTCGCCGTCAACCACTTCGACGGCGCCCCCACCTACCCCCACGAGGAGATCCGCGAGGCCCTCGACCTCCTCCCGGAGACCCCGCTGATCACCTGTGACGCCCGCGACCGGGTCTCCTCGACCCGCGCCCTGATCACCCTCGTGGAATACCTCAGCGCCCGCACCGCCCAGGAGCACGTGTGACCTTCCGCCCGGACGCACCACCCCCCGGGTGCCCCGCGCACCAGGCGCCGCCCGCGGCACCCCCTTCGCAGACGCCGCCCACGCCCGACCCGTCACGGGAACAGCCCGCGACGTACCCCTCGCGGGAGCAGCCCACGGCGTACCCCTCGCGGGAGCAGCCCACGGCGTGCCCCTCGCCGGAATGGGGCGCCTCCCGCACCGAGTCGCCCGCGACGTACGGCCGCCCGGCATCGCCCGCCGCGTACCCCCCGCAGGCGCCGCCCGCGACGTACACCCCGCTCTACGGGCCCGACTTCGCCGCCGACCCGCACGCCGTATACCAGCGGCTTCGGCAGCAGGGGCCCGCCGCGCCCGTGGAGCTCGCCCCCCGGGTCAGGGCCGTGCTGGTGACCGACTACCGCGCCGCGCTCGAAGTCCTGCGCAGCCCCGGCCGGTTCGTCAAGGACGCCCGCCACTGGCGCGCCCTCGCCGACGGCCGCGTCGAGGCGGACAACCCGGTGGTGCCGATGATGGCCTACCGGCCCAACTGCCTGTTCTCCGACGGCGACCACCACCGCCGCTACCGCCAGGCCGTCGACGACAGCCTCGCCCGGATCGACCCCAACGCCCTGCGCGGCTACGTCGAGCGCAGCGCAGACAGCCTCATCGACCGCTTCACCGCGCTCGGCGAGGCCGACCTGCTCGGCAGCTACGCCAAGACCCTCCCGCTGCTGGTCTTCCAGCAGCTCTTCGGCTGCCCGCCCGAGCTCGGCGACCGGCTCGTCGAGGGCTTCTCCGGCATCTTCGACGGCGTCGAGGCCGAACGCGCGGACGCCCTCATCACCAGCAGCCTCCTGGAGCTCATCGCCCTCAAGCGCCGGCAGCCCGGCGCGGACGTGATCTCCTGGCTGATGGCCCACCCCGCCCGGCTCAGCGACGAGGAGATGCTCCATCAGCTCGTCGTCCTGATCGGCGCGGGCACCGAGCCCCAGCAGAACCTGATCGCCAACGCGCTGCGGCTGCTGCTCTCCGACGACCGCTTCGCCGGCGACCTCGCCGGGGGCAGCCTGCCCGTCGACGACGCCCTCGACGAGGTCCTCTGGCTCGACCCGCCCATGGCCAACTACGCCGTCCACTACCCCCTGGCCGACGACGCCCTCGGCGACGTCCCGCTGCGCGCGGGCGAGCCCGTGGTGGTCAGCTTCGCTGCCGCCAACACCGACCCCGCCCTGCGCACCGGCCACCCGGCCGGCAGCCGCGCGGGCAACCGCGCCCACCTGGCCTGGAGCGCGGGCCCCCACCACTGCCCCGCCAAGGACCCCGCCCGGCTCATCGCGGCCGCCGCCGTCGAGCGGCTGCTGGACCGGCTCCCGGACCTGGAGTTGGCCGTCCCCGCCGACCGGCTCGTCTGGCGGCCCGGCCCCTTCCACCGCGCGCTCACCGCGCTGCCGGTGCGCTTCCCGCCGGTGCCCGTCCCTGTGCCGGCGCCCCCGCCCGTACACCCCGGTACGGCCCCTCAACACCCCGGTATGGCCCCCCGCCCTCAGCCGTCCGCGCCGACCCCGGACGAGACCTCTGGAGACCGCCGATGGACCGCTCCGCATGCCCCGTCGTCATCGATCCCGCCGGCCGTGACATCCACGGCGAAGCCGCCCGCCTCCGCGCCCTCGGGGAAGCGGTCCGTGTGGAGCTCCCTGGGGGCGTGGTGGCGTGGGCAGTGACCAGCCAGCCGCTGCTCAAGCGGCTGCTGACCGACCCGAGGGTCTCCAAGGACCCACGTCGGCACTGGCCCGCCTGGATCGACGGCGAGATCTCCCCGGAGTGGCCGCTCTACACCTGGGTCGCGGTGACCAATATGTTCACCGCCTACGGAAGTGACCACAAGCGGCTGCGCACCCTCGTCGCCAAGGCCTTCACCGCCCGCCGCACCGCCGCCCTGCGCCCCCGCATCGAACGGATGGCGGCGGACCTCCTCGACCGCCTCGACGCCACCCCGCCCGGCGCGGTCGCCGACCTGCGCGAGGAGTACGCCTACCCCATCCCCATCCAGGTCATCTGCGAGCTCTTCGGCGTCGAGGACGAGTCCACCCGCGAGGGCCTGCGCCGCTGCGTCGACTCGATCTTCCACACCTCCGCCGACCCGGAGGAGGTCACCGCCACCTACACCGAGCTCTACGGGCTGCTGCGCGGCCTCGTCGCCCTCAAACGGGAGACGCCCGGCGACGACATGACCAGCGTGCTGATCTCCGCCCGCGACGAGGAGGACGGCAAGCTGAACGAGCAGGAGCTCGTCGACACCCTCCTGCTGATGATCGGCGCGGGCCACGAGACCACCGTCAATCTCCTCGACAACGCCATTCACCTCCTCCTCACCCACCCCGAGCAGCTCGCCCTCGTCCGCGACGGCAAGGCCGGCTGGGACGACGTGATCGAGGAGGCCCTGCGCGTCCAGGCGCCCGTCGCCAACCTCCCGCTGCGCTACGCGGTGGAGGACATCGAGCTGGACGGGGGAGCGGACGGGGGAGCCGGCGGGGGAGTGGTGCTGCGCAAGGGCGACGCCATCGTCGCCGCCTACGCCGCCGCGGGCCGCGACCACGGCATCTACGGCGACGACGGCGATCGTTTCGATGTGATGCGTGCCACCAAGGAGCACCTCTCCTTCGGTCACGGAGCGCACTTCTGCCTCGGCGCCCCGCTGGCCCGGCTGGAGGCGGCCGTCGCACTGCCCGCCCTCTTCGCCCGTTTCCCCGAGATGTCGCTGGCGGTGGCTCCGGAGGAGCTCAGCCCGGTGGAGTCCTTCATCTCCAACGGCCATCGCGCGCTGCCGGTGAGGCTGCGCCCGTAGCCGGCATTTGAACCGCCCTTTACCCACCGGGAGTGATCGCGTAGCGTATGCCGGATCGGCTCCCGGTGGGTGGCGGGTGGGCGACACCCATACGGAACCCTTACGATCCTCTGCGTGTCCAAACTGACCGACCTGCCGAAACGGATCCTCATCGGCCGGGCGTTGCACAGCAACAAGCTGGGAGAAACCCTTCTCCCCAAGCGCATCGCCCTCCCCGTCTTCGCCTCCGACCCGCTCTCCTCCGTGGCGTACGCGCCGGGCGAAGTGCTTCTCGTGCTGTCCGTGGCGGGCGTCTCCGCCTACCACTTCAGCCCATGGATCGCGGTGGCGGTCGTCGTGCTGATGTTCACGGTGGTCGCCTCGTACCGCCAGAACGTCCACGCCTACCCGAGCGGCGGTGGCGACTACGAGGTCGCCAACGTCAACCTCGGCCCCAAGGCGGGCCTGACCGTCGCCAGCGCCCTGCTCGTCGACTACGTCCTGACCGTCGCGGTCTCCATCGCCTCCGGCATCGAGAACCTCGGCTCCGCCATCCCCTTCGTCGTCGAGCACAAGACCGCGTGCGCCATCGCCGTGATCGTGCTGCTGACCCTGATGAACCTCCGGGGCGTCAAGGAGTCCGGCAAGCTCTTCGCCATTCCCACCTATGTCTTCGTCGGCGGCGTCTTCGTGATGATCGCCTGGGGCGCCTACCGCGGCCTGGTCGCGGGCGACACGATGAAGGCCCCCACCGCCGACTACACGATCAACGCCGAGCACACCGGCCTCGCGGGCTTCGCCCTCGTCTTCCTGCTGCTGCGCGCCTTCTCCTCCGGCTGTGCCGCGCTCACCGGCGTCGAGGCGATCAGCAACGGCGTCCCCGCCTTCCGTAAGCCGAAGTCCAAGAACGCCGCGACGACCCTGGCCCTCATGGGCGGCCTGGCCGTCACCATGTTCTGCGGCATCATCGCCCTGGCCCTGGTCACCAAGGTGCGGATGGCCGAGAACCCGGCCACCGACCTGCTCAAGAACGGCACGCCGGTCGGCGACGGCTACACCCAGAACCCGGTGATCTCGCAGGTCGCCGAGGCCGTCTTCGGCAACGGATCGTTCCTCTTCATCGTGCTGGCGGCCGCCACCGCGCTGGTGCTGTTCCTCGCGGCCAACACCGCGTACAACGGCTTCCCGCTGCTCGGCTCGATCCTCGCCCAGGACCGCTACCTGCCCCGCCAGCTCCACACCCGCGGCGACCGGCTCGCGTTCTCCAACGGCATCGTGCTGCTGGCCGGCGCCGCCGCCGTCCTGACGTACATCTACGGCGCGGACTCCACCAAGCTGATCCAGCTGTACATCGTCGGAGTGTTCGTCTCCTTCACCCTGAGCCAGACCGGCATGGTCCGGCACTGGAACCGCCTCCTGGCGACCGAGACCGACCCGGCCAAGCGCCGCCACATGATGCGCTCCCGCGCCATCAACACCTTCGGCGGCTTCCTCACCGGCCTGGTCCTGGTCGTCGTGCTGGTCACGAAGTTCACCCACGGCGCCTGGGTCGCCATCCTCGGCATGGTGATCTTCTACGCCACCATGACCGCCATCCGGCGCCACTACGACCGGGTCGCCGAGGAGATCGCCGCTCCCGACGAGCCCGGCGAGGAGACCGTCCGCCCGTCCCGGGTGCACTCCATCGTCCTGGTCTCCAAGGTCCACAAGCCCACCCTGCGGGCCCTGGCCTACGCCAAGCTGATGCGCTCCGACAACCTGGAGGCCGTGAGCATCAGCGTCGACGCGGCCGAGACCAAGGCGCTGCGCGAGGAGTGGCACCGGCGCGGCATAGACGTCCCGCTGAAGATCCTCGACTCGCCCTACCGAGAGATCACCCGCCCCGTCATCGACTACGTCAAGGGCCTCCGAAAGGAGAGCCCGCGCGACGCGGTCAGCGTCTACATCCCCGAGTACGTGGTCGGCCACTGGTACGAGCACCTGCTCCACAACCAGAGCGCCCTGCGCCTGAAGGGCCGCCTGCTCTTCACCCCGGGCGTGATGGTCACCTCGGTGCCGTGGCAGCTGGACTCCTCCGAGGTCGCCAAGCGACGCGCCCGCAAGCGCGCCGAGTGGAACGCGCCGGGCTCGGTGCGCCGCGGCCCGGTCGGGGAGTCGAAGAAGGAGAAGGCGGCGACGAAGAAGTAGCGACGCGGGGCACCGATGTCGCGACCGATGTCGCTGATGGGGTGCGGCGGGACGTAAACTGGACGGCTGTTGTCCAGGGGGTCCCCCGCACCCCTTCCTCTTGTCTCCCCACTTCTCTACTTTCTGGAGTCGACCAGTCATGCAGCACGAGACCGAAGCATCGCTGGTCGGCCACGAGTACGAGGTCGAGGTCGGCCCGGTGGCCCACGGCGGCCACTGCGTGGCGCGCACGGAGTCGGGCCGGGTCCTGTTCGTACGGCACGCGCTGCCGGGCGAGCGCGTGGTGGCGAGGGTGACGGAGGGCGAGTCGACGTCACGCTTCCTGCGAGCGGACGCGGTGGAGATCCTCTCGGCGTCCAAGGACCGCGTGCCGGCCCCCTGCCCCTTCTCGGGCCCGGGCAAGTGCGGCGGCTGCGACTGGCAGCACGCGAAGCCGGGCGCGCAGCGCCGCCTCAAGGGCGAGGTGATCGCGGAGCAGCTGATGCGCCTCGCGGGCCTCACGCCGGAGGAGGCCGGCTGGGACGGCACGGTCATGCCGGCCGAGGGCGACAAGCTCCCCGCGGGCCAGGTCCCGGCCTGGCGCACCCGCGTCCAGTACGCGATCGACGCCGAGGGCCACGCGGGCCTGCGCAAGCACCGCTCGCACGAGGTCCAGGTCATCGACCACTGCATGATCGCGGCCGAGGGCGTCAGCGAGCTGGGCATCGAGAAGCGCGAGTGGCCGCAGATCGCCTCGGTCGAGGCCATCGCCGCCACCGGCTCCCACGACCGCCAGGTCATCCTCACCCCCAAGCCGGGCGGCCGCCTGCCCATCGTCGAGCTCGACAAGCCCGTCTCCGTCATGCGCATCGGCGAGCGCGACAAGCAGGTCCACCCCGTCCACGGCCGCGCCTTCGTCCGCGAGCGCGCCGACGACCGCACCTACCGCGTCGGCGCCGGCGGCTTCTGGCAGGTCCACCCCCAGGCCGCCGACACCCTCGTCAAGGCCGTCATGCAGGGCCTGATGCCGCGCAAGGGCGACATGGCCCTCGACCTCTACTGCGGCGTCGGCCTCTTCGCCGGCTCCCTCGCCGAGCGCGTCGGCGACAAGGGCGCCGTCCTCGGCATCGAATCCGGCAAGCGCGCCGTCGAGGACGCCCGCCACAACCTCCGCGACCTGGACCGCGTCCGCATCGAACAGGGCAAGGTCGAATCGGTCCTCCCGCGCACCCGCATCGACAGCGCCGACATCATCGTCCTGGACCCGCCGCGTGCTGGTGCGGGCAAGGAGACGGTGCGGCACCTGGCCACGCTGGGCGCGCGACGCATCGCGTACGTGGCGTGCGACCCGGCAGCGCTGGCGCGTGACCTGAAGTATTTCGCGGAGGAGGGGTACGAGCCGGTGAAGCTGCGGGCGTTCGACCTGTTCCCGATGACGCACCACGTGGAGTGCGTGGCGATCCTGAAGCCGGTGAAGACGGACGGCTGACCTGTTGGCTTCGTACGTTCGCGATGTTCGCCAGCACTTGGCCGCCCGATGGCGATGTGCGGAGCCGATAGCACGATCAAGCGAGATCCGCTAGAAGGCCCGCCAAAGCCACCTCCTCCTCGACCCGTACCCCGAGCTCGCTCAATGCCTGTGCCAGCCCAGGGTCCCAAGGGGACACGGCTGGCGTGCCCGTCAGGGGTGGCAGCTGTGGCGCGCTGGTGGCCAGGGCGCGGTAGTCCGTGGCTGTGAACCGCCATGGGCGCCACGGCACTTGGTTTAGCAGCACGTTCGCGATCCGGAGTCCACCCCAGTCGAAGTCCCCGTGGTAGAGGAGGCGCGTGCCACCGCCGTGGAGGTGGCGCAGGAGAGTCAGGGCGGCCGCGGACGGCTGGCCCTGGAGGCAGACCAGGGGCGGGCAGTCGGGGCCGTGGGTGTCTGCCGCAGCAGCCAGGATCGCCGGGTTCTCGCAGATCCGTACCACCCCACGAGCTGCCTGGGGGCGCTGGTGGGTGAGTTGCCGGAGGGTCAGGACACATGGTTCGCCGGATTCGGCCAGCCAGTCCAGGGCCGGGGTGCCGCGAAGGTTGAGGGTGAGGACCGTCGAGGACAGTTCGTCGCGCAGCAGTCCCGCCGACGCCCACGCCTCCCGCCGCCACGCGGCGCCGTTGCCGTCGGGGAAGCCGGTGAGGGCTCGGATGCCGGACAGGGTGAGCGTGGCCAGGGGTGTTCCGTCGTCCAGGGCGTGGGCCCTGCCGAGGACGCGGGCGGCGAAAGCGGGCAGCGAGACAGCCGGTTCGGCGGGGAGTTCCCGGAGCACCTTCGCGGCATCTACGGACAGCCTGCCGGCAGCTTCGGGAGCACGGGCGAGGCGTCGTACGAGGGTTTCGGTGCGCGGATCGGTGGCCCAGGCGGTGAGGCCGGACCTGTCGTGGCCCAGCGCCTGGAGCGGCTGATACGCCTCCTGCCAGGCGCGGGATTCGTTCTGGCGGGTCTGACGGAGAGAGGCGACAGGACCGGTCAGGGATTCCACAGCCGCGGCGAGACCGTCAGGGCTGACGCCGGAGCGGCGCAGGACCTCGTCCACGGTGTCGAGCCGGACGGCCAGCGACCGGCCGGGGCGCGGCGCGCGGCCCAGCAGGCGTTCGACCGCCATCCTCTGCGCTTCGGTGGGGGCGGCCAGTGAGACGGTCCCGGTGAGGGGCTGCTCGCGTTCGAGGCGTCGGCGCGCACGCTCGACCAGCCACGCGAGCTCGGGGGTGCCGAGCAGCCGGCGGAGGCGGTTCAGATCCACCCCGCCGGGCGGCGGGGCGCTCATGACCACAGCAGGTCCTGGCCCTCCGCCCGCACGACCGGCAGGTCCCGCTCGTACACCGGATCGTCGCGCCGCACGCGCGCTGAGCCGTCCCACTCCCAGCGGGTGACAAGCACCGCCCCGACGTCGTCGGTCCGTGAGAGCTGCGCGATGGCGATGCCGGGCACCTGCGGGTAGCAGGCCCACTCCCGTTCGCTGGTCATCACCACGTCCAGGTCGAAGGCGTGGAGCAGGCCCAGGCACTTGGCCCGCGAGTCGTCGTCGACTCCCGCGAATGCCTCGTCGAGAGTGACCAGACGGGGCGCGTACGGGTTGCCCGCGCTCGCGTAGTGCGAGGACGCGGCGGCGAACAGTGGCACGGAAACGGTGAGGACGCGTTCGCCACCCGAGGCCGGTCCGGTGGCCGGAACCCAGCGGCCCTGCTGGTGGCGTTCGATGCCGAATTCGTGCCACGTGCGGTAGTCGAGGGCGGTGGTGAGGTGTTCGAGCCAGCTGCCCGCGGCGTCGCCGGACTGCTGCTGGGCGATCTGTGCCTGCAGGAATTCGCCAACAGCCGTCCGGTCATCGGAATTCCAGGCATCGGCGGACTGGCGCAGGCGTTCCCGCGCCCGGTCGAGCCCCGCCGGGGCCTTGCGAGAGGCCCGCCACACAAGGCGCAGCTTCATGCCGGTCGAGGTCGGGCGTTCCTCCAACTCGACGTTCATGGCCCGTACGTGCCGTTCCGCCGCGCCGATCAGTTCCTGCAGGGTCCCCGCCACCTCGGTGATGAGGTGGGTTTCCAGGACCTCCCGCTCATGGGCGGACAGTATGCGGGTGAGTTCACCGACCTCGATGGCCAGCGCCTCGGCGAGCTCGGGCACGGCCCGTTCACGGCCCTGGTAGACGATGTCGACGACCATTCCGTCCTCGATCACGCGGGCGGAGGCGGTGTGTCCATGCCGGGACAGGGCGTCCTGCAGCGTCTTGAACTCTTCGCTGAGCCGCCTCTGCACCCGCTCCCAAGCCCCGTCGGAGTCATCCGTCCCGGACAGCTCGGTCTCGATGGAACGGGCCAGGGCGATGGCGGGAGTGGCCGCCCATGGACCTTCGCCGGCGGGCGGTACCGCCAGACCTGGCAGAGCCACCGCGATCAGGCCGGTGTCGGCGAACCTCTGGAGACCCGCGATCGCCTCGGCGCGGGCGGAGGCCGCCTCGATGATTCCCCGTTCGAGCTGCTCGATACGGCCTTCGGCCTTGCTGGCCCGCCGGTCCGCCTCGGTGTGCCGCCCACGCGTGCGCCGCTGCTCGGCTCCGCATTCGCGCAGGGAGTCGGTGGTCTCGGCCAGTCGACGCTGGAGTTCGGCGACGGCCGCGCCGACCATGGAGCGCAGGGTGCTGTGGTGCTCGGCCGCGGTGGTGGCCTCGCGGGCCGCGTCCGCGGCCCGCAGGGCGTGCTCCTCGGCCCGCTGCCCCGCCTGCTGGGCCTCGTCGCGTTCCTCGTCCGCCTGACGGGCCGCTTCGGCGCGCTCGCGCAGGAGGGGCCACAGGTCGGCGAGGACGAGGGTGAGGCTGGTGAGGGCCTGGCGTACGGCGGCGAGCCCGGCCCGGTCGGAGGGCAGGCCCAGGTCGGCGGCGGTCGTGCCGAGTTCCGCCGCGGCCTGCTCGGCCAGCTCGGCCGCCTCGGTGAGATCGGCGGCCCGTTCGTCGCGCCGGGCTCGGTCCCGGCGCACGGTGCCGGCGGCCGCGGCCTCCTGGGCGTACGCCTGCCTGAGCGGCGCGTCGTCGGGTACGGCGGCCAGCTCGGCGTCGAGCGCGTGGCGGCGCGCCACGATGGCCTCGGCCTCGGCCGCGGTGGCGGCCAGATCGTCTCGAAGCGAGGCGAGTTCCGTGCGCAGGGTGGTCATGCGGGACCGGCGCGCCTCTTCCCGGGCGCCCTCACCGATGTATTCCGCGGCGGACTTGGCCCACCGTCCGGTGAGCGCACCGACGCGGAAACGTCCGTCCGTCGCCGCCCAACTGGCCGCGCCGCCCGCCTCACCCAGCCCGATCGCCGCGAGCAGCCGCGTCACGGTCTCTTCACCGACCGCCGCGGCCCGTGCGTCACCGTGATCGACGGCCGGGCGCAGCGCATCGGCCAGGGACGGTTCGGTCACGGGCCCGGTCCGTGGCGCGAGCAGCACATCGTGCCCATCGGCGTCGAGGGCCGTGCCGTCCGGGAGCACCCAGGCGTCCAGCAGGCCGGATGCCTCCAGGGCCGCTTCCAGCCCGGCACGGTCGGTGTCGCCGAGTCCGTCACGGAAGTCGACGAGCCGCCACAGGGGCGAGCCGGTCGCCCGCTCGCGCAGCCCCGGGGTGCGGGTGTACGGGGCCTTCGGCCCGCGCTGGCCTCCGGCTTCTAGCGCGGCCAGCTCCTGTTCCACGTCCCGTACGCGGGACCGCAGCCCGGCCTTGCGATGAGTCAGGGCCGCCGAGTGATCGGCGAGGCGCGCCGACGTGGCGCGGTGGGCGCGCGAGGCGCGGATATGGGCCGGGTAGGGCCCGTCGAGGTGTCGCGTCCACTCCTGGAGCTCGTCGAGGAGGCCGACCGGATCCGGGTATGCCAGCTCGTGGCACTCCTCGGCATGCCGGCGTACGGCGTCCAGCAATGCCCGGCCGGCTGCCGCCGTGGCCTCCTCCATCCGCTGCTGTGCCTCGGTCGCGAGTGCGAGGTCGGATTCCGCCTCGTCGAGCCGCCGGGAGGCCGCACGTCGCTCGCTCGCGGTCCGGTCGGCCTCGTCGGCGAGGCGTTCCACGTGGGCGAGGTTGCGCCACGTGCGATCCGTCGCCTCCTCGGCCGCCTCCCGGCTCGGCTCGTCCGGCAGGGAGACCTGGGCATTGCCGGCCTCCTCGCGGGCCCGGGCGAGGATGGTGCCGGCCTGACGTCGGGCCGAGGCGAGCCGGTTCTCGGCCGCGCCGAGCCGTTTCACTGCTCGCTGGTGGAGGCGTTTCGCCTCTCCCCAGTCGGCTTCCGCGCGCTCCCGTTCCCCCGCCGTGCGGGCCGCATCCATGGCCGCTTGCCCCAGTTCACGGGCGCTGCGCATCTCGGGCCCCGCGCGCAGGGCGGTGTCCTGCGCCCGCAGCCGTGTCTCGGTCTCCTCCAGAACGGCGATGCGTTCCTCGGCGGCTGCCCGGTCCTCCTCCGCGCGGGCCTTGTGCGCCTGCGCTTCCACGAGATCCCGCTGCAGGTGCTCGTACCGGGAGTGCTCGCTGCGGGGGAAACGGGCCCGTCGGCGGGACGCGACGCGGGCGTAGCGCCGGTAGTGGTCCAGGAACGCCGAGGCGGCGTGCTCGGCCTCGGCGGCGGCCCGCAGTTCCTCCTTCTCGTCGTCCAGGGAGCGGAAGGCTTCCGCCGCGTCGGCGACGACCGCCTGGTCCATGGGCGGGAGCGCTTCCGTCAACGCCCGGGAGAGGGCGGCCTCGTTGGGCCGCTTCGACAGCTGGGGCTGGCGCAACTGGATGAGCAGGTCCACGAGGGCGGCGTACCGCTGTTCACCGAGTCCGAACAACGCTTCGTCGACGGCCCTTCGGTACGCCTTGGCCTGGTCGTACACCATCCCGTGACCGGCGATCGCCTCGGCGAGCCGGTCACGGGACAGAGCGGTGCGGGTGGCGTCGAGCAAGCTGAGGCCCTGGCCGACCCGCTGGTCGGTGACCGCGTACCAGTGGCGGGCGATGCCACGCCCGGCGACAGCCTTGAGCCCGCAGGCGAGCGTACGGAAGTGGGCCTCGCCCGTCGTCCCGTCCCGTCGGCCGAACTCGATCCAGGTGTAACCGAGCCGTTCGGGATGAGGATGTTCGCCGCCGAGAAGCAGGTTCCACTCCATGCGCTTGCCCGGGTCGCCGTCGGGCTCGACACGGCGCGGGGTGAGGTCCCCGTCCAGCAGGAACGGCAGGGTCAGGGCGAGGACCTTGGACTTACCGGTGCCGTTGTTGCCGCGCAGCAACAGCCGCCCGTCGCGGAAGTGGAACTCCTCCTCGTCGTAGTGGAAGAGGTCGACGAGCCCGATGCGCATCGGTTGCCAGCGGGAGCGCGTGGGGACGGGGAGGGCGGTCACTGCTTGCTCGCCTTTCGCTGCTGGGGCATGCGCCGGTTGCGGGGTTCGAGGACGACGGCCTCGCCGACGGCGTACCGGGCGAGGGCCGGGCGGGGCGCGATCGCATCGCCGTGGCGGGTGATGAGTCCCAGGGCGGTGAGTTTGGCGAGTGCCTGCTCGACCAGTTCGCCTTCCGCTCCCGGTTCCTTGGCGGACTTGGCCCAGAAGCCGCCGTATGTGGCGGTGAGTTCACGGACCTTTCGCTGGAGGTCGCCGATGGTGACAGGTTCGTCCGCCGCCGCGAGATGCTCGGTGAGCAGCAGAGTGACGTGGCCGTGGGTGCCCTGCTCGGGCATGCGGACATCGGTGAGGTCGTCGTCGGGGTCGACCATGGCGATGCCCTCGGCCCGCACTTCGGCGACGAGTCCGGTCAGTTCGGTGATGCGGGCGATGAGGAAGCCGCGCTGCCGGGTGAGGTAGGCGAGTTCCGCATCGGTCAGCTCGTCGTAGTACAGCACCGGATCGTCGAGCAGCCGGCGGGTCAGTGAGCGGCGCATCGCGCGGAACCGCAGGTCCTCGCTGTCCAGGGCGGTGTCGGCGGTCAGCTCGGCCAGACGCCCGTCGAAGGTGTCGGCACGCACCGTGGAAGGGCCTCGGCGGGTGGCGAGCAGACCGGCCAGCACGCGGCGTTCGACGTCGTACAGGACGTCGCCCGCTCCACTGACGTACGCCTCCTCGTCACCGGCGACCCGCCGCAGGACACCCAGACTCAGAAGAAGTTTCACGACGGCGGCGAGATCCAGGCGCTCGTCGCGGCGGTCCAGGGTGAAGTGGATTCCGGCGGCGATGAGGTGGGGGTCTGCCGCGTCCATGACGACCTGATCGGCGAGGCGACCGAGTGCTATCTGGGCTTCGCTTCGTTCCAGGGCGGCGAGGGCGAGGCAGAGCAGGACATAGCGGCGGCGGGTGAAGGGAGCGCCGGCCCGACCGACCTCACGAGCGGGGTGCGTCGGGTCGGCGGGGCAGCCGGGGATCTTGCGCAGGCGGGCCGCTTCCGCGTCCACGAGGAGGGACCAGCCGGTGTTGCGGTCGAACCATGCCCGCAGTTCCGAAGCATGGCGGCGGACGAGCCGGAAGTCGTCCGAACGCGGTCCGTGGGCGAGGAGGAGAGGTTCCTTGAGCAGAGCGCGTGCGGCCTTGCGCAGTTCCGCGGAGTGCTGTCCCTCCAGGACCTCGGCGAGCGGGGTGCTCATCGCCTGCTGTCTCTCTCTGTCAGGTCGATGATCTCGACGATGTGGTCGGAGCCCCGGAACGTACCCCCGTGGGTGGTGACCTCGGCGGTCGTGCCGTCGCCGAGCGCTGTGAGACGAATCTCCATGGAGCCGTCGTTGCTGGTGGCGGACGTGTGCGTCATGCCGGGCCGCCAGGTGGCGAGGGCGTCACCGAGGAGCTGGAGGAAGAGGCCGAACGCGAGCGGATCGAGGTCACCGAGGGCGGAGAGCCGGGTCGCCCCGTCGGTGGCGAGCCGCGCCCGCGCGGAGGCGGTCTCGGCGGCCTGCTTGGCCGCGATCTCGGCGAGATGGCGGCGCGCCTCGGAACGGTCCTCGACCTTGCGGGGCTTGCCACGCCGTTCGTAACTGCCGGTGCGCCGCAACTGCGGGCTGATGCGCAGGGTGTCGGCCTCGGCCCACGGAGTGGCAGCCGGCACGGGCCGGGCCATGCGGGTGGCGAGGGTGTCGGCGTCGACAGTGAGGTGACGGGTTGGGTAGAGCCCGAAAGAGGTGCGCCACAGGCGGTGCCGGGCGTCGTCGTCGGGCGCCTCGGCGAACCAGCGGGCGAGAGTACGGAAGTCGGCGGAACGGTCGGAGCGCCCGGCTCTGCGCTCGTTCAGCGACCGCACGACCGCCAGGAGCTGGGGGATCGCCCCGAGAGCCCGGCCGCGCAGCAGCCGCGCCTGTGATTCCCGTCCGTTCCTGCTGATGAACCAGGCGGCGAGCCCGTCCCAGCGCCCGGTCCACCGCGCGTACGCCTCCCGCTCGGCGTGTTCCGCATCCTCCGGAGAGGCGTCGGCGGCCTCGCGAGCGGCGGCGGTCCGGAGCAGCGGTGCGATCACGTCGCCGTCCTCCAGTTCCAGGATCAGCTGGGCGATGCGTCCGCCAAGAGTGATCAAGTCCTGGATGAACCGCTCCAGATACTGGATGAGCCGGTCCTTGTAGGCGAGGAAGACCTCCTCCTCGACGTCGTGCAGGTCGATGGTGCGCTGCAGAGACCCCATGAAGGCCCGGGCGTTCTCGGCGAGGGTCGCGAACCGGCTGGTCAGCGCGTCGAGTGCGAGGTAGGTCTTGGCAGGGTCCGGTAACTCTTCGGCCCCCAGGACGAGGAGAGCACGCAGTTGGGTGACGATGTCGTGCAGCGCGACCGCCTGGAGCGCGCCCCGCCGGCCCAGCGCCTCGTCGTATGCGGAAAGCGCCTCCTCCGCCGCCTCTCCTGCCTGGGTGAGCTGATAGACGAACCGCTTGCGGTAGAAGTCCTCGACAGCGGTGACGCGGGCCGTATCGGGATCGGCCCGCAGATTGCCCCACTTGACGAGGCTGTCGAGCGCGTTGACCACGGCATCGAGCTCGGCCGGGCGCTCACCGGCGGGCAGGGCGGCATGCACGTCCTCGGGGCGCAGGTGCACCGCGAAGCGCTCCTTGGCGGTGAGGAACGTCTGCATCGTCCGCCGATAGAGGGCGGAGCCGGGCGCGGTGAGATGAGCGAAGGGGGTGTACAGGGGAGGGGCTGGGGATTTGGGCGTCGGGGTCATCGCCCGGTCATTCTTTCCGATAACTCGTGGCATGGGTACGTAAAGCTGGGAATCTCACAGGTCGACTGACAGGCCAACTGACAGGTCGAGGCGGCACCTGTGATCTTGTGCCGCGGGTCGTGACTGGCTCGTCCGGGCCCCCATGCGGGAACGTTTCTCCACAGGGCGAAGCATGTTCGATTCCGGTAGCCCTATCGTCTGTGCTCCTTCCGGTCCTTCCGACCCTTCCGACCCGAGAGGGAGCGAATCATGGACGCTCTACGGCACATCGCCGCCGGCCTGGCGTTGGACCTCGCCGCTGTCTGTCTGCTGGCCTTCGCGATCTACTATCCGCGCCATCGCCGACGCGACCTCGTACCGGCCTACCTGGCCCTGAACGCCGGCCTGTTCACCGTCGTCGCGGCCTTGGCGGCGGTGGGCGGCAGAGGGGCGGCCGGGCTCGGGTTCGGGCTGTTCGGGGTGTTGTCGATCGTGCGGCTGCGCTCGGACGCGGTGCAGCAGGAGGACGTCGCGTACTACTTCACCACGCTCGTCCTCGGCCTCGTCTGCGGGCTGCCCGATGTGACGGTGCCGGTCAAGGCCGGGCTGAGCGCGGTACTGCTCCTCGTGCTCTGGGTCGCGGACAGTCACTGGCTGCTGGCCCGCTCGCGCCGCGCCGTCGTCACTCTCGACCGGGTGCACCGTGACCCCGTCGCGCTCCGGGCCGACCTCGCCAGGCGATTGGGCGAGCCGCTGCGGTGGACCGTCATGGAGGTGGACTACGTCCGCGACCTGATGGTCGTCGACGTCCGGTACCGCGAGCCGGACCTGGACGAGGGCACGCACCTCGGCACGGAGGTCCTGGCCGGGCTCCGGGTCGCACCCGTCTGCGAGCCGGTGTGAGCGCCGACATGGCAGCTCCCATGGCAGCCTCCACGGCAGCCGCGCGCGCCGTCGAGCGGGTCGCTTGGGCCGCCGCACCCATCTCCCTGACCGAAGTGAACGACCGGGCCCAGTTGCTGACCCGTTTCGACCGCAGCTATCTCGTGCCCGCACCGGTCTTCCTGAGCATGGCCGGCCGGCTGACGGACTCCCGGTGGCCGGGTGGCCACTTCCGGGTGCTGGCCATCGGCGGGCGTCGAGCTTTCCGTTATCACTCCGTCTACTACGACACCCCGGAGCTCCGCTCCTTCCACGACCACCGCCAGGGCCGCCGGCTCCGCTTCAAGATCCGTGAGCGGGTGTACGAGGACTCGGGGGAACGGCAGTTCGAGATCAAGCTCAAGGGGAGGCGCGGTGCCACGGTCAAGCATCGTCGCGCTCTGACCGGCGCGGAGACCCCGCTCGACCCCCACTGCCGCGCGTATCTCGCCGAGACCCTGCAGCAGGCGCACGGCATCGACGCGCCGACGACCCTGCGCCCTTCCCTCACCACGGACTATCTACGGACGACTCTGGTGGGCGACGGGGAACGCGTCACCTGCGACGCGGGTCTGATCTGTGGGGACCCGCGCACAGGACGGGCCGTACGCGGAGACGCCGCGCTCGTCCTCGTCGAGACGAAGTCAGCAGGCCACCTCAGCGACGTCGACCGGCTGTTGCACGCCCATGGGGTGCGACCCGCCGTCTTCACCAAGTACTGCGGAGCCTTGGCGGCCCTACGCCCCGCCCTCCCGGCGAACCGCTGGCGGCGGGCGGCCCGGCAGGTGTTTGGGGAGGGCGGGTGACGTGGAGGGTGGCAGCGGCCGTGATGGCGTCCGTGTCGTACGGGCTTCTCAGGCCAGCGGTCGGTACGCCGTCAGCGTCACCGACAGCGTGACCTCGTACGGTTCTGGGAGCGCGGCGATCCGTGCCGCCAGGGCTTCGCCGTCGCTGTGCCAGGCATTCGGGCCCATGCCGACCAGTTGGGTCAGGGCGTGGCGGTCGAGCGTCATGGTCGTCGTCAGCGCGCGCGACGCCGTGGTCGAGAAGTGCGGGGCGAGCTGGTCGGAGAGGCGCTGCTCCTTGCGCTCGTCCACGCGCATCAGGTCGAGGGCGTCGATCAGCTCCTGGAGGTGGTCGGGGCGGGGCGTGACGACCAGGAGGGTGCCCTGCGGGTGGAGGACCCGTCGGAGCTCCGGGCCATTGCGGGGGGCGAAGGTGTTGACGACGAGCGCGGCGGAGGCGTCCTGCAGGGGAAGGGCCTGCCAGGCGTCGGCCACCACGGCACCGATGCGCGCGTGTGCCTTGGCGGCTCGGCGTGCGGCGAACTTGGAGATGTCGAGGAGGATGCCCTCCGCCTCGGGGAAGGAGTCCATGACATGGGACTGGTAGTAGCCCGTGCCGCCGCCGATGTCGAGCACGCAACCCTCGGCCGACGAGTCGGTCGTGTCGCGCGCCAGGGCGACCAGCGCGTCGGCGATGGGGGCGTAGTGACCGGCGCTCAGGAATTCCGCGCGGGCGTCGACCATCTCGCGGGTGTCGGCGCTGTACTTGACCGCTCCCGGGAGCAGGTTCACATAACCCTGCTTCGCCACGTCGAAGGAGTGGCCGTTCGAGCAGGCCAGCGCACGGCCCTTCGTGGCCAGGGGAGCGGTGCAGTGGGGGCAGTGCAGGTACCGCACAATATGGTTCAACATCGCGTACCGATCGTACCGTTATGCGTGATGCGTCAGGTCCGGGGAGCCCGGGGGCGCAGGCCGGTGAGAGCCATGTCGACAAGGCTGTCGGCGAATTCGTGCGTCAGCGGCTGACTCCGCAGCAGCCAGCGCTGGGCGAAGGGGCCGAGGATCAGCTCCGCGGCCAGGCGCGGGTCGATGTCCTCGGCGACCTCTCCCGCCTCCTGCGCGGCGCGGATCCGGTCGACGTAGGCCTGGGTGCCCGGTTCCATCACCTTGCTCGTGAAGCCGGCGGAGACCTCGGAGTCGTTCACCATGGCCACGTAGAGCGCGCGATACGGGGCCTGGAACGCGGGGTCGTTGAACTCGTCGACCGTCGCCCGCAGCACGGCCTTGAGGTCCGTGGCCAGGTCGCCGGTGTCGGGCAGCGTGCCCTCGCCGGCTTCGACGGTCTCGGTGAAGGCGTCGAGCAGGACGGCCCCCTTGGACGGCCACCAGCGGTAGATCGTCTGCTTTCCGACGCCGGCGCGGGCCGCGATCCCCTCGATCGTCAGCTTGTCGTAGCCGGTCTCGCCCACGAGGGAGAGGGCGGCCTCGCAGATCGCCTGGCGTGAGCGCTGGCTGCGCCGGGCGGCGTCGGGTGCTGTCTTGTCGGGCATGGAACGGGAGTGTAGCGAGTGATCGAGGCGATACGTATCGTTTCGCCGTCGCCGCCCCCTCGCCGCCCCCTCGCCGCCCCTCGCCGCCGTGGTGGTGTCGGGGAGCCGTCGGGGCGCCCAAGAGCCGGCCCCTGGGCCGATCGGCCCACTCGGGGCGCGTGTCATTGGGCCTAACGGGGGCTTTTTATCCCTAGAATCGCGGGATGTACATACCCAGCACGTTCCCCGGAGGGGTGATCCGGTGAACCGGTCCGAGGCGACTGATGAGCAGTGGGAGGGGCTTGCCCAGGTCGTTCCGCTGCGGAGCCACCAGGCATGGCCGTCCTGGCCCGACCACCGGGCCCTGCCCGAGGAGGAGCCCGCCGAGAAGCAGCGACGGCTCGTCGTGCTCCGGGTGCAGATCTTCGCGGACGCCCGCGAGGTCGCCGAGTACCTGATCGCCCGCGTCCCGGTGCTGCTCGACCTCACGAGCGCCGACACCGACGTGGCCAAGCGCATCCTCGACTTCTCCAGCGGTGTCGTCTTCGGGCTGGGCAGTGCCATGCACCGGGTCGACACCAATGTCTTCCTGCTGGCCCCGGAAGGGACCGAGGTGGCCTCCGGGTACCCCGATCGTAGGAAGAATGATCAGATGAAACGGTTTGGCTGACAGCTTGCCGCCTACGGTCCTCAGACATGGACGCCGCCAATCCGCATAAGCGCCCCGTCGTGACCGAACTGCGGCTTTCCGCTTTCAAGTCACACCGCAACGCCGTCTTCCCGCTCGATCCGCTGACCCTCTTCCGGGGCGGCAGCGGCAGCGGCAAGTCCAGTGCCCTGGAGGCGTACGAGGTACTCGCCCGGCTCGCGGGCGGTGACACCCTCGACGAGGCGCTGGCCCCGGTGGCCGGCGGCGCCCAGGCGTGCGTACCGCAGCAGGCCAGACCCGACGCCCAGGGGAGGCGGGGCTTCCGGATCGGGTGCACCGTGGAAGGCCCGGTGGGGCCGGTCCTGCTGGACGTGGCCGTCCAGGCCGAGCCCGAACTGCGCGTGGTCGGCGAACGGCTGACAGGGTCGGGGCTGACGCTGCTCTCCACGGCGCTGCGCGACCCGGGGCTGCCGAGGGTCGAGGCCGCCTGGCACACGGCGGGCTCCGTGCCCGTCACCCGCGCGCCCCTGCCCGACGACCGGCTGGGCACGGCGCTCCTGCCGCTGCGGGTCGCGGGGAAGACCGCTGGACAGCGGATGGTTCTCGACGCCGCAGAGCAGGTCGTGATCGCCCTGCGCTCGGTCTTCCCCTGTGACCCCCGGCCCGAGCTGATGCGCGCGCCGGTCGCCGCGCGCGACGGGCGGCTGCGCGGCGCGTGCGACAACGTTGCCGCGGTCCTGGGGCGCACGCGCAACGAGTGCGTCACCCGGCATGCCCTGCTGGTCGCGGCTGCGGACGCGGGATGCCGCGGGCCGGTCGACGGACTGTCCGTGGAGGGCCTCGACGGCGGGTTCGTGCGGGCCGTCCTGGGGCGGCAGGCCGGGGCCACCACCCCGCTGGAACGGCTGGGTGATGGAGAGCTGCGCTACCTGGCGCTGTGCCTGGTGCTGCTGACGGGTCCGGGGGTGCTGGCGGTGGATCCGGCGACCGAGGTGCTGGAGGCCCGGCAGGTGCTCACCGTCCTGGCGGACGGCCTCGATCGGTGCCTCGACGCGCGCCAGGCCCGGGAGCTGCTGGAACTGGCGGCTCGGATGTGTGAACGAGGGCACATCAGACTGGTGGGGACGCTGCGGGGGGCTGCGGCGGAAGTGGCCGGTGAGGTGGCAGGGGCATCAATGGTAGACCTGGGGGCGTGAGTGAACACCCTGAACAAACTGAGCGCCCTGAACAGACTGAGCACCCTGAACAGACTGAGCACCCTGAGTCCCATGAGGAAGCCCGCCGTGGCCGCTCCGACCGTCATGACCACCCAGACGGGCCTGCCGGACCTGACGGGTCTGCCGGATCTGACCGCCGTGGGTCCGCCAGGACGGCGGGTCTCGACGTGCGGACGTTGCAGGACCGGCTGGCGGCCTTCGCCGCGGCACGCGACTGGCAGCAGTTCCACACCCCCAAGAACCTGGTCGCGGCGCTCAGCGTCGAGGCGTCCGAACTGGTCGAGATCTTCCAGTGGCTGACGCCGGAGCAGTCGGCCCGGGTGATGGAGGAACCCTCTACCGCGGCGCGGGTCGAGGACGAGGTCGCGGACGTCCTGGCCTACCTGCTCCAGTTCTGCGAGGTGCTGGGCATCGATGTCCTGGCGGCGCTTTCGGCGAAGATCGACCGAAATGAGCGGCGATTTCCGGCACTGAAGGAGACCGGTGACGGCGTCGCCGATCACGACGGCCGTCACTCTCCGGAGTGATTGAGTTATCCACACCGCATTTGGTATCCACAGATTTCTGAATTCCCCTGGCTTTTCCGGCGGTTAGTCATCACTCTGGGTAGTGAGAGCGGGCGGACGGAAAAGCATGGGGGACGGTCATGGAGGCAGTGCGGCTCATCGTGGCCACTCGGCACGCCCTGGCGCAGGCCAGGGAGGTGCGGGACATCGTCATCGAGGCATGGCAGGCGCAGGCGCTGGCCGAGGCCATCGGCAGCCACCTCGCCCTTCACGGGCCCTTCGAGGCGCGCGCGGCGGCCCTCGGCCTCAGCGAGGCCGGGGCCCGGGCCTCCGGCGCGCTGCGCCAGGCCGCGCTGCGGTCCGGAGGCTTACGAGCGGCGCAGCTCGCCGAAGTTCGCGACCCCTGGGCGGCGTTGACGGACCTCGGAGAGCTCCTGGGCGAGGTAGGCATCGCGCTGGTCGGTGTCGCCGGCGCCTGTGAGGAGGACGCCGTCTACTGGCAGTGCATAGAGGCGATCGACGCCGCCGACGAGACCAGCGACAGGATCGGAGGGCTGCTCAGACGGCTCGCCCTGCGGACGCGAGGCGGTGCGGCATGAGGCGCCCGGGGGAGTGGAGGTCAGTCCGTGCCGGCGCCGCTCCTGGGCGAGGCGGGCTCGGCGGGCTCCTCGGGCTCGTCGTCGACGGCCCGCCGCTCCGACGACTGAAGGTCGGCGTCGAGCTGCGTCAGATCGGCGTTGAGCGCCGCCATCAACTCCTCCATCTGTTGCAGCAGGCCCTTGGGTGCGCCCTGCTGTGGGGAAGCGGCCTGGGTGGGCACGGCCTCGTCGGGCGCGGCTTCCTGGGTCATGATGGCCTCCTCGGCCCTCGCCCTCCCCGAGCGGTCGGGCGGCGTTGCGATCATCGCCTCCGGCAGCGGACACCGGTGCGCGGGCCGGGCGGTCCGGCTCCGCCCGAGCCAACGATCAGCCGGACGCGCCGGACACTGGCGGAGGCTCCGTGGGCCGCCCGGCACGGGGGAATTTCACCCGGCCGGAGTGAGTAGGGGAGGGCGTGAGGCGACCTGTTGACGTCTGTTCGAGCAGGCGGGGCTGAGGTGCGCGGAGGGGGGCGCGATAGTGGGGGGAAGAGGCCCACCCAGCCGCTGGAGGAACACCTTGACGTCCGTCCCTGACACCCCGCCCGGTTCTTTGCCGATGACACCGCCTGACGTGTCCGGTGTGCCGGACGCGCTGCCCGACGCGCTGCCCGGCGCCTCGCTCACGGACGCGCTCGCGCGGGGGCCGCTCGTCCTGGACGGCGGGCTGTCCAATCAGCTGGTGGCCCAGGGCTGTGACCTGTCCGACGAGCTGTGGTCGGCCCGGCTGCTCGCCGACGACCCCGCGCAGATCGAAGCCGCGCACACGGCCTACGTCCGGGCGGGCGCCCAGGTGCTCATCACGGCCAGCTATCAGGCGACTTTCGAGGCGTTCGCGAAAAGGGGAGTGGGAAGGGAGGAGGCGGCCGCGCTGCTGCGGCGAAGCGTCGAGCTGGCGCGCCGGGCGGCCACGCGGGCTGAGCGGGAAGCCTGGGTCGCCGCGTCCGTCGGGCCGTACGGGGCGATGCTCGCGGACGGAAGCGAGTACAGGGGACGGTACGGACTGAGCGTCGCGGAGCTGGAGCGGTTCCACCGGCCACGGATCGAGGTACTGGCCGGGGCCGGGCCGGATGTGCTGGCGCTGGAGACCGTGCCGGACGTGGACGAGGCGCGGGCGCTGCTGCGGGCCGTACGGGGCTGCGGAGTGCCGGTGTGGTTGTCGTACAGCGTCGAGGGCGGGGCCACCAGGGCGGGGCAGCCGCTGGCGGAGGCGTTCGCGGTGGCCGCCGGGAACGACCAGGTAATCGCTGTAGGGGTCAACTGCTGTGCGCCGGGTGATGCGGACCGGGCGGTGGGGATCGCCGCCCGGGTGACGGGGAAACCGGTCGTGGTCTATCCGAACAGTGGGGAGGGATGGGATGCGCGAGCAAAGGACTGGCGGGGGCGTGCGACATTCGATCCCGCGAGGGTCGCGGTCTGGCGGGCCGCCGGGGCCCGGATCGTCGGCGGCTGCTGCCGTGTCGGCCCGGAACGGATCGCGGAGCTGGCCGTGCTACTGGAAAAGCAGTAGGAATCCGGCCAGATGGGCCCGGATAATCGACTGCGTGTTCCTGACGATCAGTACTTCCGGCGATGCCCAGAACCCCGCGACCGACCTCGGATTCCTGCTGCACAAGCACCCCGACAAGGCGCAGTGGTTCTCCACCTCCCATGGCACCGCGCACGTCCTCTACCCCGAGGCCGGTGTGGAGCGCTGCACGGCGGCGCTGCTGCTCGAGGTCGATCCGGTGGCGCTCGTCCGGCGCGGCAAGGGCCGGGGGCGGGGCGGCGCACCCGACTCGGCGCTGGCGCAGTACGTCAACGACCGTCCGTACGCGGCATCCTCACTGCTGGCCGTGGCGATCGGCAGCGTGTTCTCCAGCGCCATCAAGGGACAGTGCGCGGCCCGGCCCGAACTGCCCGAGCGAGCCCGTCCGTTGCGCGTCGAGATTCCGGCGCTGCCGGCCCGAGGGGGTGCCGCGCTCGTGGAGCGGCTCTTCGCGCCGCTGGGCTGGACGGTGACCGCCCGTCCGGTGGCACTGGACGAGCGGTTCCCCGAGTGGGGCGACTCGCGCTATGTGTCGCTGGTTCTGGAGGGGGAGCTGAGGCTGGTCGAGGCGCTGCGGCAGCTGTATGTGCTGCTGCCGGTGCTAGACGACGCCAAGCACTACTGGGTCGCGCCCGACGAGGTGGAGAAGCTGCTGCGCTTCGGCGAGGGTTGGCTGGAAAACCACCCCGAGCAGCGACTGATCACCAGCCGCTACCTCTCCCGACGCTGGGGCCTCACCAGAGACGCCCTCGACCGCCTGGCGCTCGCCCGGCTGGCCGAGGCCGACGACACCGAGGCCGACGAGCTGGACAACGCGGTCGACGAGACGGCGGACACCGAGGAGCGGCCTGTGCCGCTGGCGGTGCAGCGACGTGCGGCGATCCTCGACGCCCTGCGCCGGTCCGGGGCGTCGCGGGTGCTCGACCTCGGCTGTGGCCAGGGACAGCTGGTGGGGGAGCTGCTGAAGGACGCCCGCTTCACCGAGATCGTGGGTGTCGATGTGTCGATACGCGCGCTGAAGGAGGCCTCGCGGCGGCTGCGGCTGGACCGGATGCCGGAGCGGCAGGCGGCCCGTGTGGCGCTGCTCCAGGGCTCCCTCGCCTACACCGACCGCAGGCTCGCGGGCTATGACGCCGCCGTGCTCAGCGAGGTCGTCGAGCACCTGGACCTGCCGAGGCTGCCCGCCCTGGAGTACGCGGTGTTCGGCGCGGCCCGCCCGGCGACGGTCGTCGTGACGACGCCCAATGTGGAGTACAACGTGCGCTGGGAGACCTTGCCGGCCGGGCACGTGCGCCACGCGGACCACCGCTTCGAGTGGACCCGGAAGGAGTTCCGGGCCTGGGCCGAGCGGGTCGCCGAGCGCCATGGGTACACGGTGGAGTTCCTGCCCGTGGGCCCCGACGACCCCGAGGTGGGGCCGCCGACGCAGATGGCCGTCTTCCACAGGCGCGACGACGCGGGAGGGGACGCGGGCAAGAAGGCGAACAGCGATGTGAACGACGTGAATGACGTGAACTACGTCAATGGTGTGAGTGGCAAGCAGCGCGGCACCGACGAGAGCGTGAAGGAGGCGAGGACCGCATGACCGAGGACCGCACAACAGAGAGCCGTACCACGGCGGAAAGCACGGCAGACGGGCGCACGGCAGAAGAACGCACCACGGGAGAAGAACGCACCATGGCAGAACGCACGGCTGAGAAGCGTGTGACCGTGGACGTTCCCGACCTGTCCCTCGTGGTCCTCGTCGGGGCCACCGGATCCGGCAAGTCCACCTTCGCCGCACGGCACTTCAAGCCGACCGAGGTGATCTCCAGCGACTTCTGCCGGGGCCTGGTCAGCGACGACGAGAACGACCAGAGCGCCAGCGAGGACGCCTTCGAGGTCCTGCACTACATCGTCGGCAAGCGCCTCGCGGCCGGCCGGCTGACCGTCGTCGACGCCACCAACGTCCAGTCCGAGCCCCGCAAGGAGCTTGTCGCCCTCGCCCGGGAGCACGATGTGCTGCCCGTCGCGATCGTCCTCGACATCCCCGAGGACGTCTGCGCCGCACGCAACGCCGCCCGGCCCGACCGGGCCGCTCTGCCCCGGCGCGTCATTCAGCGCCACCAGCGCGAGCTGCGGCGTTCCCTGCGTCACCTGGAGCGCGAGGGATTCCGCAAGGTGCACGTCCTGCGGGGCACGGCCCGGACGGACTCCGCCGAGGTCGTGCGCGAGCGCCGCTTCAACGACCTGCGCCACGTCACCGGCCCGTTCGACATCGTCGGTGACATCCACGGCTGCCGTTCCGAGCTGGAGAGCCTGCTGACCCGGCTCGGCTACGACCTCGTGCGTGACGACGCCGGTCGCCCTGTGGACGCCGCGCACCCCGAGGGGCGCACCGCCGTCTTCGTCGGCGACCTCGTCGACCGGGGCCCCGACAGCCCGGGTGTGCTGCGCCTGGTGATGGGCATGGTCGCCGCCGGGCACGCCCTGTGCGTCCCCGGCAACCACGAGAACAAGCTCGGCCGTTTCCTCGGCGGTCGTCAGGTCAAGGTCGCGCACGGCCTCGCCGAGACGATCGAGCAGCTGGAGAGAGAGGCCGAGCAGGACCCGGAGTTCCGGGAGCGGGTACGCGAGTTCATCGGCGGGCTCGTCAGCCACTACGTCCTCGACGGCGGCGCGCTGGTCGTCTGCCACGCGGGGCTGCCCGAGAAGTACCACGGCCGCACCTCCGGCCGGGTCCGCTCGCACGCGCTGTACGGCGACACGACGGGCGAGACCGACGAGTTCGGCCTGCCCGTGCGCTACCCCTGGGCGGAGGACTACCGGGGCCGGGCCGCCGTGGTCTACGGCCACACCCCGACCCCCACGGCCACCTGGCTCAACAACACCATCTGCCTGGACACCGGTGCCGTCTTCGGCGGCAAGCTGACCGCGCTGCGCTGGCCCGAGCGCGAGCTCGTGGACGTGCCGGCCGAGCGCGTCTGGTACGAGCCGCTGCGGCCGCTGGTCAGCGAGGCTCCCGGCGGCGCCGACGGCCGCCCGCTGGACCTCGCCGACGTCACCGGCCGCCGCGTCGTGGAGACCCGGCACCTGGGCCGGGTGGCGGTCAGGGAGGAGAACGCGGCGGCGGCCCTGGAGGTCATGAGCCGCTTCGCCGTCGAGCCCAGCCGGCTGGTGTACCTGCCGCCGACCATGGCCCCCTGCGCCACCTCCAAGGAGGAGGGCTACCTGGAGCACCCCGCGGAGGCTTTCGCCGCCTACCGCGCCGACGGTGTGCGCCAGGTGGTGTGCGAGGAGAAGCACATGGGCTCCCGTGCCGTGGTCCTGGTCTGCCGTGACGCGGAGGTGGCGCGCGAGCGCTTCGGGGTGCCCGAGGGCGTGCCCGGCGCGGTGTACACCCGCACCGGCCGGCCGTTCTTCGACGACACCGAGGTGGCCACCCGTCTCCTGGAGCGGCTGGGCCGCTGTGTGACGGGCGCCGGGCTGTGGGAGGAGCTGACCACCGACTGGCTGCTGCTGGACGCCGAGCTGATGCCCTGGTCCCTCAAGGCCCAGGGACTGCTGCGCAACCAGTACGCGGCCGTGGGCGCGGCCTCCGGCGCGGTCTTCCCGGGCGCGCTCGCGGCCCTGGAGTCCGCCGCCGCCCGGGGCCTGGACGTCGCCGAGCTGCTCGGCCGCCAGCGTGAGCGGGCCGAGGACGCCGAGGCCTTCACGGAGGCGTACCGCCGCTACTGCTGGCCCGTCGGCCCGGCCGAGGGCACCGACGGGGACGTCCTGGACGGGATCCGGCTGGCGCCGTTCCAGATCCTGGCCGCCGAGGGCCGCAGTCTGGCCACCGTCCCGCACGACGAGCAGCTCGCGATGATCGACCGGATCGTGGCGGAGGACACCGTGGCGGAGGACGCGGGTGTCGGCGGCTCCGGCGGGCTGCTCGCCACCACCCGCCGCATCGTCGTCGACACCGGGGACGAGGCGTCCGTCGCCGAGGCCACCCGCTGGTGGCTCGACCTCACCGCCGCCGGTGGCGAGGGCATGGTCGTCAAGCCGCTCCAGGCGTATGTACGCGGGGAGGACGGAAAGCTCGTCCAGCCGGGCATCAAGTGCCGGGGTCGCGAGTATCTGCGGATCATCTATGGGCCCGAGTACACCCGCCCGGAGAATCTGGCCCGGCTGCGCATACGTCACCTCGGTCACAAGCGCTCGCTCGCGCTGCGCGAGTACGCGCTGGGGCTGGAGGCGCTGGATCGGCTGGCGGCCGGGGAGCCGCTGTGGCGGGTCCACGAGGCGGTCTTCGCCGTCCTCGCACTGGAGTCCGAGCCGGTGGATCCCCGGCTCTAGCGACTTGCCTCCGGCGGTTTCGCGGTTCCGGCACTGCGGGCCGGTGGGGGCTGGTCGCGCAGTTCCCCGCGCCCCTTATGGGGCGCGGTCCTGCAGCTGCGGGCCGACCGTGGCTGGTCGCGCCAGCGCGGCGGCAGCCGCATATCGGCACCGTCCCGCGCCCCTTATGGGGCGCGGGGCGGCACTCCGTGCCCCGGTCGCCGAGTGAACGTGGCGGGTTGGGGTCAGGATGGGGGGATGGGATTCCATGTCGATTCCGAGGCCGGGCGGCTGCGCCGCGTCATCCTGCACCGCCCCGACCTGGAGCTGAAGCGGCTCACGCCCTCCAACAAGAACGCTCTTCTCTTCGACGACGTGCTCTGGGTCCGCCGCGCCCGCGCCGAGCACGACGGCTTCGCGGACGTCCTCCGGGAGCGCGGTGTGGAGGTGCACCTCTTCCAGGACCTGCTGGAGGAGAGCCTGCGGTCGCCGGCGGCCCGGGCGCTGGTGCTGGACCGGGTCTTCTACGAGAAGGAGTACGGCCCCCTCGCCACCGACCATCTGCGGGCCGCCTTCGACGGGATGCCGGTCGCCGAGCTGACCTCGTGGCTCGTGGGCGGGATGACCAAGCGCGAGTTCCTGGAGCGGCACAGCGAGCCCGTCTCCGTCCGCTTCCACGTCATGGACCTGGACGACTTCCTGCTCAATCCGCTGCCCAACCACCTCTTCACTCGTGACACCTCGGCCTGGATCTACGACGGGGTGAGCATCAACGCGATGCGCTGGCCCGCCCGTTGGCACGAAACCGTGCACTACGAGGCGGTCTACCGCCACCACCCGCTCTTCGCCCCGGGCGGTTTCCACGTCTGGTGCGAGGGGCAGGCGGCCTACCCCTCCACCATCGAGGGCGGCGATGTGCTGGTCATCGGCGAGGGCGCGGTCCTCATAGGGATGAGCGAGCGGACCACCCCGCAGGCCGTGGAGATGCTGGCCCGGGGCCTGTTCGCGGCCGGGTCGGCGCGGACGATCGTGGCGCTGGACATGCCCAAGCGGCGGGCGTTCATGCACCTCGACACCGTGATGACCATGGTGGACGGCGACACCTTCACCCAGTACGCGGGCCTGGGCATGCTCCGCTCGTACACGATCGAGCCCGGTGTCGGCGAGAGCGATCTCAAGGTCACCGACCACCCGCCGGAGCACATGCACCGCGCGATCGCCGCCGCCCTGGGGCTCGACTCGATCAGAGTGCTGACCGCGCGGCAGGACGTCCACGCGGCCGAGCGTGAGCAGTGGGACGACGGCTGCAACGTGCTGGCGATAGAGCCGGGCGTCGTGGTCGCCTACGAGCGCAACGCGACGACCAACACCTACCTGCGCAAACATGGGATCGAGGTCATCACCATCCCAGGCAGCGAGCTGGGCCGGGGCCGGGGCGGCCCGCGCTGTATGAGCTGCCCGGTCGAGCGGGACCCGGTGCCGGGGGCCTAGCCTCCTGAGCTGGGGCAACCGGGGTGGGGGCCACTCTAGGCTGGCGCATAAGAATGTGGCAGGCTGTATACACTTCCGTTTTTGACCAATGACGGCGCCGCTACAGCCGCTGACGACGTAGGAGCCCACGCCATGGCGACAGACCTCAAGGGCCGCCACCTCCTCAAGGAGACGGACCTCACCGCCGAGGAGTTCCACGGCCTGATCGAACTGGCCGCGGAGCTCAAGGCCGCCAAGCGTACGGGCGCCGAGGAGCGTCGTCTCCAGGGCCGCAACATCGCGCTCGTCTTCGAGAAGACCTCCACCCGGACCCGCTGCGCCTTCGAGGTGGCCGCCGCCGATCAGGGCGCCCACACCACCTACCTCGACCCCCTGGGTTCCCAGATCGGCCACAAGGAGTCCGTCCCGGACACCGCGCGGGTCCTCGGCAGGATGTTCGACGCGATCCAGTACCGGGGCCACGGCCAGGACGTCGTCGAGGAGCTCGCCGCCAACGCGGGGGTGCCCGTCTACAACGGCCTCACCGACGAGTGGCACCCCACCCAGATGCTGGCCGACGTGCTCACCATGACCGAGCACACCGCCAAGCCGCTGGAGCGCGTCGCCTACGCCTACCTCGGCGACGCCCGCTACAACATGGGCAACTCCTACCTCGTCACCGGCGCCCTTCTCGGCATGGACGTCCGGATCGTGGCGCCCAAGGAGCTGTGGCCCGCGCAGGAGATCATCGACGAGGCCGGGCGGCTGGCCGCCGCCAGCGGCGCCCGGGTCACGCTCACGGACGACGTCGCCGAGGGAGTGCGCGGCGCGGACTTCGTCGCCACCGACGTCTGGGTGTCGATGGGCGAGCCCAAGGAGGTCTGGGACGCCCGCATCGCCCTCCTCGCGCCGTACGCCGTCACCATGGACGTCCTGCGCGCGACCGGCAACCCCGCCGTGAAGTTCCTCCACTGCCTGCCCGCCTTCCACGACCTCGGCACCTCCATCGGCCGTGAGATCCACGAGCGCCACGGCCTGACCTCCCTGGAGGTGACCGACGAGGTCTTCGAGTCCGCCCACTCGGTCGTCTTCGACGAGGCCGAGAACCGTATGCACACCATCAAGGCCCTGATGGTGGCGACCCTGGGCCGCTGACCCCCGCCCCACCTCGCACGACCCCGCCGACGACCCGGCCGCTGACCCCGCCGGCGAGTGCGCGATGGAGCGGGGGGGCGGCGGCTCGGGGCGGTGGCTTCAAGCTGCTCCAAGCCGCCCCCGGCTCTATCGCGCACTCGTGACGACAGTCACACAACGGTGATAGCTTCACCGGGCAGGCACCAGCCGTCCGGCTGAAGGAGGCCGCGCTCCATGAGTCCGTTCACCGGCTCCGCGTCCCGCACCGAGGAATGGCGGCACCTGCGCCTGACCCTCGACTCAGGCGTCGCCACCGTCACCCTCGACCGCCCCGACCGGCTCAACGCCCTCACCTTCGGCGCCTACGCCGACCTGCGCGACCTCCTCCCGGAACTGGCCCGCGACGGATCCGTACGCGCCCTGGTCCTCGGCGGCGAGGGGCGCGGCTTCTGCTCCGGCGGCGACGTCGACGACATCATCGGCGCGACCCTCGCCATGGACACCGCCCGTCTCCTCGACTTCAATCGCATGACCGGCCAGGTCGTCCGGGCCCTGCGCGACTGCCCCTTCCCCGTGGTCGCCGCCGTGCACGGGGTCGCGGCCGGCGCCGGCGCGGTTCTCGCGCTCGCCGCGGACTTCCGCGTCGCCGACCCGACAGCGCGCTTCGCCTTCCTCTTCACCAGGGTCGGCCTCTCCGGCGGCGACATGGGCGCCGCCTACCTCCTGCCCCGCGTCGTCGGCCTCGGCCACGCCACCCGGCTGCTGATGCTCGGCGAACCCGTCCACGCCGCCGAAGCCGAACGCATCGGCCTCATCAGCCAATTGACGGAACCCGGCGGCGCGCCCACCGCCGCCCAGGACCTCGCGCGCCGGCTCGCCGACGGGCCCGCCCTCGCCCACGCCCAGACCAAGGCCCTGCTCAACGCCGAACTCGACATGTCCCTCGCCGCCTCCATCGAACTCGACGCCGCCACCCAGGCCCTGCTGATGCACAGCGCCGACTACGCCGAGTTCCACGCCGCCTTCACCGAGAAGCGGCCTCCCGCGTGGCGGGGCCGGTGACCGCCCCGGCGGTGGCCCGCGTTGCGGTCGTCGGCGGCGGCCCCGCCGGCCTCTACGCGGCCGCCCTGCTCAAACGCCAGGCGCCCGAACGCGACATCACCCTCTGGGAACGCAACGCCCCCGACGACACCTTCGGCTTCGGCGTCGTCCTCTCCGACGAGACCCTCGACGGCATCGAGACCGCCGACCCCGTCTTACGGGCCGCCCTGCGCCGCGAATTCGTCAGCTGGGAGGATGTCGACGTCGTCCACCGGGGCCGCACCGTCACCTGTGGCGGCCACGGCTTCGCCGCCCTCGGCCGCCACCGCCTCCTCGCCCTCCTCCACCAGCGCTGCCTCGACCTCGGCGTCACCATCCGCTTCCGCGCGCAGGCGCCGCCCGCCGCCGAACTAGCCCGCTCCTACGACCTCGTCATCGCCGCCGACGGCGCGGGCAGCCGCACCCGCGAGACCCACCGCGACCACTTCCGTCCCACCATCACCAGCCACCGCTGCCGCTATATCTGGCTCGCCACCGACTTCGCCCTCGACGCCTTCCGCTTCGAGATCGCCGAGACCCCGTACGGCGTCATGCAGCTCCACGCCTACCCCTTCGCCCCGGACGCCAGCACCGTCATCGTCGAGATGCGGGAGGAGGTGTGGCGCCGCACCGGCCTGGACGGCCGCGACGAGCAGGCGTCGCTCGACGCCTGCGCCGGCTGGTTCCCCGGGCCGCTGAAGGGCCACGCCCTGCGCTCCAACCGCTCCACCTGGAACGTCTTCCGCACGGTCGTCAACGAGCGCTGGTCCCACGGTCGTACGGTCCTGCTGGGGGACGCCGCCCACACCGCCCACTTCTCCATCGGCTCCGGCACCAAGCTCGCCCTTGAGGACGCCGTCTCCCTCGCCGCGCATCTGGACGGCGCCACGAGCGTCACCGAGGCGCTGGCGGCGTACGAGGAGGAGCGCCGCCCCGTCGTCGAGTCCCTGCAGCGGGCGGCCCGCGCCAGCATGGAGTGGATGGAGGACCTCGCCGTCCGCGTCGGCGGGCCGCCCCGCCGGTTCGTCTTCGACCTCCTCACCCGCAGCCGCCGCGTCACCCATGACAACCTCCGGCTGCGCGATCCCGGCTTCGTCGCCGCCGTCGAGGAGGAGGCGGGCGTTCCGGCCGGTACCCCGCCGATGTTCACGCCCTTCCGGCTGCGCGGGCTGACCCTGCGCAACCGCGTCGTCGTCTCCCCGATGGACATGTACTCCGCCACGGACGGCACTCCGGGCGACTTCCACCTCGTCCACCTCGGCGCCCGCGCGCTCGGTGGGGCGGGGCTGGTGATGACCGAGATGGTCTGCGTGAGCGCCCAGGGGCGCATCACACCGGGGTGCACGGGGATGTACGCGCCGGAGCACGAGCGGGCGTGGGGGCGTGTCGTCGGTTTCGTCCACGAGCGGGCCCCCGGCACGGCCATCGGGCTCCAGCTCGGCCACTCCGGGCGGAAGGGGTCGACGCGGCTGATGTGGGAGGGCATCGACCAGCCGCTCCCCGAGGGGAACTGGCCCCTCGTCGCCCCCTCGGCCATTCCGTACCGCCCTGGCGTCAATCAGACGCCGCACGCCTTGACCATTGACGAACTCGCCGTTGTGCGGGATGAGTTCGTGCGGTCGGCGGAGGCGGCGGCGCGTGCCGGGTTCGATCTGCTGGAGCTGCACTGCGCGCACGGCTATCTGCTGTCCGGCTTCCTTTCGCCGCTCACCAATCACCGCACGGACGCTTACGGCAGCGGTATCACCGGTCGGCTGGCCTTTCCGCTGGAGGTTTTCGAGGCCGTGCGGGAGGTGTGGCCGGCCGAGCGGCCGATGACCGTCCGGATCTCGGCGACGGACTGGGCCGAGGGCGGTACGACCGCGGACGACGCCGTCGCCATCGCCCGGGCCTTCGCCGAGCACGGCGCGGACGCGATCGACGTCTCGACCGGGCAGGTCGTGCCGGACGAGCGGCCCGCGTTCGGCCGCTCGTACCAGACGCCGTTCGCGGATCGCATCCGCAACGAGGTGGGGGTGCCGGTGATCGCCGTCGGGGCGATCGCGTCCTGGGACGACGTCAATTCGCTGATTCTGGCGGGGCGGGCGGATCTTTGCGCGTTGGGGCGGCCGCATTTGTACGATCCGCACTGGACGTTGCACGCGGCGGCGGAGCAGGGGTATTCGGGGCCCGGTGCGCCGTGGCCCTTGCCCTACCGGGCGGGGAGTCGGAGGCCGCCCACGGGGCGGCGGGTGTAGGGGCGGCAGCGCCCCGGGTTTGCGGGCAGGCGTTCCGCAGGGCGGAACGGGTGGGTGCGAACCCGGCCGCCGGGCCGCACCCGCCCCGTTACGCCAGCGCCGGGGCCACGAAGCGTTCTCCCGCGTCCCTCAGCCGCGCGTGCAGGGCCGCGAAGACGCGGGCCGCGCGCCCCCCGGGCCAGTCCGGGGGGAGCAGGCCCGCCGGCAGGCCCGGGTCCGCGTACGGGAGGCGGCGCCAGCGGTCCAGGGCCAGGAGGTAGTCGCGGTAGGCCGCCTCCGGCGGCACCGGCTTGCGGCGGGCCCAGCGGCGGAGGACCGGTTCGTGGGCGTCCAGGAACGCGCGGTGCTGGGCGGCCAGCGCGTCGAGGTCCCACCAGCGGGCGACCGACTCGGCGGTCGGCTCGAAGCCCAGGTGGCTGCCGCGGAACAGGTCGACGTAGGAGGCCAGTCCGAGCCGCTCCAGGGTGTGCCGGGTCTCCTCGTGCACATGGGCGGGGGCGATCCACACACCGGGGGCCGCCGTGCCGAAGCCGAGCCGGGAGAGCCGGGAGCGCAGCAGGTGGCGCTTGTGGCGTTCGTGTTCGGGCACGGAGAAGACGGCCAGCAGCCAGCCGTGGCCCGTACGGGCCGAGGGGCGGCCGTAGATGCGCCGGTCGCCGTCGTCCAGCAACTGCCGGGCGCCTTCTGACAGGCCGTAGCCCGCCGCGCCGGCGGGGGTGCGGCCTGCCACGAGCAGACCGCGTCTCTTGAGCCGGGAGACGGCCGACCGCACCGAGGGCGAGTCCACGCCCACCGCCCCCAGCAGCCGGATCAGGGCCGCGATCGGCACCGGCCCGGCGGGGCGGCCGGCGTCCCCGCGCCCGTACGCGCCGTAGAAGGTGACGATGAGGGAGCGGGGGGTGTGAAGCGGTTGCTGGTCAGTCACGGGGAAACTGTAAAGCTCCGGAACGCAGCCGAAAGCGCTGTAATTTGCCCGTGGGCGTGCGGGGAAGGGCGGGGAGGAACACGATCTCGCGAGGGCACTTGTACGGAACGATCTCCTTTTTGGTGAACTCCCGTAGCTCCGCGACCGTTTCCTCCGTGGGCGGCACCCCCTCCCGCAGGACGACGTGGGCGACGACGATCTGCCCGCGCCGCTCGTCCGGGCGGCCGACGACAGCCGCCTCCAGGACGTCGGGATGGCGCAGCAGGGCCTCCTCGACCTCGGGGCCGGCGATGTTGTGACCGGCCGAGATGATCATGTCGTCGGCGCGGGCCACGAAGCGGAAGTAGCCGTCCGGCTCGCGGACATAGGTGTCGCCGGTGAGGTTCCAGCCGTCGCGCACGTACACGCGCTGCCGTTCGTCGGCGAGGTAGCGGCAGCCGGTGGGGCCGCGCACGGCCAGCAGGCCGGGTTGCCCGTCGGGTACGGGCGCGCCGTCCGGGCCGACGACGCGCGCCTCGTAGCCGGGGACGGGGAGGCCGGTCGCGCCGGGGCGGATGCGGTCGTCGGCGGCGGAGATGAAGACGTGCAGCATTTCGGTGGCGCCGATGCCGTTGATCAGGCGTAATCCCGTCGCGCGCCGCCACGCGTGCCAGAGCTCGGCGGGCAGGTGCTCGCCCGCGGAGACGCACCGGCGGAGGGACGACACGTCGTACGGGCCGAGGGTCTCCAACATCGCCCGGTAGGCGGTCGGCGCGGTGAACAGGACGGAGACGCGGTGCCGTTGGACGTCGGCGAGCAGGCGCTCGGGGCCGCCCCAGTCGGTCAGCACGGTGGACGCCCCGGCGTGCAGCGGGAAGACGAGGAGACCGCCGAGGCCGTAGGTGAAGCCGAGCGGTGGGCTGCCGGCGAAGACGTCGTCCGGGCGGGGGCGCAGTACGCACGTCGAGAAGGTGTCGGCGATGGCGAGGACGTCGCGGTGGAAGTGGACGCATCCCTTGGGCTGTCCGGTGGTTCCGGAGGTGAAGGCGATGAGGGCGACGTCGTCGGCGGAGGTGTCCACAGCGCCGTAGGATGCGGGTTTATTTGCCGAGAGCCGCAGAAGGTCGTCCGGTGCGTTCCCGCCGTACAGCGTGAGGCGTAAGTCCGGTATGTCCGCCGCACGGAGGTCACCGGCCGCCCGGGCGTCGCACAGGGCGTGCCGGACGCGTGCGATGCGGCAGACGGTGGCCAGTTCGTGCGGGCGCTGCGCGGCCAGGACGGTCACCGCCACCGCGCCCGCCTTGAGCACGGCCAGCCAGCAGGCCGCCAGCCAGGGCGTGGTGGGGCCGCGCAGCAGCACCCTGTTGCCGGGCACGACGCCCAGGTCCTCGGTGAGGACGTGCGCGATCCGGTCGACGTGCTCCTTGAGCAGTCCGTACGACCAGACGACGCCGGCCCCGGATCCGTCCCCGGCTCCATCCCCGGCCCCGGATCCGTTCCCGGCTCCGGGTGCGCCCCCGCCACGGATGGCCGGTCGCCCGGGGCCCAGCCGGTCCACCGTGGCGTCCAGCAGGCGCTCGGCGCAGTTGAGGCGGTCGGGGTAGCGCAGGTCCGGGGCGCCGGGGAGGTCGAAGCGGAGTTCCGGCCACTGGGCGACGGGCGGGAGGTGGTCGCGCGGGAAGGTGTCGATATGGGCCGATGGCATGAGCTCCATCGCGGATGCGCCCCCTCGTCGACGGAATCGCCGGAGAAATCGGAGGTGAACGGAGGTCTTGCCAGCGACGCGGATCCACTGTCAGCGTAACGAGGCGGTGACGGCAGTCAATAGAGCGCGATAAACCACGCGAGAGAAGGGTGGGTCGGATGGCCACACCGTTCACAGGGGAGGGGGAGCGGCGCAAGGGCTCCGTGGAACTGCGCGCGCTCGCCGCCCGCCGCTTGCGCCCCGTCGCGGACCGGGGCGCTCCCGGCAAGGTCAACAGGCCGCTCCTCGCGACGCTCGGCGAACTCGGCCTGCTCTCCCGGGTGGTGCCCCTCGCCGGTCCCGTACGCGCCCAGGACCTGTGCCTGTTGCGCGAATCGCTGGCGTACGCCTGCACGGAGGCCGAGACGGCCCTCGCCCTGCAGGGCCTCGGCGCCCACCCCGTCGTCGCGCAGGGCACCCGGGCGCAGCGGGCGCGCTGGCTGCCGGAGGTCGCCGCGGGGCGCGCCGTGGCCGCGTTCGCACTGAGCGAGCCGGGCGCGGGCTCGGACGCGGCCGCCCTGGAGCTGCGCGCGGAGCCGACCGGGGTGGGAGGGGCGGTCGGGGCAGGCGGATCTTTGCGCGTTGGGTCGGCCTCGTCGGGCTGGCGGCTGCATGGTGAGAAGCGCTGGATCTCCAACGCCCCGCAGGCTGACGTCTACACCGTCTTCGCCCGTACGGGCCCGGGGACCCGGGCCGCCGGGGTCACCGCCTTCCTCGTCCCCGCCGACCGCCCCGGCCTCGGCGGGGAGCCGCTGGAGATGCTCGGCCCGCACCCCGTGGGCACGCTCACCTTCGACGGCGTGCCCGTGGGCCCCGGCGACGTCGTCGGCGAGGTGGGCCGGGGCTTCCGGCTGGCCATGGCCACCCTCGATCTGTTCCGGCCCAGCGTCGGGGCCTTCGCTGTCGGAATGGCCCGGTCCGCCCTGGACGCCTCGGTGGCCCACGCGGGGGAACGCCAGGCGTTCGGCGGCCCGCTGAAGGACCTCCAGGCCGTCTCCCACCTGCTCGCCGAGATGGCCACCCGCACCGAGGCGGCCGCCCTGCTCGTCCAGGCGGCCGCCGCGGCCTACGACGCGGGGGAGCCGGGCGTGGCCGCGCGCTCGGCGATGGCCAAGCTCTTCGCCACCGAGACCGCCCAGTACGTCGTCGACTCCGCGGTCCAGATCCACGGCGCCCGCGCCCTGGCCCACGGCCACCTCCTGGAGCACCTCTACCGGGAGGTGCGCGCGCCCCGGATCTACGAGGGGGCGAGCGAGGTCCAGCGCACGATCATCGCGAAGGAGCTGTTCCGGGCGGCGGGCGCGGGGGCCTCCCCGTGAGCCTGGAGCGGATCGACCCCGCCGGGCTCGCGCCGGCGCGCGGCTTCAGCCACGCCGTCGCCGCCACGGGCGGTCGGCTGGTCCTCCTGGCGGGGCAGACCGCGCTCGACGCGGCCGGCACGGTCGTGGCGGGCGGCCTGCCGGAGCAGTTCGAGCGGGCCCTGACCAATCTCCTGGCCGCCCTCCGGGCCGCCGGGGGCGGGCCGGAGCACCTGGCCCGGGTGACCGTCTACGCGACGGACGTGGGCGCGTACCGGGCGCACGCCCGTGAACTCGGACGGATCTGGCGGCGTCTGGCGGGCCGCGAGTACCCGGCGATGGCCGTCGTCGGCGTGGTCCGGCTCTGGGACGAGGAGGCGATGGTGGAGCTGGACGGGCTGGCCGTGCTGCCCTGACGAAGGTGCCGGGTGGCGGTGCCCGCCGTTCTGACGGGCGGGGGCGCCCGGCGGCCGTGCTGCTGGGGTCGGGGCGCCCGGTGTACCGTTTGCAGCGGTTCGCGAAACTGTTCGTGGAATCAGCGAGAGCAAAGGCGGCGTGTCGATGGCCCCTCGTCGGAGTGCCGACCCCCAGGCCCTGACCTTCACCGAGCGGGCCCGGCGGCAGCAGATCGTCGAGTGCACCATCGACTTGATCTCCACCAAGGGCTATCCGGCCACCTCGCTCTCCGCGATCGCCGAGGCGGCCGGCATCTCCAAGGCCGCCGTCCTCTACCACTTCTCGTCGAAGGACAACCTCGCCCGGATCACGTTCGAGCACGTGCTGGAGGGCTTCAGGGCCTACGTCCACGAGCGGGTGGAGCGCGAGACCGAGCCGTGCGCCGCGATCGTCGCGTACGTCCGCGCGATGATCTCGTACCAGCAGGCCAACCGCCGCCACGTCCGTGTCATCACCGAGATGCTCCTCGACGACGAGGGCGGCACCCGGCTCAAGAATCCGGGCTCCCACGACAGCCACGACCGCCTGGGCCACCTGGCCGGTCTCCTGGCCCGCTGCCAGGAGACCGGCCAGGTGCGCGCCTTCGACCCCGTGACCGTGGCGCTCGCGATCGGCGGGGCGATCGACGGTGTGATCTCCCACTGGCTCGTCCACCCCGATTACGACCTCGACGCCGCGGCCGACGAGCTGGAGACGTTCGCGCTCAGCGCGATCCGGCGCCAGGACTGACCCCCGTACGGTCCCGGCAGGCAGGCGTCTCCGTCAGCGCGGAGTTGTCCGTCAGCGCCGGGCGAAGGCGGGTACGCGCTCCGGACGTATGCCGACCCCGCCCAGATACCCGGACACCGTCCGCAGCACCGGTACGCGCCGCATCAGCCGGACCGGCACCGGCAGCCGGTCGGGGCCGAGCGTGCCGTCGAGGATGGGCCGCAGCATGGCCTCGTGTTCGGCGATCTGCGACCGCTGGATGACGGCGACCGGGAGCAGCCGTCGCTTCTGCAGCCGCTCCAGGTCGTGCACGCAGACCGAGCCGTTCCGCAGCGGCTCCGCGAGGATCCGTCCGGCCGCCACGGCGTCCTGCACCGCGAGGTTGACGCCGACGCCGCCCGTCGGCGACATGATGTGGGCCGAGTCCCCGATGCAGAGCAGCCCCGGCCGGTACCAGCGCCGCAGCCTGCCCATGGTCACGTCGAGCAGCTTCACGTCGTCCCACGAGCGGATCGTGTCCGTGACCTCCTCGCCCCAGCCGAACAGGTCGCCGAGCCGGGCCCGGAACCACTCGATCCCGTTGGCCCGCAGCTCCCGGTCGGTGCCCTTCTTGATGAGGTAGGACGTCTGGTAGTAATCGCCCCGGTCCGTCGTCGCGGCGAACTGCCCGTCCTTGGCGCGCATGAAGATCGCGCCTTCCTTGGTGTCGTCGGACTGCGCGGGCACCTTGATCTGCCAGACGTCCATGGGGACGTCGACGTAGTCGGGCCGCAGCCCCGCCAGCTCGCGGACCAGCGAGTCACGGCCGTCGCAGGCGACCGTGAGATCCGCCGCGATCTCCCCGGTGGCGCCGTCCGCGTCCTCGTAGCGCACGCCGGTGACCCGGCCGCCCTCGGTGAGGAGGCCCGTGACGGCCGTGCGCGTCCGCAGGGTGAAGGACGGCTCCTCGGCGGCCGCGCTCGCGAGCAGGTCGAGGAAGTCCCACTGCGGGACCATGGCGATGTGCTTGTGCGGGCCCGGGATGCGCCGCAGGTCGCTCAGGGTCACGACCGTGTCGCCGATGTGCATCCGGACCAGGTCCAGTTTGCGGGACGGGAGCCGTGCGAACCGTTCGCCCAGGCCGAGTTCGTCGAGCAGGCGCAGTGTCGACGGGTGGACCGTGTCGCCGCGGAAATCCCGCAGGAAGTCCTTGTGCTTCTCCAGCACGGTCACCTCGACGCCGGCCCTGGCGAGCAGCAGGCCGAGCATCATGCCCGCGGGACCGCCACCCACCACACAGCACGTCGTGCGTTCCATGTCTTTTCCGCTCCCCTCACGGTGGACGCCTGACTGACCATGCGGTCAGCTGTCTGACCGCTCGGTCAGTCCGGAGTCTACGACAGGCGGGAACGCGAGAGCCCGGCGCGTCCGTCCGAACGGGTGCGCCGGGCTCGTGGCTTGGGCGGGGGCGGGTCAGATGTCCCGGAACGTCTCGATCTGGGCGCCGATGGAGTTGAGGCGCTCGGCCAGATCCTCGTAACCGCGGTTGATGACATAGACGTTGCGCAGCACCGAGGTGCCCTCGGCGGCCATCATCGCCAGCAGTACGACCACGGCGGGGCGCAGCGCCGGCGGGCACATCATCTCGGCCGAGCGCCAGCGGGTGGGGCCCTCGACCAGGACCCGGTGGGGGTCGAGGAGCTTGACGTCCGCGCCGAGGCGGTTGAGGTCGGTGAGGTAGATGGCGCGGTTGTCGTAGACCCAGTCATGAATGAGGGTCTGGCCCTGGGCGAACGCGGCGATGGCCGCGAAGAACGGCACGTTGTCGATGTTCAGGCCCGGGAACGGCATCGGGTGGATCTTGTCGATCGGCGCCCGCAGCTTGGAGGGGCGCACGGTCAGGTCGAGCAGCCGCGTGCGGCCGTTGTCGGCGCGGTACTCGGGGCTGCGCTCGTGGTCGAGGCCCATCTCCTCCAGGACGGCGAGCTCGATCTCCATGAACTCCACCGGCACCCGGCGGATCGTCAGCTCCGACTCCGTCACCACGGCGGCGGCGAGCAGGCTCATGGCCTCGACCGGGTCCTCGGAGGGCGCGTAGTCGACGTCGCGGTCGATGGTGGCCACGCCGTGCACGGTGAGCGTGGTGGTGCCGACGCCCTCGACCCGCACGCCCAGCTCCTCCAGGAAGAAGCAGAGGTCCTGGACCATGTAGTTGGAGCTGGCGTTGCGGATGACCGTCACGCCGTCATGACGGGCGGCGGCCAGCAGGGCGTTCTCGGTGACGGTGTCCCCGCGCTCGGTCAGCACGATGGCGCGCGTGGGGGAGACGGAACGATCCACCTGGGCGTGGTACGTGCCGTCGGTGGCCGTGACCTCCAGGCCGAAGTGCCGAAGCGCCGTCATGTGCGGCTGGACGGTACGGGTGCCGAGGTCGCAGCCGCCGGCGTAAGGGATCTTGAAGTGGTCCATGCGGTGGAGCAGCGGACCCAGGAACATGATGACGCTACGGGTGCGGCGGGCGGCCTCGGTGTCCATCGCGCCCAGGTCGAGCTCGGCGGACGGCACGATCTCGAGGTCGTTCCCGTCGTTGATCCACCGGTGCCGCACGCCGATGCTGGCGAGCACCTCGAGGATCCGGTAGACCTCCTCGATCCGCGCCACGCGCCGCAGGGTGGTGCGCCCGGCGTTGAGCAGCGTGGCGCACAGCAGGGCCACGCAGGCGTTCTTGCTCGTCTTGACGTCGATCGAACCGGAGAGCCGGCGCCCGCCGACGACGCGGAGATGCATCGGTCCGGCGTATCCGAGGGAGACGATCTCGCTGTCGAGGGCCTCACCGATGCGGGCGATCATATCAAGACTGATGTTCTGATTTCCCCGCTCAATGCGGTTGACCGCGCTCTGGCTGGTCCCGAGCGCGTCCGCCAGCTGTGACTGGGTCCAGCCGCGGTGCTGCCGGGCGTCGCGGATGAGCTTGCCGATACGGCCGAGGTAGGCGTCTGTCATGAGTCAGACGGTATCTCAGATATGAGATTCCTTCCGCATGCGCCATGGCCTGTCCACGCGTTCTGCTCCTATCCGAACAATCGGACAGGAGTATGGAAATCAGAAGTCCGACGTGTCGAGCTCCAGGTCGAAGGGGGTGGGGAGGTGGAGGGGCGTGCCGAAGGGGTGGGGGCCGCTGACCTTTGTGTAGCCGAGCTTGCCGGGCTCGCCGAAGAGGGTGCAGGACTGCTCCTGGCGGTCGACCAGGAGGTACAGGGGGGCGCCGAACTCGGCGTAGCGGCGGCGCTTGACGATGCGGTCGGTGTCGCCGTTGGAATCCGAGGTGACTTCGACGACCAGTAGGGTCTGGTCGGGGAGAACCGCATCGGCGTCTTCGAGCTGTTCAGGGATGACGGCCATGTCGGGGATGAACCAGTTGGGGGTTCCTGGCAGGTCGACGTTGCCTGCGCCGACCGTGCAGCCGAGCTTGTCGGTTGTCGGCTCGATCTGCCTGCGGATCTTCTTGATGGCCTTCTCGTGGCCCCAGGTCGGCGACATGAGCTGGATGACCCCCTCCACGATCTGAGCACGATTGCCCTTGACGTGCTGGATCGCGTACTTGAGTGCGGTTTCGGGGTCGTCGGCTGAGTATGTGCGCGGCTGCGGGTGAATCGGTTGCGTGCTCACGGGTCCTCCTGCGGGCATCGAGACTGCAGCATGACGACTGTCCACGGTCTACGGCAATCCGCTTCGGCAGACGGCTCGTTCGGCTCAACCGTCACCCGAACTGGTGAACCACCCCCACGTGTTCGGCGAGACCTGCCGCCCGTCGGTCAGCCCACCGGCGTCCTGTCCCTGAGGGTGTAGCCGCCCGCCACGACCGTCGCGTCGGGGGCCGGGGCCATGCACTTCTTCAGGGGGAGCTCCCCCTTCTCCGTTCCTCCCGACAGCCCGATCCGGCTCGGGCCGCCGTTCCCGTCGGCGACGTCGGCGACGTCGGCGACGTAGAAGCTCACGCCCATGCGTACGTGCCGCTTCAGGTAGCCCGCCTTCTCCCAGGGGCCGCCGGGGTCGGTGCGGACGAGCCTGCCGGTCACGGTCGCCACCGGGCCGCCGGTGGTCAGGCAGTCGACGGCGAATTCACCCCAGTGGTCGGACGCGGGCTCCCCGTTCATGGCGTCCGTGTGGTGCGAGACGCGGAAGGTGCCCTCGGAGCGTACGGGGAGGTGGCCCACCCCGTAGAAGGCGCGGGCGTCGACGGTGACGCGGATGTCGTTGCCGGGCACGGGGTGGTCCATGCGGCCCGTCCCCGTGAGGCTGGAGGTGCTCGTGATCCGCGGCTCACCACCGGAGGGGCTCGCCGCCACGGCGGGGACGGCGGCCGGGGCGGTCAGCGCTGCCGCGAGGGCGAGGAGGGTGAGCGTGCGAGGGGCCCGTATGGACATGGGGATCTCCGGTTCTGGAGCGGATCGGGAACGGCCGGGGTCGATCCTGGCCACCAGGGCGTTCCCGGCCGTCGCTCCCCGGGACGAGATCGCGGGGCCCGCCTCCGCCGCGCGGCGGAGGTGCCGTCGGCCACCGGGCGCGGGCCCGCTCGGCCTATCCGGGCATGACCGATCGGCGGCGATGTATTAGAGTTATCTCGACATCGAGATATCTGCCGAGAGGCGTACCGCTGTCGCGCCAGTAAGGCATACCTAAGTTAGGCACACCTTAGCGTACGCGCGCGCCATCGGGGCGGCAGGATTGCCGCAGTACGCGAATTCATGCATGAAGGAGACTGTCGTGTCGGCGAACAGCTTCGACGCCCGCAGCACGCTGCGCGTGGGCGACGAGTCGTACGAGATCTTCCGGCTGGACAAGGTCGAGGGCTCCGCGCGCCTTCCCTACAGCCTGAAGGTGCTGCTGGAGAACCTCCTCCGCACCGAGGACGGCGCGAACATCACCGCCGACCACATCCGCGCCCTGGGCGACTGGGACTCGCAGGCCCAGCCCAGCCAGGAGATCCAGTTCACGCCGGCCCGCGTGATCATGCAGGACTTCACCGGCGTGCCCTGTGTCGTCGACCTCGCCACCATGCGTGAGGCCGTCAAGGAGCTCGGCGGCGACCCGGCGAAGGTCAACCCGCTCTCCCCGGCCGAGCTGGTCATCGACCACTCCGTCATCGCCGACAAGTTCGGCACCAAGGACGCCTTCAGCCAGAACGTCGAGCTGGAGTACGGCCGCAACAAGGAGCGCTACCAGTTCCTGCGCTGGGGCCAGACCGCCTTCGACGACTTCAAGGTCGTCCCCCCGGGCACCGGCATCGTCCACCAGGTGAACATCGAGCACCTGGCCCGTACGGTCATGGTCCGAGGCGGCCAGGCCTACCCCGACACCCTCGTCGGCACCGACTCGCACACCACCATGGTCAACGGCCTCGGTGTGCTCGGCTGGGGCGTCGGCGGCATCGAGGCCGAGGCCGCGATGCTCGGCCAGCCGGTCTCCATGCTCATCCCGCGCGTCGTCGGCTTCAAGCTGACCGGTGAGCTCCCGGCCGGCACCACCGCCACCGACCTCGTCCTCACGATCACCGAGATGCTGCGCAAGCACGGCGTCGTCGGCAAGTTCGTCGAGTTCTACGGCGAGGGCGTGGCCGCGACGAGCCTCGCCAACCGCGCCACCATCGGCAACATGTCGCCGGAGTTCGGCTCCACCGCCGCGATCTTCCCGATCGACGGCGAGACCCTGAACTACCTCAAGCTCACCGGCCGCTCCGCGCAGCAGGTCGCGCTCGTCGAGGCGTACGCCAAGGAGCAGGGCCTGTGGCTGGACCCGGCCGCCGAGCCCGACTTCTCCGAGAAGCTGGAGCTCGACCTCTCCACGGTCGTCCCCTCCATCGCCGGCCCGAAGCGCCCGCAGGACCGCATCGTCCTGGCCGAGGCCGCCGCGCAGTTCGAGCGTGACGTCCTCAACTACGTCTCCACCGCCGACGAGGCGGGCGAGGAGTCCTTCCCGGCCTCCGACTCCCCGGCCGCCGCCAACGGCGTCCCGTCGAACCCGGTCACCGTCACCGCCCCCGACGGCAGCACCTACACGATCGACCACGGCGCCGTCACCGTCGCCGCGATCACCTCCTGCACCAACACCTCGAACCCCTACGTCATGGTCGCCGCCGCGCTCGTGGCCAAGAAGGCGGTCGAGAAGGGCCTGACCCGCAAGCCGTGGGTCAAGACCACCCTCGCCCCGGGCTCCAAGGTCGTCACCGACTACTTCGACAAGGCGGGCCTGACCCCCTACCTCGACAAGGTCGGCTTCAACCTCGTCGGCTACGGCTGCACCACCTGCATCGGCAACTCCGGCCCGCTGCCGGAGGAGGTCTCCAAGGCCGTCAACGACCACGACCTGGCCGTCACCTCGGTGCTCTCCGGCAACCGCAACTTCGAGGGCCGGATCAACCCCGACGTCAAGATGAACTACCTGGCGTCCCCGCCGCTGGTCGTCGCCTACGCCCTCGCGGGCTCCATGAAGGTGGACATCACCAAGGACGCCCTCGGCATCGACACCGACGGCAACCCGGTCTACCTCAAGGACATCTGGCCCTCCGAGGCCGAGGTCAACGACGTCGTGGCCAACGCCATCGGCGAGGACATGTTCAACAAGTCCTACCAGGACGTCTTCGCGGGCGACGCCCAGTGGCAGGCCCTGCCGATCCCGACCGGCAACACCTTCGAGTGGGACGCCGAGTCCACCTACGTCCGCAAGCCCCCTTACTTCGAGGGCATGCAGATGGAGCCGGCCCCGGTCGCCGACATCACCGGCGCCCGCGTCCTGGCCAAGCTGGGCGACTCGGTCACCACCGACCACATCTCCCCGGCCGGTGCCATCAAGGCCGACACCCCGGCGGGCAAGTACCTCACCGAGCACGGTGTCGAGCGTCGTGACTTCAACTCCTACGGCTCCCGCCGAGGCAACCACGAGGTCATGATCCGCGGTACGTTCGCCAACATCCGCCTGCGCAACCAGATCGCGCCGGGCACCGAGGGCGGCTTCACCCGCGACTTCACCCAGGCCGACGCGCCGGTGTCGTTCATCTACGACGCCTCGCGCAACTACATCGAGCAGGGCATCCCGCTGGTCGTCCTGGCCGGCAAGGAGTACGGCTCCGGCTCGTCCCGCGACTGGGCCGCCAAGGGCACCGCGCTCCTCGGCGTCAAGGCCGTCATCGCCGAGTCCTACGAGCGCATCCACCGCTCCAACCTCATCGGCATGGGCGTCCTCCCGCTCCAGTTCCCCGAGGGCGCCTCGGCCGAGGCCCTCGGCCTGACCGGCGAGGAGACCTTCTCCTTCGCGGGCGTCACCGAGCTCAACGAGGGCCGCACGCCGCGCACGGTCAAGGTCACCACCGACACCGGTGTCGAGTTCGACGCGGTCGTCCGCATCGACACCCCCGGTGAGGCCGACTACTACCGCAACGGCGGCATCATGCAGTACGTGCTGCGCAACCTGATCCGCAACTAAGCGGTCAGGCTGAGCGGTTGAGGGCCGCACCCCGTTCACGGGGTGCGGCCCTTCCGCTTGTCCGGGCGGGTGTTCCCGCCCTTCACCCTCCCGGGGCATTTCACAACACGACCGGGTGATAGGGGGATTGATGAAGTGTTGTGCATTCATATGCGGGTTAGGCTCCCCGCCGGGATGGACGCGACGCTGTCGTCCCAGAGGGAGGGATGAGCCAATGGGATCCGCCGTGACCTTCGGGGAGCTCGGCCGGCTGTTCGGCGAGGAGCTGCCCGCGCGGATCGCCCTGTCGAGCCTGCTGCCCACCGGCGCCACCGCCGGCGCGGGCGCGGACCACCATCCCGTCTATCCGGCGCTCGTGAGAACCGAGCACGGCACGACCGTGGCCTACGCCTGCCAGTACAAGGAGAACCCCGGCGGCCTCGGCCTCCTCGCCGCCCTGGGCCTGGCACCCACTACGCCCGGCTACACCATGACCTGCGTCCCGGCGGCCGTTCACAGCCGCTGACCACCCCAGCACGCGCCACCGTCTCAACCCCAAGGACTCCGCCCCCGGCCGATCCGGTGGGGGCGGCATGCCCGGGCGCCGTTCGGCGGGCCGGGAGCGGACACCACAGAAGGGGAACGGATATGGACAACGCCATCAGCTTCGAGGAACTCGACCGCGTCGCGGGCGAGGTGCTGCCCGAGCGCACCGTCATGGGCGTCATCGCCACCCCGCTCAACCTCGTCGGCCCGGGCGACCCCGGCGCCGGCGCGGCCTCCGGCAGCTCCAGCTCCGCGGCGGCCACGGGCGGCGGCGTCTTCGCCCCCGTGCCGCACGACCACGGCACCACGATGCTGTCCGCCTGCCAGTCCATCGACCGGCAGGGCACCCCGGGCCTCCTCGGCTCCCTCGGCCTGGGCTCCGAGAACCCGACCGCCAGCGTGGTCTGCACCCCGGCGGCCGTGGCCAGTCACTGATCGGCCACCCGATCGGTCACTGATCGCCTGACGGACCCGCCCCAAGCGTCCGGGGAAGGGCCGGGACCCGCTTGCCCGGTCCCGGCCCTTCCCCGCCGCCCGCCACCCTCCGGAGGACGACCGTGTCAGCGCCCTGCGCCCCACCCGCCCTGGTGGCCGGCATGGAACTCGTCGGCGAGTTCGAGGGATCCGGCTACCGGGAGCCTCCGCAACTCGTCTGCCGCCCCGACGGCCAGATCGTCCGGCTCCCGCCCCTGCTCTACCGGGTGGTGCGCGCCCTGGCCGGCCCCCTGCCCCCCGGCCCCGAGCCCGCCATGGCCCGGATCGCCGCCGACCTCTCGGAGGAGACGGGCCGGCGCTTCACCGAGGAACACATCGTCTTCCTCATCGACAAGAAGCTCGCCCCGCTCGGCATCACCACCTACAGCGACGGCTCCCCGCCACCCCCGACCACGAAGAACGACCCGTTCCTCGCCTTCCGCTTCCGGCTGGCCGTACTGCCGGAGCACGTCACCTGGTTCCTGTCGGGCCTCTTCGCCTGGCTGTTCCGCCCGGCGGTGGTCGCCCTCGGGCTCGGCGCGTTCGTGGCGGGCGAGGCGTGGCTGTGGACGACCCAGGACACGGGCGCCGCGCTGCGGGACGTCCTCACCTCACCGGCCGCCGTCCTGCTCGTCGTTCTCCTGGCGATCGCCTCGTGCGCGTTCCACGAACTGGGCCACGGCGCGGCCTGCCGCTACGGCGGCGTCCGGCCCGGCGCGATGGGCTGCGGCATCTACCTGGTGTGGCCCGCCTTCTACACGGACATCACCAACTCCTACCGGCTGGGCCGCGCGGGCCGCATCCGCGCCGACCTCGGCGGCGTCTGGTTCAACGCCGTCTTCGTCCTGGGCCTGGGCGCGCTGTACGCGGCGACCGGCTTCCAGCCGCTGCTCGTCGCGATCCTCTCCGTCCACCTGGAGATGGTCCAGCAACTGCTGCCCACGCTGCGCTTCGACGGCTACTACATCGTCGCCGACCTCATCGGCATCCCCGACCTGTTCAAGTACATCGCCCCCATCCTGCGCCGGGTGTTCCTCCGCCGTCCGCAGGACGACCGGCTACGGGCCCTGAAGCGCTGGCCGCAGGTCGTCGTCGCGGTGTGGGTGCTCTTCCTGGTGCCGGTGCTGTCCCTGCAACTGGGCCTGGTGCTGGTGAACCTGCCGGAACTGCTCGCGGCGGACTGGCGGACGATCACGTCGCTGATGGCGCACGCGGGGGCGTCCGGCGCGTCCGGCTCCTCCGGCGACCAGGTGCTGGCCATGGTGGCCGCGTGCCTTCAGGCCGTGCTGCTCGTGCTGCCCCTGGCGGGGCTGGCGCTGGTGGTGGGACGGCCGGTACGGGCGCTGGTCCGGCTGGCGTGGCGACGGCCGGGGCGCGGCTCGGCCGGCGGGCGGGCGGGCTTGAGGGCGGAGGGGCCTGAGGGCTGAGGGTGAGCCTGAGTGAGGCGGGCCTGCGTGAGGCAGGTGGTGAGGCAGGACGCGATGGCCTCACGCAGGCGGTGAGCCGAACGGCTCAGAACATCGTGTCGTACTGGCCCCAGCCGCCGCCGATCCGCACGCGGTTCGCGAACGGGTCGTTCTGGTTGCCGTTGCCCTTGTAGAGCCACAGGACACCGGACTTGTCACGCGCGAGCAGGTCGCTGCGGTTGTCGAGGTCTACGTCGCCGCTGGACACCAGCATGTCGTACGCGTCCCAGCCGCTGCCGACCTTGACCCGGCTGGCGAAGGGGTCGTTGGAGTCCCCGGTGCCCTTGTAGAACCACAGCACGCCGTTGCGGTCCTTGGCGACGATGTCGGCCTTGCCGTCACCGTTGAGGTCGCCGCGGCCGACGATGTCCGTGAACTGGTCCCAACCGCCGCCGACGCGGATGCGGTCACCGAGCGAGCCGTCGGGACGGGCCAGGTACAGCCACAGCACACCGGACTGGTCCCTGGCGATGAGGTCGGCCTCGCCGCTGCCGCCGAGGTTGCCCGGGGAGGTGATGCGGTTGTAGATGTTCCAGCCGCCGCCGATGCGCTGGTGGGTCGCCGGGACGTCCTTGCTGCCGCCGTGGACGTAGAACAGCGACCCGTCGATCGTCCGGAGGTAGTGGGACTCCGCGAGACCGTCCTGGTTCAGGTCGACCTGGACGGTGGAGGTGATACCGCGCCAGTCGGTGTTGACGGCCTTCCGGTCGGTGAACCCGCCGTGGCCGTCGGGGAAGTAGCGGTACAGGGTCGTACCGTTGACCGCCATCAGCGGGAATCGGGGGGCGTCGGCCGGCGACTCCGAGACGGGTGCCTTGCCCGCCGTCACCGGGGCGACGGACTGGGCGGCCTTCTGCAGGTCCTGAGCGGACGGAGCCGGGGCGTCGGCGGCGGCGGTGCCCGCCGTGGTGCCGATCAGGGCCGCGGCTATCGCCGCGGTGGCGAGACGCGACAGGGCGCGTCTGCGCTTGTGCCCGGAAATGTGGGCCATATGGCTCTCCTGTTCGAGAATGACGCGACATCCACGGATTCGGGGTGCCGCGATACGTCGGGATCCTGCCATACGGCTCTGACAAGGGCCGCACCTACGGTTCGTCAGGTGCGGCCCAGGGTCACGTCGGAGAGGGATCAGAACAGGTTGTTGTACTGGCCCCAGCCGCCGCCGATGCGCACGCGGCTCTCGAAGGGGTCGGTCTGCTTGCCGTTGCCCTTGTAGAGCCAGAGGACGCCGGACTTGTCGCGGGCGAGCAGGTCGCTGCGGCCGTCCAGGTTCACGTCACCGGTGGCGACGAGCTTGTCGAAGATGTTCCAGCCGCCGCCGACCTTGACCCGGCTGGCGAAGGGGTCGGCGGTGTTGCCAGTGCCCTTGTAGAACCAGAGGTCGCCGTTCTTGTCCTTGGCGAGCATGTCGGCCTTGCCGTCGCCGTTCAGGTCACCCTTGCCGACGATGTCGGTGTAGATGTCCCAGCCGCCGCCGACGCGGTAGCGGTCGCCGAGGGTGCCGTCGGTACGGGCCTGGTAGAGCCACAGCACGCCCGACTTGTCGCGGGCGAGGAGGTCCGCCTCCTTGGTGCCGCCGACGTTGCCGGGGGAGAGGAGACGGTCGTAGATGTTCCAGCCGCTGCCGATCCGGATGGGAGCGGGCTCGTCCGCCCCGTCCTTCCCCTCGGGCGAGTAGACCAGCGTGCCGTCCGTCGTCCGGACGTAGGCGCTGTCGTAGTACCCGTTCTGGGCGTGGTCGACGTCCACCATGGCGCTGACGGTGCGCGAGTCGACATCGGTGATCTGCTCCCGGTCGCCGAAGCCGCCCCGGCCGTCGGGCGCGTACACATACGCTTCGCCGGTCGACTTCGTCGCCTGCAGCGGGAAGTACGGCGCCGCGACGGTCGGCCGGTAGTCGGGGGACGGACCGTCGGCGGCGGCGGTGCCCGCCGTGGTGCCGACCAGGGCCGCGGCTATCGCCGCGACAGTGAGGCGCGAGAGGGCACGTGCGCCCTTACGGCCAAAGGTGTGGGCCACCTAGTACTCCTGTGGTGAGAAAAGACGCGGTTCCCCTGCCGGGGACCGCGAGACGCACCGGATCATTACACAGGGCCTTCACATGCGGAGGGCCGCACCCCCATTGGGAGTGCGGCCCCTGTTCCACGCCGTACCCCGCGCATCGCGGGGTGGATGATGGATCAGAACATCAGGTTGAACTTGCCCCAGCCGGGACCGATCTTCGTGCGGTTCTCGAAGGGGTCGCTCTGGTTGCCGTTGCCCTTGTAGAGCCACAGGACGCCGGACTTGTCGCGGGCGAGCATGTCGCTGCGGCCGTCGTGGTCGAGGTCGCCGATACCGACGAGCTTGTCGAACATGTTCCAGCCGCCGCCGACCTTCACGCGGCTCTCGAACGGGTCCTTGTAGTCGCCGGTGCCCTTGTAGAACCACAGGTCGCCGTTGCGGTCCTTGGCGACGATGTCGGCCTTGCCGTCGCCGTTGAGGTCGCCACGCCCGGTGATGTCGGTGTACTGGTCCCAGCCGGGGCCGACGCGGTAGCGGTCGGTCAGGGTGCCGTCGGGGCGGGCGAGGTAGATCCACATGACGCCCGACTTGTCACGGGCGAGGAGGTCGGACTCGCCGGCGCCGCCGAGGTCACCGGGGGAGAAGACGCGGTCGTAGGCGTTCCAGCCACCGCCGATCATCTTGTTGCCGGCCTCGCCGGTGTACTCCAGCTGACCGTCGGCGTGCCGGACGTACCAGCCGTCGCTCTCGCCGTTGCGGTCGTGGTCGACCTGGGTGGCCTCGGTGAAGTTCTGCCAGCCGGAGTCGAGGAACCAGGCGTCCTTGAAGCCGCCGTGGCCGTTCGCCATGTACAGGTACACGAGACCGTCACGGTCGGCCGCGTAGAGGTCGAACTGGGGAGCCGCGGCCGTGCCCTTGTCGTCGGCGGCGGCGGACCGCAGCAGGCCGGCACGCGGCTTGGCGGCCTTCTGCGGTGCGTGCTTGGGGGCGCTTTCGGCGCGCTGGTGCGCCTTGGCGGCAGAGGGGCCTGCCGGAACGTCGGCGGATGCGGTCGCGGAAGCGGTGCCGACCAGCGCGGTGGCTATCGCCGCGGTGACGAGACCGGAGAGCGCGCGTCCACGCTTACGACCGGAGAGATTGCCCATGTACTTCTCCCTTGAAGGTGATTCAGGAGCGACGCCAGGAGCATCGCGACACCTTGATCTTTGACCCAAGCTTCACGCATATCAACTGACTTATCGGGAGTTGCACATCACACCTGGGGCCGCACTCGTCACGAGTGCGGCCCCAGGTGTCACGGCTCCCGCGCGGCGCGGGTGTGAAGCGTGATCAGAACAGGTCGTTGTACTGGTCCCAGCCGCCGCCGATCCTCACGCGCTTCTCGAAGGGGTCGGTCTGGCTGTCGTTGCCCTTGTAGAGCCACAGGACGCCGGACTTGTCGCGGGCGAGCAGGTCGGCCTTGCCGTCGCCGTTGACATCACCCGTGCTCACGAGTTTGTCGTACCGGTTCCAGCCCCCGCCGATCTTGACGCGGTCGGAGAGAGGGGCGTGGGACTCGCCGGTGCCCTTGTAGTACCAGAGGTCGCCGTTGCGGTCCTTGGCGACGATGTCGGCCCTGCCGTCGCCGTTGAGGCTTCCCTTGCCGACGATGTCGGTGTACTGGTCCCAGCCGGGCCCGACGCGGTAGGGCTTCTCCAGGGTGGCATCGGGGCGGGCGAGGTAGAGCCAGAGGACGCCCGACTTGTCGCGGGCGAGGAGGTCGGACTCGAGCGAGCCGCCGAGGTCGCCGGGGGACAGGATGCGGTCGTAGACGTCCCAGCCGGGGCCGATCACCTTGCTGCCGCGGACGCCTTGGTACACCAGCCGGCCGTCGTTCTGCTGGTGGTACCAGCCGTCCATCTCGCCGTTGTGGCCGTGGTCGACGGTCGCGGTGTCCGTGACGCGCGGCGACGAACCGAAGAAGCCGTAAACTTCGCGGTCCCCGAAACCACCCCGGTCGTTCGACCGGTACCTGAAGATGTCCTGGACATCCTTGGCGTCCTGCGCGCGCTTGGTCGCGAACAGCGGGAACCGCGGGGCGCCGGCCGAGGGCCCCACGGACTTCGGAGCGGTGTCGGCGGCCGCGGTTCCGGCGGTGAGGCCGACCAAGGCGGTGGCGATCGCGGTGGTGCGTGCAAGGCCCGACAGCGCGCGGCCGCGCTGACGGCCGGTGAAAATACCCATTTCATACCCCCCATAGCTGAAAATCAGGTGCTGCGCCCCGTGGCGGGTCGTAGCGAGACCTCCTTGATCATCCTATGAGATCTTGGGATTTCCAGGCGCCTTTCGGACAAGAGGTGTCAACGGCACCGGCTCACCCCGGCGCCCCCAGCAGCTCCACCTCCGCCAGTGTCGCCTCCTGGCCACCCGCCACCTCCAGGCGCCAGTGGCGGTACGCCGCCGGGGTGGGGAGGGTGAAGACGCGGGTCTGGCGGTCCCAGGTGAAGGTTTCGGCGGTGCGGCGGTCGACTTCGGTCCAGGTCGTGCCGTCCGGGGAGCCGCGGAGTACCCAGCCGGTCGGGGCCTTGGCGCGGTCGGCCGAGGTGAGGGTGTAGGACGTCACCCGGGGGGCGCCCGGTGTGTCCAGGGTGGCGGTGGTGAAGGTCGCCGACGTGCGGGACGTGTCGTCGGTCAGGGCCGAGCCGTCGTGGGCCGTGACGTCGGTCAGCGGGGCCGGCACCTTGTCGTCACGCGTCAAGGACGTCGGGCCCGCGTCCGGGCCCGTGGCCCAGCGGGACGGGCCGGGGCCCATCGCGAAGTCCAGGGTGCCGCCCCTGGCCAGCAGGGCATGGGGGAGGGCGGTGCTGTGCCACGCGCGGCCGTTGACGCGCAGGCCCTGGACGTAGACGTTGCGGGCGCTGTTGCGCGGTGCGCGGATCACCAGGTCGCGGCCGCTCTCCAGGTGGACGGTGGCCTTGGTGAAGAGGGGCGAGCCGATCGCGTACTCGCCCTGGCCCATCACGAGCGGGTAGAAGCCGAGGGCGCCGAAGACGTACCAGGCGGACATCTCGCCGTTGTCCTCGTCGCCGGGGTAGCCCTGGCCGATCTCGCTGCCGAGGTAGAGGCGGGAGAGGATCTCGCGGACCTTCTCCTGCGTCTTCCAGGGCTGTCCCGCCGCGTCGTACATGTAGGCGATGTGGTGCGCGGGCTGGTTGCTGTGCCCGTACATGCCCATGCGGACGTCCCGGGCCTCGGTCATCTCGTGGATGACGCCGCCGTACGAGCCGGCGAACTCGGGGGCGCCCGTCTCGGGGGTGGCGAAGTAGGTGTCGAGCTTCGCGGCCAGGCCGGCGCGGCCGCCGTGGAGGTTGGCCAGGCCCCGGGTGTCCTGGGGGGCGGTGAAGGCGAAGTTCCAGCCGTTGGTCTCGGTGTAGTCGTTGCCCCAGACGCGCGGGTCGTAGGAGGCGGGGGGCAGCCGCCAGGCGCCGTTCGCGTCGCGGCCCTGGAAGAAGCCGACGCGGTCGTCGAAGAGCTTGACGTAGTTCCGGGCGCGGTTGAGGAAGTACGCGGACTCCTCGCGGTAGCGCTCCTTGCGGGTCTTCTCGTACAGCGCGCGGGCCATCCGGCCCAGGCCGAAGTCGTTGAGGTAGCCCTCCAAAGCCCAGGACAGGCCCTCGCGGGTCTTCGTGCTGGTGTAGCCGAGGAAGACGGAGGTCTCCATGCCCTTGCGGCCGGTGCCGGGGCTGTCCGGGGCGACGGTGGCGTTCTTCAGCGCGGCCGCGTACGCCGCCTCGGCGTCGAAGGGGACGCCCTTGACGTAGGCGTCGGCGAAGGCGACGTCGGAGCTGGTGCCCGTCATCAGATCGGCGTAGCCGGGGGAGGACCAGCGGGAGATCCAGCCGCCGTCCTTGTACTGCTGGACGAAGCCGTCGATCAGCCTGCCCGCCTGGCGGGGCGTCAGCAGCGAGTACGCGGGCCAGGTGGTGCGGTAGGTGTCCCAGAAGCCGTTGTTGACGTAGATCTCACCGTCGACGACCTTGGCGCCGGTCGTGGTCGGGGTGTTCTCGCCGGCGGGCGGGGAGAAGGGGCTGGCGTAGCGCGGGCGGGGCCGGGTGAGGGAGCCGGTGTTCTCGAACCCGGAGTTGGGATAGAGGTAGAGCCGGTAGAGGCTGGAGTAGAGGGTGGTGAGCTGGTCGCGGGTCGCGCCCTCGACCTCGACGCGGCCGAGGAGGGTGTCCCAGGCGGTGCGGGCGCGGGTCATGACCTGGTCGAAACCGGTGCTCGCGGGGATCTCCTGCTCGAGGTTGGCGCGGGCCTGGTCGGTGCCGATGAGGGAGGTCGCCACGCGCAGGGTGACCGTACGGCTGGTGCCGGGCGCGAAGCGCAGATAGCCGGTGACGGCGTCGCTGCCGGTGTCGCCCTTGAGCTTGCCGCTGTCGATGACGGGCGTGTCGAAGACGCCGTGGACGAAGAGGCGGCCGGCGCCGGTGGACAGTCCGCTGCGGACGTCCGAGTAGGCGCTGAAGGAGCGGTGCTCGGGGTCGAGGGTCAGCCCGCCCCGGTCCTTGACGTTGTCGAGGAGGACGCTCGCCTGCTCCGAGGGGAAGGTGAAGCGGATCATCGCGGCGTGGTCGCCGGGGGTGATCTCCGCTTTGATGCCGTTCTCGAAGGTGACGGCGTAGTAGTGGGGCCGGGCGGTCTCGTTCTCGTGCCGGAAGGGCAGGGCGCGGGCGGCGCGAGAGGCGGGCGGTACGCCCGGGGAGGCCGAGGGCATGAGCTGGAAGGTCTGCCGGTCGCCCATCCAGGGGCTGGGCTGGTGGCTGGCAGAGAATGCCTGGAGGGTGGGGAGGTTGTCGGCGTTGTTGGTCGCCGCGTACTGGTAGAGCCAGTCCGTGACGCCCGCGTTGGTGACGGGCGTCCAGAAGTTGAAGCCGTGGGGGACGGCGGTGGCCGGGAAGGTGTTGCCTCTGGAGAAGTTCGAGCTGGAGTTGGTGCCGCGGGTGGTGACGGCCCGGTCCGCCGGATGGGCGACGGGCGGTTCCGCGGGGGCCGGGGCGAGGGAGACGTCGTCGATCCAGCCGCGGAACTTCGCCGGGCCCACGGGCGAGTCGTAGGCGATCAGCACCCGCTCCACGGTCTTCCCCGCGGCGACAGCGCCGACGCGCGACTCCTTGTTGTTCCACTGGTTGACGTAGAGCGTCTTGGAGGCGGCCTGGCCCTGCGGGGTCAGCCGGGCGCCGTGCTGGTCGACCGCGCCGAGCTCGCTGAGGTAGGTGCCGTCGGTGAAGGCGAGGTCGACGGCGACATGGGTGGCGGGGTAGCGGGCGTCCGGCTCGGGGAGGGCGGGGAAGATCTTGTAGGAGAGCAGGGTTCTCGGGGTGACGCGCAGGTGGGTCCGGAAGACCTTGTTGTAGGAGTAGGCGTGGCCGGTGGCCTGGTGCATGCCCCCGTAGCGCAGGGCATGGGTGCCGGTGAAGCCCGCGCGGGCCTTGGCGGTGGGGGAGCCGGTGGGGCCGCGGTCGATGTGGCTGCGCATGTCGGCGGGCGGCGGGGTGCCGGTGTCGCCCGCCGCCAGCTGGAACTCGGCGAGCTGGGTGACGGGCTCGCCGTTGTTGCGGGTTATCTCCAGCCGGTACTGGCGGTGGGGACGGGACCCGGTGAAGGAGAACTCGCGGGTGTGGAGGCGCTTTTCGAAGGCCTCGTCCCGGCGGGTGTCGAGCACCTGCCAGGTGGCGCCGTCGTCGGATCCCTTGAGCGTCCAGTCCCGGGGGTCGCGGCCGGGGGCGTCGTTCGCGGAGGTCAGGGCGTAGCGCACGGCGGTGACGGGCCGGTCGAGCTCGAATTCCAGCCAGGCGGTGCGCGCGAAGGCGAGCCATTTGGTCGCGCTCTCGCCGTCGACGAGGTTCTCCTTGACCTCGCCCGCCTCGGCGTGCTCGCCGCTGGCGCGGACGGCGGTGACCCGGTCGGTGACATTGCCGGGGATGCCGCTGGTGTCGTCGCCGTCGACGCCGGCGGCGCGCGGGCGGCCGTCGCGGCCGGTCTCGACGGTGTCGGTCCAGTCGGGCCGGGGGTCGCCGGGCTCGAAGGAGGAGGCGAAGCGCTCGTCGGCCGGGGCGGCCGCCCCGGCCCGGGCCGGCGACGCCCCGACGGGTCCGCCCTGCGTGACCTGAGCCCCCGTCACCAGTACGGTGGCCACCAGGAGCGCCGTGGGACGGGCGAGCGTACGCCATCTGCGGTACCCGGTTCCCGTTCGCATCCCTTTGCCTCTCCGCTGAACCCGGCACGGACGGCCGGACGACTCAGACAACGTTGTCACCCATGACGCGCAGTGTTAAGTAGTGCGTGAGACACCAGTGGTGTCAAGGGTCTCGGGGCTGGTGTCGCCGGACGGGCCCCAGCGGGATTCCAGGGGGCTCCGAGGGCCGGGCGGAGAGGTCTCAACTCGGGAAAGACTGACGGTCAAAGCCGCTTTCGATCTTGCCCAGTTGAGCAGGAGTGGACTATACCTGTCGAACAGTCCGGGCGGCCGTGGCCGTGGCGGACCCGGGGGAGAGCGGCACACCAGCACGCCGCGGGGGATTCCTTCCGGAGCGCACCCAGCACCAAGCTTCAACTGACCCGCGGTGTCGGGCCCTTCGGCGGTGGCGAATTCGCAAGGGGAGACCGGTGCACCGCCTGAGTCCTGGAGAAGGCGAGGACTTGAGCATGGGAACCACCCCGGAATTCGGCCGGCGCGACCTGATCAAACGAGCCGCGGCGATAGGCCTGATCGCGGTGCCCACGATGAGCGTGCTGAGCGCCTGCGCCAGCGGCGACAGCGGCGGCGGAAATCAGGTCGACAAGGGCGAGAAGAGCACCAAGAACCCGCTCGCGGTCAATGAGGGCGCCGCCCTGGACGTCGTCATCTTCGACGGCGGCTTCGGTCAGCAGTACGCCAAGGACGCCGAGGCCGAATACCAGAAGGCCTTTCCCAAGGCCCAGGTGAAGCACTCCGCCACCCAGGAGATCCAGACCCAGCTCCAGCCCCGTTTCAACGGCGGCACACCGCCGGACCTCATCGACAACTCCGGTGCCAAACAAATGGACATGGGCACCCTCGTCGCCAAGAAACAGCTGACCGACCTCAACGCCCTGCTGGACGCGCCCTCCTACGACGACCCGTCGAAGAAGGTCCGCGACACCCTGCGCCCCGGCGTCGTGGAAATGGGGCGGTTCGACAGCGATGAGACCTGGGTCCTGTACTACGCCTACACGGTCTACGGCGTCTGGTACTCGAAGACGAACCTGGCGAAGCTCGACGCCCAATACCCGGAGACCTGGGACGACATGCTCAAGGTCTGCGAGGCGGCGAAGAAGAAGGGCATCGCCGGCTGGACGTACGCGGGCAAGTACCCGTACTACCTGCCGTTCAGCCTCTACCCGTTCATCGCCAAGATCGGCGGTGTCGAGGTGCTGAAGAGAATCGACGACCTGGAGCCCAACGCCTGGAAGGACCCGGCCGTCAAGGCCGCCTTCGAGGCCTACTACGAGCTCTACAAGAAGGGCTACATCCTCCAGGGCACCCCGGGCCTGACCCATATCGAGTCGCAGACGGCGTGGAACGAGGGGAAGGCGCTGTTCCTCCCCAACGGCTCCTGGGTCGAGAACGAGTCCAAGAAGACCACGCCCGCCGATTTCCGGATGTCGGTCGGCGCGCCCTCCAGCCTCGACAAGAACGACAAGCTGCCGTTCGGCACCCTGTGGGCCTCCGGCGGCGAGCCCTTCATCGTGCCGAAGAACGCCAGGAACCCGCAGGGCGGCATGGAACTGCTGCGCCTGATGCTGGGCAAGAAGTCCTCCCAGAACTTCATCAAGTCCGTCTCCTCGCTCACCTCCCTCAACGGCGGCACCGAGGGCCTCGCCCTCCCGCCGGGCCTCGCCTCCTCCCAGGAAGCGCTCACCAAGGCCGGCAAGAACGTGGTCAACCCGCGCCTCGGCGACTGGTACGTGGCCCTCCAGAAGGAGAAGATCGGCGTGGGGGCGCTCGGCGAGATGATGGCCGGCCGGCTGACGCCCGACGAGGCGATCACCAAGATCCAGCGCTTCGCCGACGAGACCGCCAAGGACGACTCCGTCAAGAAGTACCGGCACAAGTGAGCGGCGGCCATGCAGCACGGTAAGTACCGCTTCATCGCGGGATTCCTGATCCTGCCCCTGGCGCTCTACGGCGTCTTCGTCATCTCGCCGTTCGTCCAGGCCATCTACTACTCCTTCACGGACTGGACCGGACTGAGCCCCGACTTCCGGATGACGGGGCTCAAGAACTACCAACGGCTCTGGCACGACGACGTGTTCTGGAAGGCCGTCTGGCACAACGTCCTGCTGCTGCTTGTGCTCCCGGTGGTGACGCTCGGGCTCGGGCTGTTCTTCGCCTTCATGCTCAACGTCGGCGGCCGGCGCAGGAAGAACGCGGCGGTCGCCGGGGTGCGCGGCTCGGGTCTTTACAAGGTCGTCTACTTCTTTCCCCAGGTGCTGTCGATCGCCATCGTCGCCCTGCTGTTCCAGTTCGCCTACAACCCCAACAGCGGCGCCCTGAACTCCTTTCTGAGCGCCGTCGGCCTGGACTCCGTACGGCCGGAATGGCTGGGCGACCCCCGGCTCGCGCTGTGGTGCGTGACGGCGGTGATGGTGTGGAGCAACGTCGGTTTCTACGTGGTGCTGTTCTCGGCGGGCATGAGCGCCATTCCCCGGGACTTCTACGAGGCCGCCCTGCTCGACGGCGCCAATCGCCTGCAGACCTTCTTCCGGGTCACGCTTCCGCTGCTCTGGGACACCGTGCAGACCGGCTGGGTCTACATGGGCATCATGGCGCTCGACTCTTTCGCCGTCGTACAGATCATGACCGTGGGGCCGGGCGGACCGGACTACTCCACGGAAGTGCTGTCCTTCTACCTCTACACCAAGGCGTTCCGTGACGGGCAGGCCGGCTACGCCACGACGCTCGGTGTCGCCCTGCTCATCGTCACCATGATCTTCGCGGGCGTCGTGCTGAAGCTCGGCCGGCGCGAAAGGCTGGAGTACTGATGGCCGTGACGGCGGAACCCACCGAGGGGAGCGGCGCCGCGACACCGGACGCCGGGAAGGCCGCCCGCCCCGGGACGCCCCGGGGGAGCATGGGCCGCGAGGGCGGCGTCCTCAACGTCTTCTCCCACGGTGTGCTCTTCATCTGGGGCCTGATGGTCACCCTGCCCCTGCTGTGGGCGGTGATGAGCGCCTTCAAGACCGACAAGGAGATCTTCACCTCGCCCTGGGCGCTGCCGCACGGGCTGCACTTCGACGCCTGGAGCCGGGCCTGGTCCCAGGCGCACATGAGCGAGTACTTCCTCAATTCCGTGATCGTCGTGGCCGGTTCGCTCACCGGCACCATGCTGCTCGGGTCGATGGCCGCCTATGTCCTGGCCCGCTTCGAATTCCCCGGCAACCGCTTCATCTACTTCCTCTTCGTCGGCGGGATGAGCTTCCCGGTCATCCTGGCGCTCGTGCCGCTGTTCTTCGTCATGAAGAACATGCAACTGCTCGACACCTACCACGGGCTGATCCTGGTCTACATCGCCTATTCGCTGCCGTTCACCATCTTCTTCCTCAGCGGCTTCTTCCGGACCCTGCCGACCTCCGTCGCCGAGGCGGCGCTGATCGACGGGGCCTCGCACACCCGGACCTTCTTCCAGGTGATGCTGCCCATGGCCAAGCCCGGCCTGATCAGCGTCGGCATCTTCAATTTCCTGGGCCAGTGGAACCAGTACCTCCTGCCCACGGTGCTCAACGTGGGGGACGACGACAAGAAGCTGCTGCCCCAGGGGCTGGTCGCCCTCGCGGTCAGCCAGGGGTACAAGGGCGACTGGTCGGGGCTCTTCGCGGGCCTGGTCATGGCGATGCTGCCGGTGCTGGCCGCGTACGTCGTCTTCCAGCGGCAGGTCCAGGCGGGGCTGACGGCCGGGGCCCTGAAGTAACCGACCGCCCCGGAGTGCTCCCGGGCCGGGTGGCGGGGTGGCCGGAAATGGCCTCCCGGGCCGCCCGGCCCTTACGCTGTGGCGTCGGACCCTTGACGGGACGGAAGCCCGACGGCTGAGCTTAGGGTTCATATGTTGTAGGGATGGCCGGGCTCCAGAGCCGCAGTCCGGCCTCGGGTCGGCGGTCGGGCCGGCCCGGTGAGGCGGGAGTGGATGGGCGTGGAGACTCCGGGGTCGCAGTCGTCGCTGCACCGGGCCAACCTGGAGCGGGTCGTACGCGCGGTGCGCATGGCGGGCTCGCTCACCCAGGCGGAGATCGCCCGGACCACCGGGCTGTCGGCCGCCACCGTCTCCAACATCGTCCGGGAGCTGAAGGACGGCGGGACGGTCGAGGTGACCCCCACCTCCTCCGGCGGTCGGCGCGCCCGCAGCGTCTCCCTCTCCGGTGACGCCGGGATCGTCGTGGGCGTGGACTTCGGCCATACCCACCTGCGGGTGGCCGTCGGCAACCTCGCCCACCAGGTGCTGGCCGAGGACGCCGAGCCGCTCGATGTGGACGCCTCCGCCGAGGAGGGCCTGCGGCGGGCCGAATCCCTCGTCCGGACGCTGATCACCAAGGCCGGGATCGACCCGCGCAAGATCATCGGGGTGGGCCTGGGCGTCCCCGGCCCGATCGACGTGGAGTCCGGCGTGCTGGGCTCGACCGCGATCCTGCCCGGCTGGGCCGGCACCAACCCCCGCGACGACCTCGCCGCCCGCCTCGGCGTCCCCGTCCACGTCGACAACGACGCCAACCTCGGCGCCCTCGGCGAACTGGTGTGGGGCGCGGGCCGGGGCGCCACGGACCTGGCGTACATCAAGGTCGCCAGCGGAGTGGGCGCGGGCCTGGTGATCAACGGGAAGATCTACCGGGGCCCGGGCGGCACCGCCGGGGAGATCGGCCACATCACCCTGGACGAGTCCGGCCCGGTCTGCCGCTGCGGCAACCGCGGCTGCCTGGAGACCTTCACCGCCGCCCGCTACATCCTGCCGCTGCTCCACTCGGCCCACGGCACCGATCTGACCGTGCCGCGCGTGGTGGAGCTCGCCCGCGAGGGCGACCCGGGCTGCCGCCGGGTGATCTCCGACGTCGGCCGGTACATCGGCAGCGGCGTGGCCAACCTCTGCAACCTCCTCAACCCCAGCCGGGTCGTCCTCGGCGGCGACCTCGCCGACTCGGGCGAGCTGGTGCTCGCGCCCATCCGCGAGTCCGTCTCGCGCTACGCGATCCCCAGCGCCGCCCGCCGGCTGGAGGTCGTGCCGGGGGCGCTGGGCGGCCGCTCCGAGGTGCTGGGCGCCCTGGCGCTCGTCCTCAGCGAGATGGGCGACTCGACCCTGCTGGACCCGGCCGGCCCGCCGCGTTCCGCGATACCGGCCTGACGGCCCGCCCGGATTTCGCGCGGGGCACTCTCGACGAGTGCCTTCGCGTACTGCGGAAAGACACGCCGACGCCGCAATGCGTCACCTCTTGAGTTCACACAGATAACGAATGGCATCGTTGCCATCTCGTTAAGAATTTACTTCTTGACGCTCCTTTGGCGGCCGAGTTGACTTCCGGTCACCTCGGCCGCAACGGCGCGGCCTCGTCAGGGAGGTAACTGCAAGTGAACGCTCATCTGCGTCGCGCGGCCGTGGCCTTGGCAGCCGTCTCGATGACCGCCGGGCTGGCGGCCTGCGGCAGTGCCAAGGAAGCGGGCGGCGGTACCGCGAAGAAGGACAAGAAGGGCCCGCTGACCATCGGTCTGCTGCTGCCGGAGAACCAGACCGCGCGCTACGAGCGGTTCGACCGGCCGCTGATCGAGAAGAAGCTCAAGGAACTCGCGGGCGCCGACACCGTCGTCCTCTACGACAACGCCAAGCAGGACGCCTCCGTCCAGCAGCAGCAGGTCGACACGATGATCACCAAGAAGGTCGACGCGCTGATCGTCGACGCGGTGGACGCCAAGTCGATAGCGAGCTCGGTCAAGAAGGCCAACGACAAGGGAATTCCCGTCGTCGCCTACGACCGCCTCGCCGAGGGCCCGGTCAAGGCCTACACCTCCGTCGACAATGAACGCGTCGGCCGGATCCAGGGCGAATCCCTGCTCAAGGAGCTCGGCGACAACGCCGCCAAGGGCCAGATCGTGATGATGAACGGCGCGATCACCGACCCCAACGCCAAGATGTACAAGGACGGCGCCCACGCCGTCCTCGACGGCAAGGTCAAGATCGGGAGGGAGTACGACACCAAGGAGTGGAAGCCGGAGAACGCCAACGAGAACATGAAGGGCGCCATCTCCTCCCTCGGCAAGGACAACATCGTCGGCGTCTACTCCGCCAACGACGGCATGGCCGGCGGCATCATCACGGCCCTGCGCAGCGCCGGCTTCGACAAGCTCCCGCCGGTCACCGGCCAGGACGCCGAGCTCTCGGCCGTCCAGCGGATCCTCGCGGACGAGCAGTTCATGAGCGTCTACAAGCCCTACAAGCCCGAGGCCGACGCGGCCGCCGAGCTGGCCGTGGCCCTCGCCCAGGGCAAGGACCTCGCCGCCGTCGCCAAGACCACCGTCGACAGCGGCACCCAGAAGAAGATCCCCGCCGTCATCGTCACCCCCTTCGCGCTCACCAAGGCGGACATCGGGAAGTACGTCGGCCAGGAGGGCTTCTTCACCAAGACCGAGATCTGCACCGACAAGTTCCAGGCGCAGTGCGACGCGGCCGGACTGAAGTAAGGAGATGACGCACATGTCCGCACCGCCCGTGCTGGCGCTGCGCGGGATCTCCAAGCGCTTCGGGGCCGTCCAGGCGCTCACCGACGTGGAACTGGAGATCCACGCGGGCGAGGTGGTCGCCCTCGTCGGCGACAACGGCGCCGGCAAGTCCACCCTGGTCAAGACCATCGCGGGCGTCGGCCCGGCCGACGACGGCGTCATCGAGTGGGAGGGCCGGCCCGTCACCGTGGACCGGCCGCACACCGCCCAGGAACTGGGCATCGCGACCGTCTACCAGGACCTCGCCCTCTGCGACAACCTCGACGTCGTCGGCAACCTCTTCCTCGGCCGGGAGATCGCCCGCGCCGGGGTGCTGGACGAGGTCGAGATGGAACGCCGCTCCCGGGAGCTCCTCGCCACCCTGTCCATCCGCATCCCCAGCGTCCGGATCCCCATCGCCTCGCTCTCGGGCGGGCAGCGGCAGACCGTCGCCATCGCCCGCTCGCTGCTGGGCGAGCCCAAGGTCGTCATCCTCGACGAGCCCACCGCCGCCCTCGGCGTGGAGCAGACCGCCCAGGTCCTCGACCTGGTCGAGCGGCTGCGCGAGCGCGGCCTGGGCGTGATCCTCATCAGCCACAACATGGCGGACGTGAAGGCCGTCGCCGACCGCGTCGCGGTGCTGCGTCTCGGCCGCAACAACGGCACCTTCGAGGTGCGGTCCACCTCCCAGGAGGAGATCATCTCGGCCATCACCGGCGCGACCGACAACGCTGTCACCCGCCGCAGGGCCCGCACAGCAGGGGAGGGCGCGCCATGACCGCCGATCTGTCCAAGCAGGATCCGGTGGACACCCCGCCGCCCGCCGGGGCCGCGGCCCCGCCCGTCGACCCCCGGCTGCTGGTCCGCGAGGAGGGCTTCGCCGGTTACTGGAGCGAATTCCGCCGGAAGCTGCGCAGCGGCGAGCTGGGCTCGCTGCCCGTGGTGGTCGGGCTGATCATCATCGCCCTGGTCTTCCAGCTGCGGGATTCGGCCTTCCTGGGCGCCGAGAACCTCTCCAACCTGTTCGTCACCGCCGCGGGCACCGGCCTGATCGCGGTCGGCATCGTCTTCGTGCTGATCCTCGGCGAGATCGACCTGTCGGTGGGCTCGGTCAGCGGCCTGTCCGCCGCGGTCTTCGCGGTGCTCAACGTCCACCACGGCATGCCCGAGTGGCTCGCCCTGGTGCTCGCCCTGGTCACCGGGGCCCTCGCCGGGGTGCTCCACGGCTACTTCTTCGCCCGGATCGGCGTGCCCGCCTTCGTCGTCACCCTGGCCGGCCTGCTCGGCTGGAACGGGCTGATGCTGCAGGTGCTCGGCTCCAACGGCACCATCAACCTCGACGACTCCGGACTGGTCGCCGGGCTGACCAATCACTATTTCGCCGACGTCTCCGCCGCCTACGGGCTGGCCACGCTCGGTGTGGCGGTGTTCTTCCTGGCCTCCTGGCGCGACAGCAAGCGGCGCGAGGCGGCCGGCGTGCCCAGCCGGCCGCTCAGCGAGATCGTGCTGCGCACGGCCGCGCTGGCGGTGCCCGCCTACGCGGTGGCCTGGCTCCTCAACCAGTACAAGGGCCTGCCGCTGGCCCTGGTGATCTTCCTCGGGGTGGTGGTCGCGCTGGACTTCGCGCTGCGCCGCACCTCCTACGGGCGCAAGGTCTTCGCCCTCGGCGGCAGCGTCGAGGCGGCCCGCAGGGCCGGTGTGAACGTCGCCGCCGTACGGATCTCGGTCTTCGCGCTCTCCGGCACGATGGCGGCGCTCGGCGGCATGTTCCTGGCCTCCCAGATCAACGCCGCCAACCAGTCCTCCGGCGCCGGCAGCCTGCTGATGAACGCCATCGCGGCGGCCGTCATCGGCGGCACCAGCCTCTTCGGCGGCCGGGGCTCGACCTGGTCGGCGCTGCTGGGCGTCCTGGTGATCCAGTCCATCGCCTCCGGCATGGCCCTGCTGGGCATCGCCTCGGCGGTCCAGTACATGATCACGGGCGCGGTGCTGCTGGCCGCCGTGGTGATCGACTCCCTCTCCCGCCGGACCCAGAAGACGGCCGGCCGGGTATAGCGGGCGGACCCGTGCGCACGGGCCGAGGGGCCCGGACCGGGTGGCCGGTCCGGGCCCCTCGCCGTGCGCGTCCGTCCGGCCTTTCATAGGCTGTGTGATCTCGCTCCGCCGAACGCGTGAGATAGCTCGCATCACCCGTTCACCACCGTTGTGAGCGGACCAGGGGCGGAACATTAGACTCGACGGACCGGCGAGCTCGACAAGGCTCGACAGCTCGAACAAGGAGGCACGGGTGGCGCTGCTGACCCGCATCAGGGAACCGCGCGATCTGGACCGGCTCACCCCGGAGCAGCTCGACCGGCTGGCCGCGGAGATCCGCACCTTCCTCGTCGACGCCGTCTCCAAGACCGGCGGGCACCTCGGGCCCAACCTCGGCGTCGTCGAGCTGACCATCGCCATGCACCGGGTCTTCGACTCGCCCAGGGACAAGATCCTCTTCGACACCGGGCACCAGGCGTACGTCCACAAGCTGCTCACCGGCCGCCAGGACTTCTCGCGGCTCCGCGCCAAGGACGGCCTGTCCGGCTACCCCTCGCGCGCCGAGTCCGAGCACGACGTGATCGAGAACAGCCACGCCTCGACGGTCCTCGGCTGGGCCGACGGCCTCGCCAAGGCCAACCAGGTCCTCGGCAAGAAGGACCACGTCGTCGCCGTCATCGGTGACGGCGCCCTCACCGGCGGCATGGCCTGGGAGGCGCTGAACAACATCGCCGTCGCCAAGGACCGCCCGCTCGTCATCGTCGTCAACGACAACGAGCGCTCCTACGAGCCCACCATCGGCGGCCTCGCCAACCACCTGGCCACCCTGCGCACCACCGACGGCTACGAGCGCTTCCTCGCCCGCGGCAAGGACCTGCTGGAGCGCACCCCCGTCGTCGGCAAGCCCCTCTACGAGACGCTCCACGGCGCCAAGAAGGGCCTGAAGGACTTCATCGCCCCGCAGGGCATGTTCGAGGACCTCGGCCTGAAGTACGTCGGCCCGATCGACGGCCACGACATCGAGGCCCTGGAGTCCGCCCTGCAGCGCGCCAAGCGCTTCGGCGGCCCCGTCCTCGTGCACTGCCTCACCCAGAAGGGCCGCGGCTACAAGCACGCCGAGCAGAACGAGGCGGACCGCTTCCACGGCATCGGCGCCATCCACCCCGACACCGGCCTGCCCGTCTCCTCCGGCGGCGCCAGCTGGACCTCCGTCTTCGCCGACGAGATGGTCAAGCTCGGCCAGGAGCGGGAGGACATCGTGGCCATCACCGCCGCGATGATGCAGCCCGTCGGCCTCGGCAAGTTCGCCAAGGCCTTCCCCGAGCGCGTCTACGACGTCGGCATCGCCGAGCAGCACGCCGCCACCTCGGCGGCGGGCCTGGCCACCGGCGGCCTCCACCCGGTCTTCGCCGTCTACGCGACCTTCCTCAACCGCGCCTTCGACCAGGTCCTGATGGACGTCGCCCTCCACAAGTGCGGCGTGACGTTCGTCCTGGACCGGGCCGGCGTCACCGGCGACGACGGCGCCTCCCACAACGGCATGTGGGACATGTCCATCCTCCAGGTCGTCCCCGGGCTGCGGATCGCCGCCCCGCGCGACGCCGACCAGGTCCGCGCCCAGCTGCGCGAGGCCGTCGAGGTCAAGGACGCCCCCACCGTCGTCCGCTACTCCAAGGGCACCGTCGGCCCGGCCGTCGAGGCCGTCTGCCGCATCGGCGGCATGGACGTGCTGCGCCGCCCCGCCGACGCCACCGAGAAGCCGGACGTCCTCCTCGTCTCCGTCGGCGCGCTCGCCCCGATGTGCCTGGAGATCGCCGACCTCCTCGACAAGCAGGGCATCTCCACCACCGTCGTCGACCCGCGCTGGGTCAAGCCCGTCGACGAGGCCCTGCCGGGCCTGGCCGCCGAGCACCGCGTCGTCGTCACCGTCGAGGACAACGGCCGCGTCGGCGGCGTCGGCTCGGCGGTCGCGCAGGCGCTGCGCGACGCCGGCGTGGACCTGCCGCTGCGCGACTTCGGCATCCCGCCGCGCTTCCTCGACCACGCCTCCCGCAAGGAGGTCATGGCGGAGATCGGGCTCACCGCGCCCGACATCGCCCGCCAGGTCACCGGCCTCGTCGCCAAGCTCGACGGGCGCCTCGAAGGTGCCGACGAGACCATGGAGGCCGCGGAGACGGTGAAGGCCGCCGAGGTCACCGAGGCCGTCGACGCCGCCGAGACCGCCGAGGCCGTCCGCGACTGACGGGACCGTCACCGAGCCGAAGGGCCGGCCGCACCACCCTCACGGGTGGTCCGGTCGGCCCTTCCGCATGGATGCGCCTGTCCTCCATCGGGTGAATCCTGGGGGTGGGTGGCTGTGGCCGCCCGTGTCACACCCCGATCATCGCGGACACTCGCCCAGTTCGGGCAGGGCGAGCGACGCCGAGCAGGTGGAGGTGAGCCGATGAGCGCAGAGCGGCCCGTCCGGAGCGACCGCGGCAGAAGCGGGATGTTCCGGACCAAGACGGTGGAGCAGTCCATCCAGGACACGGAGGAGCCGGAACACAGCCTCCGGAGGGACCTGTCGGCCCTCGACCTCACCGTGTTCGGCGTCGGCGTCGTCATCGGCACCGGCATCTTCGTCCTCACCGGAAAGGTCGCCAAGGAGAACGCCGGGCCCGCCGTGGCCCTCGCCTTCGTCCTCGCCGGCATCGTCTGCGGGCTCGCGGCGCTGTGCTACGCCGAGTTCGCCTCCACCGTGCCGGTGGCCGGGTCCGCGTACACCTTCTCGTACGCCACGCTCGGCGAGCTCCCCGCGTGGATCATCGGCTGGGACCTGATCCTGGAGCTGGCGCTGGGCTGCGCCGTGGTGGCCGTCGGCTGGTCCGGCTACATCCAGTCGCTGCTGGCCAACGCCGGCTGGCACCTGCCGGGGCCGCTGACCGGCGCCCATAACGGCGCCTTCGGCTTCGACCTCCTCGCCGCCGTCCTCGTCCTGGTGCTGACGGCCATTCTGGTCGCCGGGATGAAGCTGTCCTCGCGGGTGACGGCGATCGTGGTCGGCGTGAAGGTGACCGTGGTCCTCATCGTCATCATCGTGGGCGCCTTCTTCATCAGCGGCTCCAACTACCAGCCCTTCATCCCGCCGTCGAAGGGCACCGAGGGCGGCAACGGGCTCGCCGCCCCGCTCGTCCAGCTGATGTTCGGCTTCACCCCGTCCAACTTCGGCGTCATGGGCATCTTCTCGGCCGCCGCCGTGGTGTTCTTCGCCTTCATCGGCTTCGACATCGTGGCCACCGCCGCCGAGGAGACCCGCAACCCCCAGCGCGACCTGCCGCGCGGCATCCTCGGCTCCCTCCTCATCTGCACCGTGCTCTACGTGGCCGTGTCCATCGTCGTCACCGGCATGCAGAAGTACGACAAGCTGTCCACGAAGGCGCCGCTCGCCGACGCCTTCAAGGACGCCGGGCACCCCTTCTGGGCCGGGCTGATCAGCTTCGGCGCGGCCGTCGGCCTCACCTCCGTCTGCATGATCCTGCTCCTCGGGCAGAGCCGGGTGTTCTTCGCCATGAGCCGCGACGGGCTCCTGCCCCGCTTCTTCTCGACCGTCCACCCCCGCTTCGGCACGCCCTACCGCTCCACGATCCTCCTGGGCGTCGTCGTCGCGGTCGTCGCGGGCTTCACCTCGATCGACGTCCTCGCCGAACTCGTCAACATCGGCACGCTGTTCGCCTTCGTCGTCGTCGCGCTGGGCGTCGTCGTCCTGCGCCGCACCCGCCCCGACCTGCCGCGCGCCTTCCGCACCCCGTTCGTGCCCTACGTCCCCGTGCTGTCGGTGCTCGCGTCGCTGTGGCTGATGCTCAACCTGCCGGCGGAGACGTGGGTGCGGTTCGCCGTGTGGATGGTCATCGGCGTCGTCGTCTACTTCGTCTACGGGAGGAGGATGAGCCGGGTGAATCAGGCGCAGCGGAGCGGGCCGCCCACGGTCTGACCAGGGCCCGTCGCCGAGCCGGGGGCCGCGGACTACGGGCGCACCGCCCGCGGCCCCACCACCTCGGCGCCCAGCGCCCGCACCCGCTCGCGCAGTTCCCGGTCCGCCGTGACGACCACACAGCGCCGCCCCGGCGCCCGCGCGGCGACCAGCTCCACGATCCGGTCGTCCCCGCTGCCGTCGGCCGCCTCGACGCCCACCCCGGGCACCGGCGCGGTGCCGCGCGCGGCGCCCTCCACCACCAGCACGATCTGTGGAGGGGTCAGCGGCGGAGGCTCCACGGCCCCTTGCGGCAGCCCCTCCCGCGCGTATTCCGCCAGCAGGTCCCGCAGCCGCTCGGCCGCTCCGCGCCGGTCGCGCCACCAGCCGTCCGGCACCGAACCGACGACGTTGGCGGCGTCCACGACAAGAAGAGCGGAATCAGGGGTTTCGGGGTTTTCCGGGGCCCGTGCGGTCATGGCGACAGCTTCGCACGCCGTCAGCGGGCGGAATCCGCAGTGTTAATGTCGAGGATCGACAAAATCGATAAAGGTTTTCCAAGAGAGGCTGGTCAGCGAGTCATGGCAGTGCGCACGGCCACCACCACCGGCTGGTTGCTGCGGGGTAACGACGGCCGGCTGACGGCCTACGCCCCGGTCTCGGGCGGTCTCCTCCGCTGGACCGAGGGCCGCCCCGGCGAAGGCGAATGGACGGGGCCCCAGCGGCTGGACGTGCCGGGGCTGGAGCCGTACCTCTCCATAGCCCGCAGCCCCGAGGGCTATGTCTACCTCGCCGGGCTCCGCCGCCGTCCGCACGAGGACGGCCGGGCCGAGACCGACGTGGTCTACGCCACCCAGTTCCAGTCGGGCCGCGCCCTGACGCAGTGGCGGAGCATCGGCACGCCCCACGGCGCCGACTGGGAGAAGGCCGGACGGATCGGCTTCCCCGTGGCCGCCGCCGACGGCGTCGGCCTCCACCTCTACTTCCGCAACGCCGGACGCGGCGTCAGCGGCCGGCGCCAGGACGCCCGGGGCATCTGGGGCCCCTGGCTGGACCTCGCGGGCAGCAAGGTCGTCGAGTCGGGGTCCGCGGCCGTCTCCGCCGACGGGCACGTCGAGCTCGTCGTGCCCGCGCCGGACCACGTCCTGCGGTGGCGCCAGGAGGAGCCCGGCGGGCCGCTGAAGCGGATGCCGGACACGGCGGTGAAGTCCCTGCCGGAGTCCCTCTCGTCCGTGCCGGGCGGGGAAGGGAGCGTCACGCACTTCTGGCGCACCGAGGGTGACTCAGTGCTCCACGCGCGCAGCGGTGAGGGTTCGCCCGTCGCGCTGGCCTCCCTGGGCGGCGACGGCAGCGGGCCGGTGGCCGCGCTGCGCACGGTGCTCGGCGGGCGCGAGCGCACGGTGCTGGCCCAGCGGGCGGACTCCGGGCGTGTGGCGGTGGCGGTGTACGACGGGGACGACGCGTCCTGGTCGCAGACTGGCGAGGAGTGCGTGGGAGCGCCGGCGCTGGCGGTGGATGCGGCGGGCCGCGTGGTTGTGGCCGTCATCGGCCCGGACGGGAGCCTGCGGGTCGCGCGGCAGCGCGGTGACGGGCCGGAGCTCGAGCTCGGGCCGTGGGCGCGGGCGTAGTTCTGCCCCGGCCCCGCCCTTTCACCGTTTCCGAAGGGGCTTCGCCCCCTCGAACCCCGGACCGGGCTTCGCCCGGTGTCCTCAAACGCCGGACGGGCTGATCAGCCCGTCCGGCGTTTGAGGACCGGGGTCCGGGGCGGAGCCCCGGTTACAGCCGCGTCGCGCCGCGCAGGCCCGTCGCGTAGAAGCCGTTGCCGTCGAGGCGGGCCGTGCCGCCCTTGTCGCCGAAGGTGGGGCCGTTGGCCTCCTCGCGGCTGGAGACGAAGCGGGGCTTGCCGTCGGTGTCGAGACCCATGTAGATGCCGACGTGGTCGAGACGTTCGCCGGTGCGCTTGTCGATGTCGAAGAAGACCAGGTCGCCCGGCTGGAGCTTGTCGATGGCCGCCGGGCGCTTGTTCGTCAGCTCCAGCACCGGCACGCCCGGGGCGAGGCGGGCCATGCCGTTGGCCGTGCGCGGGAGGCCGTCGCCCTTGACGTCCTTGCCCAGCAGGGGATAGCGGGCCCGGTAGCCGAAGACCGTGCGGACGAACCCGGAGCAGTCCATCGCGCGGAAGCGCTGCGCCTCGGGCTTCTCCGCCGTGCCGTCGCGGAACGTGTAGGGGATGCCCAGGTAGTCGTAGAAGTCGGACTGCTCCAGGCGCAGGTCCCCGGCCTCGGAGCCGTTGGGGTTCAGCGGGCCGAACTGGGCGTCGCCCGCGTACGGGACGCCGTGGGCGTCCTTCTTCTGCGGGGCGCCGTCGAGGTAGTCCATGGAGAACGCGAAGATGTCCGGCTCCTGGCTGCCGAGCTGGGTGGCGAACCACTCCTTGAACCAGGGGGCCTTCTCCGCGCCCTCCTTCCACTTCTCCGGCAGCAGCCGCACCCAGCTGTCGGTGGTGACCTTCGCCGACGTGAAGTTGGGCTCGGTGAACGTCCGGCTGGGGCCGGTGAGCACGGCGGTGCGGGCGTTGTCGGTGAAGGTGGCGAGGACCGAGCCGTCGGCGGAGCGCACGACCGTACGGGCCGGGGCGGCGAGGCGTTCGAAGCGGCGCTCGCCGGTGACCGTCCTGCCGGCGGACTTGGCGGCGGGGCCGCCGAGGGTGCGTACCGGCGGGGCCGGGTCGTCCTGCCGGTCGCGCAGCTCCACCGTGAGGTAGGCGCTGCCGCCGAGCAGGCCCGCGAGAACCAGGGCGTGCAAGGTGCGCTTGCCGCCGGGGCCGCCGCCCTTGCGGCGGGTGCCGCGCTTCCGTTCCAGTTTCCGGGACATGTGCGTGAGCTCCGTGGTCAGACAGTGGGCATGAAGCCGAGCAGGATCCCGGCGGTCAGGACGACGTAGTTGGCGAGCGACACCGTCGCGGTCGCCAGCAGGGTCGCGCCGCGCGGCTGGCGGACCAGCTGATAGGCGATCAGGCCGGGGACGATGAAGCCCAGGGTCTGGTTCGCGTACATCAGGGGGAACTGCTGCTGGAGGACGATGTGGAGCGTCGCCTGGAGCACCACGCCGGTCAGGACGACGGCGGCGAAGAGCCGCTTGCCGTAGAGGATGACGTGGCGCTGGAGCAGCAGCGTGCCCAGGTAGGTCAGCACGGTGATGCCGACGACCATCGCGGCGCGCTGGAGGTCCTCGACCAGGGTCAGGGCCAGCCAGCCGGGGGTGATCATGCCGCCGGGGGAGAGGTTGGTGGTGAGGTAGCAGACCAGCGAGAACAGCAGCCCCAGCGCGATCCCGATGGCGGCGATCTCGGGAGTGAGGACGGCGGGGATCAACGGAAGTCTCCTGTGTGCTCTATGTACGTCGGGACATACACCGGGGGTTGTTCCGGCTGCCGCGGCTGCGCCGGTTCGTCCGTCGGCAGCTCCGCCAGGCGTTCCAGCAGCAGTTCGCCCTGGCCGTGGATGTTGCCGATGGCGATGAGCGAGGCGCCGGGGCCGAGCCGGCCCAGGATCTCCCGCTCCAGTTCGGCCGGGTCGCGGCGGTCGCCGCCCAGGTCGACGATCCGTGAGCGCCACTCGGCGGGGATCGCGTCGGCGGCGCTCTTCGTCGGGTGGCCGATCAGGAAGACCGACTCCGGGGCGAGCCGGGGGATCAGCTCCCCCATCTGGCCGTTGCGCTCGACGCGGTCCGGACGGCAATTGATGAGGACGTGGAGGGGGCGTTCGACGGCGCCGAGGCCCAGCAGCTGCTCGACGTTCATCAGCGTCGACTCGGGGTCGTTGGCCGCGAAGACGTTCGCGAAGCGGAACGGCACGCCCTCGGGGGTGCGGTAGCGCTCCACGGACAGCACACCGGGGTCCGGCGGCGCGTCGTACATGCCCCGCAGGGCGGTGGCCCGGTCGACGCCGAGGAGCTCGGCGACGGCGAGCGCGATGGCGACGTTCTCCTTGAACGTGAACCAGCTGAAGCCGCGCAGCTCCTCGTCGGTGACCGTCTCCGGGTCCACGGCGATCAGCCGGCAGTCGCGCCTGGCGGCCTCCTCGCGCAGGATGTGCAGCCGGTCGCGCTCGGCGGTGACGCAGACGCCGCCGACCGGCATGGACCGGCTCAGGGAGCGGGCCACGTCGTCCAGCGTCGGGCCCATCTCGGCGAGGTGGTCCTCGCGGACGTTGCACAGCACACCGATGGTGGAGCGGATCAGCTTGGTCTGGTTGACCTCCTGCAGGGCCGGCATCACGGCCATGCACTCGATGACCAGGGCGTGCGGGCGGTAGGCGGCGGCCCGGCGCACGATGCCGATCTGCTCGACGACGTTGGCGATGCCGAACTTGCGGTAGACGGGCTCCTCGGTGGCGTCCGGGTGGATGAAGCGGGCCGCGGTGCCGGTGGTCTTGGCGACCGTGACCAGCCCGCCGCCGCGCAGCGCGCCCGCGCACAGCCGGGTGATGGAGCTCTTCCCCCGGATGCCGTTGATCAGCACCCGGGTGGGGATCGCGTCGAGGTTGGTGAAGTGCCGGCGCTGCTCGATCACGCCCGCGACCAGGAGGACCGCACAGCAGATCACCAGGACCGTATAGAGGAAGAGCACGCGTCAGGTCCTTCCGGAGGGGCGCGCCAGCTGCTGCCGGATCAGTTCGAGGTTGCGGACGACCGCGCCCGTCTCGTCGTGGTGCTGGGGGAACAGCACCGTCCTGCGGTCGCCGCCGGCCAGCGCCTCCGCCCGGTCGGCGAGAGCGCGCAGCGGGCGGATGACGATGATGTGCAGCCAGCCCAGGCAGGCCACGGCGGCGGTCACCCCGAGGAGCCCGGCGAGCATGGTGCGCCGCTGGGCGCGGTACTCGGGGAGCTCCAGCCAGGACGTCGGCTGGGAGCTGACGACCTGCCAGCCGAGGTCCTTGACCGCGCCGCCGCCGGTGAAGGGCGCGGCGGCCGCGAGGTCGGAGGCGCCCCCGCCGCGGTGGAGGACGGCGGTGCCGGAGGTCTTGCCGGGGTGCTTCGCGGCGGTGACCGCGAGGTCGTCGAGATGGCCCGAGGGCAGCTTCGTGAAGGCCCGGAAGCCGTGGGCGCGGTCGGCGGCGACGACCCGGTGGGCCTTGTCGACCAGCCAGACCTGGCCGAGGCCGGGCCGGGTGACCATCGAGACGAGGAACTGCGGGTCGTACTCGCCGACCACCGCGCGGCCCTTGCCGCCGGGCACGGCCGCGTAGGCGGCGATCAACGGCTCCTTGCCGGAGGTGTTCAGCTGGACGACGGAGTCGTCGTGGGGCGCCTTGCCGGCCGGGTGGTGTGCGGCGGCGCCGGCGTGCGCGAGGACCTTGCCCGCGCCGTCGACGACGTAGACCGCGCGGTACCGGCCGTGCTCGCGCAGCGTCTTCTCCAGGACGGCCCTGTCGGCGGCCTCCGACGCTTCGCGGTCGTCCGCGCCGATGACCTGCGCCACGGAGGCCACGTCGGCCCAGCCCTCGTTGAGGGCCTTGCGCACCCGGTCGGAGGCGGTGTCGGTACGGCGGCGCTGGTCCTCCACCAGCTGCTGGGGCACGGCCACGGTGCCGCCCGCGCGATTGACGAGCAGCAGCAGCGGCGCGGCCCAGGCCAGCAGGACCACGGCGCACACGATCACCGAGCCCCGGGTGCCGAAGCCGCCGCGCGCCCGCCCGGAACGCGTGGGCCGCTCGCCGAGCAGCTGGCGGCGCAGGCTCTCCAGGGCGGCGCCGACCCGGGCCGGCTCCCGGCCCTTGAAGCGGCGGACGGGCCGGTCGAGCTCGCCCCGGGCGAGCCGGCGGCTCTCCAGGTACAGCTGCAGCAGCGGCCGCTGGACGGTCGTCAGCAGCACCCAGCCCACGATCAGGGCGAGGACGAGCAGGACGCCTGCGGCGACCAGGCCGAACGCCTGGGTGCGCACGGCGGACGGGTCCTCGGTGATCTCGACGGAGGTGACGACCGACAGTCCGAGGCCGCCCGCGGGGCTGCTCTCGCCGGGGGCGCGCCCGGCGGCCGCGTAGCCCACGGCCATCCGGGTGTCACCGCGCCCGGTGCCCATGAGGTGCCCGCTCGCGCCGGGGTGGCCGCCGGGTTCGGGGGTCTTCGCGGACTCGGCGGCGGCCTTCTTCCGGGCGCTCTTCGCCCACGTCTTGCGGGCGACGGACGGGCCGTCGCTGGCCAGGACCGTACCGGCGGAGTCGACGACCAGCAGCGAGCGGTCCTCGCCGGAGGAGATGCCGGGGACGTTGAGGGTGCCGGAGGCGACGAGCAGCCGGGGCCGTTCGCCGCGCAGGGCGGCCACGACGAGCATCCGGGTCTCGCCGGAGGGCAGCCGCACCAGCTGCGGGCCGAGCGGGGCGGGGCCGCCGGCCTGGGGGTCCTTGGCCTTGGGGTCCTGGGGATTCCGCGCGCCCGGCTGCCCGGCCCTGTCGCCGAGGACGGTCGCCAGGGGGATGTTCTCGCCGCGCGCGGCGAGGAGGGTGCCGCTGCCCGGGTCGACGACGGCGGTGCCGCGCCACTTGCCGTAGACCTTGCCGAGCTGGTCCATCAGGGCGTCGGGGGCGCCCGCCCTGTCCCCGCCGAACTGGGCGGCCGCGCGCTCGATGTCGGTGACGCTCTCGTCGAGGGAGGCCCGCAGCGACAGGGCGCCGTCCTAGGCCACATGCTGCTGGGAGGTCAGCACGGCCCGGTCGACGAGTGCCCGGTCGCGGTCGCCCAGCACCAGGGCCGTCGTACCCGCCACCGCCAGCAACAGCGCCAGCAGGGCGGCGATCGGCGGGCGGGCGCCGCCCAGCAGGGGCATGTCGGCACGCCGGCGCGTCCTGCGCCGACGGGAGCCGCGCGAAGCGGACAACGGTCTTCCTCTCGGTGGTGAGCGCGCGGGGCATGCTCACCGGAACCAAGAGGTCCTGGCCCTACTGTCTGCCGCACTGCGTTTTCGAAGCGTGAATCGTCCGGATTCTAGGCAGACTTTAAAGAAACGACCAAGTCGTTTGTCTGTACATGATCGACTTTGACCTTTTGGTGGTCGTTGCGCGGGCGCTATTCCGAGACGGTCAGTGGACGCAGACCGTCCTTCTCCGCACCCCGGTTGAGCACCGTGCCCCGGGTCCGCTCGAAGGCCGTCCGGTAGCGCGAGCGCTGCTGCGCCGTCAGGCCACCGCTCTTCAGCGCCGCCCCCACGTCCACCAGCCGGATCCTCGGCTCCAGCTCCACCATGGTCGGGACGAACCGGGCATCGGACACCGACCACGCGCCCTTCCGCTTGGTGAAGGAGAACCAGCCCATCACGCCCTCCTCGGTGACGCCCAGCGGCTGCGCGTGCCGGGCCACCTGATTGCCCAGGCCGTAGGCGAACCAGGTGCTCCCCACCTTCTCGAAGGGCTGCACCACATGCGCGTGATGGCCGACGACCAGATCGATGCCCGTCTCCTCGGCGATCCGCTCGGCCAGCCGCGCCTGCGTCCTGCTCACCTCGGGCCGCCCCTCGCGCCCCCAGTGGAGGCTCGCGAAGACGACCTCGGCGCCCGCCGCCCGCGCCCGCTTCTCGTCCTCCGCCATCCGCCGCACGTCCGTGACGTTGACCAGCCACGGCTTGTCCTTCGGCACGGTCGTGTCGTTCAGCCCGTACGTGTACGACAGCTGCGCCACCTTCACGCCCTTGACGTCCAGGACGAGCGGCGTGGTGGCCTCCCGCGCGTCGCGCGCCGAACCGGTGTGCCGCAGCCCGGCCGCGTCGAGGGTGTCCAGCGTCCGCCGGACGCCCTCGGGGCCGTGGTCGAGGGTGTGATTGGAGGCCGTCGAGCAGGTGTCGTAGCCGAGGTCCTTGAGCGTGCCGGCGATCTGCGGCGGGACGCTGAACTTCCGGTAGCCGAGGAAGGGCCCCTCGGGGTCGGCCAGCGCGGTCTCCATGTGGCAGACCGCGAGGTCCGCCCCGGCGACGACCGGCTTGATCCCGGCCATGACGGCACCGAAGTCGGGCCCCGGACGACCCGTCGCCTTCGCATCCTCGACGGCCTGCTCGGTGATCTCCGGGTGGATGAGCACGTCGCCACCGGCGGCCAGCGTGAACGACGCCTCCACCCCGCCCGGCTCCGCGCGGGCGTACAGATACCCTGCCGTCGAGCCTCCGGCGAGGAGCGTCAGGACCATGGCCAGCAGAATACGGCGGCGGAGGAAGCGTTTCACCGGGGTATTTTTACCGCCATGAGGCTCAAGCCCGAAATCTCCCCGCTGTTGGCATCCGTGCTGCTCGGCACGCTGACGCTGACGGCGCTCACCGGGCTGACCGGCTGTGCCGACCTCTCGGGCCGCGCCCGCCCGGGCGCCGCCGGCGCCCCGGACACCGGGCCGTCGGCCGCGGCGGGCACGGTCGATCTCGGCGCGCGGATCACGGGCTTCACCGACGGCATCAACCAGAACGGGCACTACCGCGTCCCCGCCGCGAGCGACCGGCGGGCCGTCGCCGACGGCGTCCGCCTCCTCATCGACGGCGACCGCGCCGCCGCCGAACGGTCGCTGGCCGGGGCGGGCTACGCCCTGCGCACCCTCGCCGACCGCCAGGACGGCCGCCGCTACGCCGAGATCGCCGACGCCACCCGGGAAGGCGAGACCACCCGGGGCTGGGGCCGCGTCTACCTCGACCTCCAGGGGCCGGCGCGCTGGTCCGTACAGGTGCCGCACCCCAGCGCGGATCAGCGCACCGAACAGCTGGGCATCGGTTTGCTGCGGGGCGCGCCGGGTGGAGTGCTGATTCTCGCCGGCGCGCATCGCAACGCGGCCGATTCCGCCGATGGGGACGCCGCCGATGTCGCCCATCGCGCGGACTCCGTCTTCGCCGCCGTCGCGGCCGTGCTCGCCGACCGGCGGCTGCCGGCCGTGCAGGTGCACGGTTTCGCCGACGCCAGCCTTCCCGAGCACGACGTGGTCGTCTCGCCCGGCAAGGGCGATGCCGGCCTGCCGGCCGCGCGCCGGCTCTCGGCGGCGCTCGGTCGCGAGAACTTGAGGGTGTGCGAGGTGTGGCGGCGCTACTGCGGCCGCCTGGAGGGCCGGACGAACGTCGAGGGCGACCACGCGGACGCGGTGGGGGCGCCGTTCCTCCACGTCGAGCACAGTCGGACGGTGCGGTTCGATGACGGGCTCATGGGGGAAGCGGTGCGCGCGTTGACGGAGGTCGTCCGGCGATGGAGTGCGGGGCGGGCGTAGGGGGAGGTCCTCAAACGCCGGACGGGCTGGATAAATCCAGCCCGTCCGGTGGTGATGGGTAACGCTACGCGGGAACGCTCGCCACGCCCTGGGGCAGGAAGCGGCGGCCGATGACGCGCTCGGAGACGCCCTCGCGGTCCAGGTACGGCGTGACGCCGCCCAGGTGGAAGGGCCAGCCGGCGCCGGTGATCAGGCACAGGTCGATGTCCTGCGCCTCGGCGACGACGCCCTCGTCCAGCATCAGGCCGATCTCCTGGGCGATGGCGTCCAGGACGCGCGCCCGGACCTGCTCCTCCGTCAGGACGCTGTCGCCCTGCACGAGAAGGGCGGCGACCTCCGGGTCCAGCTCCGGCTTGCCGGAGTCGTAGACGTAGAAGCCGCGCTTGCCGGCCTTGACCACGGCGGCCAGGTTCGGCGAGACCTTGAAGCGGTCGGGGAAGGCGGCGGCCAGCGTCTCGGAGACGTGGAGACCGATCGCCGGGCCGACCAGCTCCAGCAGCACCAGCGGCGACATCGGCAGACCGAGCGGCTCGACGGCCTTCTCCGCCACCGCGACCGGCGTGCCCTCGTCGATGACGTTCTGGATCTCGCCCATGAAGCGGACCAGGATGCGGTTGACGACGAACGCCGGGGCGTCCTTCACCAGCACCGCGGTCTTCTTCAGCTTCTTGGCGACACCGAACGCCGTGGCCAGGGCCGCGTCGTCGGTCCGCTCGCCGCGCACGATCTCCAGCAGCGGAAGGATCGCGACGGGGTTGAAGAAGTGGAAGCCGACGACCCGCTCGGGGTGCTTCAGCTTCGACGCCATCTCGGTGACCGAGAGGGAGGAGGTGTTGGTCGCCAGGATCGTGTGCTCGGGCACGACCGCCTCGAGCTCGGCGAACACCTGCTGCTTGACGCCCATCTCCTCGAAGACGGCCTCGATGACGAAGTCCGCGTCGCCGAAGGCGGCGGCCTTGTCCAGCGAGCCGGTCACCGAGGCCTTCAGGCGGTTGGCCTTGTCCTGGTTGACGCGGCCCTTGAGGAGCAGCTTGTCGATCTCGCCGTGGACGTAGGCGACACCCTTGTCCACGCGCTCCTGGTCGATGTCGGTCAGGACGACCGGCACCTCCAGGCGGCGGAGGAACAGCAGCGCCAGCTGGGACGCCATCAGACCGGCGCCCACGACACCGACCTTGTTGACCGGGCGCGCGAGCGACCGGTCCGGGGCGCCGACGGGGCGCTTGCCGCGCTTCTGCACCAGGTTGAAGGCGTAGATGCCGCTGCGCAGCTCGCCGCCCATGATCAGGTCCGCGAGGGCCTGGTCCTCGGCGTCGAAGCCCTGGCGCAGGTCGCCGTTCTTGGCGGCGGCCATGATCTCCAGCGCCCGGTAGGCGGCCGGGGCCGCGCCGTGCACCTTGGAGTCGGCGAAGGCGCGACCGCGCTCGATGGCCTGGTCCCAGGCCTCGCCGCGGTCGACCTCGGGCCGGACGACCTCGGTCTCGCCCTTCAGCACCGAGGCCGTCCACAGGAGCGACTGCTCCAGGAAGTCCGCGCCGTCGAAGAGGGCGTCCGCGATGCCCAGGTCGAAGACCTGCTTGCCGCGCAGCTGCTTGTTCTGGTTCAGCGAGTTCTCGATGATGACCGAGACCGCGCGGTCCGCGCCGATGAGGTTCGGCAGCAGGGCGCAGCCGCCCCAGCCGGGCACCAGGCCGAGGAAGACCTCGGGGAGCGAGAAGGCCGGGATCGCCTTGGACACCGTGCGGTAGGTGCAGTGGAGACCGACCTCGACGCCGCCGCCCATCGCGGCGCCGTTGTAGTACGCGAAGGTCGGCACGGCCAGCGACGAGAGCCGCTTGAAGACGTCGTGGCCGCCCTTGCCGATGGCCAGGGCCTCCTCGTGCTTCTTCAGCAGCTCGACGCCCTTGAGGTCGGCGCCGACGGCGAAGATGAACGGCTTGCCGGTGATGCCGGCGCCGACGATCTCACCGGCCTTCGCCTCCGCCTCGACCTGGTCGATCGCCTTGTCGAGGTTGGCGAGGGACTGCGGGCCGAAGGTGGTCGGCTTGGTGTGGTCCAGGCCGTTGTCCAGCGTGATGAGCGCGAAGCGCCCCGCGCCGGGGAGGTCGAGGTGGCGCACGTGCGCCTGGGTCACGACCTCGTCGGGGAACAGCTCGGCCGCGCCCTTCAGGAGCTCAGTGGTGGTGCTCACTTGTCGCCTCCGTCGAAGTGCGGGTTCTCCCAGATGACCGTTCCGCCCATGCCGAAGCCCACGCACATCGACGTGATGCCGTAGCGGACGTGCGGCTGCTCCTCGAACTGGCGGGCCAGCTGAGTCATCAGCCGGACGCCGGAGGAGGCCAGCGGGTGGCCGAACGCGATGGCGCCGCCGTACTGGTTGACGCGCGGGTCGTCGTCGGCGATGCCGTAGTGGTCCAGGAGCGAGAGCACCTGGACGGCGAAGGCCTCGTTGATCTCGAACAGGCCGATGTCACCGATCGTCAGACCGGCCTTGGCCAGGGCCTTCTCGGTGGCCGGGACCGGGCCGATGCCCATGACCTCGGGCTCCACACCGGCGAAGGCGTAGGAGACCAGACGCATCTTGACCGGCAGGCCCAGCTCGCGCGCCACGTCCTCGGCGGCGATCAGCGAGGCGGTGGCGCCGTCGTTGAGACCGGCGGCGTTGCCCGCGGTGACGCGGCCGTGCGGACGGAACGGGGTCTTCAGGCCGGCCAGGTTCGCCAGCGTGGTGCCCGGGCGCATCGGCTCGTCGGCGGTGGCCAGGCCCCAGCCCGTCTCGCCGCCCTCGGGGGACGTGCGGCGGACGGAGATCGGCACCAGGTCGGCCTGGATCTTGCCGTCGGCGTACGCCTTGGCGGCCTTCTCCTGGCTGCGCACCGCGTACTCGTCGGCCCGCTGCTTGGTGATGTGCGGCAGGCGGTCGTGGAGGTTCTCCGCCGTCATGCCCATGAAGAGGGCCGACTCGTCGACCAGCTTCTCCGACACGAAGCGGGGGTTGGGGTCGACGCCCTCGCCCATGGGGTGACGGCCCATGTGCTCGACGCCGCCGGCGAGGGCGATGTCGTAGGCACCGAGGGCGACACCGCCGGAGACCGAGGTCACGGCGGTCATCGCGCCGGCGCACATACGGTCGATGGAGTAGCCCGGCACGGACTGCGGGAGGCCCGCGAGGATGCCGGCCGTACGACCGAGCGTCAGCCCCTGGTCGCCGATCTGCGTGGTCGCGGCGATGGCGACCTCGTCGATGCGGGCGGGGTCGAGGTCCGGGTTGCGGCGCAGCAGCTCCCGGATGCACTTGACGACCAGGTCGTCGGCGCGGGTCTCGTGGTAGATGCCCTTCGGGCCCGCCTTGCCGAACGGGGTGCGGACGCCGTCGACGAAGACGACGTCCCTAGCGGTACGAGGCACGTTGGCTCTCCTCCAGGTGCGGATCGCTGCGCGCGGGCATGCCGAGACGGCTCCGCCGCGGTGCGGGCTGACAACCGTCATGCTACTTGCGGGTAACCACGCTGCCCAGACCCCTGGGCGGGAGCGGCGAAGGTCACATTCCGTGCCGGGGCTCCGCCCCGGACCCTGGCCCGGAAACGCCGGAAGGGCTGGACGGATCCAGCCCTTCCGGAGGAGATGCGCGATGTCAGGCCGTGGCCTCCGTCAGCGCCTTCACCAGCGCCGGTGTCACCTGCTCCACCTGCCAGGCACGGGCGCCGTGGGCCGTGAGGATCTCGGCGACGGAGTCCACCGTGGGGTGCTTCGGCGGCTCCCAGCACAGCCGGCGCACCGTGTCCGGGGTGATCAGGTTCTCCTGCGGCATGGTGAGCCGCTCGGCGATCTCGGACACCGCGGTGCGCGCCGCGGCCAGCCGGGCCGCGGCCAGCGGGTCCTTGTCCGCCCAGGCGCGCGGCGGGGGCGGGCCGGTCAGCGCCTGACCGGGCTGCGGGAGCTCGGCGTCCGGGATGGCCTTGGCCCGGTCGATCGCGGACTGCCACTGCTCGAGCTGCTTGCGGCTCATCCGGTGCCCGAAGCCGGGCAGCGCGGCGAGCGCGTGGGCGTTGGGCGGGATGTTGAGCGCGGCCTCGATGATCGCGCCGTCGCCGAGCACCTTGCCGGGGGAGACGTCGCGCCGCTGGGCCACGTTGTCGCGCGTGGTCCACAGCTCGCGCACCACGGCCATCTGCCGGCGGCGGCGGACCTTGTGCATCCCGGACGTGCGCCGCCAGGGGTCCTTGCGCGGCGGCGGGGGCGGGGCGGAGGCGATGGCGTCGAACTCCTCCTGGGCCCACTCGAGCTTGCCCTGCCGGGACAGCTCCTCCTCCAGGGCGTCGCGGAGGTCGACGAGCAGTTCCACGTCCAGCGCGGCGTAGCGCAGCCAGGGCTCGGGCAGCGGGCGGGTGGACCAGTCGACGGCGGAGTGGCCCTTCTCCAGGGCGTACCCGAGGACGTTCTCGACCATCGCGCCGAGCCCGACGCGGGCGAAGCCGGCGAGCCGGCCCGCCAGCTCGGTGTCGAAGAGCCGGGCCGGGGTCATCCCTATCTCGCGCAGGCACGGGAGGTCCTGGGTGGCGGCGTGCAGCACCCATTCGGCGTCGCCGATGGCCTCGCCGAGGGCGGACAGGTCGGGGCAGCCGACCGGGTCGATCAGCGCCGTGCCGGCGCCCTCGCGGCGCAGCTGGACGAGGTAGGCGCGCTGGCCGTAGCGGTAGCCGGAGGCCCGCTCGGCGTCCACGGCGACGGGCCCGGTGCCCGCGGCGAAGGCCGCGACGACCCGGGCCAGGGCGTCGGCGTCGGCGACGACCGGGGGCATGCCTTCGCGTGGCTCCAGCAAGGGGATCGGCGCCGAATCGACGTCGTCCGGGGGGCCGCCCCCGGTGGTTCGCAGTGTCGTGTCTTCTGCGGTCTCTTGGGCGTCGGTCACTGGTCAAGGGTATCTGTGTATGGCAAGCGCCCGTCGCCGGAACGTTCCGGCGACGGGCGCTGCGGGGATTTCGCGGGGCGCTCAGTGGATGATGCCGGTGCGCAGCGCCACGGCCACCATTCCGGCCCGGTCCCCGGTGCCGAGCTTGCGGGCGATCCGGGCGAGGTGGCTCTTGACGGTGAGCGCCGAGAGCCCCATCGAGACGCCGATGGCCTTGTTGGACTGGCCCTCCGCAACCAGCCGCAGCACCTCCACCTCGCGTCCGGACAGTTCGCGGTAGCCACCGGGGTGGCCGGGGGCGCCGGGGGGCCGGCGCTGCATCCGGGCGGCGGCGGAGCCGATGGGGGCGGCCCCGGGGCGGCCGGGGATGCCGAGGTTCGTACGGGTGCCGGTGACGACATAGCCTTTGACGCCGCCCGCGAGGGCGTTGCGCACGGCGCCGATGTCGTCGGCGGCGGACAGGGCCAGACCGTTGGGCCAGCCGGCGGCGCGGGTCTCGGAGAGCAGGGTCAGGCCGGATCCGTCCGGCAGGTGGACGTCGGCCACGCAGATGTCGCGTGGGTTGCCGATCCGGGGGCGGGCCTCCGCGATGGACGAGGCCTCGATCACGTCGCGCACGCCCAGCGCCCACAGATGGCGGGTGACGGTCGAGCGGACCCGGGGGTCGGCGACGACGACCATGGCCGTCGGTTTGTTCGGGCGGTAGGCGAGGCTAGCGGGTTGCTCGAGGAGAACGGACACCAGGCCTCCAGTGGGGGGAGTGGCGGGACGGGTGCCGACTTTGGGGATAAGCCGGGGCGATCCGTATGGGAAGGGTCACAAGGTCCTTCGGCAATGAAAGGGCCCGGCTTTAGGGAATGATCACGAATTGGTGAGTAACAATTCGGGCAATTGAGACGATTGCCCGATCGATTCGACTGCTTCCCCGGCCCGAATCATGACCGGATCACCCACCACCCTTGACCGGAAACCGCCGGTCAAGGGTGGTTTCGACAGAAGGCGACCGCTTATTGCCGACGTCCGGGTCAGCGGCTGCTGTGCGGCCCCCGCCGCTGCGGCAGCGTCACGATCCCCGCCTCGGGCGCGCCCCCCGGCGGCAGCCCCGCGATCTGGCACAGCAGGTCGCACCACGCCGACAGATGCGCCGCCGTGTCCGGCACCCCCCGCTCGGCACCCGCAGGAACCTTCGCGGGGGCCGGCGACCACGACGCCCGGATCTCGATCCGCGTCGACGGCTCCCGCTCCCGCAACCCCCCGAAGTAGTGGGAGCCGGCGCGCGTCACCGTGCCGCTGATCGCCGCGTACGGCACCCGGCGCGCCTCCAGCGCCCCCGTCAGCCAGGACCAGCACACCTCCGGCAGCAGCGGGTCCGCCGCCATCTCCGGCTCCAGCTCCGCGTGCACCAGCGTCACCAGCCGGAACGTGCCGCCCCAGGCGTCGTGTCCCGCCGGGTCGTGCAGCAGGATCAGCCGCCCGTCCGCCAGCTCCTGGTCGTCCACGACGACCGCCGCCTCCAGCGCGTACGAGTACGGGGCGAGCCGCTGGGGCGGCGGTGTCGCGTCCAGCTCGATCTCGGGCCGCAGGCGTACCCCCTGCAACCCCGCGACCGCCTGCCGGAAGACGGACGGGGTGCCCTCCCCATCCGCGTCGTCCGGACCGTCCGAGAGGTGTCCCTGCGCCGCAGCCATGCCCGGAAGACTAGGCGGAAGGACGCGCTGTTCCGGGTAGGGACACCCACACGGGCGGGTCACTCGTTCGGCCCGTGCGAAGATTTGGGGCATGAGCGAGCGCAGCGAGCAGCAGACCGGCCGCACCGCGGCACACGATTCGGCGTTCCTGAAGGCGTGCCGCCGTGAGCCCGTGCCCCACACCCCCGTGTGGTTCATGCGGCAGGCGGGCCGCTCGCTCCCCGAGTACCGCAAGGTGCGCGAGGGCATCCCCATGCTCGAGTCCTGCATGCGGCCCGAGCTCGTCACCGAGATCACCCTGCAGCCCGTGCGCCGCCACGGCGTCGACGCCGCGATCTTCTTCAGCGACATCGTGGTGCCGCTCAAGGCCATCGGCGTCGACCTCGACATCAAGCCCGGCGTCGGCCCGGTCGTCGCCGAGCCCGTCCGCACCCGCGCCGACCTGGAGCGGCTGCGCGCCCTGGACCCCTCCGACGTCCCCTACGTCACCGAGGCCATCGGCATGCTCACCGCCGAGCTGGGCACCACGCCCCTCATCGGCTTCGCCGGCGCGCCCTTCACCCTGGCCAGCTACCTCATCGAGGGCGGCCCGTCGCGGACGTACGAGAACACCAAGGCCATGATGTACGGCGACCCGCAGCTGTGGGCCGACCTCGTCGACCGCCTCGCCGTCATCACCGCCGCCTTCCTGCGCGTCCAGATCGAGGCCGGCGCGAGCGCGATCCAGCTCTTCGACTCCTGGGCGGGCGCCCTCGCCCCCGCCGACTACCGGCGCTACGTCATGCCCGCCTCCCGCAAGGTCTTCGACGCCGTCGCCGGCTACGGCGTGCCGCGCATCCACTTCGGCGTGGGCACGGGCGAGCTGCTCGGCCTGATGGGCGAGGCCGGCGCGGACGTCGTCGGCGTCGACTGGCGCGTCCCGCTGGACGAGGCCGCGCGACGGGTGGGCCCCGGCAAGGCGCTCCAGGGCAACCTGGACCCGACGGTGCTCTTCGCTCCGCGCGAGGCGGTCGAGGCGAAGACGGACGAGGTGCTGGCCGCGGCGCGGGGCCTTGAGGGCCATGTCTTCAACCTCGGGCACGGCGTCATGCCCACGACGGACCCGGACGCGCTGACGCGCGTGGTCGAGTACGTGCACGAGCGCACGGCACGCTAGCCGCGCTCCGCGCGCGCAGCCGCGTCCGGGGGTCCGGGGGCTTGCCCCCGGTTACGGGAAGGGGCGGGTAGGGGAAAGAAACACCGTCTCCCCCTCCCCCCGCAGCCGCACGTCGAAGCGGTACGTGCGATGCCCGCCCGGGTCGGGTGCGGCCAGCAGCGTGTCCCGCCGCCCTGGCGGCAGCGCCGCCAACAGCGGGTCTCCGGCCGGCAGCCGGAAGTACACCCGCGTGAACAGGTGCCGCGACAGCCCCCGTACGAACACGCACAGTGCCAGATACGGCGCCCCCTCCGGCGGCGGCAGCGTGCGCAGCGCGTAGTGGCCGTCGCCGCCCGTCGGTACGCGGGCGAAGCCCGTGAAGCGCGCCCCGTCGCGGCGGAGGCTGCCGGGGGAACCGGTGAGGGAGCCGTCCGGGGCGGCCTGCCAGAACTCCAGGAGCGCGTCCGCCACCGGAACCCCCTCGCCGTCGAGGACCCGGCCGTGGACGGTGATCGCGTCGGGGTGGCCGGCGGGGGCCGCGTCGGGGCCGCCCGGGAAGGGCAGGGCCGTGCCGTAGTAGGGCCCGATCGTCTGGGACGGCGTGGCGTGCGACGACGACATCAGTGGCGGCCCTCCCCGGACGGGACGGCGGCGGGCCCGTCCAGGACGATGTCCCAGCGGTAGCCGAGCGTGGACGCCGCCGCGTCGTTCAGCCCGGGGTCGTAGGCGGCGACCAGCCGTCGCCGGGCGGCGGGGTCGGTGACGGCGTGCCAGACGCCGTCGTGGGCGAGGAGCGGGTCGCCGGGGAAGTACATCTGGGTGACCAGTCGCTGGGTGAAGGCCGTGCCGAAGAGCGAGAAGTGGATGTGCGGCGGACGCCAGACGTTCGCGTCCGGGAAGACCGGATAGGCGCCGGGCCGGATCGTGGTGAAGCGGTAGCGGCCCTCGTCGTCGGTCAGGCAGCGGCCGGTGCCGGTGAAGTTCGGGTCGAGCGGCGCCGGGTGGCGGTCGAGCCGGTGGGTGTAGCGGCCGGCGGCGTTGGCCTGCCACACCTCCACCAGCTGACCCCGCACGGGGCGCCCCCGGCCGTCCACGACCCGGCCGGAGACCGTGATGCGCTCGCCGATCGGCTCACCGGGGTGCTGCCGCGTCAGATCGGCGTCCAGCGGGCTCACGTCGGCCGCGCCGAACACGGGACCGGTCAGCTCGACGGCGCCCGGGGAGAGCGCGAGCGGAACGAGCGGCTGCCGGGGATGGCGTTCGGCGGGGCCCAGATAGGGCTCGGGGGCAGGTGTCGTCGTCTCTTCGCGTAACGCTTCGGGCGCTGCCATGGCCATGGCCTACCCCGGTCCGGCGGCGGTGATCCACGCGTCCCCGCCGGACCGGCGATTGTCGGTCAGCGTTCGAGGACCAGCGCCTGCCCCTGGCCGACCCCGACGCACAGCGCCGCCACCCCCGTCCCCGAACCCGCCGCCGCGAGGGCGTGGGCCACCGAGCCCGTCAGCCGGGCGCCCGAGCAGCCCAGCGGGTGGCCGAGGGCGATCGCCCCGCCGCGCCGGTTGACGACGGCGGGGTCCAGCTCCGGCCACTCCGCGAGGCACCCCAGCGCCTGGGCGGCGAACGCCTCGTTCAGCTCGAAGTCCGTCACGTCCGCGAACGTGCGGCCCGCCTTGGCCAGCGCCCGCCGCACCGCCTCGACGGGACCGAGGCCGTAGAGGTCCGGCTCGATACCGGTGACCGCCGTCGCCCGGATCCGCGCCAGCGGTTCGCGGCCGGTCTCCCGCAGCCCCTCCTCGTCGCAGAGCAGCAGCGCCGCCGCGCCGTCGTTGAGCGGTGAGGAGTTGCCCGCGGTGACCGTGCCCCCGGACTTCCGGAAGGCGGGCTTCAGCGCGGCGAGCGCCTCCGCCGAGGTGCTGTCGCGGATCGACTCGTCCCGGGCGAGGGCCACCCCCTCCAGGGGCACGGCCTCGGCGTCGTAGCGGCCCTCCTGCCACGCCGCTGCCGCCTTGCGGTGGCTGGCGAGCGCGAAGGCGTCCTGTTCCTCGCGGGTGACGCCGTGCTTCTCGGCGATCAGCTCCGCGCCCTCGCCGAGGGAGACCGTCCACCGCGGCGGCATGGCCGGGTTGGTCATCCGCCAGCCCAGCGTCGTCGAGTACAGCTCCTGGTGGCCGGCCGGGAACGCCCGCTCCGGCTTGGGCAGCACCCAGGGGGCGCGGCTCATCGACTCCACCCCGCCCGCGATCATCACGGACGCGTCGCCCAGGGCGACGGCCCGGTACGCCTGGACGACGGCCTCCATGCCGGAGGCGCACAGCCGGTTGACGGTCGCGCCGGGCACGGAGACGGGCAGCCCGGCGAGCAGGACCGCCATCCGGGCCACGTTGCGGTTCTCCTCGCCCGCGCCGTTGGCGTTGCCGAGCACCACGTCGTCGACCCGGGCCGGGTCCAGCTCGGGGGACCGGTCCACCAGGGCGCGCACGACGTGCGCGGCCAGGTCGTCGGGGCGTACCGGGGCGAGGGCGCCGCCGTACTTCCCGACCGGGGTGCGGACGGCGTCGACGATGTACACATCCCGGATGCGGTCGTTCATGGGGTCTCCGTAAACGTTCGTGGCGGGTGGGACGGTCGTTGTTCCGCGCGAGTCTCGGCGCGGTCCCGGTCGCTGTCAATGGTGGGCCGACCGGCCCGGACGGGGTGCCGACCGGCCCGGCAGGGCGGTTTGAGACAGTGGGGGCATGAGCGCAGCGCACACCCCTTCGCGGCATGTGGTGGTCATCGGCGGCGGCGTCTCCGGCCTGGCGGCGGCCCTGCGGCTGCTGGAGGGCGGGGCGCGCGTGACGGTCCTGGAGGCCTCCGGGCGCGTCGGCGGGAAACTGCTCGTGGGCGAGATCGCGGGCGCGCCCGTGGACCTGGGCGCCGAGTCGGTGCTCGCGCGCCGCCCCGAGGCCGTGGACCTGGCCCGCGCGGCCGGTCTCGGCGACCGGCTGGCGCCGCCCTCCGCGACCGCGTCGCTGTGGACCCGTGGCGAGCTGCGGCCCCTGCCCAAGGGCCACATGATGGGCGTCCCCGGCGACCTCGCCGAGGTGGCCGCCTCCGGCGTCCTGTCCGCCGAGGGCCTGGCCCGGGTCGCGAAGGACGAGGAGCTGCCGCCCTCCGAGCTCGGCGAGGACGTCGCCATCGGCGCCTACGTCGCCGAGCGGATGGGCCGCGAGGTCGTCGACCGGCTGGTCGAGCCGCTGCTCGGCGGCGTCTACGCGGGCGACGCCTACCGCATCTCGCTGCGGACCGCCGTCCCCCAGCTCTTCGAGGCGGCCCGCGCGCACGGCACCCTGACCGAGGCCGTACGGGCGCTCCAGGCGCGGGCGGCCGCCGCGCCGCAGCAGTCGGGGCCGGTCTTCATGGGCATCGAGGGCGGCATCGGCCTGCTGCCGGGCGCCGTCGCGGAGACGGTGCGGGCGAAGGGCGGCACGGTCCGCACCGGCGCGCCCGTCGTGGAGGTCGGGCGCTCCGGGGACGGCTGGCGGGTCGAGCTGGCGGACGAGGTCCTGGCGGCGGACGGTGTCGTCGTCGCCACCCCCGCGTCCGACGCGGCCCGGATCATCGCCGTCGCGGCGCGGGCCGGGGGCGCCGACGCCGCCGTGGCGGAGCTCGCCGGCATCGAGTACGCCTCCATGGCGCTGGTCACCATGGCCTTCCGCCGCTCCGACGTGGCGGGGCTGCTGCGCGGCAGCGGTTTCCTCGTGCCGCCCGTCGACGGCCGCAAGATCAAGGCGTCCACGTTCTCCAGCAACAAGTGGCGCTGGAACGCCGACGCCGCCCCGGACCTCTTCGTGCTGCGTACCTCGATCGGGCGGTTCGGCGACGAGGAGGATCTGAAGCGCGAGGATTCCGAGCTGGTATCGATGTCGCTCAAGGACCTCGGCGACGCCGTCGGCCTGGCGGCGGCACCGGTCAAGACCCGGGTGACCCGCTGGCACGGCGGGCTGCCGCAGTACCCGGTGGGCCATCTGACCCGGGTCGCCCGCATCCGCGAGCACGTCTCCCGCCTGCCCGGCCTGCGGGTCTGCGGGGCCGCCTACGACGGCGTGGGCATCCCCGCCTGTATCGCGAGCGGCCGCCGGGCCGCCGACGAGGTCCTGGCGGCCCTCACGCCGACCCTGACGGAAGCCGCCGGCGGCGACGGGGGAGAATAGGGACATGACTGACGCCTCTGACGCCCCTGTGAAGATGCCGAACGCCGGCAAGAAGGCCAAGGACCTCAACGAGGTCATCCGCTACACGCTCTGGTCGGTGTTCAAGCTGCGCGACGTGCTGCCGCAGGACCGCGCCGGCTGGGCCGAGGAGGTCGAGGAGCTCTTCGCCCAGCTGGCGGAGAAGGACGTCACGGTGCGCGGCACCTACGACCTGTCGGGTCTGCGGGCCGACGCCGACGTGATGATCTGGTGGCACTCCGAGACCTCGGACGCCCTGCAGGACGCCTACAACCTCTTCCGCCGCACCCGCCTGGGCCGCGCGCTGGAGCCGGTCTGGTCGAACATGGCGCTGCACCGCCCCGCCGAGTTCAACAAGTCGCACATCCCGGCGTTCCTCGCCGACGAGACGCCGCGCGACTACGTCAGCGTCTACCCGTTCGTGCGCTCCTACGACTGGTACCTGCTGCCCGACGAGGACCGCCGTCGCATGCTCGCCGACCACGGCAAGATGGCGCGCGGCTACCCCGACGTCCGGGCCAACACGGTCGCCTCGTTCTCGCTGGGCGACTACGAGTGGATCCTCGCCTTCGAGGCGAACGACCTGTACCGCATCGTCGACCTGATGCGTCACCTGCGGGCGTCCGAGGCGCGGATGCACGTGCGCGAGGAGGTCCCGTTCTACACGGGCCGTCGCAAGGCCGTGGCCGACCTGGTGGCCGGGCTCGCCTGAACCCGATGACGAAGGCCGGGCCCGCCGTCCGACGGCGGGCCCGGCCTTCGTCGTGCGTCACGTCGTGGCGCGCGGCTCCGGGCGCGGCGCGCAGTAGACGCGGCGCGCGGGGACCTCGCCGGTCAGCAGGTACGTCTCCAGGTAGCGGTTGACGCAGGTGTTGGGCCCGCCGCCGATGCCGTGGGTGCCCGCGTCCCGCTCCGTGACCAGGGACGAGCCCGGGAGCCGCTTCTGGAGCTCCAGCGCGCCCTTGTACGGGGTCGCCGCGTCCCGTTCGGCGGCCAGCAGCAGCGTGGGCGGCAGACCGGACTTCCGGCCGAGCCTGACGTCGAGCGGCTTCTGCCGTGGCTCCTGCCAGTAGGCGCACGGCAGGTTCATGAAGGCGTTGCTCCACGTCTCGAACGGCGCCCGCTGGGCGAGCTTGGTGTTGTCGCGGTCCCACACCTCCCAGGAGCGCGGCCAGGGTGTGTCGTTGCACTCGACGGCCGTGTAGACGGCGTTCTCGTTCTCGGCCGCCCGCGCGCCCGCCTCGCCGCCGCCGGCCACCGCGAGCAGCGGGCTCTCGTCGCCCTGGAGGTACGCGGAGAGGACCCGCGCGGCCTGCGCCCAGAAGCTGTCGGTGTAGCCGGCCTTGAGGAAGACGCCCTGGAGCTGGCCGGGTCCGACCCGGCCGCCGGCGGCCCGGCGGGTCAGCGCGCGGACCGCCTTCTCGTAGGAGGCCAGCACCTCCTGGGGGGTGCGTCCCAGGTGGTAGACGGCGTGGTGCCGGGCGGCCCAGCGGCGCCAGTCGGCCCAGCGGCGGTCGAAGGCGGCGGACTGCTCCAGGTTGTTGTCGTACCAGACCTTGCGGGGGTCGGGGTTGACGACGCTGTCGAAGACCATGCGGCGGACGTGCGTGGGGAAGAGCGTGGCGTACAGGGCGCCGAAGTAGGTGCCGTAGGAGGCGCCGACGTACGTCAGCTTCCGCTCGCCGAGCGCGGCCCGCAGGACGTCGAGGTCCCGGGCGTTGTTGAGGCTGGTGAAGTGGCGCAGGTCGGCGCCGTTGCGCCGGGCGCACCCCTGGGCGTAGGCCTTGGCCTTCTTGAGCTGCTCCTTCTTGTACGCCTCGGTGGGGTGCTCGGGCGCCTGGGTGGGGCCCTTGCCGAAGCCCGCCGGGCTCACGCAGGACAGCGGCGCGGAGCGGCCGACGCCGCGCGGGGCGTAGCCGACCAGGTCGTACTCCTCGGCGACGTTCCGCCACTGGGGGAGGCGGGTCAGCAGCGGGTAGAACATGCCGTTGCCGCCGGGGCCCCCGGGGTTGAAGACGATGGCGCCCTGCCGGTCCTCCTCCCGGCCGAGGGCCCGGGCGCGGCTGACGGTGAGGTTGATCTGCTTGCCGCCCGGGTGGGCGTAGTCCAGGGGCACGGTCACAGTGCCGCACTCGATGGGGGCGGGGAGGCCCTCCGAGGCGGGGCAGTCGTCGAAGTCGACGCCCCGGGCGGCGGCCAGCTTGGCCGCCTGGGCCACACCGCGCGCCTCGGCCCGCCCGTCCGGGGCATGGGCATGGGCCGGGGCGGAGGGGAGGCCGGTGAGCCCTGTGAGGACCAGGGATCCGAGGGTTCCGTACAGGGCTGCTGCTCTCAGTGGCACTGGCGCTATCCCTTCATATGTAATGCGGCAAAAGGGATAATTAGGCCAGCAGTTGACGAAGTAAAGCACCGGGGTGCGATGTCGGGTGCGATGCGCCCGAAGAGAGGCCGGAGCGGGGCTCAGCCGCAGCGCCGCCCCTCGTTGACGCAGCGCACGACGGTCGCCATCAGCGCGGCGGGCATGACGTTCGCGAAGTCGGCGTGGTCGGTGACGGGCTCGCGGAGCTGCTCGGGGAAGCTGTCCACGGCGAAGGACGGGTCCTTGGGGACGCGGTAGGTCAGTTCCATGCGCAGTTGCGGCACGGGCGTGAGGCCGCGCCCGCAGCGGCCCGTGGCGGCGTCGGGGAAGACCAGGTGCGCCCGGTGCCCCGCCGAGTCGGTGTGCCGGCCGTCCCAGCAGCTCGGGAAGTCCAGCAGCCGTACGACCGCGCTGCCGCGCGGGCAGAGCGGGTACTTGTCGGCGAGGTGCCGGTCGGCGAAACCGGTGCAGCTCCAGCGGGCACGGGCGTCCTTGGCGCCGTTGGTGAAGGCCTTCGCGTCACCGGTGATCGCGCGCAGCCCTTCCGGCATGGCGGAGACCTTCGCCGCGGGGCTGCCGCGGAAGGTGAGGGTCACGCTGTCGGGGGTCAGGACGCGGCCTTCTGCCTCCTTCTCGTCGGAGGCGCCGGACTCGTCGGAGTCGCCGGTGAGGCGCAGGACGGGCCAGAAGTACGCCGACTTGTCGCCCCGGGCGCAGGTGGTGCCGGCCGCGCGCAGCGAGGTGTCGGTGGAGAAGGCGTCGGTGGAGAGGTTGCCGACGTAGTCGTGGAGGTGGTGGGCGCCGTTGCGCACGCCCGGCGTGACGATGAAGTTGTCGGGGTTGCGGTGGCCGTTCTCGTTGCGGCCGCAGCGGGCGGTGAAGGTCCCGGTGGAGGCGGAGGGCTGGTTCCGGGGCGGGCGCGCGTCGGGGCGGGCGCGGCGGATGTCGGCGAAGTCGGCGGGGGAGGGGCCGCCGTGGCCGTGATTGTCAGTGGGGTCTGTCACTCTGGGTGACGGACTCGGATGGGCGGAGGCGCTGCCGGTGACGGTGGCGAACGTGCCCGCCGAGCCGATTAACGCGAGCAGGGCGAGAAGGATCAGGTGCCGGGCGCCGAGGCGGCGCCGGTGAGCGGCGGTCATGGCGGCTCAGTTCCCTTCGGAGGGTGAGGGGGACGCGGGGGAGGAGGTCTGTGGTGACGAGGTCTGTGGTGAGGGGCTCTGTGATGAGGGGCTCTGTGGTGAGGGAGCGGGCGACGGCGCCTCGGGCGAGGGCGGGGAGACCGACACGGACGGGGTCACGGCGGACGGCGTCGCGGCGGGCGGGGGCGGACCGGTGAGGGCGGCCCCCGGAGGCGCCGGCGGGGACGGGGCCGCGGGCGCCGGCGACCCCAGCCCCGCCGAGAGGGCGTCGAAGTCGACGAGACCGGTGTCCTCCAGCACCTTCATGTGGTCCAGGACGGTCGCGTTGGCGTCCTCGGCCAGCTCGCGCACGGCCGCGTTGCGGGTCGCCGCGCGGATCCGCCCGACCAGCGCGAAGACCCGGCCGTGCGCGAGCCGCAGGACGCCCACGAACTCGCGGTCGTACGCGGCGCCGTGCGCGGCGTCCAGCCGCGACAGCCAGCCGCGCTGCTCGGCGGAGGGCTGGCTGGGCAGATCGAGGCCCAGCCGCGCGGCCACGTCGCGGACGTGCCGGTCGAGCGAGGTGTGGCCCTCCACGAGATGCTCGCCCGCCCGTTTCACGGCCGCCGTGCCGCCCCGCTCCACGGCCTGCTGGCCGGCGGGCAGCTCCCAGAGCCCGGCCTGGCGGACCCGTGCGACGAAGTCGCGGTCGGCCGCCGACAGCGGCCCGAAGCGGGTGGACACCGAGCCCGCCGTGAGATCGGCGGCGCCCGTGCCCGGGCCCGCGCGGTCGCGGTACGACCAGAGGGGGAAGAGCAGCGCGGCGGCCGTCGCCACCAGAGCGGTGACGACGAGACCGGTGCCGGTGAGGGAACGTACGGCGCCTTTCGGGGATCGCATGGCACCTCCTTGTGCGGCACCGCACGTTAGGGGCCCGGCGCTGATCGCCAAGGGGATTCCGGGCGGCCGCACCGGCGGGCGGGCCCCGGAACCCCCGGCCGACCTGCGGCTCCACCGCTCCGCAGAAATCCGGTGGGGGGTTGTGTGCCGCGTCACTTCCGGGGCGAGGGCCCACGAGGAGCCGGCCGTCGCCGATAAGGTGCGCGCTTCCGCCGCCGGCCCGGGCATGGACGAGGCCCCGCGGTCGGGGGGATGCCGCGGGGCCTCTACCGGTTCAACGGGCGTCCGATTGGGTTGGTTCCCGCGCTTCTGCGGCAGTATGGCGGGTGGGGGTGATGGGCGTGCGCGAGCGGCCGGAAGCGAAGAGGAGCGTGAACGGAAAGGCTTACGACCCCGAGAGGCTTTTCCTCCCACCCGACGACGACCTCGCCCCGAACCGGCCCGGGGAGACCCTGCGCGCCCGGCTCGACGGGTCCCGGACCGGCCGCGTGGCGCTGATGCTCGCCCGGCTGCTCGGCCGGCGGCCCGTGGAGGACGCCTGGCGCCGGGAGCTGGCCGTCCAGCAGCTCGTCGGGTCGGCGCTGGAGCTGCTGACGGCCGGAGGCTGGGAGGTCGTCCACTCGATCGTCCTGCCGGGGGACGCCGTGATCCCCCATCTGCTGATCGGGCCCGGAGGGGTCTTCTGCGTCGCCCCCGAGCCCGCCCACGGGGCACGGCTCACGGTGGACGGCACCGCCGTCCGCTACGCGGGGGAGCGCCACCCCCGGCCGTACGTCCGGCGGATCCGGCACAGCGCGGCCCGGTCCTCGCTCGTGCTCTCACGCGGCTGCGGCTTCCCGGTGCGGGCACGGCCCGTCCTGGTGCTGGTCGGCGCGGCCGAGATCGAGGTCGAGACGGCCGAGCCGCCGGCGGACGTACGGGTGCTGCGGGAGGGGGACGTACCGGGGCTCGGCGGGCTGGGCGGCGTGCTGCGCCCGGAGCGGGTGGACCGGATCCACACGGTGGCGCGCAACCGGCGCGTCTGGCTCGGGGCCTGACCGGAGCCGCCCTCTTCCGGAAGGGTCAGCGGGGCCGGGGGATGCCGGTGAGGAGCTGCCGCAGCAGCTCCGCGTCCTCGGGGGCCAGGCCGTCGGCGAAGCGGGTCAGCACGACCTCGCGGTCGGGGCGCCCCTCGAGCACCTTGTGCATCCGGCGGGCGGCGAGCCCGGCCTCGTCGGTGAGGGGCGCGTAGGCGTAGGCGCGGCCGCGCGGGGTGCGGGTGAGGACGTCCTTGACGAGCAGCCGGGAGAGGATCGTGACCACCGTGCTGTAGGTCAGCTCGCCCGGGAGGGTGGCCTGGACCTCGCGGGGGGTCAGCGGGGCGCCCGCCCGCTGCAGCGCGGCGAGGACCTCGCCCTCCAGCGCGCCGCTGGCACGGCGCCGGTCCCGGCGCACGGCGACAGCGGGTGCGGCTGCGGCTGCTTCCATCTCTTCCGACGTTCCTTCCGCTGTGCCACGCCATGACCTGTACACATGACCTCTACAGGAGTGTAAAGGACTCGGCGAACTCTGCGTAACCTAACGGATCTTCAGATTCCGGGTATGGCAGACTCCCGGTAATCGAGCGACAGAGTCAAAGACGGATGTTCGGGCAAGGGTGGGGCACAGCGGTGAGTGAACGGCACAGCAGGGCACGTGCCCGCAAACCCCTCGCTTCCGTACGCGGCCGTCGCGGGCAGCGGGCCCGCTCCCGCCGGGGCGCCACCGGCGCCGGCGGTGCCCTGGGCTTCCTCGGCGCCCTCGGCGCCCGCCTGGCCCGGCTGCGGCCCGCCTACCCCCGCCCGGGCCGGAAGGGCGCGCGCCGCTGGATACCCTCGTGGCGCCAGACCCTCGGCCTGTTCGGCTGCCTCTTCGGCACCCTCGCCGCCACCGTGGCGGTCCTCTACGCCACCACCGACATCCCCACCGACCTCAACGCCTTCGCCACCCAGCAGGACAACGTCTACTACTGGGCCGACGGCAGCGAGATGGCCCGCACCGGGGCCGTGAACCGCCAGGACACCGCCCTGGACAAGGTCCCGGAGAAGGTGCGCTGGGCCGCCCTCGCCGCCGAGAACGAGACCTTCTACACCGACAGCGGCGTCTCCGTCAGCGGTATGACCCGCGCCGTCACCAGGATGATCGGCGGCGGGGACACCCAGGGCGGCTCCACCATCACCCAGCAGTACGTGAAGAACGCCTACCTCAACCAGCGGCAGACCTTCACGCGCAAGCTCACCGAGATGTTCATCGCCATCAAGCTCGACAACAAGATGAGCAAGTCGGACATCCTCCAGGGCTACCTCAACACCAGCTGGTACGGGCGCGGCAGCTACGGTATCCAACGCGCCGCCCACGCCTACTACGGCAAGGACGTCTCGGAGCTCACCCCCAGCGAGGGCGCCTTCCTGGCCGCCCTCCTCAAGGGCGCCGGCCTCTACGACCCCTCGCTCGGCCCCAAGAACCACGAGCGGGCCGTGGAGCGCTGGAAGTGGATCCTCGACCGCATGGTCACCATCGGCAAGCTCTCGCCGCAGGAACGGGCCACGTACACGACCTTCCCCGAGCCCAAGGCCCCGCCCAAGCCGGCCGGGCTCACCGGGCAGACCGGCTATCTCGTGGACACCGCCCACGCCTACGTCCTCGCCCACACCGACGTCTCCGACAAGGACTTCGACCTCGGCGGCTACCAGATCCACACCACCTTCGAGAAGCCCAAGGTCGACGGCCTGGCCAAGGCCGTCGTCGACGCCACCCGGGGTCTCGACCCCGACAAGCGGGAAGCCGACCGGGACGTACGGATCGGCGCCGCCTCCGTCATGGCCGACGGACGGATCGTCGCTCTCTACGGCGGGCCGGACTACCTCAAGCAAGGCTTCAACGACGCGAACTCCACCGTCGTCCCGGCGGGCACGGCCTTCGCCCCGTTCGTCTACGCCTCGGCCCTGACCAACGGCATCCAGCGCGAGCGCGGCGGCCCCCGGATACCCGTCACCCCCGCCACCGTCTACGACGGCGACGACAAGATCGCGATACGGACGCCCGAGGGTCCCTACTGGGACCGCTCCGGGAAGATCGTCAAGGGGCGCAACGAGGGCGGCAAGTCCTGGGGGAAGATCACGCTGCGGGAGGCGGTCGCCCAGTCCGTCAACTCCTCCGTCATGCAGCTCGGCATGGACGTCGGCCTGGACAAGGTCGGCCGCACGGCCGTCCAGTGTGGGATCCTGGAGGACAGCCTCGGCCCGCAGGTGCCCGCCTTCTCCCTCGGCACCACCCGGCCCAGCGCCATCCGCATGGCCGCCGCCTACGCCACCTTCGCGGCCAAGGGCATGAACGCCGAGCCGTACTCCGTCACGGAGGTCAGCCGCAACGGCGACCCCGTGCCTGTGGAGAAGTCCGTCGCCGTGCGCGCGCTGTCCGCGAGCGTCGCCGGCGCGGTGGACGACGCCCTGCGCGCCGGTGTGCAGAACGGGCACGGGGTCGCGGCCAAGACCGTCGGGGCGGGCACGGCGGCCACCGCCGGAACCGGCCCGGACAACAAGTCCGCGTGGTTCGCCGGCTACCGGGGCACGGTGGCGACGGCTGTCTCGCTCTCCCGCATCGACCCCAAGTCGCAGGAGCTGCTGCCGCTGGACGGGCTGGGCGGCACGGCGAAGACCGTCCAGGGGAGCGCGTACCCGGGGGACATCTGGACGCGCTTCATGACCAAGCGCTGAGCGCTCCGCAGTTCCCCGCGCCCCTTGCGGGCGCTCCCTTGCGGGTGCTCCCTGGCGGGGCCTACTTCAGGAACGTCTTCCAGTCCGGCGCCTGTGCCGGGTCCAGGCCGCGCAGCTTCGCCAGCACCTTGGGGTCCTGGGCGTCCAGCCAGTCGGCCAGCTGCTTGAAGGAGACGCAGCGCACCCCGTCCTTCTTGCACACCGACTTCATGACGTCCTCCACGGCCTTCATATAGATGCCGTCGTTCCAGTCCTCGAAGTGGTTGCCTATGAAGAGGGGCGCGCGGCTGCCGTTGTAGACCCGGTTGAAGCCGTTCAGATAGCCGTCGCGGGTCAGCTTCCGCCACTCCGCGTACTTCGCCGGATCGCCCTTGGTGTTGTCGCCGGACTGGTTGTAGAGGAAGTTGAAGTCCATGGAGAGGACCTGTTTTTCGCTCTTGGGGTACGGGAGCAGCTGGAGCGGGAAATTCCAGATGTCGTTCACCTTGGACGGCCACAGCTGGAAGTCGCCGGGCGAGCTGGCGTCGTAGCGCCAGTTGAACTCCTTCGCCGCCGTCAGCAGGTTCTTCTGCCCCTCCAGGCAGGGCGCGCGGCCGCCCACCAGCTCCTTCTTGTAGTCGAAGGGCAGCGGGGGCAGGTCCTTGTAGCCGGTGTTCGTCTTCCAGTTCTCCACGAAGGAATACGACTGCTCGATCTCGCTCTTCCACTCCGCCGGGCTCCAGTCGCCACCGCCCTTGGTGCCGCAGAAATGCCCGTTGAAGTGGGTGCCTATCTCATTGCCGTCCAGCCAGGCGCCGCGCACCTGGTTCAGGGTGTCCCGGATGTGCTGGTCGGTCGCGAAGGATATCGCCGCGTCGCCCGGCTTGTGCTGCGGCGGCTTGTACAGGGTCGCCTTGGATTTCGGCAGCAGATACATGGCGGTCAGGAAGAACGTCATGTGCGCGTCGTTCTCCTTGGCGACCTGCCGGAAATGGGAGAACAGGTGGTCGTCGCCCTCCAGGGCGCCGTCCCAGGAGAAGACGACGAACTGCGGGGGCTGCTCGCCGGGCTTCAGCTTCTCGGGCTTGGCCACCTTCGGCTGCGGGCCCGTGAAGGACGTCGAGCCGTCCCCGAGGACCTTGACCTTGCCGTCCCAGGGCTCCTCTTCCTGCTTCTTGCCATCACCGGACGCGCCCGCCCCGCCGGCCCGCTCGGCGGACGACGAGGCGTTGCCCTTGCGGCCCTCGCCCCCGTCGCCCTGCGCCAGCACGGCGACCAGCGCCGCCACCACGCATATGGAGCCCAGCGCCGTCGGACCGTAGACGGATCTCTTCGACAACGCCGTACTCCCTGGTGCCGCTATACATGTTCAGGCGGCCAGTATCACAGGCGCGTGTGACGGTTCCACGGCAAGGGGTGGTCCGCGACGGCCGCGCGCGAAACGGGCGTGATCCCGGTGAGTGCGGGAGCGTGCGGGCGGACCGCCCGCGCCCGGGTGATCAGCTCGGACCGGGACCGAAACCGTCGGACGCCTTCTTCGCGGCACGGCGGTACTCGGCGTTGATGCGCTGAGCTTCCTCGAGTTGGTCCTCAAGGATGACGATGCGGCAAGCGGCCTCGATCGGGGTTCCTCTGTCGACGAGCTCGCGGGCGCGGGCGGCGATCCGCAGCTGGTAGCGGGAGTACCGGCGATGGCCACCTTCCGAGCGCAGCGGAGTGATCAGACGAGCCTCGCCGATGGCTCGGAGGAAGGCAGGGGTCGTGCCGAGCATTTCGGCGGCCCGGCCCATGGTGTATGCGGGGTAGTCATCGTCGTCCAGGCGATCGCTGAGTGGAATGTCTGCTGTCATGTCACCTCGTTGTGCAACGCGTCGAGGGGCCCTGGTGCCGTACGGCACCAGGGCCCCGAAGGAAATTCAACACCATCTGTCGGCCCTCATGCTGTGCCGACCTTCTGTTTCCGCTACCCGGTCCCCGAGGGGGAGGGGTGCGGGGATCGCGGTTGCGTGACCGGGGACCACCATCCAATCGGGGGTCTTGCGGTACCCGGGCCGGGAGCTTCCCGGGCCGGGCGATCCTGATGGCGTCTGCTCCTCCGTCCTTCCTCCGAACCAACCACTGGGTGAACAGGTACTGCGGTACTACGACTGCTACCCGCCAGTTCATGTCTGCCGGGTCTCGCTCGACCGTGTCGACGAGAAAAGGCTAACCACGCTGGGGGTGAATGTCTACTCCGGCAAGAGCAGATTTTTGGGTTCGTAGCGCATAGGAATCCTTTGGCCAGCGGTCATGGGCGCGAGCCGCCGCGGCGGCGAAACGGCGGTGAGGGCCCTGCCGACGCGCGTCGGCAGGGCCCTCACCGGGTCTCTGGTGGCGGTTTCCCGCCTGTCCCTCACACCTCCGGGGAGACGATGCCTCCGAGCAGTGCCGACGCGGTGTGGAGCGGAGTGGGCACGCCCACCGGCGCGGTCTCGGGGTACTCGTGGCAGGTGAAGCCGAGGCGGGTCATGGCCCGGACGACCTCGCCGCTGGTGAAGTCGCGGCGGTCCTGTCGGGTGATGACCTGGCCCACTTGCTTGACCGGGTAGCGGTGGCGGCCGATGGTCACGGACTCACCTGTGACGGGCTCGGGTGCGACGCCCTTCATCGAGGCGAGCACTCCGTCCTTGGTCAGATCGAACGGGTACCGGGCGATGACACAGCGCATGATGCCTCACAACGAAGAAGCGGTGGAGAAGGGCGACGGGCTGACCGGGCGACCGCGACGGGTATGGGCACGCTGCATGCGGAACCTTTCCCGGCGAGGCACGTGACAAAGAATTCCCGACGCGGATGGGCGCGCAGAGAATCTCGAGGGACGAGCCGAATGCGAAGCAGGTCGAGTCGGGGCGGCGGGAAATGCGTCACCGGTCGGAGGTGCGGTGGAACCTTCCCGCCGCGTGCCCTGAAAAGCGGCGAGCCGGGGCCCGCACCCCTGCGGTGCGGGCCCCGGCTGCGAAGCATGCGGCAGCGCCGGTGTCAGGCGAGAACGATGTTCTCGGCCGTCGGGCCCTTCTGGCCCTGCGCGATGTCGAAGGACACCTTCTGGCCTTCCTGCAGCTCGCGGAAGCCCTGGGCGCTGATGTTCGAGTAGTGGGCGAAGACGTCGGCGCCGCCGCCGTCCTGCTCGATGAAGCCGAAGCCCTTTTCGGCGTTGAACCACTTCACGGTGCCGGTAGCCATGTTATTTCTCCTTCGGAGACGGTGTCAGGAATTCACCCTGTGCGAATTCCGTGTCGCCGTGATGATTACCCCGTCGGAAATGAACCTTCTGGCAACCACACCTGCAACCGGGATCGACAGTAGCATGGCGCGATCGGCCCTGCACGGCCGATAATTCCGCTCCGGTCGGGGGTCGAGGAATATTCGCCGGGCCCCGCACCTATTTCTCATGTCGCGGGAACAGATATTGATTCCCGGGGGTGCGGCTTTTTCCGCCGTGTACATGCACCCCCAGCCGCCACCGCCTGTTCGGCAGCGACAGGGGTGAGCGTGTCGCCCGGCTAGGGGCGTCGTAGGCGCGGGAGCGGGCAGTAGCGCTCGCCCCCTTCGACCGCGACGGTCTCGCCGGGCGCGATCTCCGTGAAACCGGCGTCCCGCACCACCGGCACCCCACTCGCCGTCAGCTCCGCCCAGTGCCCGGGCTCGGCCGTCCGCACCGACAGCGGGAAACCGGCCTCGCGCCACGCCTGCCGCGCCGCGTCGTCCAGGGCCCACCACGCGAGCTGCGCGCCGTGCCCGACCTGGGCCATGGCCTTGCCCGCCGACATCTCCAGCCCCGGCTTGAGCCACAGCACCGGGCGGGTGGGGTCCGGCGCGGCCGGCGGCTCCGGGTCGTCCAGGTCGGTGCCCGACACCTGAAGCTTCACCAGCTCCTTGGGCCAGCCGTCGAGCGGTACGGGCGGGAAGACCCGCACCTCGGCGGTCGCGCCCGTGACCTCCATGCCCGGCAGCGCGGACGCCTTGCGCCACTCCGCCCCGCGCGCCCGCCGCACGACCTTGCGGATGCGGCCGTCCTCCCAGTCCGCCACGGCTCGGGCCCACTCGCCGTCCCCGGCCGCCCGCTCGTCCGACAGCAGGAACAGCACCGCCCGCGCGGCCGTCTCCAGCGCGTCCGTACGCGCCGGGGGCGCGGCCTTCTCGATCCGCACCACGAGGGGCAGGACGAACTGGGGGGCGCGGTCGCGGGGGTCCTCGTCGTGCGGGACGGTGTCGTCGCTGGTCACGCCCCCAGTCTGCCAGCCGCCCCGGAGGCCTCACGCGGCCCGTCCGGCGCGTGGTCGCCCGGCCCACGCAGGATCCCCGCGCACCGCGCCACGAACGCCTCCGCCACCCCCGTCGGTTCGACCCGCGAGAACACCGTCTGCTCCCGCCGCCACGGCGGGTCCACGGCCACCGCCACCGCGCCGGCCGTCGTCTCGGCCAGGTGCCGGGGCGCCGCCACGATGCCCAGCCCGGCGGCGGCCATCCGCACCGCCGTCGACGAGTGCTCCGTCTCCACCGCCGTCACCGGGGTGAAACCCCGCTCCTCGCACACCACGTCCAGCCACCGCCGCCCGCCCACCACCGGCTCCAGCGCGCACCGCACCCACGCCCGGCCCGCCAGCTCCTCCAGCGCCACCGGCGCCGCACGCCCCGCCAGGGGGTCGCCGGCGGAGACGACCAGGACGATCTCCTCGTCGCCGAGGGAGACCACCGGACCCGGCCAGCCCCGCGGGCGCGGGCCGACGGCCAGGTCGGCGACGCCACGTTCCATGCGCTCGCGCAGCTCGTCCGTCGTGGTGCACTCGTGCAGTCGCAGCGCGACCCCCGGGAACTCCGCCCGCCAGCGCGCGAAAACCGGTGGCAGAACGCCGACCGCCAGCGCGTGCAGCGTCACGACGTGCAGCTCGCCGCCCTCCGCCCCGGCGGCCGCCCGGGCCGCGCGGCGGGGGACGGGGGACGGGAAAACCGTTGGACGACCGCGTCCGGCGGCCCGTAAGGTCCCCGCAGACGTCCGAGAACCCGGAAAGGAGGGGCGAGATGAACCGCACCGGCACCACCGACAGCACTGTCACCGCTGTCCCGCGCTCCCGCCCCCTCCGCCGGGCGTCCTCCGTCTGACACCTCGTCCGACCGGGAGCGCGATCGCGACCCCTTCCGGAAGGATCCCCATGACCTCCCTGGTCATCCGTGCCCTCACCGAGCACGACACCGCGCTCTTCACCTCCCTCGACACCACCCTCGCCCCCGCCCTCGTCGGCAGGGCGGCCTTCGGGCACTCCTACGCCCCCGTCCACCTCGGCGGCGAATACCGGCCCGACTGGACGTGGGTGGCCCTGCGCGACGGCCGCGTCGTCGCGCGCGCCGCCTGGTGGGGCGGGCCCGGTGACGAGGCGCCCAAGGCCCTCGACTGGTTCGACTTCGCCGACGGCGAGAGCGAGGCGGCCGTCCGACTGCTGCGCACCGCCCCGCTGAGCGCCGAGTACGCCCTGCTCGCCCCGCCCGGCTGGCGCGACCGGCCGCGCGTACGGGCCGCCGTCGAGGCCCGCGGGGCGGCGGCCGAGGCGGCGGGGATGCGGTTCCTCGTCGAGCGGTACCGCTACGAGTGGACGCCCGCCTGCCCGCTGCCGGAACGCACCGGCCGCCTGGTGTACCGGCCCGAGCCGGACGACGCGGCGTTCCGCGACGTCGTGCGCCGCACCATGCACGGCACGCTGGACGCCCACGACCGCCGCACCATCGCCGCGTCGGGCCTGGACGCGGCCGCCGACGAGATGATGGACCTCCTCCACTGGCTGCCCTCGCCCCGCGCGTGGTGGCGCCTCGCCTTCACCCCGGACGGCACCCTCGCCGGCCTCCACGTCCCCGCGCGCAACCCCGCCGGGCCCTGCGTCGGCTACATCGGCGTCGTGCCCGAGCGGCGCGGGCGCGGCTACTCCCACGACCTGCTCGTCGACTGCACGCGCGACCTGGCGGAGCGGGGCGCCACGAGGATCGCCGCCGCGACGGACATGGGCAACGCCCCGATGGCGGCGACCTTCGCGCGGGTGGGGTACCCGGTGACGCAGGAGCGCATCGATTTCGTGCCGATGGAGCCGATGGATTAGGAGGGGCCGGAGCCCACCAGGTCCGAGACCCGCACGAACTCGTACCCGCGGGCCCGCAGCTCCGGGACGATCTTCTTCACCGCGTCCTCCGTCATCGGTGCCGCGCTGTGCGTGCAGTGCATCACCACGACCGAGCCGGGCTTGACCTGGGAGAGCACCTGCGCGGCGACGGGCTCGGACCGTTTCGCGAAGGCGTCGCCGCTGACGACGTCCCACTGGACGGCCGTGACCTTCGCCGGGCCTATCTCGCGCAGTGTCGCGTCGTCGTGGCAGCCGCCGGGGAATCGGAAGTACGGGACGACGCGCTCGACCCCGGCGGTGCGGAAGGCCGCGAACGCGCGCTCGACGTCCGCGCGGGCGGTGCCGCGCGCGACGGTCGGCAGGCCGTAGCAGGGGGTGGTGAAGGCGTGGTGGCTGTAGGAGTGGTTGGCGACCTCGAAGAGGGGGTCGGCGCCTATGGAGCGGGCCTCGTCGGGGTACTGCTCGGCCCATCTGCCGGTCATGAAGACCGTGGCCGGCACCTTCAGGGTCCGGAGCGTCGCTATCAGCCCGGGGTTGTCGAAGCGCTCACCGCGCGCCGCGCGCGGGCCCTGGTCCGACGTCATGTCGGCGTCGAAGGTGAGGGCGACCCGCTTGCGGCCGTCGCGGGCGCCGTGCGAGAAGACGGGCGCGGCGCCGCCCGGCCCCGCCGGGAGGGTGGGCGCGGCGGACACGGAAGGGGAAGCGGAGGGCGACGCCGGTGCCGTACGGGCCGGGCCGGCGGCGCGCGGCTTGTCGTCCCCGCCCTTGCCGGACGTTCCGCAGGCGGCCAGCCCGGCGCAGAGCGCCAGGGCGGCGGCGGGTGCCAGGGATCTGCTCAGGGAGCGCACGGGTCCGGTACGGCGGCCGTCACTCGCCGGCGTCGACGAGCGACTTCGCGTCGCGCGCCAGCGCCGTGAGCCGGGAGATCGCCCGGAAGTACTTCTTCCGGTAGCCGCCGTTCAGCATCTCCTCGCTGAACAGCTCGTCGAAGGGCCGGCCGGACGCCAGCACCGGGACCTCGCGGTCGTAGAGCCGGTCGGCGAGGACGACCAGGCGCAGCGCGGTCGACTGGTCCGGCACGGCGCGGACGCCGGTCAGGCAGACGGCCCGGACGCCGTCGCACATGGCGCCGTAGCGGCTCGGGTGGACCTTGGAGAGGTGGTCGAGGAGGTCCGGGAAGGCGTCCAGGGAGGCGCCCTCGGCGCGGTGCGCCACCCGCTCGACGGTGTCGTCGTCGTACGGGGCGGGGGCCTGGGGCAGGCCGCGGTGGCGGTAGTCCTCGCCGTCGATGCGCAGGGGGCGGAAGTGGGCGGAGAGGCCCTGGATCTCGCGGAGGAAGTCGGCGGCGGCGAAGCGGCCCTCGCCGAGCTTGCCGGGCAGGGTGTTGGAGGTCGCGGCGAGCGCCACGCCCGCGTCGACGAGCTTGCCCAGCAGGGTGGAGACGAGGACGGTGTCGCCCGGGTCGTCGAGCTCGAACTCGTCGATGCACAGCAGCTTGTGCTCGCTGAGGGTCCGGACGGTCTGCTGGAAGCCCAGGGCGCCGACGAGGTTCGTCAGCTCCACGAACGTGCCGAAGGCCTTCCGCTCGGGGGCGGCCGGGGTGGCGTGCCAGAGGGAGGCCAGCAGGTGGGTCTTGCCGACGCCGTAGCCGCCGTCGAGGTAGACGCCGCGCGGGCCGGCGGGGGCGGCGGGCTTCGTCTCGCGCCGGAACCAGCGCTTGCGGCCGGCGGCCTCGCCGCCGAGCCCGCCCGCGAAGCCGGCGAGGATCTTGACGGCCTCGGTCTGGCTGGGCTGGTTCGGGTCGGGGATGTAGGTGTCGAAGCGCACCCCGTCGAAGCGCGGCGGCGGCACCATCTCGGCGACCAGGCGGTCGGCCGGGACGTGCGGGGCGCGCGAGGTGAGCGCGACGGGCGATCCTGCCGGGCCGCCGGTTATCGGACCGGGGGCCGCGGGGGCCGTGGCGCTTGCGGGTGATGCGGTGGAGGACGACACAGCTGTCCAGCGTAGCCCCTGAAAGTGCGGTGGCCCGCCCGCGCGGAGCGAGCCATGTCACACTGCGGCCTATGCGACGCCTGTTCCCCTCCCCGCTCAGCCCCGCCGACCTCGACGACCGCGAATGGGGGCCGGACGAGCTCGCCGACCTCTACGCGTACCCGGCGGGCCTGCCCGCCGGGACGGCGTGGCTGCGGGCCAACATGGTCTCCTCGCTGGACGGCGCGGCCCATCACGAGGGCCGGTCGCAGCCGCTGTCCTCGGCCGCCGACATGCGGATCTTCGGCACGCTGCGGGGGCTGGCCGACGCGGTGGTGGTCGGCGCGCAGACCGTACGGCAGGAGGGTTACCGGCCCGCGCGGGCCCGGGAGGTCTTCGCGGCGCGGCGGGCGGCGCTCGGCCAGGGGCCCGCGCCGGTCATAGCCGTCGTGAGCGCGGGGCTCGACCTGGACTTCTCGCTTCCGTTGTTCACCGCGCCGCTGGTGCCGACGATCGTGCTGACCGGGGCGGACGCCCCGGCGGAGCGGGTGGCCGCCGCGCGGGCGGCGGGCGCCGAGGTGCTCGTGGTGCCGGGCGAGGGGCCGGGCGTCGACGTGGCGCGGGTGCCGGGGCTGCTGGCCGGACGGGGGCTGACGCGGCTGCTGACCGAGGGCGGCCCCCGGCTGCTGGGTCAGTTCGCGGCGGCCGGGGTGCTGGACGAGATGTGCCTGTCGCTGGCGCCGGTGGTGGCCACGGGGACGGCGCCGCGGATCATGGCGGGGCCGCCGCTGGCAGTGCCGGAGCGCTTCGCGCTGGGGTCGGTGCTGGAGGACGGCGGTTTCCTCTTCACCCGCTACAGCCGGGTCTGACGGCGGCGGGTCTGACAATCGGCGGAATTTGTCGTTCCGGTTTAACTCGGGGTGGGCAGAATTGAGTCAGACGCTCCCCCGGGGGCACAGGATCAAAACAGGCGGGTTCCCGGGGAGCCCGCGCAGGATGGTTTCTGTTGGGGCCCGGTGGCCCATGGAGAAGAAGGGCTCCCACCGTGTTCACGAGCGTATTGATGATCGAGCAGCCGCTCTCCGCGACGGATGTCGACTTCGTCACGACCCTCCACGACGACAGCATGTCCTTCGTGGTCCTCATGCGCCCCAGAGGCGACGAGGACCGGCTGCTGCGCGCCATCGACGACGTGGCCCTCGGCGAGCTGGAGCAGGCGCTCCACGAGGCCGACGAGCCCGAGGGCGAGGAGGCCGTACGGCCCGCCGCCGTCGCCCTGGAACACTCGCTGCGCCTGCTGCGCGAGGCGGGCTGCGAGGCCGTCGGCCAGCTCATCGACGGCCACCCGCTGGACCTCCTGCGCTCCGTCGTGGAGCAGACCCACGCCGACGAGGTGATCGTGCTGACCGCGCCCCACCTCGTCGAGGAGTTCTTCCACCGCGACTGGGCCTCGCGCGCCCGCCACAAGGTCGGGGTGCCCGTCCTCAAGCTCTACGCGCACGCCGACGAGGCGGCGGAAGGGGAGGCGGCGGCCGGCACCCGCGACTAGAACCGGCGGGCGCCCCCTCCGCGCCCCCTCACCCCAGCCTGCCGTCGCGCATCGTCAGCACCCGGTCCGCCCGGCCGAGCAGCCCCCGGTCATGGGTGACCAGCACCGTCGCCGTGCGGTGCCGGCGGGTGACCTCGGCCAGCAGTTCGACGACCCGCTCGCCGCGCTCGTGGTCCAGGGCCGACGTCGGCTCGTCCACCAGCAGCACGGCGGGGCCGCCGAACAGCGCGCGGGCGATGTTCACGCGCTGCCGCTCACCCCCGGACAGCTGATGCGGACGGCGCCGCCGCTTCGCCGCGTCCAGCCCGACCGACTCCAGCAGCTCCGCCGCCCGCGCCCGGGCCGCCCGGACGGACGCGCCGCGCAGATGCGCGACCGCCAGCACCTGCTCCTCGGCCGTCAGCGACGGCAACAGGTTCGGCTGCTGGAAGACGATGCCGATCCGGTCGCGCCGCAGCGCGGTGCGCTCCTTGGCGCTCATCGCCCCGGTGTCGCGCCCCGCCACCACCACGCGCCCCGCGTCGGGGCGGCGCAGCGTCGCCGCGACCGCCAGCAGGCTGGACTTGCCCGAGCCCGACGGCCCCACCACGGCCACCAGCTCGCCGGGCGCCACGTCCAGCGAGACCCGGTCCAGCGCGGTGAGCGTGCGGTCCCCGTCGGGGTAGGTGAGGACGGCGTCCTCCAGAGAGAGGGCGATGGTCATCGGGTGGCTCCCAGCGCGGTCAGCGGATCGACGGACGTGATGCGGGCGACGGCCAGCGCCGAGCCGGCCAGCCCCAGCAGGACCATGGCGGCCACCGGTACGGCCACCGCCGCCGCGCTCAGCTCGAACGGCACCACCGCCGACGCCAGCGCCCCGCCCGCCGCACCGGCGCCGGCGCCCACGGCCGCGCCGGCGGCCAGCACCACCGCCGCCTGCCCGAGCGCGTCCCGCACCAGATAGCCGCTGCTCGCGCCCACGGCCTTGAGCACCGCCACGTCGGGCCGCCGCTGCACCGTCCACACGGTGAAGAAGGCCCCCACCACGAGCGCGCTCACCACGAACAGGAAGCCCTGGACCATCCGGAGCGTGCCGTGCTCGGCGGCGTAGCCGTCGATGCCGTCCAGCGCGTCGCCGAGGGCGACGGCCTTCGTGGTGCGGGCGACGTCCCCCGAGGGCGTGCCGGACCCGGTCACCGCCAGCGCGGTCGGCCGCGCCAGGTGGCTCACCTCGCGCCAGGTGGCGAGCGTCGTCCACACGGTCGGCGCGTGGCCGTGGCCCCGGTCGGGCGTGACGCCGGAGACGGTCAGCTCCCGGGTGCCGAGGACGATCCGGTCGCCGGGCCGCAGCCCGTGCTCCCGGGCGATGCGCCGGCTCACGGCCGCCTGCCCGTCGCCGGGGGCCGCACCGGCCAGAGGCGCCGGCATCAGGCGCCCGCCGCCGAGGACGCTCACCGACTCCGCCGAGCCGCCCGCCGTCAGCCGGGCCATCGCCACGCCGAACGGCTCCGCGGACCGCACCCCGGGCGCCCGGCGCCACGCCTCGGCCTGCCGCTCGTCGACGGTGCTGTTGGAGAACGACACCTCCGGCGCGGCCCCCGCCGGGGCGCCGAAGACCACGCGGCCCGCCGGCAGCCCCGCCACGGCCGACGACGCCTCCCGGGCCAGACCGTCGGTCAGCCCGTAGAGGAAGACCACGAGCGTGGTGATGAGCGCGACGACCGTCCCCATGAGGGCGAAGCGCCCCCGGGCGAAACGGATGTCGCGGAGCGCGACGAACAAGGGATTCCTTCCGGAGCCGGACCGGGACCCCTCCAGGCTGCCGCCCCGGGCCCGTTCCGCCATCGGGCCCCGGGACGGTCCCCGGACCGTCCGTCCGATGCACCCGAAAATCAATCGAACGGTTGACGGCAGCCGGTTCCGGAGCTCCCGGCGGGGGCCCGTACGCTCGGTGGGATGAGCCGAACGAGTCCCTCCGACCCCGGCGCGCCCGCCGCGCTCCCGCGCGGACGCGAGGCCTCCGACGTGCCCCCGCTGCGCCTGGTCCGCCTCGCCTTCCACGGCGCCTTCTACGCGCTGCTCGCCGTCGCCCTGGCCCCCACCGTGGCCGGACGGCCGTCGGCGGGCCCCCTGGCCGTGCTGCCGCTGGGCGCGCTGCTCGCCGCCGTGTACGCGGCCGGGACCGTCCGCCCCGCCCGCCGCCCCGGACTCTGGCTCTCCGCCGTCACCGCCCTGTGGCTGGCGCTCCTCGCCCTGGACCGCGGCTTCAGCTACGTCGCCTTCCCCTTGTTCTTCCTCTTCCTGCGCGCCCTCCCCGTCCGCTGGGCGCACCCCGCCGTCGCCGCCGCCACGGCGGCCGTCGTCGCCGCCCAGGCCACCGCGCCCGGCGGGCTCACCGTCGCGAAGGTGATCGGCCCCGCCGCCGGGGCCGCCGTCGCGATCCTCACCGCCTACGGCTACGCCGCCCTCCACCGCGAGGGCCAGCGCCGCCAGCGGCTGATCGACGACCTCGTGCGCACCCGGGACGAGCTCGCCGCCGCCCAGCGCGAGGCGGGCCGCCTCGCCGAGCGGCAGCGGCTCGCCCGCGAGATCCACGACACCCTCGCCCAGGGCCTGTCCAGCATCGTCCTGCTCGCCCGCGCCGCCGAGACCGCCGAGCGGGAGACGGCCCGGGAACGGGTCCGCGAGATCGGGCTGACCGCCGCCGACAACCTCGCCGAGGCCCGCCGCTTCGTCCAGGCCCTCACCCCGCCCGCCCTGGAGGACGCGCCCCTGCCCGAGGCGCTGCGCCGGGTGACCGCGCGCACCGTCCCCGGGGCCGTCTTCCGCCTCGACGGCGAGCCCTGCCCGCTGCCCGTGGAGACCGAGGTGGCCCTGCTGCGCCTGACCCAGGAGGCCCTGGCCAACGTGGCCCGCCACGCGCGGGCCGAGCACACGGCCGTCACCCTCGCCTTCCTCGACGGGCAGGTCGCCCTCGACATCTACGACGACGGCGTCGGCTTCACCCCCGGCCACGGCCCGGCCGACGGCCGCCGCACCTTCGGCCTCCACGGCATGCGCGAGCGCATCGCCGGCCTGGGCGGCACCTTCACCGTCGAGTCCGCCCCCGGCGAGGGCACGGCGATCGCGGCGACGGTGCCGACGGTCCTCCGCGCCGTGGGAGCGGCGGCATGAGCGGGACGAGCGACGTGATCGGGGTCCTCCTCGTCGACGACCACCCCGTCGTGCGGCGCGGGCTGCGCGCCATGGTCGACGACCTGCCCGACGTGACGGCCGTGGGCGAGGCCGCCGACGGCGCCGAGGCGTTGCGGCTGCTGGACGAGGGCGTCCGGCCCGACGTCGTGCTCATGGACCTCCAGATGGGCACCGGCATGCACGGCGTCGAGGCCACCCGGCGCATCACCGCGCGCCCCCGGCCGCCCGCCGTGCTGATCCTCACCACCTACAGCACCGACGCCGACATCCTGGCCGCCGTCGAGGCCGGGGCCACCGGCTACCTCCTCAAGGACGCCCCGCCCGAGGAGGTCGCGGCCGCCGTCCACGCCGCCGCGCGCGGCGAGACCGTCCTCGCCCCGCCCGTCGCCGCCCGCCTGCTCGGCCGGGTGCGGGCCGGGGGCCGGCCGGCGCTCTCCCCGCGCGAGACGGAGATCCTGGGCCTGGTGGCCGAGGGCCTGGCCAACCGGCAGATCTCCAAGCGGCTCTTCATCAGCGAGGCGACGGTCAAGACCCACCTCGTGCACATCTACGACAAGCTCGGCGTCGACAGCCGCACGGCGGCGGTCGCGGCGGGCCTGGCGGCGGGGCTGATCCGGGCGGTGTGACGGGGCGGTCGGCCAGGGTGCAAGAATCGTGCGCGCACTTTAGTTTTCGACCCCAGGGAGCACCGCACATGGCACCGGCCGTCCCCACGACGATGGACCGACCGCACTTCATCGGCATCGGCGGCGCCGGCATGTCGGGCATCGCGAAGATCCTCGCCCAGCGCGGCGCGGCCGTCGCCGGCAGCGACGCCAAGGAGTCGGCCACCGCCGCGGCCCTGCGCGAGCTGGGCGTCACCGTGCACATCGGCCACGCCGCGGAGCACCTGGCCGCCGACGCCACCTGCGTCGTCGTCTCCAGCGCCATCCGCGCCGACAACCCCGAGCTGGCCGCGGCCGCCGAGCGCGGCATCCCCGTCGTCCACCGCTCGGACGCGCTGGCCCGGCTGATGGACGGGCTGCGCCCGATCGCCGTCGCCGGCACCCACGGCAAGACGACGACGACGTCGATGCTCGCCGTCTCCCTGGACGCCCTCGGCCTGGGCCCGTCGTACGCCATCGGCGGCGACCTGAACGGCCCCGGCACCAACGCCCTCCACGGCTCCGGCGACATCTTCGTCGCCGAGGCGGACGAGAGCGACCGCAGCTTCCACAAGTACGCGCCCGAGGTCGCGATCATCCTCAACGTGGAGCTGGACCACCACGCGAACTACGCGTCGATGGACGAGATCTACGAGTCCTTCGAGACGTTCGTCGGCCGCGTCCGCCCCGGCGGCACGCTGGTGATCTCCGCCGACCAGGCGGGCGCCCGCGAGCTCACCGAGCGGGTCTCCGGCCGCCACGACATCGAGATCGTCACCTACGGCACGGCCGAGGACGCCGACGTGCGCGTCCTGAAGGTCACCCCGCGCGGCCTGTCCAGCGAGGTCACCATCCTGCTGAACGGCAAGATGCTCACCTTCGCCGTCTCCGTCCCCGGCAGCCACTACGCCCACAACGCCGTCGCCGCCCTCGCCGCCGGCGTGGCCCTCGGCATCCCGGCGCACAACCTCGCCTCCGCGCTCGGCAAGTTCACCGGCGTGGGCCGCCGCCTGCAGCTCAAGGGCGAGGCCAACGGCGTGCAGGTCATCGACTCCTACGCCCACCACCCCACCGAGATGACCGCCGACCTGGAGGCCATCCGGGGCGCCGCCGCCGGCTCCCGCGTCCTGGTCGTCTTCCAGCCGCACCTCTTCAGCCGCACCCAGGAGCTCGGCACGGAGATGGGCCAGTCCCTGACCCTGGCCGACGCCTCCGTGGTCCTCGACATCTACCCGGCCCGTGAGGACCCGATCCCGGGCATCACCAGCGCCCTGATCATCGACGCGGCCGAGAAGGCCGGCGCGGACGTCCGCGCCGAGCACGACATGGCCGCGATCCCGGACGTCATCGCGGGAATGGCACGCCCCGGCGATCTCGTTCTCACGATGGGCGCGGGTGACGTCACGGACCTCGGTCCGAAGATCCTGGCCCGCCTGGAGAACTGACCGACACACCGCGGAGGGCGTACGGCATGGCGTACGAGGTCGAGAAGACGGACGAGCAGTGGCGCGCGGAGCTGACGCCTGCGGAGTACCAGGTGCTCCGCCGGGCGGGCACCGAGCCCGCCTTCCGCGGTGAGTACACCGACACGAAGACGGCGGGCGTCTACGCCTGCCGGGCGTGCGGCGCGGAGCTGTTCCGCTCCACGGAGAAGTTCGAGAGCCACTGCGGCTGGCCGAGCTTCTTCGACCCGAAGGACTCCGACGCGGTCGAGCTCCTGGACGACCGCTCCCACGGAATGGTCCGCACCGAGGTCCGCTGCGCCCGCTGCGGCTCCCACCTGGGCCACGTCTTCGAGGGCGAGGGCTACCCCACCCCCACGGACCAGCGGTACTGCATCAACTCCGTCTCGCTCCGGCTGCGCCCGGACGAGGACTGAGCGGAGCGCTCACCCGGTGAGGTCCGCGAGGCCCTTCTTCAGGTCGTCGAGGTTCATCACCGGGTTCAGCTCGACCTCAGCGTCCGCCTCCTGGAAGAACTTCTCGCCGATGCCGACGAGCTGCGAGGAGTCCCGCATATCGAAGACCATGAGACAGGACCGGCCGCCGTCCAGGGGCGCGAAGTAGGCGGCTTCGGGCTTGAGCTCCTCCACGATCTTCTCCATCAGCCTGGGCAGGCTGCCGTCCTTGACCCCCGCGTTCGACGTGTGGGTGTCCAACCGGGCCCGCAAGAGCATGCGCATGGCCCTCACTCCTTCACCTGCGCGGTCGCGTCACTTCCAGGGTCGGCCCGCCACGCCCGGGGGCGCAAACGCGCAAACGCGCAAACGCGCGGAGACGATCAGCGCAGCACCGCCGCCGTCTCCGGCGGCAGCCGCAGCACGCCGTCGGGGCCGTCCGGCAGGCCCACCGGGCGCCACGCCGCGACGGCCTCCGTCACCGGGCCGGTCAGCCGTAGGGCGGCCGGGCGGGCGGCGAGGTTGACCGCGACGTGCAGCGGGCCGCGCCGGAAGGAGACGAGGCCCTCGGCGGTCACGGACAGCGCCTCGTACCGCCAGCGCGGGTCCGTCAGGGCGGGCTCGGCGCGGCGCAGGGCGATCAGCTGCCGGTACCAGGCGAGGAGCCGGGCGTGCGGGGGGCGGCCGGGTTCCGTCCAGTCCAGGCAGGAGCGGTCGCGGGTCGCCGGGTCCTGGGGGTCGGGGATCTCCTCGGCGGGCCAGCCGTGCGCCTCGAACTCCCGGCGGCGGCCGGTCCGTACGGCCTCCGCGAGGGCCGGGTCCGGGTGGTCGGTGAAGTACTGCCAGGGCGTCCGGGCGCCCCACTCCTCGCCCATGAACAGCATGGGGGTGAAGGGCGCGCACAGCACGAGCGCGGCCGCGCAGGCCAGCAGGCCCGGGGAGAGCCGGGCGGAGAGGCGGTCGCCGAGCGCCCGGTTGCCGATCTGGTCGTGGGTCTGGGCGTAGCCGAGGAGCCGGTGGGCCGGGGTGGTGGCCGGGTCCAGGGGGCGGCCGTGGCGGCGGGCGCGGAAGGCGGAGGGCGTGCCGTCGTGGAAGAAGCCGCCGCGCAGGGTCTTGGCGAGGGCGTGGGCCGGGTCGGCGGCGAAGTCGGCGTAGTAGCCCTGGGACTCGCCGGTGAGCGCGGTGTGGAGGGCGTGGTGGAAGTCGTCGTTCCACTGGGCGTGGAGACCGTGGCCGCCCGCGTCGCGCGGGGTGGTGGTGGCCGGGTCGTTGAGGTCGGACTCGGCGATGAGGAACAGCGGTCTGCCCAGCCGTCCGGCCAGCTCGTCGACGGCGGCGGACAGGTCGGCGAGGAAGTGCCGGGGCCCGGTGTCGGCGAGCGCGTGCACGGCGTCCAGCCGCAGCCCGTCGAGCCGGTAGTCGCGCAGCCAGGCCAGGGCGCTGCCGATGAGGTACGCCCGTACCTCCGGTGATCCGGGCGCGTCGAGGTTGACGGCCGCGCCCCAGGGGGTGTGGTGGGTGTCGGTGAAGTACGGGCCGTACGCGGGCAGGTGGTTGCCGGACGGGCCCAGGTGGTTGTGGACGACGTCGAGGACGACGCCCAGGCCGAGGCCGTGCGCGGCGTCCACGAACCGCCGCAGCCCGTCCGGGCCGCCGTAGGGCTCGTGCACGGCCCAGGGCGCCACCCCGTCGTACCCCCAGCCGTGCCGGCCGGGGAAGGGGCAGACGGGCATCAGCTCGATGTGCGTGACGCCCAGGTCCGCGAGGTGGGGCAGCCGCCCGGCCGCCGCGTCGAAGGTGCCCTCGGGGGTGAACGTGCCGGTGTGCAGCTCGTAGAGGACCGCGCCGGGCAGCCCCCGGCCGGGCCACGGATGCCGCCAGGCGAAGCGGCCGAAGTCGACGACGGCGCTGGGCCCGTCCGGCCCGTCCGGCTGCCGGCGCGAGCGCGGATCGGGCCGGGTGGGGCCGCCGTCGAGGGCGAAGCCGTAGCGGGTGCCGTGCCGGGCGGGGGCGTCGCCCCGCCACCAGCCGGGCCGGGCCGGGTCGGCCTCCATGGCGTACGTCCGGCCGTCCGCCTCCAGGGCGACGTGCCGGGCCTGCGGTGCCCACACCTCGAACAGCACGGCGGCTCCTCTCGACGAGGGAGTTTTCCCCGTACGGGCCGACATCAGCCCCCGGAAACCAGCAGCGCCACCGGCCCCGCGGCCAGCAGCTCCGCCACCGCGACCCGCCCCCGCCACACCCCACCCCCCAGCAGATCCCGCCACTCCCCGTCCCCGGGCAGCTCCAGGGCCGTGTCCCCCCAGCCGCCCGCTTCCCCCAGCCGCCCCGCCAGCCGCGTCGCCACCGCGACGACCCCGCCCCCGCGGGCGAAGGCCACGACGTGCCCGGCCCGCGCCCCCACCGCGTACAGCGGCACGTACGAGCCCCCCGCCCCGAACCACTCGGGCCGTTCGCGCCGCAGCCGCAGCGCCGACCGCGTCAGCCGGAGCTTCTCGCCGGCGAGCCCGTCCTCCGTCCCGTCGGGGAAGGGAGGGACCGGCCGGTTGTCCGGGTCGACGAGCGCCCGGTACAGCCCCTCCGTCCCCATGTACACATCCGGCACCCCCGGCATCGTCAGGTGGAGCAGCGCCGCCCCCAGGGTGTTGGCCCGTATGGAGGCGCCGACCTCGCCTTCGAACGCGGCCAGGGCCGCCCGGCCCTCCGCCCCGCAGGGGCCGGTGGTGACGAAGGCCGCCACCGCCGCCTCGTACGCCGCGTCCGGTTCCGTCCACGTCGTCAGCAGCGCCGCCTCCCGGGCGCCCTTGAGGGCGGCGGGGACGAGCCGGGCGGGGTCGGGGTCGCCGAGGGCGAAGGCGTTCTGCCAGGCCGTCCACGCCAGATGGGGGTCCGGGGCGGGGGAGTCGGACCACAGCCGGTCCATCAGCCGGGCCCAGCGGGCCGGGTGCTCGCTCAGCGCGGCGATCCGCGCCCGCGCGTCGGCGCTGCGCTTGGTGTCGTGCGTGGACAGGACGGTCCCGCCGTGGGGCCGGTCGCGCTGGGCGCGGGCGCAGAAGGCGTGGAAGTCCTCCGGAGCGACCGCCGGCCGGTCGGGGGTGCCGCCCACCTCCGTCGCCGACAACAGGGGCGCGTAGCGGTAGAAGGCGGTGTCCTCGACGGACTTGGCGCGCAGCGCCGACGCCGTCTGGGCGAAGCGGGCGCAGAAGTCCCGCTGGTCGGGGCCGTCGCCGAGGCGGCCGAGGGCGGCGTCGCGGATCAGCTCGACGGCCCGGGCCTCCTCGGGCACGGCGAAGGCTCCCCGGGCCCCCCGGGCGGCCTCCTCCAGCAGGGCGGCGTCCGTGGGCGCGGCGGGCCGGCCCGCCGTGACGTACGGGCGGTAGACGGGCAGCCGGACGAGGATCTCGCGCAGGGCGGTGCGCAGCGCCCAGGGGGCGTGGTCGCGCAGCCGGTGGGAGGTCTCGCAGAGCCGGACTGCGGTGCGGACGAGCCGCTCGGTCTCGGCGGCCAGCTCGTGGCCGATGACCCGGTGGGCGGCGCGGCGCGCGGTGGCGGGCCAGTCGCCGCCCCGGTCGGGTGGGCAGCCGGTGAAGGCGAGGTAGAAGTCGGTGAGTTCGCCGAGCCCGGCGGGGTCGGTGAACAGGCCGTCGAGCCGGCGCAGGGCGTCGTAGCCGGTGGTGCCGGCGACGGGCCAGTCGGCGGGCAGCCGTTCGTCCCCGGCGAGGATCTTCTCGACGACCGTCCACCGCCCTCCGGTGGCCTCGTGCAGCCGCCGCAGATACGCGGGCGGGTCGGCGAGCCCGTCCGGGTGGTCGACGCGCAGCCCGTCGAGGACGCCTTCGCGCAGCAGGCGGAGGATCGTGGCGTGGGTGGCGGCGAAGACCTCGGGGTCCTCCACGCGCACCGCGATCAGCTCGGAGACGGTGAAGAAGCGCCGGTAGTTGAGCTCGGTGCGGGCCAGCCGCCACCAGGCGGGGCGGTACCACTGGGCGTCGAGCAGCTCGGGCAGCGGGAGGCGTTCGGTGCCGGGCCGCAGGGGGAGGACGAGGTCGCCGTAGCGCAGCTCCCCGTCGGCGGTGGTGAAGCGTTCCAGCTCGTCGCCGAGCCGGCCGGCGAGCACCGGCAGCAGGACCTTGCCGCCGTGCTCGGCCCAGTCGATGTCGAACCAGCGGGCGTACGGGGAGGCCGGGCCGTCGCGCAGCACGTGCCACAGGGGACCGCCCGGCCGTCCGGCGGCGGGCAGGGCCATGTGGTTGGGCACGATGTCGGCGATCAGCCCCAGCCCGTGCGCGTGGGCGGTACGGGCCAGGGAGCGCAGCCCGTCCTCTCCGCCCAGCTCCGCCCGTACGGCCGTGTGGTCGACGACGTCGTAGCCGTGGGTGGAGCCGGGGACGGCCTCCAGGAGGGGGGAGAGGTGCAGATGGGACACGCCGAGCCCGGCGAGGCGGGGCACGATCCGCTCGGCCGCCGCGAAGGGAAAGCCGGGCTGGAGCTGGAGCCGGTAAGTGGCGGTAGGCGGATGACGGCTGTCGGGCTTCACAGGAACATACGTACCCACGGCAAGCCCCTGTAAGGGGCGCGATGAACTGCGCGACAAGCCCCACCGCCCCGCAGGTGATTCACCGCCCACCCCAGCGGGAGCGATCACGCCGGCCGCTGAAGCACCGCCAGACTGCGGTCGACAAGAGTCAGCCGTTCCCCCGCCCGCACCTTCGGCCCGTCCGCCGCCACGCCCTCCGGGCGCGCCGTGTCGACGACGACCTGCCACTGCGCGCCGTGGTCGACCGGGACGGTGAAGTCCAGCGGCCGGTCGTGGGCGTTGAACATCAGCAGGAAGGAGTCGTCGGTGATCGGCTCGCCCCGGGGCCCGGGCTCGGAGATGGCGCTGCCGTTGAGGAAGACGGTCAGGGACCTGGCGTGGGCGACCTGCCAGTCACCGTCCCGCATTTCCTCCCCTTCCGGGGTGAACCAGGCGATATCGGATAGGTCGTCGTGGGTGCCCTGCACCGGCCGCCCGTGGAAGAAGCGCCGGCGGCGGAAGACGGGGTGGTCGCGGCGGAGCCAGACCAGCGAGCGGGTGAAGCGCAGCATCCGCAGCGCCCGTGCCGTCTCCTCGTCCACGTCCTCCTCCGCCCCCTCCGGGCGGCGCGGCCAGCGCACCCAGGACACTTCGCCGTCCTGGCAGTAGGCGTTGTTGTTGCCGTGCTGGGTGCGGGCGAACTCGTCGCCGTGGCTGAGCATCGGCACGCCCTGCGAGACCATCAGGGTGGCGATGAAATTGCGCATCTGCCGCTCGCGCAGGGCGAGGACGCCCGGGTCGTCGGTCGGTCCCTCGGCCCCGCAGTTCCAGGAGCGGTTGTGGCTCTCGCCGTCCCGGTTGTCCTCGCCGTTGGCCTCGTTGTGCTTGGCGTTGTACGAGACGAGGTCGTGGAGGGTGAAGCCGTCGTGGCAGGTGACGAAGTTGACGGAGGCCAGCGGGCGCCTGCTGTCGCCCTGGTAGAGGTCGGAGGAGCCGGTCAGCCGGGAGCCGAACTCCGCCAGGGTGGCGGGCTCGCCCCGCCACAGGTCCCGCACGGTGTCCCGGAACTTTCCATTCCACTCGGTCCACAGGGGCGGGAAGTTGCCGACCTGATAGCCGCCCTCGCCCACGTCCCACGGCTCCGCGATCAGCTTCACCTGGCTGACCACCGGATCCTGCTGCACCAGGTCGAAGAACGACGACAGTCGGTCCACCTCGTGGAACTGCCGCGCCAGCGTCGCCGCCAGATCGAAGCGGAAGCCGTCCACCCGCATCTCGGTCACCCAGTAGCGCAGCGAGTCCATGATGAGCTGGAGCACGTGCGGGCTCCGCATCAGCAGGGAATTGCCGGTGCCGGTGGTGTCCATGTAGTAGCGCGGATCGTCGGTCAGCCGGTAGTACGACGCGTTGTCCAGCCCCCGGAACGACAGCGTCGGGCCCAGATGGTTGCCCTCGGCCGTGTGGTTGTACACCACATCCAGAATCACCTCGATGCCCGCCGCGTGCAGCGCCCGCACCGCCGTCTTGAACTCCAGCACCTGCTGACCCCGGTCACCCCACGACGCGTACGCGTTGTGCGGCGCGAAGAACCCGATGGTGTTGTAGCCCCAGTAGTTGACCAGCCCCGCGTCCACCAGCCGGTGGTCCTGCACGAACTGATGGACCGGCATCAATTCGATCGCCGTGACCCCCAGCTCCCTCAGATGCCCGATCACCGCCGGATGCGCCAGCGCCGCGTACGTCCCCCGGATCTCCTCCGGCAGCTCCGGGTGGCGCATCGTCAGGCCCTTCACATGGGCCTCGTAGATGACCGTGCGGTGGTACTCCGTCCGGGGCGGCCGGTCGTCCCCCCAGTCGAAGTACGGATTGACCACCACCGAAGTCATCATGTGCGGTGCCGAGTCCATGTCATTGCGCTTCTCCGGCCGCCCGAAGGGATAGCCGTAGACCGCCTCCCCCCAGTCCACCGCCCCGCTCACGGCCTTCGCGTACGGGTCGAGCAGCAGCTTGGCGGAGTTGCAGCGCAGACCACGCCGCGGCTCGTACGGGCCGTGCGCCCGGAAGCCGTACCGCTGACCCGGCATCACCCCCGGGAGGTAGGCGTGCCATACGAACGCGTCCGTCTCCCGCAGCTCCACCGCCGTTTCCGAGCCGTCCCCGTGCAACAGGCACAACTCGATCCGTTCGGCGGCCTCCGAGAAGACCGCGAAATTGGTTCCGGCGCCGTCGTACGTGGCACCGAGGGGGTACGCCTGTCCCGGCCAGACCTGCATGCCCAGAAGTCTTCCACCCCCGGCCGCGCTTTCCGCAGATCTTCCGCAAAAGCCGGTCCACCGCCCGCCCCGAGGGCTCCGCCGAGCGGGTGACACCACCCTTCCGCCACCCGTCCGGCTACTTCTGGCTATGAATCAGATCACGTCCGGCGCCCGGGTATCGGACAACCGGCACGTCCGACGGCAGAGTTGGCCGAAGGCCCGACGGACGCGCGTGCCCCCCCCTCCCGCCCGCGCAGTAGTCTGCCTTGATCATTGGGAGCGGGGGCGGAAGGCGGTGCGCTGGTGAGCTCGGGCGGGCTGGAGCTGCCCCCTGGGGACGGCTGTCCGGAAGAGGACGGCACGTCCGACACCCCTCCGGGCGTGGTCTCCCTGACCCGCCCGAGGGAGATCGGGGCGGAACTGGACTGGGGCGCCGACGCCTGGGGCGAGGTGCGCACACGCGCCCGCCGGGCGGGGCGTGCCTACATATGGCTCAACCTGGTCGAGCAGCGGCTCCGCGCCGTCGTCGCCGCCGTGCTGCGCCCGGTCTACGAGCCCGTCCACGGCGACGAGGAATGGGTCGTCGCGGCCGCCGGCCCGGCCGGCCAGGAATGGGTGCAGCGCGCCGTCGCCGTCCGCGAGGTCAGCCGCCGCAAGGGTTATCTGCTCGACCCGGCCGACGACAACGTCCTCAGCTTCCTCACCCTGCCCCAGCTGCGCGAGCTGGTCGTCCAGCACTGGCCGTGCTTCGAGCCCTACCTCGACGACCGGCGCGAGCTCGAACTCGTACTGGACGAGCTCGAGGTGGCCCGCAACGTCGTCTCCCGCAACCGGGCGCTCTCCCAGACCGTCCTCGCCCAGGCCGAACGCGCCTCGGCCCGGCTGCTGGACATCCTCGGCAGCGGCACGGGCGCGTCCTCCGGCGACCGGCTGCCCATAGACGCCGTCGAGGACCTCGTCGGCGACCGCTACGCCGACGTCGTCGGCGTCCACCCCGACCGGGTGCGGCTCCAGCGCCAGCTGCCCGTCGAGGACCTCTTCGGCAGCGCCCGCCGTCTCGACGCCGTCGGCATAGGCCTGAACCTCCTCGTCCAGAACTACTCCGGACGGCGCATGGTCCGCCTCGCCGAGGCCGGCTGCCGCACCCGGCTGCTCTTCCTCAACCCCGCCAGCAGCGCCGTACGCCGCCGGGAGCGGGAACTGGGGATCAAGAAGGGCGAGATGAGCCGGTCCGTGGAGATGAACATCATCCACATGCGGCGGGTGCGCGCCGCGCTCCGGGACGCCTCCTCCTTCGAGATCCGCGTCTTCGACGAGACCCCGCGCTTCACCGCCTACCTGGTCAACGGCGACGGCTCGGACGGGGTCGCCGTGGTGCAGTCCTATCTCCGCAAGGCGCGCGGCATGGAGTCGCCGGTGCTCGTCCTGCGCGGCGGCCACGGCCGGGGCGTGCTCCGGGAGGGGCGCCCCGACGCGGACGGCGGGCTCTTCGACACCTACCGCGAGGAGTTCGAGGGCGTGTGGGAGGACTCCAGGCCGGTGTCGTAGGCGGATCTCTCACGGCGTCTCTCACAGCGTCTCTCATGGCGCCTCGTTTCAGGGGCGCGGCCCGTTGTCAGTGGGCCGTGCGACGCTGGGGACCAGACGGGGGAAGCACTACCGACAGGGGGGACCGCGATGGCCTGGCACGAGGAGCGTCTGGTCGGCTTCGATCTGGAGACGACGGGCACCGACCCGTCGACGGCCCGGATCGTCACCGCGGCGGTCGTGGAGACCAAGGGCGGCGAGGTCGTCGCGAGCCGGCTCTGGCTGGCCGACCCGGGCACGCCGATACCGGCCGAGGCCACGGCGATCCACGGCATCACGACCGAGCGGGCCGCCGACTGCGGGCGGCCCGCGCGCGAGGTGGCGGAGGAGGTGGCCACCGCCCTGGCCGGCCACTGGTCGATGGGCGTGCCGGTCATCGCGTACAACGCCGCCTTCGACCTGAGCCTGCTCTCGGCCGAGCTGGAGCGCTACGGCCTGCGGTCGCTGACCGAGCGGCTGGGCACTGAACGGCTGGGCGCCGAATGGCCGGGCGGGGACGGCGCGGGCGCGCCGGCGGTCGTGGGCCCGGTCGTCGATCCCCTCACCATCGACCGTGCCGTCGACCGCTTCCGCAAGGGCCGGCGCACGCTGGCCGCCGCCTGCCGGGAGTACGGGGTCGTGCTCGACGGGGCGCACGAGGCGGGCGCGGACGCCCTGGCGGCCGTGCGCGTGGCGCGCGCGATAGCCGGGCGGTACGCGCACATCGCGGCGGCCGACCTGTGGGAGCTGCACCGCGATCAGACGCGGTGGTACGGGGAGTGGGCGGCCGACTATCAGAAGTGGCTGCGGCGGCAGGGGAATCCGGAGGCGGTGGTGGAGGGAACGTGGCCGCTGCGCTGAGCCGGGCCCAAGTGCGCCCTTATAGGTAAGGAAACGGTAAAACCGACTGGTAATGTCGTTGATCCGCCGATTCGACCTGCCTGAAGGATCTTGCATGAGCATGCCCACTCCGCCCGGCGACCGGAATCCTGTGGACCAGGCGCCGCCGGCCGCCCCGGAGCCGTGGGGCCCTCGCCCGGCGGAGCCCGCCCCGGCGTACTGGCCGCCGTACCCGATACCTGTGCCCCAGGCGCGCAACAACGGCATGGGCGTCACGGCCCTGGTCCTCGGCATCACCGGCGTGGTCCTCGGTCTGACCGTCATCCTGTTCTGGCTGTCCTGGCTGCCGGCCCTGCTGGCCGTGGTCTTCGGCTTCATCGGACTCGGCTACGCGCGCAGGGGGCTGGCGACCAATAAGGCGATGGCGCTGGCCGGGGTGATCACGGGCGTGGCCGGTCTCCTGATATCGGCCGGCGTCGGCGTGTTCTTCGTGGTGGTGGCGAAAGAGGTCGCCGACGACGGTCGTGCGAAGGCCGAGCGGGCGAAGGCGGCGGCCGCCGCCGAGGAGGAGAAGGAGAAGGCGGAGGAGAAGGCCAGGCACCTGTCGTTCGGTCAGTCGTACACGTTCAAGAACGGTCTGAAGGTCACGGTGGCCAAGCCGCAGCCGTTCGACCCGCGCGAGCCCGTGTTCGGCCACGCGGAGGGGAACAAGGCCGTTGAGGTGACGGTCACGGTCGTCAACACCGGCACGGAGCGGATCGCGGTCGAGTCGGGGCTGCCCAACGTCAACGACGCCAACGGGGCCTCCACGGAACTGCTGATCGACGGAAGCGGACGCCAGAAGGTCATCACCGGCTACGTCCTGCCCGGCAAGGAAGCCGTCGGCAAGTACGCCTTCTCGCTGCCGTCCGACGCGGCCGGCAAGGCCGAGGTCGAGTTCAGCCCCGATGGGAAGCGGTTGGCGTACGCCTACTGGTCCGGCCCCACCTCTTGAGCGGTCGGGCGCCGGCCGCGCCGGGGTTGGGTCCGGGGTCCAGCCCGGTGTTCAGTCCGGGGGCTCGTCCGTCCGCGGTTCGCCGGAGCCGCCCGTACCGCCGGTCCGCTCGCCGGGGTTCCTGACGTCCTCGGTGCCCTTCCGGCTGCTGGAGGTCTCCGGGCCGGCCGCGCTCCGCTGCGGTGCGGCGCCCGCCTGCTGGTCCTGCATGTCCCGGGGAACGGCCTTGCGGCGCCCGGACGTCTTCCTGGGCTGCTGCCGAGCCATATCGGCCACCTCCGTGGTCATGAGCGCACCCACTACCCGGATGCGGCGGGCCCCCCGGGTACCCGGGAGCCGGTCACACATGCGGTGCCGACGAAACGGCGGTCCCTACCCCGACCGTGGTCCCTACCTCGCCTCCGCCGCCTCGATGCGGTGCAGTGTCACTTCGGTGAGCTCGCCGCCGTCCGCACGAGCGGTCATGTACGTGCGGTAGGGCTGACGGCGCCGGTCGGTGGGCGAGCCGGGGTTCAGCAGGCGCAGGCCGCCGGGGGCGGTGGTGTCCCAGGGGATGTGGCTGTGGCCGAAGACCAGTACATCGGTGGCCGGAAAACGTTCGGCGCAGCGTTCCTCGCGGCCGCGCGCCGGGCCCGTCTCGTGGACGATCGTGAAGCGCAGTCCGCCGAGCTCGGCGTGGGCGATCTCGGGCAGCCGGGCGCGCAGCTCGGGGCCGTCGTTGTTGCCGTGGACGGCGACGAGACGGCGGGCGCGGGCGGTGAACAGCTCCAGGGTCGCGATGTCGGTCCAGTCCCCGGCGTGGAGGACGACGTCGGCCCGGTCCATCGCGTCCAGAAGGGGTGGCGGCACCTTCCGGGCCCGGGTGGGCAGGTGGGTGTCGGACGTCAGGAGCAACCGCATGGACCCGACCCTGGCCCCTAGCCCCGTACCCTGAGCGCGCTCTCGTCGCAGGAGACGATCTCCAGCTCCCGTCCGGGCCGCCCGGCCGTCGGGAAGGAGATCGTCAGCCGGACGCCGTCCTTGGTCTGCCAGACGCCGGGCACGGAGTCGGGGGCGTCACCGCGCCCGATGGGGTGGTCGACGAACGTTCCGTCGGCGGCGAACTCCATCCCTTCCCGCCCTCGCGAGGGCGGGAAGGGATGGTCGGCGGGCCGGTAGACGGAGACGTCGGCGGAGTCCTCTTCGCGGGAGTGGATCCAGCTCCGGAAGAGAGCCGGGGGCGGCTCGTTCATTCCTCAAACACCTCAGTAATCGCCCGGGTTCACCTGAATGGCGGGATCCGGAAGGTTGACATACGGTTGGAATTGAATTCCGGTATATCCATCTCTTTCCACGTTCTACGGGTCTACCGTAGACGCCATCGGGCCCGATTCTCTCCCGTAACTCGCCGCGTCTGACGGCGGTCAGAGGAGGTGCCGCATGCCCGAGAACCGGCAGAACGCCACATCCGAGAGGTCACCCGAGAGCCTGCTGTGCGGGACCATGGAAGTCCACCGCAGACTGCTCACGGAACACGCTCCGTACGCGGGGGCTCGTGCGGCCCTCGAGAACAAGGCCTTCGCCTACGAGAAGGGCCACGAGCGGACCACGCGTGCCGGAGTGACCCTCATCCCGGTCGTCGTCCACGTCGTGCACCAGAACGGCGCGCAGAACATCGACGACGCGCAGGTCGCCAGCCAGATCGACGCCCTCAACCGGGACTACCGCAAGACCAATGGGGACGTCTCCGGCGTCCCGGCCGTCTGGCAGGCACTGGCGGCCGACTGCGACATCGAGTTCCAGCTGGCCACCACCGACCCGTCCGGGGCGCCGACCAACGGCATCACCCGCACCCAGACCGCGACCGCGAGTTTCAGTACTGACGACGCCGTGAAGTCGACGGCGACCGGTGGCCAGGACCCCTGGCCGACCGACCGCTACCTCAACCTGTGGTCCTGTGAACTGGGCGGCGGGCTGCTCGGGTACGCGCAGTTCCCCGGCGGACCGGCCGCCACCGACGGCGTGGTCATCCTCCACTCCGCGTTCGGCACCAGCGGGACCGCGACGGCACCCTTCAACCTGGGCCGCACCGCGACCCACGAAGTGGGCCACTGGCTGAACCTCTTCCACATCTGGGGCGACGACGGCACGGCCTGCAACGGCACCGACTTCGTGGCCGACACCCCCAACCAGGGCGGCCCCAACTTCGGCAAGCCGGACTTCCCCCGTGTCACGTGCAACAACGCACCCGACGGCGACATGTTCATGAACTACATGGACTACGTCGACGACGCGGCCATGTTCATGTTCACGGAGGGCCAGCTGGCGCGCATGAACGCCACCCTCGACGGACCGCGCGCCTCGTTCCTCAGCGCGTAGCCGCGCTTCAGAAGGGATACCAGCGCACCGCCGGGTCGTTGTCGCGGAGGGAGGCGACCCGGCGGTGGAACTCCGTGAGGGCGGCCGGATTGCCCGGCGCGTGCTGGGCCACCCAGGCGCAGCTCGCCGTCTCCCGGGCCCCGCGCAGCACGGCGCAGCCCTCCCACTCCCGGACGTCCCAGCCGTAGGCGTGGACGAAGGAGTGATAGGCGTCCGGGTCCAGCCCGTACCGGTCCTTGCTGAGGGCCATCACCACCAGGTCGTGCTCGCGCAGGTCCGAGGCGAAGGTCTCCAGGTCGACGAGTACGGGACCGTCGGGCCCGATGTGGACATTGCGCGGCAGGGCGTCGCCGTGGATCGCCCCCGGTGTGAGATGCGGGGTGAGGGCGGCGGCCGCGGCGGCGAAACCGTCGCGGCGCTCGCGCAGATAGTCGGCGTCGGCCGGGTCGATCGCCGTCCCGGCCAGCCGCAGCCACCGTTCGACGCCGCCCAGCAGATCGCGCCGCGGCAGCCCGAACCCGGGCTCGGGGAGAGCGTGCACCTGCCGGAGCAGCCCGGCCAGATCGGCGGGACCGGCAGGGCGCTCGGCCGCCGGGAGCCGGTGCCAGAGCGTCACGGGGTGCCCGGCGGCGACCAGCACCTCGGGCTCCGCGGCCCGCACCGCCGGCACGCCCGCCTCCGCGAGCCAGGCGGCGATCCGCAGCTCACGGGTGGCGCGCTCCACGAGGGACGCGTCCCGGCCCACCTTCGCGACGAGACCGTCGGCGGCGAACACCGCGTTCTCGCCGAGGGCCAGCAACTCGGCGCCGGCCGCCGGGAGCGGGGTGCCCGCCTCCGCGAGGATTTCCCGTGCCCGTTGTTCGGTGAATGCCACGCCGTTCCTTCCGCTTTTCCCTCTCCAGGATGCCGCCAGTCTCCCTCATGGGCGGTGGTATCCGGACACGCCGGAGTTCGGCCGATCACGTAACCCCTGGTACGGTCGCGTCCCATCGGCTGCCGTGCCCAACCCCCACGGGGCACGGCGGCCGCCGCACACGGCGGTCAGTAGCGGGGGCCGGGGACGACGGTGACCTTGCCGGGCGGGAGGAGGTCCAGGTTCAGGACCTCTTTGGCCTCCGCGATGACGATGTCGGGGTGGTCGATGGTGGCGAGGGTGCTCAGGTCGACGACCGTTTGATGCGACCAGTGGCAGGAGAGCCTGAGCAGCCGGAGTCCCGGGAAGACCTTGCCCACGGGTGTCAGGTCGACAGGGTGCGAGGGACGCACGAGCATGAGTTCCCGTACCTGGGGGAGCACGGGACCCATGGCGAGCCGGGGCATGATTTGCTCGATGATCATCAAGTGAGTCAGTCGCGGGAGACGCGTGAGCTCTTCGCGATCCCCGTCGGGGAATCGGGGGGCATTGATGGTGAGATGTTCCAACCCGTCGAACGCCTCCAGTCCCGTCAGGGATCGCGACGCTTTCCGCTGCCATACGTGGAGCTTTCGTAGTTTGGGCATGGCGGGCAGCGACGAGGTGTGCGACCGGCGCACGGGGAGGTCGAGGTTCAGCTCCTCCAGCTCCGGCAGCTCGGCCACGCGGCGCAGGTCGTGCGGGCGAGTGTCGTGGATCAGCAGCTTGGTGAGTGGTAGCCCGTCGAGCGGCGACAAGTCGGTGATCTCGGAGCACCTGAGCAGGGAGAGCTGGCGCAACCTCGGCAGGCTCCGGAGGAAAGTCACATCGTTCAGCCGCTGATTGGCGGACAGCATGATGCTCGTCAATCGGTCAGGATCGACCACTGCCAGGATGTCGTCTGCGGAGAGGTCCCCGATGAAGGAGATGTCCGACTTCTGCGGGAGGTTTGGGGCGAGTTCCAGAGCGGCGCGGCTGCGGACGGTGATGCGGCACTCGGCCGGCAGGTGGTTGAGGATCTCTTCCGCGAACTCGCCGGGGTCGAACGAGTCCCAGCTAGCCGACAGTGCGCCGATGACGCGGGGGTCGCGACAGCCGCGATACCGCTTGAGCAAGGTGAGAGCGGCGTCCCCGCCGACGTCCGCCGCCGTGTGGACGACAGCCTCCGCCTCCTTCTCCGACAGCCCCTGCGGACCTGGCAGCAGATCGAGGATCACTGGCCCCACCATGGCCAGTTTGTTGGCCTCGGTGTTGCTCCGCGGCGGCACCAGCTCCGTCGCCCGCTGCTCCACCTTCGCCCGCACCTCCGGGGCCAGCTCCGTGGCCTGCTCCAGGCAGGCCATGGCGAGCAGGTGCAGCCGCGTCCGGTGGTCGGCGGATTGATCGCCGCGTGCCATGAGCTGGCGCAGCAGCGTCGCCCGCTCCGCCGGCCGCGCGTGGGCCACGGCCATCCGTACGACGTCCTCCCACTGGTCGTCGTGGGCATTGCGCACCAGCAGTCCGAGGTCGTGCCCCTCCACGGCGGCCTTCGCACCGAGGTAGTCCTGGAACGTGCGGTGGACGAAGTCGATGGTGTCCGCCGTCGGTCTGCGGAGCAGTCCGCAGCGGGAGACCAGATGGGTGAGGACCTGCCGGGCGTCGCCCTGCCCCGCGACGGTCGGCATCGCGGGAAGAACGTCTTCGAGAACGGCCAGGGCGGTCCTCTCCTCCATCTCTGCCTGGCTGTTGCGGATGAGCCAGTACGCCAGCCGCTGCAGCAGCTGAACCGCCTCGTGCTGTGTGAGGCAGATTCCTTCCGGGGCCTCGATTCCCCGCTCGTCGTCCCTCCGGCCCAGCAGCATGGCCAGCGCCGCCTCGTACAGTTCCATCCGGCTCCGGGGAAGACGTCCCCGGCGGTCGCGATGGAGCGCGCACAGCAGGGCGCACATCAGCGGCGTGGTCGCGAGCTGGGCCAGTGACCGCTGGGCCCTTACGGCGTCCTTGAAGCGCTCTTCGAGTTCGGGCTCGGTACGGGCCGCCGTGTGCCACCGTGTGGCGAAGACGAGGACGTCCTTCCGGTTCATCGGCCGTACGGTCAGCTCCGCGAACCCCGCTGCCTCCAGCCACCGTTCGGGCACGGCGGTCGGCCGCGTGGTGACCAGGAAGCTCGAACGAGGGTAGGCCGCGATCAGGTCGCGGAGCCACTCCTTCGTCTCTTCGCGCCGATGGGCGGGCACCTCGTCGATGCCGTCGACGAGCAACAACCCCCGCCCGCTCTTGAGGACCCTGTCCGCCCAGTCCTGCGGCTGCGCCGGGGCGAGCGGGCACCTGATGGCTTCCAGGAAACGGTCCGGAGCGGGTGGGGCGCTCTTGAGGTCGAGCCTGCGCAGGGGAATGACGAAGGGGACGCTCCCGCGCCGGGCGGAGGTGACCGCCAGCCACTGGACGAGCGTGGTCTTGCCGCTGCCCGCGAGCCCGCGGATCAGCGCTCGCTGCTGCCCGGCCAAAGCCTTCTCGGCGCGTTCGACGACGGTCAGGGAGCCGTCGCGCCTGCTCGTCAGTTCCAGGCTGACGTAGGCGGGCTCCAGTGGCCAGCTCGCCGCATGTGATCCCCGCAGATCGAGGCCGACGACGGTGAGATCGCTGTGCCGCTCGACGACGTAGCGGCAATACCGTTCTTCGAACGGGATGTCATCCGCCCGGACAGCGGCTTCGACGATCTCCTCCGCCGCTCTCTCCCGCAGCACCAGCAGCGGGCCCGGGTCGGCGCCCAGGGCCTTGGCGAGGGCCACCACCGTGCCCTCTGTCGGCACCTTCCGCCCGTTGAGGGTCTGGCTGACGGTCGTGTGCCCGAGCCCCGCCCGTCGCTCCAGCGCCACATGCGTCAGGCCGCGCTCGAACCGCAACCGGCGCAATCGCGCGGCCAATTCGGCCGACGCCCCCGAATCCGCACCCATCCGTTCATCTTCATACGCGCGAACGCCGGCGAACGCGGAATCGCGGAAGTTCAGCCCATGACCCTCGAACTGCTCATCCTCATCACGGCGTTCATCGCGATCCTGTCCCGCACCGACACCACCCCCGCCGACCGCGCCGCGCTCCTGACCGCCTTCGTCAACGTCCTCGCCCTGCTCACCCGGTAGCCGCCACAGCCAACCGAGGCGCCACCCGCGTCGCCTCCTCGTACCGCCGCAGCACCAGCGCCGCCACTTCCGGGGCCGGCCCCAGTACGTCCGCGACGAAATCGGCCCCCCGCGCCCCCGCCGCGATGCGGTCCGGCAGCCGTCCCGGGGCCAGGACGTACGGCGCGACCGCCACGCGCCGTACGCCCTCGGCGCGTCGCAGCGCGCGCACCGCGTCCTCCGTTCCCGGAAAGGAGGCGGAGGTGGAAGCGGAGGCGAACGCGGGTCGCACGGCACACCAACCACTCGCGTGCCGCCACTCCCGCGCGATTTCTGCGATCACCGCGATCGCCTCCGGGTCCGATGAGCCCGCCGAGGCCAGGACGACCCCGGTCGAGCTCCGGTCGGCGTCCCGCACCCCGGCCTGCCGCAGCCGTCGTTCCAGCGCGTCCGTCAGCAGGGACGACGGGCCCAGGACGGGCGCCTGGTGGACGGTCGGCCCAGACAGCCGGGCTGTCGCGCCCGCCAGCACCGCCGGAATGTCCGCCTTCGCGTGGAACGCCCGCGTCAGCAGCAGCGGAACCGCCACCACCTCCCCGACGCCCTCCGCCGCCAGCCGTTCCAGCACGCGCGGCACGCTCGGCGCGCAGAAGTCCAGGAAGCCGACCTCCACGCGCAGCCCCGGCCGGCGCCCCGCGACCGCCTGCCGCAGCGCGGCGACCGTCGCCGCGTGCCGGGGGTCGCGGCTGCCGTGGGCGATGAGGAGGAGGACCACGAGCAGCCGCCCCTACCGCGTCGCCAGGCCGCGCGAGCGCAGCACCCTGCGCTCCAGCGGGCTGAAGACGATCAGGTCGATGGCGATGCCGACGAACAGGATCAGGACGATGCCCAGCAGCACCCCCGGCATGTCCGAGTCCGTGCGGGCGTTCTCCAGGTACTGACCCAGGCCCAGGCCCAGGTCCGGCGAGGACGCGATGAGTTCCGCCGCCATCAGCGATCGCCACGAGAAGGCCCAGCCCTGCTTCAGCCCGGCGAGGTATCCCGGCAGGGCCGCCGGCAGCAGCACGTGCCACGCCCCCCGCGCGCCCGTCGCGCCCATCGTGCGGCCCGCGCGCAGGTACAGCGGAGGCACCTGGTCGATGCCGGAGACCAGGCCGTTGGCGATCGACGGCACGGCGCCCAGCAGGATCACCGCGTACATCGCCGAGTCCGTGATGCCCAGCCAGATGACGGCCGCCGGCACCCAGGCCACCGACGGGAGGGACTGGAGCCCGGACAGGACCGGGCCCAGCGCCGCCCGTATCAGCGGCACTCTGGCCACCAGCAGCCCCAGCGGCGTGCCGATGGCGAGGGCGGCGAGGAAGCCGAGCAGGCCGCGCGAGACGCTGGTCCAGACGATGCCGAAGAGCGTGCCCTCCAGCCACAGCCGGCGCAGGGCGCCCCACACCGCCGACGGGTCGGGGAGCTTGTAGTCGTCCGTGACCCCCGCCAGGACCAGCAGCTTCCACACCACCAGCACCAGGACGACGGCCGTCACGGGCGGCAGTACCTTGCGCAGCAGCACTTCCCGCAGCGGCGTCCGCTTCACCGGCACCGCGTCGAGGGCGTCGAGGCCGGCCTCCAGGCCCGCGAGATCCCCCTCTCCGATCCGGGAGCCCTCTCCCGTCGGGGGGCGTTCGGTCTCAGTCCCTGCCATGGCGGCGGATCTCCCCCCGGAGCTCTTCCGTGATCTCGACCGACAGGTCGGCCACCGCCGCGTCCTCGATCCGGCGCGGCTGCGGGATGTCCACCGTCCACTCCCGCACCACCCGCCCCGGCCGGGACGACAGCAGCACCACCCGCTGGCCGAGCCGCACCGCCTCCCGGACGTTGTGGGTGACGAACAGCACCGACAACGAGGTCTCCGACCAGATGCGCGTCAGCTCGTGGTGGAGCACGTCCCGGGTGATGGCGTCGAGCGCGGCGAACGGCTCGTCCATCAGCAGCACCCGGCTGTCCTGCGCCAGGGCCCGCGCCAGCGCGACGCGCTGCCGCATCCCGCCCGACAGCTCGTGCACGCGCTTGCCGTACGAGCCGCCCAGCCGGACGAGCCGGAGCAGTCGCTCCGCCTCCGCCCGGCGCTCCGCCCTCGGCACGCCGCGCAGCCGCAGGGCCAGCTCGATGTTGCGGCCCGCCGTCAGCCACGGGAACAGCGCGTGCTCCTGGAACATCAGCGCCGGGCGGCCGCCGGGCACCTCGATGGTGCCGGCCGACGGCCGGTCCAGGCCGGCCACCAGGTTCAGCAGTGTCGACTTGCCGCAGCCCGAGGCGCCCAGCAGGCACACGAACTCCCCGGGACGGACGTCGAGGGTGATGTCGTCGAGTACCGAACGGCCGTCGTAGCTCTTGTGGACGTGGTCGATCCGGACGCCCGTCGCCGGTGCCCGGTCCTCGCCGACGGCGGCCGTGGCGGCCGTGGCGGACGCGGTCGTGGCGGACGTATTCGTGCTCAGTGCCGGTGCCATCCGGTCACCTCCTGGTCGGGGAGCGGGCATACGAGCCCCTACTGCCGCGTACACGTCACTGCCTGCCGAGCTTCGCCGCGTCGACCGTGGGCCTGCCCTCGGCCGCCAGGACCTTGTTGAGGGGGGCCAGGTCGTAGATGCCGGCCAGATCCGGCTTCTCCAGCAGCCCCGCCTTGACCGCGTGGTCCGCCTCGGCCTGGAGGGTGGTGGCCAGCGGGTCGTCCGTCGTCCGGATGGACTGCCACGCCGGGTCGAGGATCTCCGGCGGCAGGTCCTTGCCCGACAGCTTCTTCAGCGCCGCGTTGGCCGAGGCCTTCGCCCGGTCGGGGTTCGCGGCGATCCAGGCGTTGGTCTTCACCGAGCCCCGCAGCACGGCTTCCACGACGTCCGGGTGGGCGTCGAGGAACTTCTTCGACACGATCACATTGGTGATGACGAACTTGCCGTCCGGCCAGAGGGTGCTCTCGTCCAGCAGCACCTTCCCGCCCTCCGACACCAGCTTGGAGGCGGTCGGCTCGGGCACCCACGCGCCGTCCACCGCACCGGACTTGAAGGCGTCGGGCGTCACCTTGTTGTCCGTGCGGACGACGGAGACGTCGCCCTTGCCGCTCTGCGGGTCGACCTTCCAGCCCTGCCCGGAGATCCAGTTGAGGAACGCCACGTCCTGGGTGTTGCCCTTCTGCGGAGTGGCGATCCGCTTGCCCTTGACGTCCTCCAGCGAGCCGATCTTCTTGGGGGCGACCACGAGCTTCACCCCGCCGGAGGCCGAACCGGCGATGATCCGCAGGCTCTGGCCCTTGGACTTCGCATAGCCGTTGATGGCGGGCGAGGGGCCGATCCAGCCGATGTCGATGGAGCCCGCGTTGAGCGCCTCGATCTCCGACGGCCCGGCGTTGAAGGTGGTCGAGGTGAGCTTGGTGGTGCCCAGCTCCTTCTGGAGGATGCCCTCCTGCTCGCCGACCAGCGGCGTGGCGTGGGTGATGTTGGGGAAGTAGCCGATGCGCACGGTGCCGGCGGAGAGCTTCGCTCCGGTGGCGGCCGCGGGGCCGGCGGTGGTGCCGGAGGACTTCTGCGAGCCGTAGCCGCAGGCGCCCAGAGCCAAGGCCAGCAGTGGCACGGCGACGAGCGCCGGCAGTGGCCGGCGAGCGGGGGATGACACGAGGGGGGTTCCTCTCGTTCAGCGATACGGGCGGTATCCGGGCCGGGGACGGGCGTCAGCCCGCACATCGCCCCACTCCGCCCTGCCCGCTGCCGAGGGCACCGCTGCCGATACGGCCGCCCTCCTTGTCGAACGTCGCGAAGGCGTCCTGCGCCTGGCCCGTCATCGCTGGAAGTCCCAGCCGTCGTCGGCGGCCGCCACCGCGGACTTCGCCGCGAACGCCGTCCCGGCCATGCCCGCCGTCAGCGTCGTGCCGTCGGCGGGGTCGATCAGCAGGAACGAGCCGGTGCGCCGGGAGTCGGCGTACGCGTCGAGCGCGAGCGGCTCGGCCGTGCGCAGGACGACCCGGCCGATGTCGTTGGCTGCCAGCTCGCCGGGTTCCGGGTGCTGGGTGAGGTCGTCCAGGGCCAGCCGCGACGGCACCGCCTTGACCAGCGCCTTCACCGTGCGCGTCGTGTGCTTGAGCAGCACCCGGTCGCCGACGCGCAGCGGGCGGTCGGCCACGTGGCAGACGGTGGCCTCGACGTCGCGGGTGGTGCCGGGCGCCGTGGCGGTGGGGGCTATCAGGTCGCCGCGCGAGACGTCGAGGTCGTCGGCGAGCCGCACGGTGACCGACTGCGGCGCCCAGGCCACGTCGACCGGTCCGGCCAGGCCGTCGATGGCGGCGATCGTGCTCGTGAGCCCCGAGGGCAGCACCGTCACCGGTTCGCCGACGCGCAGCACGCCGGAGGCGACCTGGCCGGCGTAGCCCCGGTAGTCGGGGTGGGCGGTCGTTCGCGGGCGGATGACGTACTGGACGGGGAAGCGGGCGGGTTCGTCGGTGGGATCGCTGCCGACGGGCACGGTCTCCAGGTGCTCCAGCACGGTCGGGCCGCCGTACCAGTCCATGTGCGCGGACGGGGTCACCACGTTGTCGCCCGCGAGCGCCGAGATCGGGATCGCGGTGACCTCGGGGACCCCGAGCGAGGCGGCGTACGCGCCGAACTCCCCGGCGATCGAGGCGAACGCGGACTCGGCGTAGCCCACGAGGTCCATCTTGTTGACGGCCAGCACCACGTGGGGGACGCGCAGCAGGGCGGCGACGGCCGCGTGGCGGCGGGTCTGCTCGACGACGCCGTTGCGGGCGTCGACGAGCACCACGGCCAGCTCGGCGGTGGAGGCGCCGGTGACCATGTTGCGGGTGTACTGCACATGGCCGGGGGTGTCGGCGAGGACGAACCGGCGGCGGGGCGTGGCGAAGTAGCGGTGGGCGACGTCGATGGTGATGCCCTGCTCGCGCTCGGCGCGCAGCCCGTCGGTGAGCAGCGCCAGGTCGGGGGCGTTCTGGCCGCGGCCCAGGGACGCCCGCTCGACGGCCTCCAGCTGGTCGGCCAGGACCGACTTGGAGTCGTGGAGGAGCCGGCCGACGAGGGTGGACTTTCCGTCGTCGACGCTTCCGGCGGTGGCGAAGCGCAGGAGCGAGGTGGCCTGGTCGGTGGCGGTGTCGGTGCTCATGGCTAGAAGTACCCCTCGCGCTTGCGGTCCTCCATCGCGGCCTCGGACAGCTTGTCGTCGGCCCGGGTCGCGCCCCGCTCGGTGAGCCGGGACGCCGCGATCTCGGCGATGACGGCGTGGATGGTGGCGGCGCCCGAATCGACGGCGCCGGTGCAGGACATGTCCCCCACGGTGCGGTAGCGCACCAGGCGTCTTTCCACCCGCTCGCCGTCGCGGGGGCCTCCCCAGTCGCCGGGGGCCAGCCACATGCCGTCGCGGGCGAAGACCTCGCGCTCGTGGGCGTAGTAGATGGAGGGCAGTTCGATCTTCTCCCGGGCGATGTACTGCCAGACGTCCAGCTCGGTCCAGTTGGACAGCGGGAAGACGCGGACGTGTTCGCCGGGGGAGTGGCGGCCGTTGTAGAGCTGCCACAGCTCGGGGCGCTGCCGGCGCGGGTCCCAGCCGCCGAACTCGTCCCGCAGCGAGAACACGCGCTCCTTGGCCCGGGCCTTCTCCTCGTCGCGCCGGCCGCCGCCGAAGACGGCGTCGAAGCGGTGGCTGCCGATGGCGTCCAGCAGGGGCACGGTCTGGAGCGGGTTGCGGGTGCCGTCGGGGCGTTCGCGCAGCTCGCCCCGGTCGATGAAGTCCTGCACGGACGCCACGTGCAGCCGCAGGCCCAGCTCGGCGACCGTGCGGTCGCGGTAGGCGAGGACCTCGGGGAAGTTGTGCCCGGTGTCCACGTGCAGCAGCCCGAAGGGGACGGCCGCCGGGGCGAACGCCTTGAGGGCGAGGTGGAGCATGACGATGGAGTCCTTGCCGCCCGAGAAGAGCAGCACCGGCCGCTCGAACTCGCCCGCGACCTCACGGAAGACGTGCACCGCCTCCGACTCCAGCGCGTCCAGATGCGTCAGGGCGTACGGGCTGTCGGCCGTACTCACAGCAATCCCCTCCCCGTGAGCAGCGCGTACAGCGCCGCCGCCGACTCCTCGACGTTCTGCTCGTGCGCGGGGATCCGCAGGTCCGGGTCGGCCGGCACCTCGTAGGGGTCGTCGACTCCGGTCAGGCCGGATATCTCGCCCGCCGCCCGCTTGGCGTACAGGCCCTTCACATCGCGCGTGGAGCACACGTCCACCGGCGTGGCCACGTGGACCTCCACATAGCCCGTGCCGCTCGCCTGATGGCGCTTGCGCACCGCCTCGCGGGAGTCCGCGTAGGGCGCGATGACGGGCACGAGCACCGTCACGCCGTGCGAGGCCAGCAGCCGGGCGACGAAGCCGATCCGCTGGACGTTGGTGTGCCGGTCCTCGCGGGAGAAGCCCAGGCCCGCCGAGAGGAACTCGCGGATCTCGTCGCCGTCCAGCACCTCCACCGGCCGCCCCTCGGCGCGCAGCCGGGCCGCGAGCGCACGGGCGATCGTCGTCTTGCCCGCGCTCGGCAGGCCGGTGAGCCACACGGTGGCGCCCACGCTCATGTTCCTCTCCAGCTCGTTCGACAGCTCGTTCAGCAGCTCGTTCGGCAGGGGCTCCGTCATCCGTGCAGCCCGCATTCCGTCTTGCCCGTGCCCGACCAGCGGCCGGCTCGCGCGTCCTCGCCCGCCAGCGTGCGCCGCGTGCACGGCGCGCAGCCGACGGAGGTGTAGCCGTCCGTCAGCAGCGGGTTGACGAGCACGCCGTGCTCGGCGACGTACGCGTCCACGTCCGCCTCGGTCCAGCGGGCGATCGGGGAGACCTTGACCTTGCCGCGCCGGGCGTCCCAGCCCACGACCGGGGTGCCGGCCCGGGTCGGGGACTCGTCGCGGCGCAGGCCGGTCGCCCAGGCGTCGTACCCGGCCAGGCCCTCCGCCAGCGGTTCGACCTTCCGCATCCGGCAGCACAGGTCCGGGTCGCGCTCGTACAGCCGCGGCCCGTGCGCCGCGTCCTGATCCGCGACGCTCAGGCGCGGGGTGAGGGTCAGGACCCGGACGTCCATCACGGCCTCGACCGCGTCCCGGGTGCCGATGGTCTCCGGGAAGTGGTAGCCGGTGTCCAGGAAGACCACGTCGACGCCGGGCCGGACGCGCGAGGCGAGGTGGGCGACGACGGCGTCCGCCATGGAGGCGGTCACGCAGAACCGCTCGCCGAAGGTGTCGGCCGCCCAGCGCAGGATCTCCAGGGCGGGCGCGTCCTCCAGCTCCCGGCCCGCGTCGCGGGCCAGCTTCTCAAGTCCGGTCATGCGCCCGCTCCTTGACCAGGCCCCGGGTCAGCAGCCCGAGGAAGGAGAGCTTGAACGCGCGGTTGCAGGCGCCGCACTCCCAGGCGCCGTGCCCCTGCTCACCGGGCCGCAGATCCTCGTCCCCGCAGTACGGGCAGTAGAAGGGGGCGGCGCGTTCACTCACGACAGCGCCTCCTCGTCCGCACGCGCCGCCCATTGGGCGAACCGTTCCCCCTCGGTTCTCTCCGCCTGGAAGCGCCGCAGGACGCGCTCCACGTACTCCGGGAGCTCCGCCGAAGTGACCTTCAGGCCGCGCACCTTGCGGCCGAAGCCGGCCTCCAGGCCCAGCGCCCCGCCCAGGTGCACCTGGAAGCCCTCGACCTGCTCACCCCGCTCGTCGGTGACCAGCTGGCCCTTGAGACCGATGTCCGCCACCTGGATACGGGCGCAGGCGTTGGGGCAGCCGTTGATGTTGATCGTGACGGGCTCGTCGAACTCCGGCAGCCGGCGTTCGAGTTCGTCGATGAGCGAGGCGCCGCGCGCCTTGGTCTCCGTGATCGCGAGCTTGCAGAACTCGATGCCCGTGCAGGCCATCGTGCCCCGCCGGAAGGGCGAGGGCGCGACCCGCAGGTCCAGCGCCTCCAGGCCCGCCACCAGCGAGGACACCTGCTCCTCCGGCACGTCCAGCACGATCATCTTCTGCTCGGCCGTGGTGCGTACCCGGCCCGAGCCGTGCTGCTCCGCCAGCTCCGCGATCTTGGTGAGCGTGGCGCCGTCGACCCGGCCGACGCGCGGGGCGAAGCCGACGTAGAAGCGGCCGTCCTTCTGCCGGTGGACGCCGACGTGGTCCCGCCAGCGGTGCAGGGGCTGTTCGGGGGCCGGGCCGTCGACGAGCCGGCGGCCGAGGTACTCGTCCTCCAGCACCTGGCGAAACCGTTCGGCACCCCAGTCGGCGACGAGGAACTTCAGCCGGGCCCGGTTGCGCAGCCGCCGGTAGCCGTAGTCGCGGAAGACGCCGATGACGGCGCCGTAGACGTCGGCCACCTCGTCCAGCGGCACCCAGGCGCCGAGCCGCACCCCGATCCGGGGGTTGGTCGACAGCCCGCCGCCCACCCACAGGTCGAAGCCCGGGCCGTGCTCGGGGTGGCGGACGCCGACGAACGCGACGTCGTTGATCTCGTGGGCGACGTCCAGCAGCGGGGAGCCGGAGACGGCCGACTTGAACTTCCGGGGCAGGTTGGAGAAGTCGGGGTTGCCGATGAAGCGGCGGTGGATCTCCTCGATGGCCGGGGTGCCGTCGAGGATCTCGTCCTCGGCGATGCCGGCCACGGGCGAGCCCAGGATCACCCGGGGCGTGTCCCCGCAGGCCTCCGTGGTGGACAGGCCGACGGCCTCCAGCCGCCGCCAGATCTCGGGCACGTCCTCGATCCGGATCCAGTGGTACTGGATGTTCTGCCGGTCGGTGATGTCGGCGGTGCCCCGGGCGAACTCCTGGGAGACCTCGCCGATGACGCGCAGTTGGGCGGTGGTCAGCCGGCCGCCGTCGACGCGCACCCGCAGCATGAAGAACTCGTCGTCCAGTTCCTCCGGGGCCAGGACGGCCGTGCGGCCGCCGTCGATCCCGGGCTTGCGCTGGGTGTAGAGGCCCCACCAGCGCATCCGGCCGCGCAGATCGCTGGGGTCGATGGAGTGGAAACCGGCCCTGGAGTAGATCGTCTCAATGCGTGTCCGCACATTGAGACCGTCGTCGTCCTTCTTGACCTGCTCGTTGGCGTTCAGCGGGGTGAAGTGGCCGACGGCCCACTGGCCTTCGCCTCGGTGACGGCCGGACTTGCGCCGCGCCGGGGCGGCGGCAGGGGAGCGGGAAGGGGTGTCAGCCATGGAGAAATGTCCTTAAAATCCGCATACGTCATCGGCGGAGGCGCCGGGCACGGCATACGAAGGGAAGCGAGGGCCACCCCATCGGCGATCCACGGCCGACGGAGGGAGGGAACGGTGGTGCTGTGACTGTCAGCCCGCCGGACAGATGGCGCTGGACATGCGGCCGAGGTCGACGTGACGCCGACTCACCAAGGCGATTCCAGCTCGGGACATGACGGCAGCGTGGCACGGCAGTCTTCGGCCAGTCCACTGTTGTCCGGATAGCAAGATGGACCATTCCGGGATGTGGAATGGTCCATGGGGTCGCGGGCCGCCGCCCGCCGCCGTCCCGCGCGCCGCTGCTAGGCCGCGCCTTCCGGGTAAGCGCCAGGCCAGGGGCCCGGAGTGGGCGCGTCCGGCTCTTCCGTCACCTTGGTGCCGAACACCCGGAAGCCGCGCCGCTCGTAATTGCCGAGCGCGTGCGGTCCGTCCAGGCTGCACGTGTGCAGCCACACCCGCTTCGTGGGCTCCCGCTCCGGCCGGCGCTCGGCCAGGTCCCAGGCCCGCGCGGTCCCCACGCTCAGCAGATGGCCCCCGATCCGCCGCCCCCGGAAGCGCGGGATCAGCCCGAAGTACACGATCTCGACCGCCCCCTCCGGCTGGGCGTCCAGCTCCACGTACCCGGCCGGCGTGCCGTGCTCGTACGCCACCCAGGTCTCCGTCCCGGGCCGCTCCAGAAAGGCCGTCCACTTCTCGTACGACCAGCTCAGCCGGTCCGTCCAGCGGATGTCACCGCCCACGGCCGTGTACAGGAAACGGCTGAACTCCGGGGAGGGCACGGCCGCCCGTTCGATCCGGATGCCGGACGAAGCGTCCGGAACGTGAGCCGGGAGGAGATCGGCCGGTGAGGTCTGCTCCAGCGACCAGGTGGTCACGGTCGTCGTCGTGCTGTCGCTCATGGCCGAAACCTCATCACACACGTGTCAGCGGTCCACGGCCGGCCTCCGGCGCGCGGCCAGCACCAGCGGCGCCGTCGAGGCGGGCAGCAGGTCCTCGGGGTCCTCCGGCTCCAGCAGACGCACCTCCAGCCCGTCGGCGAAGCGGTACGGGCGGTGGCTGAGCACCCCCGCCAGGGTGCGCCGCAGCCGGGAGAGCTCCGCCCGCACCGTCACCGTGCGCGAGGCGTCGCCGAAGAGGTCCGCCGCCAGCTGGGCGGCCGTCCGCCCCGCCCGGTGCCGGGCCAGCACGTACAGCAGCTCGGCGTGGCGCGGGCTGAGGGCGTGCGACCACTGGCCCGCCGCCCCGGCGACGCTCACCGTCCACGCGCGCGGCCGGCGCAGGTCCAGCACCAGCCGCCCGGGCGGCACGTCCTCGTCCACACCCCGGTCCAGCCGGACCAGCCAGCCGTCCGGCAGCGGCTCCAGCGTGCACGGCCCCAGCGAGGGCAGCCACACCCGCCCCGGGGCCGCCTCCAGGGGCAGCACCACCCGGCTCACCGGCGCCATCCCCGTCACGGCCGCCGTCCAGCCGTCGCGGTCCACGGCCAGCGCCCGGCCGCCCAGCCGGGCCAGCATCGGCGAGGCGACCGTGCGCAGCCGGTCCACCGACTCCCAGTGCCGGGCGCGCAGCTCCGCCTCGGCCACCTTGGCCACGGCCGTCACCAGGGCCAGCGTCGTCGGGTTGAACGCGGGCACGGGCCCCGACACGTTCAGCACGCCCAGCAGCCGCCCGTCGCGCGGATCGTGCAGCGGCGCCGCCGCGCACGTCCAGGCGTGGTGCGTCCGCACGAAGTGCTCGGCCGAATGCACCTGCACCGGCCGGCGTTCCACCAGCGCCAGCCCGATCCCGTTGGTGCCCACCCGCTCCTCGGTCCACGACGCGCCCACCTCGAAGCCCAGCCGGTCCGCGCTCCGGCGCACCCCGGCGCCGCCCTCCCGCCACAGCACCCGGCCCTCGGCGTCCGAGACCACGATCAGATGCCGCACGGCGTCCACCGCCTCGCGCAGCCCCTCCCGCACCTGCGGCAGCACCCCGCCCAGCGGGGAGGCCCGGCGCAGGTGCTCCACCTCCTCCACCGAGAGCAGGGCGACGGACCCGCCGGTGTCGGGGTCGAGGCCGTGGCGGCGCACCCGGTGCCACGACTCGCCGATCACCGGACGCGGTCGCACGGGCGGCTCGGCGCCGGCGAGGGCGGCCTCCCGGATGGCGGGCAGCAGCCCCGCGTCGATCGGTATGCGCTTCACGCTGCAATGGTGCCGCCGCGAGCCGCTCCGCGCCGGGTCATCCGCGATATTGCAACCGCTTGCAACCATTGCGAACGCACCCGCTCCGGGCGGAAGGTGAAGGGGAGCGGCCGGAGGGTGGTGCCGAGTCGGCGCAGCATCACCCTCCGCGGCCTCCCACCTGCAACGGTTCCGCCGGGCCCGCTGCCCGGCCGCAAGGTGAACCGAGCCGCCCGCGGCGGATACGGTTAGGTCGTGCAGGCAGCAAAAGAACATTCGGGCCGGGAGGTCGGCCGGCTCCGCAGGGCCAGGGCTCTGTACCGAAATGTCTCCAAACGCAGGATGGCGTGGCTGCTCCTGAAGGACACCGTCAACTCCTGCATGGAGTACCGGGTCACGGGACTGGCAGCCGAAGCCGCCTTCTTCACCCTCCTGTCGCTGCCCCCGCTGCTGCTCGCCCTCCTCGGGCTGCTGCGCTACCTGGACGACTGGACGGGCACCCGCACCATCCTCGGCATCCAGGAGAGCATCCTCACCGTGTCCTCCGCCGTCCTGTCGGACAAGGGCACCAAGGAGATCGCCGAGCCGCTGGTCCGCGACGTCCTCAAGCTCGGCAGCCCGGACATCATCTCCGTCGGCTTCGCCATCGCCCTGTGGTCCGGCTCGCGGGCCGTGAACGTCTTCGTGGACACCATCACGATCATGTACGGGCTGGAGGGCAAGCGCGGCATCGTCAGGACCCGGCTGCTGGCCTTCCTCCTCTACGTCGTCGCCCTCGTCATCGGGGCGGTGGCGCTGCCGCTGATGGTGGCCGGGCCGGAGACGGTGGTGAACGTCGTGCCCTGGAGCGCGGACGCCGTCCGCTTCCTCTACTGGCCCGTCGTCACCCTCCTGTCCATCGCCTTCCTCACCACGCTCTACCACGTGTCCGTGCCCGTGCGCTCCCCCTGGGCGGAGGACATCCCGGGTGCCTTCGTCGCCCTCACCATGTGGGTCCTCGGCAGCCTCCTGCTGCGCGTCTACCTCACCCACACCGTCGAGGGCGTCACCATCTACAGCTCGCTGGCAGCGCCCGTCGCCGTGCTCCTGTGGATCGGCGTCTCCGCCTTCGCGGTGCTCGTCGGCGCCGCCGTGAACGCCGCGATCGACCGGGTCTGGCCCTCCGTCACCACCGCCGCCGCCCGCGCCGAGGTCGACCGGCAGCGCGAGGCCGCCGCCGCCCGCGCGGCCGCCGAGCGGGCCGCGCGGGCCCTGGTCCACGAGAACGACGACGATCCCTGGGAGGGCGAGGAGGGCGTCATCGGCCAGGACCGGGAGCCGCCCTCGGAATTCCCGGAGCGCTGGGCACAGTTCCTGCCCCCCGAGGACGTCCGCTCCCGGCTCCACAAACCGGATCACTCGCCCAAGCATGCCAAACCGAACAACAAGCACGAATAGCACCACTGACGGGCCGCGAGAAAACCACTCGCGGCCCGTCGGCGTTCGTCTCTACGATCGCTCTCGTCAGGACGATCCCGTCAGAACGATCCCGTCTGGACGATTCCGTCAGGACGAACGACTCCACAGGAGGTGAGCACGCGATGACTGTCGTCGCCACGGGCCGTGCCCGCGCTCAGAAGACCATCCACACCTCCCTCCTGAAGGACCACCGTCTTGTCCGAGCACACCTCTGCGCACCCCCTCTCCGCCTACGGCTGGGACGCGGGGTTCGCTGACAGCTTCGCTCCCCACGCCGCCGAGGGGCTCGTCCCCGGGCGGATCGTCCGCGTCGACCGCGGCCGCTGCGACCTCGTCGTCGCGGACGGCGAGAGCGGCGTGCGCCATGTCATGGCCGACACCTCGCTCGTCACCACCGGCGACCCGCTGAACATCATGTGCACCGGCGACTGGGCCGCCGTCGACCTCGCCGGAGGCTACGTACGGGCCCTGCTGCCGCGCCGCACCGCCTTCGTCCGCTCCACGTCCTCCAAGCGGTCCGAGGGCCAGATCCTCGCCGCCAACGTCGACCACGCCGTCGTCGCCGTCTCGCTCGCCGTCGAGCTCGACCTGGGCCGGATCGAGCGGTTCCTGACCCTGGCCTGGGAGAGCGGCGCCACCCCGCTCGTCGTCCTCACCAAGGCCGACCTCGTCCCCGACCCCGCCACCCTCGCCCACCTCGTCGCCGACGCGGAGACGGCGGCGCCGGGCGTGACGGTGCTGGCCGTCAGCGCCGAGACGGGGGAGGGCGTCGACGTCCTCGCGGCCGTGCTGGCGGGCGGCGCGTCCGTCCTCCTCGGCCAGTCCGGCGCCGGCAAGTCCACGCTGGCCAACGCGCTCGTCGGCGGCGAGGTCCAGGCCGTACAGACCACGCGTGACCGTGACGGCAAGGGCCGCCACACCACGACCACGCGCAACATGCTGCCGCTGCCCGGCGGCGGTGTCCTCATCGACACCCCCGGGCTGCGGGGAGTGGGTCTGTGGGACGCGGAGGACGGCGTCGGCCGGACCTTCGCCGAGATCGAGGCCCTCGCCGCGGACTGCCGCTTCCACGACTGCGGCCACGCGACGGAGCCGGGCTGCGCGGTCCTCGCGGCGGTCGAGGACGGCACGTTGCGGCCGCGCCGCCTGGAGAGCTACCGCAAGCTCCTCCGCGAGAACGCGTGGATCGCCTCGCGCACGGACGCCCGTCAGCGGGCGGAGATCCGCCGCGACTGGAAGCGGAAGCAGGCGGAGGGGAGGGCGGCGGTGGCGCTGAAGCGGGGGGTCAGCTGACGCCGGGGGTGGGCCCCCGGGGCGTCTGCCGCCCCCCCCGGCCGGGCTGGGCCGCGGTGGCGTCGAGCCGCTGCGGCGCGGTTCGCTGGTGCCGGGCGGGGCGGGGGCGCCGTTCGGGGGTGCCGGGCGGGGCGGGGGTGGTTCGGCACCGCCGGTCTCCGGCGCGGTGGCTGATCGCCGTCGCGGCGGGGGCCCCTGTCCCGCCCTTTCACCGTTTCCCGGGGCTGCGCCCCGGCCCCCCTCCCGGGGGCCCGGGCTCGCTCCGGTCTACGACGGGCCCGCGCAGTGGCGGGTCGCCAGGGCTTCGACGCCTGCCAGGTCACGCGCCTCCAGCGCGTCCAGCAAGCGGAGGTGCTCCGCGGCGTGGGCGGCGAGCCCGCCCGTCACCGCGCCCGGGCACTGGGCCCGGCGGTGGAGCTCGTCCGCGACGATCACGAGCTGCCGGTTGCCCGTGAGCTCCAGCAGGGCCCGGTGGAAGGCCCGGTCGGCCTCCGCGTAGGCCGCGCGGTCGCCCTCGGCGGCCACGGCGGCCGTGCGCTCGGCCAGCGGCCGCAGCTCGCGCCAGCGGGCCGCCGGCACCGCGCGGGCGACCCGCAGCAGGGCGGGCACCTCCAGCAGCGCGCGGACCTCCGCGAGCTCCGCGTGGTCGCGCTCGGTGCGGCTGGTGACGCGGAAGCCCCGGTTGGGGACGACCTCGACCGCGCCCTCCAGAGCCAGCTGCTGCATGGCCTCCCGCACGGGAGTCGCGCTCACCCCGAAGCGCTCGCCGAGCGCGGGCCCGGAGTAGACCTCGCCGGGCACGAGCTCCCCGCTGACGAGCGCCTTGCGGAGGGCGTCGAGCACCTGCCCCCGGACGGAGTAGCGCTGGGGAACCCGGGGCGCGGGGCGGGCGCCGGGGGCGTAGGCGTACTCGCTCTCGTCATGGGTGTGCTCCCCGCGCGCGCTCGGCGTGGCCTGCGCGGGTACACCGGTATGCGGCCGCGATACTGCGCTGTGGGGTCTGCCCTGCTCCATTGAGGTCCTCCTGGTGTCCCATCGGAACCATAGGCGGCGAATCCGACAGTTCAAACCCCGATACGTCTGGCTAAGGTTAGGCTTACCTGGTTATGGCCGGGATTCGATCATCCTCTCGACGTCCGCGGCCTCGGCCGCACCTCTCTCCGGCCAAAACGGCTAAGCCACTCGATCGAGTGGATTGGTTAGAACTCAATTCACCTGCCGCTGGCGGGCGTTCGAATTCATTCGTCGCTCTCCGTATATCCTTGCCGTCCATTGGCGGTGAGTTACCGCGAAACCCCTTGGCATCCGGCGCGAGTCCGTCAGGATGGCGCGCGAAACGCCGTACTGCATGCAAGGGACGAAGATGAGAGTGACCGACATACCGCTGAATTGGGCGCTCCCCAGTGCCGTGGCGCTCATCGGGGCAGTGGTGGCGGTGACGGTGTACACGCGCGGCCGGAACACCGCCAGGGAGGACGGGGCCGCCGGCACGGACTCCTGGGAGCGCAACGAGGAACGCAGACGCCGCAAGGAAGCCCTCTACGGCAGCGCCTCGTACGTACTCCTCTTCTGCTGCGCCGCGGTCGCCGCGGCCCTCTCCTTCCATGGCCTGGTCGGCTTCGGGCAGCAGAACCTGGGGCTGACGGACGGCTGGGAGTACCTGGTGCCCTTCGGTCTCGACGGCGCCGCCATGTTCTGCTCGGTGCTGGCGGTGCGCGAGGCGAGCCACGGCGACGCCGCGCTGGGCTCCCGGATGCTGGTGTGGACGTTCGCGAGCGCCGCCGCCTGGTTCAACTGGGTGCACGCGCCCCGGGGGCTGGACCACGCGGGGGCTCCGCAGTTCTTCGCCGGCATGTCGCTGTCGGCGGCCGTGCTCTTCGACCGGGCGCTCAAGCAGACCCGCCGCGCGGCGCTGCGCGAGCAGGGCCTGGTGCCCCGCCCGCTGCCGCAGATCCGGATAGTGCGATGGCTGCGGGCGCCCCGGGAGACCTTCGGCGCCTGGTCGCTGATGCTCCTGGAGGGCGTGCGGTCGCTGGACGAGGCCGTGGAGGAGGTCCGCGAGGACAAGCGCCAGCAGGCCCAGCACCGGATGCGCCGCCGGGAGGCCGGCAAGCTGGAGCGCGCCCGGCTGAAGGCCTACAACCGGCAGCACCGGATGTGGCCCCGGGTGCGCGGCGGACGGCAGGTCGAGGTGACCGGCCCGGCCGTGCCGGCCGCCCCGCAGCCCGCCCAGATCGGCTCGCAGGGAGGGCCGGAGCCCTCCATAGTCGAGCCGGGGCAGCTTCCGGTACGTTCCCGCCCGCTGCAGTCGGTGGACAGGCCCGTCCCCATCGACCTCACAGCGGAGGACGACACCCAGGCCATCCCGCGGCTCGACTCGCTGGAGGAGAAACTGGCCCGGATCGAGCGGCAGTTCGGCTGACGAAGCGCGAACGACCGTCGGCAGCCGTCGCGTCGGCCCCGGACCAGGAGCCCTGAACCGCCTCGTGGAGGCGGTTCAGGGCTCTCGCGCGTCCAGCTCGAACCAGACGGACTTGCCCACGCCGTGGCTCCGTACCCCCCAGCCGTCCGCGAGGGCGTGGACGAGCAGCAGGCCCCGCCCGGAGGTGGCCGCCGTGTCCACGCCCCGCTCGCCGTTCCGCCCCGGAGGGCCGGGGGTGGGCGCCCGTACCGTCGGATGCCGGGAGAGGAAGTCCCTTACCTCCACGCGCAGTCGGCCCTTGACGGACGCGGCCGGCCCGCCGGTTAGGCGGGCGGTGACGACGGCGCCGCCGTCGGTGTGCACCAGGGCGTTGGTGACCAGCTCGCTCACCAGCAGTTCGGCGGTGTCGGCCCGGCCCGGGGCGCCCCAGCGGGCGAGCAGCGCGCGCAACCCGGCGCGGACGTCGTGGACGGCCGCCAGGTCCTTGCGCGGCAGCCGCCTCTCCCAGTGCGGCGCCGGGGCCGCCGCCGCACCGGATTCGCCGGATCCCTCCGACACACCGCCTTCCGCGGACCCTCCCCTGCTCTCGCGCTGTTCCGCGCCCGCCCAGTGTCCAGTCCGCCTGTTCATTCTTCGCCGACCCGACCCCTCCCCGGCGCCCCGGCCTCGAACACGCTCACGGGAAATGCATGCCCCAAGGCTGCCGGGTCGACGCCTGTTGACGCGTCAACATGGTTATACGACCGGAATCCCGAAACCTCTTGTGTGGCACGCGAATTGCCGACCCGAGGAGCCGGTCCGGGCGGCCGCTAGCCCTCCCAGACCGCGCAGGCCGTACGGTCGTCGGCGTACCCCTTCACCCTCAGCTGGACGTCCGCGAGGAACTCCGCCAGCCCCGGCGGCTCCGCCCTGGCCCACCGCTCCGCCAGCCGCACGCCCAGCTCCGCCTCGCCGCGCAGCGGGTCGGCCAGGCCCGCGCTGCACAGCAGCAGGGTGTCGCCGGGCCTGGCGATCGAGGCGCGGAAGCGGAAGGGCTCGGAGGGCACCTCGGCCGGGTCGATGACGGGCGCCGTGCCGGGCGTGGGGATGCCGAGGTCCACGGTGATCCGGTCGGCGACGTCGTAGCCCGTCAGCGGCTCCGCCTCCGCCTCGGCGACGGGCTCCCGGGGCTCCGGGTCCAGGTCCTGCCAGGTGCCCTCGCGCAGCCGGAACAGCCCGCCCGGGCCCACGCCGAAGAACACGCGCGTCCGGCAGCGCGGGTCCACGGGAAGGAGCAGACAGCGCAGCCCCGCCGTGTACTCGCTGGGCCGCAGGCCCAGTTCGGCCGCGCGGACGCGCAGCCGGCCGTACGTGCGGTCCGTCAGCCGGTGCAGCCCCGACTTGAGCTCGTCCCGTCGGCCCGCGTGGATGTCCTCGACCAGCCGGGCGTGGCTGCGCCCGACCGCGCCGCCCAGCCACGCGCAGATCTCCCGCGCCGCCCGGTGGGCGCCCTCGGCCGCGCGGGCGCCGCTCGCCATGGCGACGAGCAGCAGCGCGTCGTCGCCCGCGCCGAAGCGCGCGGTCAGCAGGGCGTCCCGGCGGGGCTCGCCGCGGTAGCGGGCGGAGTCCCCGCGCAGCGAGCCGGCCCGCAGCGTCAGCGCCCCGTACCGGGCGCCGTCCAGCACGGTGTCGGGCACGAGGTCCTCCAGCCCGCCGGGGTCCGCGGCCGGCCAGGAGGTCGGCTCGGCCTCGTAGGTGGGCGGCCGCCGCCCTACGTATTCGGGGGTGCGCAGCCGCGCGCCGTTCCGGCGCGGCGTTCCGGCGACGGGGGACCGCTCGGGCGGGGGCAGCTCGGAGACCTCGGTGGTCTCCAGCGCGGTGCCGGGGGCGGCCGCCGCGCGGGAGAGGCCGGGGATGCCGGGGAACCCGGGCAGGCCGGGGAGGTCCGGCAGCTCCGGGAATCCGGGCGGCTCCGCGACATCGGGGATGCCGGCGGGAGCGCCCGGGGCGCGTTTGCGCTTGGTGAGCTCCGGGCGTTCCATGCGCTCGGCTGGGCCCGCGTACCGGTCCGGGTCCGCGACGACGTCCGGCGGCACCGGCAGCGGAGGGGGCGGCGGGGAGACCCGCGTCCTGGGATCGGGCGGCGGCGGCCCGTCGGGAAGCCCCTGCGCCCCCACGGGCGCGCACGGCTCGGGTGGCGGCGGGGGCTGCCGCCGAGGGTTGACGGGAACGGGCAGGGCGGACCCCCGGGAGCGGTCGGCTCCACCGCCGCCGATGCCGTTGGCCCCGCCACCGGTTCGGGGGGCTCCGCCGGTGTAGGGGGCCGCGCCGGTGCCGTGGGGGTCGATTGAGCCGTGGGGGCCGCGGGGGCCGGTGGAGCCGTTCGGCCTGGGGGAGCCGTCGGGCCCGAAGTCGCCGTTCGGCCTGGGGGCGCCGTTGGGCCTGGGGGCGCCGTTGGGCCCGAGGCCGCTGCCCGACCCGAGATCGTCGTCGGGTTCGAGCCCGCCGCTGATCCCGAGCCCGCCGTCGGCCCCGGGGTCGACGCTCGCTCCGAGGCCGCCGTCGGGACCAGGGCCACCATTCCTCCCGAGGCCGGCGTCGGGTCCGAGGCCGCCGCTTGATCGGGATCCGCCGTCGGCCCCCGGGCCGACGCCCGCTCCGAGCCCGCCGTCGGGCCGGGGACCACCGTTCGTTCCGAGATCGGCGTCGGGTCCGAGGCCGTCGCTCGCTCCGAGCCCGCCGCCGGATCCGGGGCCGCCGTCGGCCCCGAGACCCGTCTCGGGGCCGAGGCCGCCACCGGATCCATGGGCCGCGCCCGTGCCGTTGGCACCGGCCGTGCGGTTGGACGCGCCGTGGCCAGGCCCGTGGCCGACGCCGTTGGATCCGTTGGATCCGGACGTGCCGTTCGCCGTGGGGGGCTCCGTACCGCGGGCGCCGCCGGGGGAGGGGGCGGGCGGGGACCAGCGTTTGGTCTGGCGTGGCACCCCGCGGGACACGGCGGGCGAGAGCCCGCCCGGCCCGCCGCCGGGCGGGCCGGGCGGGGCGTCCGCGCCCCCGGCCGCCCTCCTGGGCGGCTCGGGCCGTCGCGGCTCCGCTCTCGGCCGAAGAGGTTCCGGACCCACGATCGCCGAGGCGGAGGAGAACCGTTCGTCGAGGCTGTCGCCGGCGGCGACACCACCCGTGTCGGCTTCACTCCTGCCGTACAACTCGCGCCACCAGGCGTCCTCTTGTTCGGCGTACTGGTCCCCCTGCTGACTCATGCCCTTATTGTCCACACTGTGGGGCATACGGGAAGAGTGCACGGCGAACACCACCCCAGGGATGATGTCCCGAGCCATGACGCGGTCGCGGGGATGGGGAGGAAAGTCGCGTGCTCGGTTCCATGGATGTGGACGCCATACAACGGACGGCACCCGGGGAAAGTCCAGCGGAGCAGCCTGTCGGCGGGGGTGCGGCGGAGGTCGTGAGGGGTGCCGGGGCGGTCGCCCGGCGGCTGTCGGGGCTCCGGCTGGGCGCGGTGGAAGAAGTGTGCGTCATGTTGACGGCCCGGGTAGGGGTGTTGACGGAGCGGGCCGGTGGCCCTGTTCCCGGAGGGCCGGGAGCGGTGGTCCACCGGACGGTCGTCGAGGGCAGCCCGCCGGTCCCCGGCCTGTGCCGGGTGGTCGACCGAATACCCGCCGAACTCGTCATCGTGGACCGCAGGGTCGCGCTGCTGCCCCTCGCCTCGGGCGCCGCCGGCACCGCCGCCCTGGTCGTCCACTCCGGCGCGCTGCTGGACTCGCTGATCGACCTGTTCGAGGACGCCTGGCACGAGGGTCGCCCCCTCCGGCCGGGCGGTGGATCCGTCGACGGGTCGCCCGAGGGGGCGGGGGAGCCCGACGCCACCGACCTGGAGGTGCTGTCCCTGCTGCTGGCGGGGCTGACGGATGCGAGCGTCGCCAAACAGCTCGGGCTGGGTCTGCGGACCGTCCAGCGCCGGGTGCGGCGGCTGATGGAGCTGGCCGGGGTGACCACCCGGCTCCAACTGGGCTGGCAGGCCGCCGAACGCGGCTGGTGCCGGGGGCGGGGTGGGGCGGGCGGGCCCTTCCGGGGCTGAGCGCCCCCTCACGTCACCCCATGCCCGTGGCTGAGCGAGCCGTTCCGGGCAATCGGGGGGCGGGTGGGGGAGAACCGCGCCGAAGGCGCGGGAAACTCCCACGGCGGGCAGCCGGGACACGCGGCTACGCTCCTTCGAGCTCCAGGAGCAGCCGCTTGCGGTCCAGTCCCCCCGCGTACCCCGTCAGGGACCCGTCCGCCCCGATCACCCGATGACACGGCCGGAGGATCAGCAGCGGATTCGCCCCGACGGCGCCGCCGATCGCGCGGACGGCCGCGCGCGGGGCCCCGATCCGGGCGGCGAGCTCGCCGTACGTCGTGGTGGCCCCGTACGGGATGGAGCCGAGAGCCTCCCACACCCTGCGCCGGAAGTCCGTGCCCCCGGCGGTGAGTTCGAGCTCGAACTCCTTGGCGCGGCCCGCGAAGTACGCGCCGAGCTGGCGTTCGGCCTCCGCGAACGCGGCGGGGTCCGCGCGCCAGTCCGGGCCGACGGCCGGGGCGTTCTTCTGGCCGGGCACGGTGAGGGAGGCCAGGGCGGTGCCGCCGGGGGCCGTGGCGGAGGGCCGTCCGGTGAGCAGCAGCGGGCCCAGGGGGCTGGCGATGTGGGTGTACAGCATGGTCAGGAGTCCTTCGGTGCGTTCCACAGGTGGTGGAGGGCGTACGAGCGCCAGGGGCGCCAGGCGTCGGCGCCGCCGGCCGTGGCGCCGAGGGCGGCGAGCCCGTGGCGTACCCCGGCGTCGCCCGGGAGGAAGACGTCGGGGTCGCCGAGGGCCCGCATGCGGATGTAGCCGGCGGTCCAGGGGCCGATGCCCGGCAGGGCGAGCAGGGCGCGCTCGGTGTCGTCGCGGTCCACGCCCGCGTCGAGGCGGACCGTGCCGTCCGCGAGGGCGGTCGCGAGGGTGCGCAGGGTCCGCCGGCGGGTGTCGGGCATGCCCAGTTCGGCGAGGTCGGCGGAGGCGAGGGTGGCGGCGTCGGGGAAGAGATGGGTGAGTCCGCCGTCCGGCGCGGCCAGCGGCTTCCCGTACGCGGCCACGAGCGTGCCCGCGAGCCGGGCGGCGGCCGGGACGGAGATCTGCTGGCCGAGGACGGCCCGTACGGCGAGTTCGTCGCCGTCGGCGGTGCCCGGGGAGCGGAGTCCGGGGCGGGCCTCGACCAGCGGGCGCAGCCTGGGGTCGGCGCCGAGCCGCTCGGCGACGGCGAAGGGGTCGGCGTCGAGGTCGAACAGACGCCGGACGCGGTGGACGGCGGCGGCCGTGTCGCGGGGGTCGGTGAGGTGCAGCCGGCAGTCGAGCCAGTCGCCGTGCCGGCGGGTGCCCGCGGGGGCCGGCTCGTGGATCTCGGCGATGCCGGTGCCGTAGGGGAGGCGCAGGGTGCGGCGGTAGACCCGGGAGGCGGGGGTGGCGAGGACCTCCTCGACGCCGGTGATGGCGCGGCGCTGGAGGAAGTCGAAGACCTCGCGTGCGGCGTACGGGCCCCGGTGGGCGAGCCGCAGCGGGACGCCCGCGGGGCCGGCGCCGACCTGGTGCCGCTGGGCGGGGCGGGCGCGCAGCTCGCTGGGGGTGCGGGCGTAGACGGCGCGGACGGTGTCGTTGAACTGCCGGACGCTGGCGAACCCGGCGGCGAAGGCGATCTCGGTGACCGGCAGGCCGGTGGTCTGGAGCAGCACCCGCGCGGTGTGGGCGCGCTGGGCCCGGGCGAGGGCGACCGGGCCCGCGCCCAGCTCCTCGGTGAGCTGCCGGTGCACCTGGCGGGAGCTGTAGCCGAGGCGCGTGGCGAGCCCGGTGACGCCCTCGCGGTCGACGACGCCGTCGCCGATCAGCCGCATGGCCCGGCCGACGAGGTCGGCGCGGACGTTCCATTCGGGCGACCCGGGCGCGGCGTCCGGCCGGCACCGGCGACAGGCCCGGAACCCGGCGCGCTGGGCGGCCGCCGCCGACGGATAGAAGCGGACGTTGGCCCGCTTCGGCGTCACGGCGGGGCAGCTCGGCCGGCAGTAGATCCCGGTGGTGGTGACGGCGAGGTAGAACACCCCGTCGAAACGCGCGTCCCGGCTGGTCACGGCCTGGTAGCGGGTGTCGTCGTCGAGGGTGGCGCGGTGGTCCGTGGGGTGTTCCATGAGTCCAGTCTGCGGGAGCGCCCGACGCCGGGCTGGCGGAAATCGGACACGGCCCTCGGGGCCCGTTTCCCACGCCGGAGCCCGGAGGCATCACTCCTTCCTCTCGGTCATCGGGTTGGGCAGCAGCGCCCACTGTTCTCCTTCCGTCGACAGCCGCATCAGCGTGAGGGCCTTCACCGGCAGCTCCTCCGTGCGCAGCGCCCGGAGGTCCGGGCCCGGGGGAAGGCCGTGGGTGGCGGCTTCGAGGAGGGCGCCCAGGGCGGCGGTGTTCCCGGCCAGGGGGCCCAGCGCGCCCGTGATCAGGCAGCCGAGGACCTTGCGGCGGAGGACGGTGGGGTCGTCGTTGAGGAGCCGGCCGGTCAGCGGCGGTGCGGGGAAGCCGTGCCGGGCCAGCCGGGCCGGGCTGATCCGTATGTCGGCGAGGTCCCGGTAAACCAGCCGTAAGGGCCATCCGTCCGCGTCGACGACCGCGAGGAGGTTCTGGCCGTGGGCTTCCAGGGCCACCCCCAGGCGGAGCAGGTCCAGGCACACACCGAGGGCCAGGCGCGCGAACGCGGTGATCCGCTCCGGCCGCTCGCGGGGCCTGTGGGAGGCGAAGTACCCGGGCAGCTCGGCCACGGGTATCACCTGTTCCCCCGTCCCGGCGTAGGTGTACGGCGATTCCCGCAGTATCGCCGCGAGGTCGGGTGTGCCCGCGCCCGCCGCCGTCAGCGTCCGCGCGATGTGCAGCCGGCCGTCCAGCCGGTCCGCGACGCGTTCGAGGACGTCCGAGGTGGTCAGGGCGTGGTCCACCCCGTAGGCCGAGATGTCGCGGACCGCCGAGGTGAGCCGGGTGCTCAGCGCGGTCTTGACGTGCGGTCCCGTGTCGAGGGCGAGGGTGCGCAGGGACAGCAGCGGATGGGCCCGCGGCCCGGGCAGCAGCGTCCGGTCGCCCAGGACGTGCTCGGCCTGCCAGGGGTGGACCGGGATCAGCACGGTGGTCCCGTCCCGTAATTCCGCGGGCCACGGCCCCCGTACCGTCGCTCCCGGCACCGGCGCGAGCCGCAGGCCGACCACGGGCCGGTGCTCGGGCGCGTAGGCCAGCTGCTCGGCCGCCGAGAAGCCGGGCCGCGAGCGGCAGCCGGGATGGTACGGATGGCCGTCCGGCGACCGCTGCTCCCACTCCCAGGGAACCGAAGGCACTGATGCCGGACGTCGGCCCGTCCGGGACAACGCCATGGACGCGACGCTGTGATCGAGCTCGGCGGCCAGTCGCCCACCGCCCGGTACGTCCAGCGCCGTCATCAGCCGGGCCGGATGGCTGTACGCGACGCCGTCCAGCTCCACGGCGGCGACCGCCGTCCCCGTCGCCCACGGATCCGACGGCGGGCCGTGCAGCCGCCGCCCGTCGACGAGCCGCAGTGCGACGCCGTCGCTCGCGGGGGAGCGGGTCGTGATCCAGGGCAGCGGTTCATGGACCAGCCCGCGCCACAGCCGCGCCAGCACCGCCGCCCGCGCCCCCGGCAGGGCGGCGAGGTAGGCGGACGCCGACTCGGGGCGAACGCGGTCCAGTTCCTCGGCAAGCTCCCGCTCGGCGGGCGTGTCGCACACGCGCATGTCCTACCGCAGGAGAACACACGACACACATACTGGTGGTCGATGAATGCCTTCGCCGAGGAAGCCGACGCACTGGCCATGGTGCCCCTGCTCAACTGTCTGCTGAGGGAGGCGTCCTCACCGGCCGGGGAACCGGTCGCCGGCCGGGCCGTCCACCGCCTGCGCGCCACCGGCAGGCTGCTGAGCGTCCGCACCGGCCACCGGCCCTCCGCACCCGAACTCCGCACCGGCGGCACCTGGCGCCCCCTGCGCCACTCCGGCCTCGTCGACCTCACCGTCCAGGAGATGCGCGCGGTCACCGGACGCCCCAACGCCCCCCTGGTCGCCGAGATGACCGCCGGCCGCGAGGCCGTCGAGGCCCTCCTCGCCGCCCGCGCCCGCGCCACCCCGCCCGACAGCACGTGGCTGCGCTCCGAACAGGCCCTGGTCATGGGCCACCCCTACCACCCGGCCCCCAAGGCCCGCAGCGGCGGCGGCCCGCCCCCCACCTGGCTGCGCTACGCGCCGGAGGCGTACGGCCGCTTCCCCCTCGTCCTGCTCGGCGTGCGCCAGGACGCGGTGCTCGACGACGGCGACACCCGCGCCCTCGACGCCCTGGGCCAGGCCCCGCCCGGATACCGGCCGTTACCCGTCCACCCCTGGCAACTCGACCTCACCCACCGGCTGCCCGCCGTGCGCGCCGCCTTCGCCGGGGGCCGCCTCGTCCACCTCGGCCACACGCCCTGGGACGCCCGGGCCACGGCCTCGGTGCGCACGGTCCACGTCCCCGGCAGCCCCGAACGGCCGGGAGCGGACGGCGACTTGTTCCTGAAGTTCAGCCTGGAAGTGCAGATCACCAACGACGTCCGGCGGATCCGCCGGCACGAGCTGCGCCATGTGCGCCGCACCGACCCGCGGGTCACCGCGGCCTTCCGGGCCATGGACGGCCCGGCGGCGTGGCTGAGCGAACGCGGGCATCGCACGGTTCGCGGCCTGGAGGAGACGTTCCCCGTCATCGTCCGCGACGGCCTGGACCGCCATGTGGTGCCGGGCGCCACCGCCGTGCTGGCCGCGGCCCTCACCGAGGGCTTCGACGGCGACCCGCTCGACCGCCTCGGCGACCCCCTGCCGTGGTGGTCGGCCTACCTGGACCGCGTCGTCCCGCCCGTGCTGGAGGCGTACGCCCGGTACGGCGTCGCGGTCGAGTGCCACCTGCAGAACACGCTGATCGCCGTCGACCCGGACGGCACGCCCGTCCAGGTCGTCTTCCGCGACACCGAGGGCGCCAAGGCGATCCCCGCGACGTCCCGTGAGGCCGCCTGGGAGCGCGTGGCGTACTGCCTCGTCGTCAACAACCTCACCGAGATCGCGAACGTCCTCGCCCACCGCTTCCCCCGGGCCGCCGGGGCCCTGTGGCCCATGGCGAGACGGGAGTTCCAGCGGTGCGACAAGGAACACGGCCTCCCGGAGACCGGGGCGCTGCTCGCCGCGCCGACGGTCCCGTGCAAGGCCAGCCTGCTCTCCCGCTGGATCGACGCGGACGGCACCGAACCCCGCTACGTCCCCCTCCCCAACCCGCTGGCCGTCCCGGCGCCCGGCGGGGGCGACGGACCGGGGCCGCCGTGATCAGTGACGCAGCCGCTCCGCGAGCCACCCCGGGACGCCCCCCAGCAGCCGCACCAGCCGGCGGGCCTCCTCCCGGAGCCGTTCCGCCTCCTCCGGGTCGGCCACGACCGCCGCGAGGGAGGCGAGGGCCGGGGCGATGCCGACGAGGTAGCCGAGCTCCTCGCGGATCCGCAGCGACTCCGCGAAGCCGTGCCGGGCCGCCGGGAGATCGCCGTCGTGCTCGGCCATCGCCGCCACGTGGCGCCAGGTGAAGGAGAGCAGCAGATGCTGCCCGTGGGCGGCGGCCCCCGCGTGCGCGCGCTGGAAGACGGCCGTGGCGTCGGAGGGGTTGCCGGACAGGTGCTGGGCGATCAAGCCGCGCCGGAAGTCCAGCAGCGGGCGGGTCGGCGAGTGCGGGGCCAGCAGGGCCGCCGCGCGGCCCAGCGCGGACCGCGCCTCGTCGGCCCGGTCCCGTACGCCCAGCAGGGTGGACGCGTAGGCGAGGTGGCCGCGTTCGCACGCGGCCGCGCCGCGCTCCTCGTCGTCCGCGGCGAGGGCCTCGGCCTCGCGGAGCGCGGCCTCCGCCGGGGCCCAGCCCTCCGCCGTGAACAGACACCGTTCGATCAGCACCGCCGTCCGCCGCAGCGCGACCCCCGGTTCGGTCGCGGCGCGGGGTGCGAGCAGTGCTGCCGCGTCGTCCCAGCAGGCCCGCGACCGCAGTCGCCAGACGGCGCGTTCGAGGGGGTCGTCCCCCTGGAAGTGTTCCCCCGGCACGGGTTCCCCCTCGGCGGGTTCCCCCTGGACGTGTGGCTCCGGCAACCCAGAATTCCGCATGGCGGTGTCCGCCACAGTGCCCTCCCCAAGCGCGCCGTCGAGCTGGAAGCCTGCCTCGATCACAGCACGGCGAACCACGCGCGGCCAAGGGTCAGGTGTGAACCAATTCACAAACTCCCGGCCGAAGGCTACCCAAGATGATCGGCTTCATGAGCGTCCGTCCGCTCATCCGGGCGGCTCGCGAGGGGAGAGGTCTCAGCTCATGCGCAGCGCCAGGAAGAAGTCCAGCTTGTCCTCCAGCCGGGACAGGTCGCGCCCCGTCAGCTGCTCGATGCGCCCCACCCGGTACCGCAGCGTGTTCACGTGGAGATGGAGCCGCGTCGCGCAGCGCGTCCAGGAGCCGTCGCAGTCGAGGAATGCCTCCAGCGTCGGGATGAGCTCGGCGCGGTGGCGCCGGTCGTAGTCGCGCAGGGGGTCCAGCAGCCGGGCCGTGAAGGCGCGGCGGACGTCGTCCGGGACGAACGGCAGCAGCAGGACGTGCGAGGCCAGCTCCTGGTGGCCGGCCGCGCACACCCGGCCCGGGCGCGCGGCGGCGACGCGGCGGGCGTGCCGGGCCTCCTCCAGGGCGCCGCGCAGCCCCTCCGCCGAGTGGACGGCGGCGCTGACGCCGAAGGTCAGCCGGCCGTCGCCGTCGAGCCCGCGCTCCAGCGGCTCGCGGACGGCGGCGAGCAGCGCGTCGGCGTGGAGGCCCGCGCCGGTCAGCGGCTCGTCGGGCCCGGTGACCACGCCGGGCAGCGGCACCAGCGCGACCGCCTCATCGCCCGTGTGGGCGACCGCGATCCGGTCGGTGGGCTCGGGGCCGGCGCTCTCCTGGTCGACCAGGACCTCCTCCAGCAGCGCCTGCGCCACCGGGCCGCCGGGGACGTCGCCGCCCTCCCACTCCACCCGGGCCACGACGACCTGCCAGTGCGGGGCGGTGCCCAGGCCGGGCAGCAGCACCGGGGCCGCCACCCGCAGCCGGGCCGCGATCTCGGCGGGCGCGGCGCCCGCCTGGACCAGCTCCAGCACCTCCTGGGCGAGGCGGCGGCGCACCGTGCGGGCCGCGTCGCGGCGGTCCCGCTCGACGGCGATCAGCTGGGTGACGCCGTGGAGCAGGTCCAGGCGCTCCGCCGGCCAGTCGCCCGCGTCGGCCTCGACGGCCAGCAGCCAGTCCGACAGGACGGTCTCGCGCACGTCGGCCGCCGACACCGCGCGGGCGGTGTTGCCCACGGGGAACAGGGAGTACGTGCTGCCGCCGGTGGTCACCCGGTGCGGGCCGCGCCGGCCGGTGCGCGAGGCGGCCAGGTGCTCGCCCGCGAGGACGGCGCCCGTCTCGGGGGACAGACCGGGGCCCGCCTCCGCCGGCGCGGAGCCGGCGATCCGGCGGCCGGTGGGGGAGAGCACCCAGGCGCGCAGGTCCAGGTCGGTGCCGAGCAGGTCGAGGACGACCTCGGGGCCGCCACCCGCCGGGCCGCCCGTCATCAGCCGCCGGTGGCGGTCGACGACGGCCGCCAGGTCCCCGGCGCGCTCGCTGGAGACCTGCCGGACGACGTGCTCGGTGATCGAGGCGAAGGAGACCGTCTCGTCCACGGAGAACAGCGGCATCCGGTGCCGGGCGCAGGCGGCGATCAGGTCGTCGGGGGTCGAGGCGATCTCCGCCTCGCCCGCCGCCAGCCCGGCCACTCCGGCGGCCGTGAGGATCCGGACGAACCGCTCGGAGTCCTCCGGCTCGCGCCGCCAGGCCAGGCCGGTCAGCACCAGCTCACCGCCCGACAGATAGCGGCTGGGGTCACGGAGGTCCGTGGTCATCACGCCGCGAACGGTGCGGTCCAGCTCGTCCTCGCCGCCGAGCAGCCGAAGGCCCAGCGCGTCCGTCTCCAGCAGTGCGCGCAGCCGCATCCTCGTCGCCGCCGATCTGTCCTCAGGTAACCCGTGGAATGCAGTGAGGTTTCTGCATCCCGTCTTTCGTTCGAATCTACAAGACATGGGGCCTGGCCAGCCAACCAGCTTCATGGTTTCGGTGACTGCACCGGCCCGGTCACGCGTCGCTGTACTGGCGGTGCGCCGCGTGAACAGGACATGAAGCCGCTCGGAACCCCCCTTGAGAAGAGACCCCCATGGACTTCCTGCGCCCCGCCGCCTGGGAGGAAGCGCTGGCCGCCAAGGCCGCGCACCCCACGGCCGTGCCCATCGCGGGCGGCACGGACGTGATGGTCGAGATCAACTTCGACCACCGGCGTCCGGCACACCTCCTGGACCTCACCCGGATAGGTGAACTCCACGAGTGGGACGAGGACGGCTCCGACATCCGCCTCGGCGCCGCCGTCCCCTACGCCCGGATCCTCGGCGAGCTCCGCACGCCGCTGCCCGGCCTCGCCCTCGCCGCCCACACCGTCGGCTCCCCGCAGATCCGCAACCGGGGCAGCGTCGGCGGCAACCTCGGCGCCGCGTCCCCGGCCGGCGACAGCCACCCGCCGCTGCTCGCGGCCGGTGCCGTGGTGGAGGCCGAGTCGGTGCGCGGCACCCGGCTGATACCGGTCGAGGAGTTCTACACCGGCGTCAAACGCAACGCCCTCGCCCCCGACGAGCTCATCCGCGCCGTCCGCGTCCGCAAGGCCACCGGGCCGCAGCAGTTCTCCAAGGTCGGCACCCGCAACGCCATGGTCATCGCCGTCTGCGCCCTCGGCATCGCCCTCCACCCCGACAGCCGTACGGTCCGCACCGGCATCGGCTCGGCGGCGCCCACCCCGGTGCGCGCCCGGGCCGCCGAGGACTTCCTCGCCTCCGTCCTGGACGAGGACGGCTTGTGGGAGTCGGGGCGCCCCATCGCCCCGTCCGCCGTACGGCAGTTCGCCGAGCTGTGCTCGGGCGCCTGCAACCCGATCGACGACGTGCGCGGCAGCGCCCGCTACCGCCGGCACGCGGTCGGCGTCATGGCCCGCCGCACCCTCGGCTGGGTGTGGCAGACGTACACGAGGGGCGAGGGGGAAGCGCGATGCGCGTGACGTTCACCGTCAACGGCCGCACCCAGCGGGCCGACGACGTCTGGGAGGGCGAGTCCCTGCTGTACGTGCTGCGCGAGCGGCTCGGCCTGGCGGGCTCCAAGAACGCCTGCGAACAAGGCGAATGCGGCTCCTGCACGGTACGCCTCGACGGTGTCCCCGTGTGTGCGTGCCTGGTGGCGGCGGGCCAGGCCGAGGGCCGGGAGGTCGAGACCGTCGAGGGCCTCGCCGACCGGACGACCGGCGAACTCTCCGTCGTCCAGCAGGCGTTCGTCGACTCCGGCGCCGTCCAGTGCGGCTTCTGCACCCCTGGGCTCCTCGTCGCCGCCGACGACCTGCTCAGGCAGCGGCCCGACCCCTCCGACGCCGACATCCGCGAAGCCCTCTCCGGCAACCTCTGCCGCTGCACCGGATACGAGAAGATCCTCGACGCCGTCCGCCTCGCGGCGGCCCGCACCGGAGAGGCGGACTGACCCGATGCGCGACCTCACCCCCACCGGGCTCACCCAGGCGAGCGGCACCAAGGGCGGCATCGGCGAGTCCGCCCTCCGGCCCGACGGCACCCTCAAGGTCACCGGCGAATTCGCCTACGCCTCCGACCTGTGGCACGAGGACATGCTCTGGGGCGTCACGCTGCGCAGCCCGCACGCCCACGCCCGCGTCCGCTCCCTCGACGTCGCCGAGGCCCTCGCCACCCCGGGCGTCCACGCCGTCCTCACCCACGCCGACCTGCCCGCCGCCACCCGCTACGGGCTGGAGATCGAGGACACCCCCGTCCTCGCCGACGGCGTCGTCCGCCACCACGGCGAGCCCGTCGCGCTCGTCGCCGCCGACCACCCCGAGACCGCCCGCCGCGCCGCCGCGAAGATCCGCGTCGACTACGAGACCCTGCCCGTCGTCACCGACGAGGCGAGCGCCACCGCCCCCGACGCCCCCGTCCTCCACCCCGGCCGCACCGATGACCACGCCCCCCACGTCCCCCACCCCAACATCGTCCACCGCCAGCCGATCGTGCGCGGCGACGTGTCCGCCGCGAAGGACCGCGCCGACGTGATCGTCACCGGCGAGTACGAAGTCGGCATGCAGGACCAGGCGTTCCTCGGCCCCGAGTCCGGGCTCGCCGTCCCCGCCGAGGACGGCGGCGTCGACCTCTACATCGCCACCCAGTGGCTCCACGCCGACCTCCGCCAGATCGCCCCCGTCCTCGGCCTGCCCGAGGAGAAGGTCCGCATGACCCTCTCCGGCGTCGGCGGCGCCTTCGGCGGCCGCGAGGACCTGTCCATGCAGGCCCACGCCTGCCTGCTCGCGCTGCGCACCGGCCGGCCCGTGAAGATGGTCTACAACCGCTTCGAGTCCTTCTTCGGCCACGTGCACCGCCACCCCGCGAAGCTCCGCTACGAGCACGGGGCGACCCGCGACGGCGACCTCCTCTACGTGACGGCCCGCATCGTGCTGGACGGCGGCGCCTACGCCTCGTCCTCCCCGGCCGTCGTCGGCAACGCCGCCTCGCTGGCCGTGGGCCCGTACGTCGTCGATCACGTCGACGTCGAGGCGATCGCCCTCTACACCAACAACCCGCCCTGCGGGGCGATGCGCGGCTTCGGCGCGGTGCAGGCGTGCTTCGCCTACGAGGCGCAGATGGACAAGCTCGCGGCCGCGCTGGGCATGGACCCGGTCGAGTTCCGCCGCCGCAACGCCATGGCGCAGGGAGCGGTGATGCCGACCGGGCAGGTCGTCGACTCGCCCGCGCCCGTCGCCGAACTGCTGCGGCGCGTCAAGGCGATGCCGCTGCCGCCGGCCCGCCAGTGGGAGTCGGCGGGCGGCGCCGCGGACGTCCGGGCGCTGCCGGGCGGCCTGTCGAACACGACCCACGGCGAATCGGTCGTCCGGGGCGTCGGCTACGCGGTCGGCATCAAGAACGTCGGCTTCTCCGAGGGCTTCGACGACTACTCCACCGCCCGCGTCCGGCTGGAGGCGGTGGGCGGCGAGGCCGTGGCCACCGTGCACACCGCGATGGCCGAGGTGGGCCAGGGCGGGGTCACCGTCCACGCCCAGATCGCCCGCACCGAGCTCGGCGTCGCCCGGGTGACGATCCACCCCGCCGACACCCGCGTCGGCTCCGCCGGCTCCACCTCCGCCTCCCGGCAGACGTACGTCACCGGCGGCGCGGTCAAGCACGTCTGCGAGCTGGTGCGGGAGAAGGTCCTGGAGCTGGCCCGGGCCCGCTTCGGCAGCTACCACCCGGCGTGGGCCACCGCCGAACTCCTGCTGGAGGACGGCAAGGTGGTCACCGACGGCGGCGAGGTCCTCGCCACGCTCGTGGACGTCCTGGAGGACGAGTCCGTCGAGGCCGAGGACGAGTGGCGGCACCGCCCCACCCGGCCCTTCGACCGGCGCACCGGGCAGGGCTTCGGGCACGTCCAGTACTCCTTCGCCGCCCACCGGGCGGTCGTGGAGGTCGACACCGAGCTGGGCCTGGTCAAGGTCGTGGAGCTGGCCTGCGCCCAGGACGTCGGCAAGGCCCTCAACCCGCTGTCCGTGACCGGCCAGATCCAGGGCGGTACGACGCAGGGGCTGGGCCTCGCGGTCATGGAGGAGATCGTCGTCGACCCGGTGACCGCGAAGGTCCGCAACCCCTCCTTCACCGACTACCTCATCCCCACGATCCTCGACACCCCGGCCATACCGGTCGACGTCCTCGAACTCGCCGACGACCACGCCCCGTACGGCCTGCGCGGCGTGGGGGAGGCCCCCACCCTCTCCTCGACGCCGGCCGTCGTGGCGGCGATCCGGCAGGCCACGGGCCTGGCCCTGAACCGCGTCCCGGTCCGCCCGGAACACCTGACCGGAACCTGACCCTCCATATCGTTCATCGTCTCGGGCCGTCCCCCGGGTCGTGCAGCCCCCACCGGAATCTGGACTGGAGCAGGCACCATGACCCATGCACCCGTGCGGCCCGGGACCACGGCGGAGGACGCGGGCGCGGGCTCGCGTCCGCCCGCCGGACGGTCCCCGCTCGACCGCTACTTCCACATCTCCGAACGCGGCTCGACGCTCGCCCGCGAAGTGCGCGGCGGCGTCACCACGTTCATGGCGATGAGCTACATCCTCCTGCTCAACCCCCTGATCCTCTCCGGCCCGGACGCCGGGCGGCACACCCTCGCCCGGACGGGCCTGATCACCGCGACGGCCTTCGCGGCAGCGCTGTCCACCCTGCTGATGGGACTGATCGGCAGGGTTCCGCTGGCACTCGCGGCCGGCCTCGGCGTCTCCGGGGTGCTCTCCACCCAGGTCGCGCCCCAGCTGACCTGGCCGCAGGCCATGGGCATGTGCGTGATCTACGGCATCGTCATCATGCTGCTCGTCCTCACCGGCCTGCGCGAACGCGTCATGAACGCCATCCCGCTGGAGCTCAAGCACGCCATCACCATGGGCATCGGCATGTTCATCGCCCTGATCGGCCTGGTCAAGGCCGGTTTCGTGCACGCCGCGAAGGCCGGCGGACCGGTCACCCTCGGCCCGGCGGGCGAACTGGCTGGATGGCCGGTGCTGCTCTTCTGCGTCACCCTGCTGCTGATCTTCATGCTCCAGGCGCGCGACGTGCCCGGCGCGATCCTCATCGGCATCGTCGCCGGCACCGTGCTCGCCGTCGTCGTGAACGCGGCCTTCGGCCTCGACCCCCGCACCTGGCAGAACGGCGCCCCGAAACTCACCGGCGGCGCCGTCTCCATGCCCGACTTCTCGCTCTTCGGCCAGGTCGAGTTCGGCGGCTGGGAGAAGGTCGGCGGGGTGACCGTGGGAATGATCGTCTTCACGCTGGTGCTGGCCGGGTTCTTCGACGCCATGGCCACGATCATCGGCGTGGGCACCGAGGCCGGACTCGCCGACGGGCGCGGCCGGATGCCCGGCCTGAGCCGGGCCCTGTTGGTCGACGGCGCGGGCGGCGCGATCGGTGGAGTGGCCGGGGCCTCGGGCCAGACGGTCTTCGTCGAGTCGGCGACGGGCGTGGGCGAGGGCGCCCGCACGGGCCTGTCGTCCGTCGTCACCGGGCTGTTCTTCACGGCGTGCCTGTTCTTCACGCCCCTGACGAGGATCGTCCCCGGCGAGATCGCCGCGGCGGCGCTCGTCGTCATCGGCGCGATGATGATGAGCCACGCCCGCCACATCGACTGGACGGACCGGGCGGTCGCCATCCCGGTCTTCCTGACGGTCGCGCTCATGCCGTTCACGTACTCCATCACCGTGGGCGTCGGTGGCGGCGTCATCGCCCACACCGTCATCAAGGCCGGGCAGGGCCGCTGGCGCGAGCCGGGCCTGTTCATGTGGGTGCTGACCCTGGTCTTCGCGGGCTACTTCGCCCTGCACCCGATCGAGCAGTGGCTCGGCGTGAAGTAGGGGGTTCTGTCGTGCTGGACATCGCCTCGGAACTGCACCGGTGGTGCGCGGAGGGCCGCGACTTCGCCGTGGCCACGGTGGTGGCCGTCCGGGGCAGCGCGCCCCGCCCGCCGGGCGCGGCCCTCGCCGTCGACGCCGGGGGCACGGCCGTCGGCTCGGTCTCCGGAGGGTGCGTGGAGGGCGCGGTGTACGAGCTGTGCCGCGAGGCGCTGCGCACGGGGGAGCCACTGCTGGAACGGTTCGGCTACTCGGACGAGGACGCCTTCGCCGTCGGCCTGATGTGCGGCGGGGAGATCGACGTGCTGGTGACCCCGGTACGCCGCCACCCGGAGCTGGCCGCGGCGCTCTCCGCCGCCGCGCGCGGCGAGGCGCTGGCGCTGGCCCGGGTGGTGGCGGGACCGCCCGGCACGCCGGGCCGCGCCCTGCTCGTCCGGCCGGACGGCAGGGTCGGGGGCGGGCTGGGCGGCGGCCCCGCGCTCGACGCGACGGCGGCCCGGGAGGCGCTGGCCCTGCTGGACGCGGGCCGTACCGCCCCGGTCGACGTCGGCGCGGACGGCTCGCGCTGCGGGGAGCCGGTACGGCTCCTGGTCGAGTGCAGCGTGCCGCCGCCCCGGATGCTGGTCTTCGGCGCGATCGACTTCGCGGCGGCGCTGGTGCGGGCGGGCAAGTTCCTCGGCTACCACGTGACCGTGTGCGACGCCCGGCCCGTCTTCGCGACGGCGCGGCGCTTCCCGGAGGCGGACGAGGTCGTGGTCGACTGGCCGCACCGGTATCTGGACCGGGTGGCGGTGGACGCCCGTACGGTCGTGTGCGTTCTGACGCACGACGCGAAGTTCGACGTGCCGCTGCTGGAACGGGCGTTGCGGCTGCCGGTGGCGTACGTGGGCGCGATGGGCTCGCGGCGTACCCACGAGGCGCGGCTGGGGCGGCTGAGGGAGGCGGGGCTGTCGGAGGGGGAGCTGTGCCGGTTGCGCTCGCCGATCGGGCTCGACCTCGGGGCGCGGACGCCGGAGGAGACGGCGCTCTCCATCGCAGCGGAAATCATCGCGCTGCGGCGCGGGGGATCGGGGATTCCGCTGGCGGGAGGAGAGGTTCCGATCCACCACGACGGATGGGGCAGGGCGGTGGAGCCGGCGGCGACGCGGTGACGTGGGCGTGCGTCAGCCGGGCAGCCGGAGCGGCACCACGCGCACCGGTCCGGCGCCGGCCGCCTGCGCGGCGATGGCGTAGGGGATGCCGATGACGTCCTCGCAGTCCCCCAGCCGGAACACGACGCTCAGCTCGTCCCCCCGGCCGGGGCGCCCGACGCCGACGGTGATGTTCTCGGCGCCGGCGGTTTCGTCGGCACGTACGGACAGCAGACGGACCGGCTCCTCGGTGTACGCGAACCAGGCGTCGCTCGCGCCGCTCAACTCCTCAAGCAGCCAGGCGTACTTGAGCCGGAACGGGTCGCTCGCGCCGGGGGTGGGGTAGCCCGTGTCCGTCCCGGACACGGCCAGCAGGTCCCGAAGGGCCTGCGTGTCCGCCTCCGGATCGGGGGTGACGGTCGTACGGCTCCCGTCCGGCCACACGGCGGTGACGGTGGGGGCCTCGCCGGTCAGCTCGACGGCGGCCAGCAGCGGCCCGGAGGCCGCGCCGGCCCGCTGGATCGCGGCGAGGCCGGCGAGCAGGGGCGCCCACCATTCCGCCCCCGGCCAGCGGCGGGACGGTCGTACCGGTCGGGCGCCCATGCCGTACCCCTCTCGATCTCCGGTCTCGACCTCTGGGGTCAGATGTTGATCGCCTGCCGCACCCAGTCGGGGCACCGGCCCGGCGTGTTCTCACAGTAGGCGGTGACCACGCCGAACGGCTTGTTGTCCCGCAACGTCCGGAAGTTCACCACGGCGTCGACGGCCTTCACCTCCACGACACGGCACGTGCGGAAGATCCACCAGCCGCTGCACTTCACGTGCAGCACGTCGGTGACGTAGATGTAGCTCGTCCCGCCCTGCTGCTTCTTCCCGCCCGTGGGACGCGGGTACTTGGTGGTGGCCTTGACGGCGGCCAGGCTGAGGTTGTGCTTCTGGTCCACCTTCGTCAGGCCGAAGCCGTAGTCGCCGCCGGGCCACTTGCCCTGGCGCATCGTGGTGTCCCAGCCGTCCTTGTCCTTCCACTCGCCCGCGATGCTGTACGCGGGGTCGGGTGCGGCGGGTGCGGCCTTCCCGGCGGCGTCGGCCGCCCCGGACGTCCGGCCCTCGGCCAGCCGGTTCACGGCCTTCTGCTCGACCCCGTACCGCGCCAGGTCGCGCAGCTGGAAGGTGCCGGTACGCGGGATGGCGGACTTCGCGTCGATGACGGAGAAGGACATGTCGCCCTTGCCGGCCGGTCCTTCGTCCGCCTGTGCGGCGGTGGGTGCCAGGGCTATCGCGCAGGCGGTCATCACCACGGCGGACGCGACGGCACTTCGGAGTGGTTGCATCTCGTTTTCCCCCTCGTGCGGAGCTGCCACAGGACGTGCTCCGGAGCGCAGGCGACGTTACGAGCCGACAGCGGCGCTGGCCAGCCGCACGGGCCCGAACAAGTCGCTCCGGCAACGGTGGTGGCGCGCGGCGCGAAGCGGGGCGCTCACCGGGGGATTCGCGCGCCGGTCCGTCGGTGGGACGACGGCCTCCGGATGCGGGCGGGGTGTGGAGGCGCGGCGGAGGGGCGGGCGAAGGGCGCATGTAACGGCGATTTATGGCCATGGTTGTGGCGCGGAGTGATGGCTGTTCGACTGTGGCCGAAACCTCACCATGGGTGGCCGGAGATGTTCTCCTACGCTGAGCGGCGTCGTGTGATCGGCTGTACGGGGGAGGGGCGGGCGATGCCCAAGTGGGTCATGGGGTGCGTGCGAGTGGTGGTTCTGGCGGTCGCCGTCCTCGGCCTCGCCCACGCCCCGTCGTGGGTGGAGGACGCGTACCGGGACCGGGCGGCGTACGAACGGGCGTCCCAGTGCCCCGCCGGCCGCCCGGCCGGAACCGATTGCTTCGAGCAGGTGAAGGGCGAAGTCGTCGGCATGGCCACCAGGGGCTGCCCCGGCGACGGCTGCCCGCCCCAAGAGCAACGACTCCGCGTCCGCTACGGGAGTGACACCGTCTGGCTGACGGTGAACGGCGGCACGTACGACGCCGCGCGGCGGGGCACCCCGGCCGACGTCCGCCTGTGGCACGGCACGGTGACCCGGGTGACGGTCCGGGGCCACACCACCGACTTCCTCCCGTCCGCCGGGAGTTCACTGCTGTGGCGCCTGGCGGGCGTGTGGCTCCTCGCGGGGGTGGCGATATGCGCGCTGACCGCTTCCCGCCGCCGGACCCTGGCCTTCCTGGGCGGTGCCTGGTTGCTACTGACAGCGCCATTCGTCGTGATCGTGGACACGTCCCTGGTGGGCGAGCTGGGCGCGGTGGACGTGATCCTCGCGCTCGTGCTGGCGGTGCCGGGCGTCATCGTGGGCGTCGTCGGATCGCGCCGCCCCGCCCGCCGCCGTGATGCCTATTCATGACCGGACGAACGGCCGTAGAGCGGCGCCTCGCGCCACCGGGCCTCCGGAGGGGCGGTTGGCCGTGCCCCGCCGCCCCCGGTGGGCTTTGCGTGCCCATTGCCCGTGCATGGTCGCCCTCTGGGGCACCTGTGGCATGCTGGGTGCCGAAGGTGCTGCCGCTTCGGCCTGCGTCCACGTGGGCATCGGCGGCACCCGCGCTGTCCGTACGAGCGAGGAGGTGATCGGGATGACCAGTCGGAGTCCCGAGGGAAGTCCTCGCCACAGCGCACCTCTCCCGCGCACGGCTCGTTGACGCGGTATTTCCGCTGACACGTAGGCCGTTCGCGCCTCGCTGTCGCGTGTGACTCCCCTTCTCCATCGGCCCTTGTCGGCCTTTTTCTTCGCCTGAACCCGCGGACACGGGTGATTTCCGCTGCCCTCCGCGCGTCGGGTCCTCATACCTTCACGTCCACTTTTCCGTGCGACGGCACGTCCCCGCGCCATGCCGCCATGCCGCCCTTCGGCCATGTCTCCATGCCGCCATGCCGCCATGCCGTCATGCCCGGAGAGAGGTTCCGCCATGACCAACACCACCCTCACCCCCCAGAAGCTCGCCCCGCCGGGCGGCCGTGCCCGCCGGGAGCGGAAGGCAGCCGAGCTCGAGGCCGGGACCCGGGCCGTCGCCGAGCGGCTCGCCCGGTTCAGCGCCCTGCCCGGATCGCAGGTGCTACAGGACGTCCGCGCCACCCCGCAGGGGCTGCGGCAGGACGAGGCCGGGGAGCGGCTGGAGCGCGACGGCGCCAACGTCGTCGCCCACGACCGCGGCCCCCGCTGGTACGCACAGCTGGCCAGGGCCTTCTGGAACCCGTTCATCCTGATCCTGACCGCCCTCGTCGTGATCATGTACGTCCAGTGGCTGCAGGTCGCCGGCGAGGAGCCCTTCGACCCCAAGATCCCCATCCTCGGTGCGATGGTGCTGATCAGCGGCCTGCTGCGGTTCTGGCAGGAGTACCGGTCCTCCGCCGCCGCCACCGCGCTGCGGGCCCTGGTCACCACCACCACGGCCGTCCAGCGCCGGGCCGGCCGGGACGCCGCGCCCGCCACCGTCGAGATCCCCATGGACCAGGTCGTCAAGGGCGACGTCGTCCGGCTCGCAGCCGGCGACCTCGTCCCCGCCGACCTGCGGCTGCTCACGGCCAAGGACCTCATGATCAGCCAGGCCGCGCTCTCCGGCGAGTCGCTGCCCACCCCCAAGGCCGACACGCGTACGCACGACTACGGGCAGTCCACGACCACCGACCCCGTCGAGGCCGACAACCTCGCCCTCATGGGCACCTCCGTCACCTCCGGTACCGCCACCGGCGTGGTCGTGGCCACCGGCTCGGACACCTACTTCGGCTCGATGGCCGGCTCCCTCGTCGGCGAGCGGCCCGAGACCAGCTTTGACACGGGCGTGAAGAAGGTCAGCTATCTGCTGATCCGCTTCATGCTGGTCATGGTCCCGCTCGTCTTCGTGATCAACGGGTTCACCAAGGGCGACTGGGCCGAGGCCTTCACCTTCGCCGTCGCCGTGGCCGTCGGGCTCACCCCCGAGATGCTGCCGATGGTCGTCACCACCAACCTGGCGCGCGGCGCGGTCACCATGTCCCGCCACAAGGTCGTCGTCAAGCGCCTCAACGCCATCCAGAACCTCGGCGCCATGGACGTCCTCTGCACGGACAAGACCGGCACCCTCACCGAGGACCGCATCGTCCTCGACCGCTACCTCGACGTCCGGGGCGGCGAGGACAGCGAGGTCCTGGAGTACGCCTACCTCAACAGCCACTTCCAGACCGGGCTGCGCAATCTGCTGGACCAGGCCGTCATCGACCGCGTACTCGAAGCCGAGGAGGTTGTCGTCGACGCACGCTTCACGATGGTCGACGAGATCCCCTTCGACTTCGCCCGCCGGCGGATGTCGGTCGTGCTGGCGCGCAACGAGCTCAACGGGTCCGCCACCGAGCACGCGGTGGGTGAACACTGTCTCGTCACCAAGGGCGCCGTCGAGGAGGTCCTCGCCCTGTGCACCCACATCACCGACCGCGGCGCCCGCGTCCCGCTCACCGACGCGCTGCGCCGTGAGGCGACCCTGACCGCCGAGGCCAACAACCGGCTCGGCCTGCGCGTCCTCGCCGTCGCCACCCGCACGATGCTCGCCGAGAGGGAGACGTACACCGTCGCCGACGAGGCCGAGCTCACCCTCATCGGCTTCCTCGCCTTCCTCGACCCGCCGAAGAAGGACGCCGCCCGCGCCCTGCGGGCGCTCGCCGACAACGGCGTCGCCGTCAAGGTCGTCACCGGCGACAACGAGCTCGTCGCCGCCCGGGTCTGCGCGGACGTCGGCATCGACGTCGGCCGCGTCGTCACCGGCACGGAGGTCGACGAGCTGGACGACGCCGAGCTGCGCGTCCTCGCCGCCGCGACCACGGTCTTCGCCAAGGCGAACCCCGTGCAGAAGGCCCGGATCGTCCGTGCCCTCCAGGCCGAGGGGCACACCGTCGGCTTCCTCGGCGACGGCATCAACGACGCCGCCGCGCTGCGCGACGCCGACGTCGGCATCTCCGTCGACACGGCCGTCGACATCGCCAAGGAGTCCGCCGACATCATCCTGCTGGAGAAGGACCTCATGGTCCTGGAGCGGGGCGTGATCCAGGGCCGGCAGACCTTCGGCAACACCATCAAGTACATCAAGATGACGGCCTCCTCGAACTTCGGGAACGTCTTCTCCGTCCTGGTCGCCTCCGCCTTCATCCCCTTCCAGCCGATGCTGGCCATGCAGCTGCTCGTGCAGAACCTCGCGTACGACATCTCGCAGCTGGCCACGCCCTGGGACCGGATGGACAAGGACTACCTGCGCGAGCCGCGCGCCTGGGACGCCCGGGGCATCGGCCGTTTCATGCTCGTCCTCGGGCCCACCAGCTCCGTCTTCGACATCACCACCTACCTGCTGATGTGGCACGTCTTCGGGGCGAACAGCGAGGCCCACCAGGCGCTCTTCCAGTCCGGCTGGTTCGTCGAGGGCCTGCTGACGCAGACCCTGGTCGTCCATATGCTGCGTACCCGGAAGGTTCCCTTCCTGCAGTCGCGGGCCACCGCGCCCGTGCTGGCGATGACCGCGCTGGTCATGGCCTTCGGCATGTGGGTGCCGTTCTCCCCGCTCGCCGGGGTGCTCGGGATGCGGGCGCTGCCCCTGACGTACTTCCCGTGGCTGGCCGGCACCCTGCTCGCCTACTGCCTGCTCACCCAGGGGGTGAAGAGCTGGTACATCCGCCGGTTCAACACCTGGCTGTGAGCGGCCGATAAAAGATCGACACAATGGACTAGGAGGGGCGGATCATGGCCATGGTTCACGAGTGGCAGCTCGCGGCCAACATCGGGGCCGGACTGGGCTTCGGCGCGATCATCGGGCTGGAGCGGCAGTGGCGGGCCAGAATGGCGGGGCTGCGCACCAACGCGCTCGTCGCCGCCGGATCCGCCCTCTTCGTCCTCCTCTCCACCTACGGCTTCAGCAGCGCCACCAGCACCACCGGCTACGACGGCTCACGCGTCGCCGCGCAGATCGTCTCCGGCATCGGTTTCCTCGGCGCGGGCGTCATCATGCGCGACGGCCTGAGCGTGCGCGGCCTCAACACCGCCGCCACGCTGTGGTGTTCGGCCGCCGTCGGCGCCCTCGCCGGCACCGGGCTGTACGTCATCGCCGCCCTCGGCACGGTCGGGGTCGTGGGGGCCAACACCCTGCTGCGCCCGCTCGCCCGGGGCCTGGACCGGGGGGCCACCGGCGGGGCCGAGGTGGTCACGGACTACCACTTCGAGGTGGTCTGCACCGAGCCCGAGGAGGCGCACGTGCGGACGCTCGTCGTCCAGGCCGTGGCCCGGCCCGGCTTCACCCTGCGCTCGGTGCACAGCCGGGACGCGGAGACGGCCGGGAAGGTGACGGTCGCGGCGGAGCTGAGCACCGAGCGCCGGGACGACAGCCTGCTGGAGGAGGCCGTCAGCAGGCTCTCGCTGGAGCCCGCCGTCTCCGCCGTCAGCTGGACCGTGCTGCAGGGCCCGGACGACGACGACAACGGCGGCGACGACGACTACCCGGCCGGGCGCCGGACCGGGCGCCGGGTGCGGAACCTCTTCACCGGGCGGTGACGTCCGGGGGTGCCGGGGGCAAGGGGGCGTCCGGCCCTGTGCACCGGGCGCGGGGTGCTGTACGTTCGCGGTGGTCCGGCGATGGGAGTGTTTCAGCGTGACTGGCGTGAACGGTTCGAGCGCGTCGGAGGCGTCGCGTGCGCCGCTGTTCGTCAAGATCTGCGGGCTGCGCACGGCCGAGGACGTGGACGCGGCCGTCGAGGCCGGGGCCGACGCCATCGGCTTCGTCTTCGCGCCGGGCGGCCCGCGCACGGTGGACCCCGCCCTCGCCCGCCCGCTCGCCGAGCGGGTGCCCGGGCACGTGCTGACCGTCGGCGTCTTCCGCGGCCAGCCCGTGGCCGAGGTCCGCGAGCTGGCCCGGGCCGCGGGCGTCCGGGCCGTGCAGCTCCACGGCGACGAGGGGCCCGCGCACTACGCGGAGCTCCGGCCCGACGGCTGGACCCTGATCCGCGCCACCGCCTGCCGGGGCGAGTCGCCGGCCCTCGGCGAGCTGGGGGAGGACCTCCTCCTGCTCGACGCCCCGGCCCCCGGCTCGGGTGAGCCGTGGGACTGGTCCGCCGGGAGCTTCACCCCGCCGGCGGGCCGCTGGATCCTCGCCGGCGGGCTGCACCCCGGGAACGTGGCGGACGCCGTCCGCACCACGCGTCCCTGGGGCGTGGACGTCTCCAGCGGCGTGGAGGCCCGGCGCGGAGTGAAGGACCCGCGCCTGATCAGGGAGTTCATCCGGGCCGCCCGCTCGGTGGAATGATTCCGGCCGTCGGAACAGGGCCAACTCCGGCCTGCCCGTGTAGACTTCGAACGCCAGCGCGGTGTGCGAACACCTGTCCTGGAATATTCCCCTGACAACCTTCCATCGGATCGCGGCGCCCTCGACGCGCCGCGCGGTTCCGGCCTGTCCGCGAACCGGAAGCTCACCATCTCCAGCACCAGAGAACCTCGCACCACCTTGCACTTCGCACGTCCGTGTACGGCAAGAGCGTCGGTCAGGAACTTCGGTATCACGAGAGTGAGGCGGCCAGATGACCGCGAACGACTGTCAGAGCGACTGTAAATTGACCGGTACCTGGCTCGGCGAGGTCGATCTCCGACCCATCGCCGAACAAGTGGGGACACCGGTCTTCCTCTACAGCGAAGCACAGATCGTCAAGAACATAGGACGGATACAGAGCGCCGCGGAGGCGGCCGGCATCGGCTCCCGCGTCGAGCTCTACGTCCCCTTCTTCCCCAACTCCAACCCCCACGTCCTGCGCCCCTTCCAGGACCTGGGCGTGGGCGTCCTGCTCCAGCTCCCGAGCGAGTACCAGCTCCTCACGAAGTTCGGCTTCGACAAGTTCATCGTCTCCCCCGGACACGTCTCCGACGACGAGATCAGCTTCTGGGACCGGGCGGGCTACCCCACCTTCCTCTCCAGCCTCGACGAGGTCTCCCACTCGCTGCGCAACGACGCCCCCTCGATCAGCGTCCGGATCGACAGCCTCGAGTCCGGGAAGCCCGGCATCAAGCTCAGCGAGCTGAAGAACCTGGCGGACCTGCTGGAACGGCACGGGCGCGACCTCGACTGCCTCGAGGTCTACTGCGGCAGCGGCAACTCCCTGGACGACATGGTCGGCATCATCGAGACGATGTTCACCATCTTCCTGACCCACTTCCCCAAGGCCCACTCCATCAACTTCGCGGGCGGCCACGGCTTCGTCTACGAGAAGTGGGACGAGACGGAGAAGCACTTCGACTGGGGCCAGTACTTCAAGGCGCTGCGGGCGAGCGCCGACCGGATGGGCATCCCCGAGCATGTGAAGTTCCTCTTCGAACCGGCCCGGGACGTGCTGGCCGACACCGGGGCCCTCCTGCTCAGCGTGGAGCGCAACGTCATCACCAACTCCGTCGGCAGCCTCGTCGTCACCGACGGCTCCCGGATGCTGATGCCCTCCGCCCAGCTCCGCGACCGGCGCCACAACGTGGTCTTCCTCGACGCGGACATGAAGGAGATCCCCGCCGGGGACGCCACCGGCGGGGTGAACGCGGCGCTGCGCGGCCGCAGCATCCTGCGCCACGACTACATCCTGCCCGGCGAGTACTTCGTGCCCGAGGGCGTCGACGGCCGCAGCCACATGCTGATCCTCGACGTCGGCGCCTACTGCGCCACCCAGCACATGGAATTCCTCAACATCCCGCCGGCGGCGGAAGTCCTCGTGGACACCGCCGGAACGCCGCACCTGATCACCGCCCGCGGTGGCGACCTCGACAAGTGGCGCCACCTGCTCGACGAGAAGCAGGCAGTGAAGCTCTAGCGCGCGCGTTCCCGCGAGGCGAGGAATGAACCGAGGAGTGAATTCCGTGCACGAAGTGAACGCCCCCATCGAACTGTTCCGCGAATGGTTCCGGGACGCCGAAGCCGCCGAAGTGAACGACCCCAACGCCATGTCGATCGCCACCACCGACGCCGACGGACTGCCCGACGTCCGCATCGTGCTGCTCAAGGGCTTCGACGCCGACGGGTTCGTCTTCTACACCAACAGCCGCTCGCAGAAGGGCCGGGAGCTCGCCGGCAACATGCGGGCCGCCGGCGCCCTCCACTGGAAGTCCCTGCGCCGCCAGGTGCGCTTCCGGGGCCCCGTCGAGCAGGTCACCGACGCCGAGGCCGACGCCTACTTCGCGTCCCGCGCCCGGGACAGCCGCATCGGCGCCTGGGCCAGCCTCCAGTCCCAGCCGCTGGCCGACCGCGCCGAGCTCGAGGCCGCCGTGGCCCGCGAGAGCGCCCGCTTCGGCGACGGCGAGGTACCGCGCCCGCCGCACTGGCTCGGCTATCGGGTCCGGCCCGTCTATGTGGAGTTCTGGACCGAAAAACCGTTCCGGCTGCACGACCGGCTGATATTCACGAGGGAGAAGCCGGAGGGCGAGTGGGACCGGAAGCGGTTCTACCCGTAGCGGGTACACCCGTGGGGCGCCGGCCGGCGGCGCCGTCCCCGGACGGCGACCACCGGCGGCGCCGCCCTCCGGCCCCACCGGTCCACCCGTACGGCTCCACCCGTACAGCGAGCAGGGACAGAACCATGTACTTCACACATGCCGATCCGGTCTGGAACGCCCACCCGCGCCTGCGCGCGGTCACCCTGGCCGTCGACGGCGTCCTCGGTATGACCAGCGGCCACGAGAGCGGCCGGGAGCGCCGGGAGGCGCTCACCGCCCGCGTCGAGGAGCGGCTGGCCGCGGCGAGCGAGTCCGCGATGCCGGAGATCGCCGCCTGGCGCGAGGCGTTCTCCCGGATGGGGCTCAAGCCCACCCAGTACCGGTGCGCATCGGAGGCGCTGCTCCGGCGCTACCGCAAGGAGCGGAACCTGCCGGGCTTCCACCCGCTGGTCGACTACCTCAACGTCGTCTCCATGGCCTTCGCCATCCCCATCGCCGTCTTCGACTGCGACAAGGTCACGGACGGCATCACGGTCCGCCACGCCGACGGCTCGGAGGTCCACCGGACCTTCCAGGGGGAGACCGAGCACCCCGCCCCCGAGGAGATCGTCTTCACGGACGCGGCGGGCCACGCCCATTCCCGGCGCTGGACCTTCCGCCAGAGCGCCCTGTCCGTCGTCTCCAAGGAGACGGACCGCGCGCTCATCGTGGCGGAGGCGCTGCACCCCACGGCCGCCGAGGACCTCGCGGCGCTGGAGCGGGAGCTGACGGCGGGGCTGCCGGAGGCCGGGGTGCGGATCGTGGCCGCGCGGCGGATCGACACCACGGATCGCCGGCTGGAGTTCTCGTACGCGCGAGGGGATTCCGGCCGAGGGGATTCCGTGCGAGGAGATGAGGAGACAGCATGAATCCGACCCCCGACCCCACCACCGGTCTCGAGAACGTACGGCGTGCCGTCGCCGGAGCCTGCGCGCGAGCGGGCCGCGAGCCCGGCTCCGTGACGCTCGTCGCCGCGTCCAAGACCGTGCCCGCCGACGTCCTGGAGCGCACGATCGAGGCCGGCCACCTGGTCTTCGGCGAGAACCGGGTCCAGGAGGCCAAGGCCAAGTGGCCGGAGCTGCGCGGCCGATGTCCGGACCTGGAACTGCACCTGATAGGGCCGCTGCAGAGCAACAAGGCCCGGGAGGCGGTGGCCCTGTTCGACGTCATCCACTCCCTGGACCGGCCGAGCCTGAGCGCGGCGCTGGCGCGCGAGTGCGCCCGGCAGGACCGTAAGCCCAGGCTGTTCGTCCAGGTCAACACGGGCAAGGAGCCGCAGAAGGCCGGTGTGCTGCCGGACGACGCGGACGCCTTCCTGGCCGACTGCCGGGAGACCCACGGCCTGGACGTCGTGGGGCTGATGTGCATCCCGCCGGCCGGTGAGCCGCCGGAGCCGCACTTCTCGACGCTGGCGAAGATCGCGGCCCGCAACGGTCTGGAACTGCTCTCCATGGGCATGAGCACGGACTACGCCACGGCCGTCGAGTACGGCGCCACGCATGTGCGCGTGGGCAGCGCGATCTTCGGCTCCAGGCCACCGCTGAATCCTTCCGCCACGGGCTGAGCCACCCACGGGCTGACGCACAACCGGGCGGCCCGGTCAGGACCCTGACCGGGCCGCCTGTTCCTTGCCATTTCCACAGGAACACCGGCACCTGGAGAACCGTCCGCATGGAGAACCGCACACCCCGCCGCCCCGCCCGCTACGACGTCCTCTTCGAACCCGTACGGATCGGCCCGGTCACCGCGAAGAACCGCTTCTACCAGGTACCCCACTGCAACGGCATGGGCCGGGCCTTCCCCAGCTCGATGGCCGCGATGCGCGGCGTCAAGGCCGAGGGGGGCTGGGGCGTCGTCGTCACCGAGCAGTGCGACATCCACCACTCCGGCAACCACCAGCGCGAGATCAGGATCTGGGACGAGCAGGACCTCCCCTACCTCACCCGGGCCACCGACGAGATTCACCGCCACGGCGCCCTCGCCGGCGTCGAACTCGCCCACAACGGCTCCTACGTCGGCAATCTGGAGAGCCGGACCATACCGATCGCCCCGAGCCTGAAGGCCGTCCGGGGCAACCTCCCCATCACCGCCCGGGCCATGGACAAGGACGACATCCGCGCCGCCCGCCGCTGGCACCGCACGGCCGCGCTCAACGCCAAGCGCGCCGGCTTCGACATCGTCTACATCTACGCGGGCCACGACATGACGCTGCCCGTCCACTTCCTCTCCCGGCGCCACAACCACCGCACCGACGAATACGGCGGCAGCCTCGCGAACCGCGCCCGGCTGCTGCGCGAGCTCATCGAGGACGCCAAGGAGGCCGTCGGCGACACCTGCGCCGTCGCCGTCCGCTTCGGCGTCGACGAGCTGATGGGGCCGCGCGGCATCGGCTCGGAGGACGAGGGCCGTGACGTCGTCGAGATGCTCGCCGAGCTCCCCGACCTCTGGGACGTCAACCTCAGCAACTTCGACAACGACGGCCAGACGTCCCGGTTCAGCGACGAGGGCTTCCAGGCGGAGTACGTCAAGTTCGTCAAGAGCGTCACCAGCAAACCGGTCGTCGGCGTCGGCCGGTTCACCTCGCCCGACACCATGGTCTCCATGATCAGGGGCGGCACCCTCGACCTCATCGGCGCGGCCCGCCCCTCCATCGCCGACCCCTTCCTGCCGAGGAAGATCGAGGAAGGCCGCTTCGACGACCTCCGCGAATGCATCGGCTGCAACATCTGCGTCGCCGGCGACAAGGCGAGTGTGCCGATGCGCTGCACCCAGAACCCCACCATGGGCGAGGAGTGGCGGCGCGGCTGGCACCCCGAGTACATCCCGCCGAAGGACACGGACGACACCGTCCTCGTCGTCGGCGCCGGCCCCGCCGGCCTGGAGGCCGCCCGGGCCCTGGGCCAGCGCGGCTACGACGTGCTGCTCGCCGACCGCCGCCGCGAACTCGGCGGCCGCGTCACCCTGGAGAGCCGGCTGCCGGGGCTGGGGGAGTGGGCGCGGGTGCGCGACTGGCGTCTCACCCAGCTGCGCCGCATGCCCAACGTCCAGCTCCTGCCGGACAACGAGATCACCGCGGAGATGGCCCTGGAGGCCGAGTGCTCGCTCGTCGCCGTCGCCACGGGCGCGCGGTGGCGGGCGGACGGCGTGGGCCGCTACCACAGCTTCCCCATGGACGTACCGGCGGAGACCCCCGTCTTCACCCCGGACGACATCATGGCCGGCCGGCTGCCCTCCGGCCGGGTCGTCGTCTTCGACGACGACCACTACTACATGGGCGGAGTGATCGCCGAGCGCCTCGCCGAGCACGGCTGCGAGGTCACGTTCGTCACCCCCGACAGCCTGGTGTCGTCGTTCACGCAGTTCACGGCGGAGCAGAAGCGCGTCCAGCGGCGCGTGATGGAGAAGTGCGCGGCCGTGCACACCTCGACGGCGCTCGTCCGGGCCGAGTCCGGCGTGGCCGGGCTGGCCTGCGTGTACACGGGCCGTGAGACGGCCGTGAACGTGGACGCGCTGGTGATGGTCACCGGCATGGTGCCGCGCGACGAGCTGTACACCGGGCTGCGCGCGTTCGGCGAGGACGTCCTGGGCGCGGCGGGCATCCGGCGCGTCGTCCGGCTGGGCGACTGCCTGGGCCCGGGGATCATCGCGGCGGCCGTCCACAGCGGCCACCTCTTCGCCCGCACCCTGGACACCGCGATCACCGATGAGACGCCGTACCGGCGGGAGAACGTCGAGCTCGACTGGGACCAGCCGCTGCCGGTGAGCAGCGGGGGTATGTGGGGACCGCGGGAGGGGCAGGGGCATGGACGCTGACGACGCCCGGTTCGAGGAGTTCAAGGACCTGGTCCGGAAGGTGGCCACCGGCGCCACCCTCACCCGCGAGGAATCGGCCCGCGCCTTCGAGCTGATGATGGCGGGCCGGGCGACGCCCTCCCAGATGGGCGGGCTGCTGATGGCGATGCGGATGCGCGGCGAGACCGTGGAGGAGATCACCGGCGGGGTGATCGCCATGCGGGCGCGGATGCGCGGGGTGGCGGCGCCGCCCGGGGCGATGGACCTGCTCGGCACGGGCGGCGACTCGTCCGGCTCGTACAACATCTCCACGTGCGCGGCGCTGATCGTCGCCGGGGCCGGGGTGCCGGTGGCCAAGCAGGGCAACCGGGCGCTGTCGTCGCGCAGCGGCGCGGCGGACGTCCTGCGCGCGCTGGGCGTCCGGATCGACCTGCGGCCCGAGGACGTGGCGCGCTGCATCGCGGCGGCCGGCATCGGCTTCATGTTCGCCCCCGACCACCACCCGGCGACGGGACACGTCCACCCCACCCGCGTCGAGCTCGGCACCCGCACCGTCTTCAACCTGATGGGACCGCTGACCAACCCGGCGGGCGTCCGGCGCCAGATGGTCGGGGTGTTCGCCGAGGAGTGGGTCGAGCCGCTGGCGCGGGTGCTGGGCGAACTGGGCTCGGAGCGCGCCTTCGTCGTCCACGGCTCGGACGGCCTCGACGAGATCACCACCACCGGGCCCACCACCGTCGCCTCGCTGGAGAACGGCACGGTGCGGGTGTTCCGGGTGAGCCCCGAGGATGTCGGACTGCCGCGCGTCTCCCCGGAGTCGCTCAAGGGCGGCGACGCGCGAGCCAACGCCGAGGCGCTGCGCGGCGTCCTCACGGGGGAGAAGGGGCCGTACCGCGACATCGCGGCGTTCAACGCCGCCGCGGCACTCGTGGTCGGCGGCCGGGCGAAGGACCTGAAAGACGGCATGGAGCTCGCCACGGAGTCGATCGACGGCGGGGAAGCGAACCGCAGGCTGGAACGACTGATAACGGAATCGAACCGAACGGAATCGAACCGAAGCGAAGGGGCTTAATCGGATGCCGGACTTCCTCTCAAGGATCGAAGGGGCCAAGCGTGAGGAAATCGCGGAGGCGAAGCGCGACCGTCCCCTCGCGGATCTCGAACGCGAGGCGGCGGCCGCCCCGGCCCCACGCGGTTTCCTGACGGCCGTCGAGCGCCGCGTGGCCCGGGGCGAATACGCCCTGCTCGCCGAGATCAAGAAGGCGAGCCCGTCCAAGGGCCTCATCCGGGCCGACTTCGACCCGCCGCTCATCGCCCGCGCCTATGAGGCGGGCGGCGCGGCCTGTCTGTCGGTCCTCACCGACACGCCGTCCTTCCAGGGCGGCCCGGAACACCTCGCCGCGGCCCGCGAGGCGACGGCGATCCCCGTCCTCCGCAAGGACTTCATGTACGACCAGTACCAGGTCGTCCAGGCGCGGGCCTGGGGCGCCGACGCGATCCTGATCATCATGGCGGCGGTCGACGACGCGGAGGCGAAGGACCTGGAGGACACGGCGTTCGACCTCGGCATGGACGTCCTGGTCGAGGTGCACGACGAGGCGGAGCTGGAGCGGGCCACCCGGCTGCGCTCCCGCCTCCTCGGCATCAACAACCGCGACCACCACACCTTCGAGACGACGCTCGCCACGAGCGAACGGCTGGCGCCCAAGGTGCCCAAGGACCGGGTGATCGTGGGGGAGAGCGGTCTGTCCACCCCCGCCGACCTGGCACGACTCGCTCAAGTGGGCATCTCCGCCTACCTGGTGGGCGAGAGCCTGATGCGTACTCCGGACATCGAGGCGGCGACGCGGGCCCTCCTGACCCGGTAGAAACGTATCGTCACTCGCCACAGAACAGCAGCAAGAGGAGTATGTCCCGTGGGCATCGAATTCCTGGTCACCTCCTTAATCGTGACCGCCTCACCCGGTACCGGCGTGCTCTACACGCTGGCCACCGGTCTCTCGCGCGGCTTCCGCCCGAGCATCGTCGCCGCGTTCGGATGCACCCTGGGCATCGTCCCCCACATGGCGGCCACCATCATGGGCCTGGCCGCCCTCATGCACACCAGCGCCCTGGCCTTCCAGACCTTCAAGTTCCTGGGCGTCGCCTACCTCCTCTACGTCGCGTGGAACACCTGGCGCGACCGCGGCACCCTGAGCGTGGAGGAGCAGGCGGGTGAGCCGCCGTCCCCGGTGCGGGTGATCTGGACGGGCATCCTGCTCAACATCCTCAACCCCAAGCTGACCATCTTCTTCCTGGCCTTCCTCCCGCAGTTCGTCAGCGCGAACGAGGCGCACCCGGTGCCGCGCATGATCGAGCTGAGCGCGGTCTTCATGCTGATGACGTTCGTCATCTTCGTCGGCTACGGGCTGCTCGCCGCCTCGGTCCGCGACCACGTCATCTCCCGGCCGCAGGTCATGACCTGGATGCGGCGCACGTTCGCGGGGGCGTTCGTGGCGCTGGGAGCGAAGCTGGCGTTCACGAACATCTGAGGACGAACGAAAACACCGATGCCCCGCCGGAGGAATCCGGCGGGGCATCGGCTGTTCTTACGGGTCAGTTCTCCCGGAGAAACTCGATTGTTTCGAGTATGAACTCTCCGTATCCGAAGGAATGATTGAGCGCTTCGAAAGAGGACCAGGCATCCGACGGCACGGGGCTGTCGTATGCCGCGTAGGCACGCAAGAGGAACCGGAAGGCGAGTGCGGCACTCACCTCCCTCGCGCAACGCCCGACGGCCGCGATCACGGTCCGAGCGGGCAAGGGCTCGAGCGGGAGCTCCGCCCTGGGCGCCAGTCTCTCGGCGAGCGCCACGACCGCGGACCGCGCGGATTCGGGCGCCGTTCCCGTGGTCGAGAACTCGGCAGCCGACCGCTGTACATACGGCCGCAGCTCATGGTCGATGTCCATCAGCCATGCCCGGCCCCGTGGGGGCTCCACCTCGTTCACCGGAAAGTACGGGTAGAACATCGCCGACACTCTCCACAACGCATGGATTTCGTCGTCCGAGAGCGGCGAGGCCAGCAGCAGGTGTACATCCTCCCGCAGAAGCCGTAGTTCCTCGCGACCGGCCTCGTCGCTTCCGACGAAACCGGCCCACTGGCGCACCACATCCTGAGGGTTCGGCCCGTCGTACCGCCAGTCCATGTGGAACTTTTCCCCCAGCGCTGTCAACCCGAAGTCGAATTCCACTGACGGTTCCTTTCTCGTGCTCATCCGCTCTTGCTACATCGGGTAGGCAGTGTAGATGTAGTAGCCGCCGGGGACGGGCTTGCCGTCCGGTGACTTACCCTTCTCGACCTTCTTGATGAGCACCTGCACCCGGTTGCCGGCCGGCGTTGAGATCGTCTTTGTCGGATCATTGGGGTCCTTCTTGATGACGGTACCCAATGAACCTCCACTGTAATTCTTGACGGGTAGCTCCCTGACTTCCCCGTCACGCATCTTTCGGAGGTTGTTCTGCAGGAACTTCGAGTTCTGCTTGACGACGTCGATGATTGCATCCTGAGCCGTCTTCTCGTCCACCCACGTGGTGACGATGCCGTCCTTTTCGAGCTTCGCCGCTATCCGCTCCGGGGTGGGGTTGATGTGATCCTTGTAGGTGTGTGCCTGATCGGGGAAGCGGCGCTCGGCGGACGCGATGTCGGTGCAGTTGTGGACCAGGGCGTCGGTCGCTCCGACACCCACGTAGTAGGTGTGGAACTCCCCGACGGTCAGGTCGTGGGTGCGCTGGCGCTTGTGGTAGTTGACGACGCCGGTCACCGCGAGGGCCGAGCCGGCGGGGGTGCGCAGCTTGTTGCCGGCGCGCACCTCGCCCGCGTCCACCCACTCCTTGCGGTCCATCAGCCAGAAGGGGTGGTTGGCGGTCGCCGTGATGGTGGCGGACCCCTGCGCCGTGGTGACGGTGAGCCGCGTGAACTCCTTGTCGTCCTCGGTGGTGAAGAAGTTCGTCACCGGCCGTGCGTCGGTCTGCCCGTTCTCCGGGTCCGTGGCGACCACCCGGTCGCCGACGCGGACGTCCTCGATGGGGCGATGCGTTCCATCGGCGAGCAGGACCCGAGTGCCGGGCAGGAAGCTGTGCTTCCTGGGGCAGTCGAGCTTCTTGTAGACCTTTTCGAGGATGTCGTCGGCCTTCTTGACCAGCTTCTTCGCAGCAGCGGACTCCTCGATCATCTTGCCGATGCCGGCGAGGCGCTTGATGGCCTTGGCGATCTCCGGGAACTTCTCGATCGCCCGGAGGGCCTTGCCCCAGGGGAGGTTGTTCACCAGGGTCCAGAAGCACGCCTCGACGTTGCCCTCGCCGAAGCACTTCTTGATGTTGTCGACGTCGAAGTACTCCTTGAGCAGCTCACCGCCGATTTCCATCAGGAAGTCCTCGAAGCCCTTCTCCGAGAGCCCCAGGGCCTTCTCGTACTCCTCGCGAGTGATGCCCTCCTTCTCGAGCTCCTCCATCTCGTCGTCGGTCAGGTCGGTTCCACCGGCCTTGTCGGCGTTGACGGCCTCCTCGCGGGCCTTGCGCTCACGCTCCTTCTGCTCGGCCTCGGCCTTCTTGGCGACCTCGTCCGCTTCCTTGGCGTAGTTGAGGGCGTTGTCGGCCGCTTCCTTCGCCGACGCGGCGTGCTTTTCGGCGGATTCGGCGAGCTTGTTCGCGGCCTCGGCATCTTCCTTCGCCTTGGTGGCCGCGGCCTGGGCGGTGGCGGCTTCGCTTTCGGCGAGGCTGGCGGCGCTGTTGGCGGCCGCGGCGTGCTGGTCGGCCTCGGCCGCGGCACCGCGGGCGCGGGCCGCTTCGGCCTCCGCGGCGTTGGCGGCCTGGCGGGCCGCTGCCGCGTCGGCGTACGCCCGGTTGGCGGCCTCGCGGGCCGCCTTGGCGTCGGCCTGGGCCTGGGCGTCGGCCTGGTTGGCGCGGGCCGCGGCGGCCCGGGCCTTGGCGCCGTCGGCGGCCGCTTCGGCGGCGGACTTCATGGCGGCTGCCATGGAGCGCGTGGCGTCGGCGGAGGAGCGGGCGGCGTCGGCGGCGGCCTTGAAGGCCGGGGCGACCTGGGCATTGGCCCGCTTCGCGGCGGCCTCGGCGGCCTCGGCCGCCTTGACGGCCTCATCGGCCTTGGCCTGGGCGGAGGCGACCTGCTCCGCGCCCATCTCCTGGGCGGCGGTGGCGACCTGGGCGGCGAAGTCGGCGTCGACGTCCTTGCCGGCGAACGGCGCGGTCAGCTCGATCGCGGTGTTCGCCGGGTCGGCGATGCCCGCCGCGCTGGCCTTGGCGGCCGTGGACGCCTGAACGGCGATGCCCGCCTGAAGACGGGCCATCGCCGCCTCACGGGTGGCGGCTTCGGCCTCGTCCTTGGTGCGGTTCGCAGCCTGCAGCGCGTTGTTCGCCTCGATCGCCGCGAGGCCGGCCAGACGGGCCGCCTCGTGGGCGGCGACGCCGGCACGGGCCTCCTGCGCGGTGGCCTCGGCGGCGTTGACGTTCGCGCGCTGGGCGGCGGCGTGGGTGGCGGCGGCCTCGGCCTCGGCACGGTTGGCCGCCGCGTTCGCGGCGGCGGCAGCGGCCTCGGCCTTGTTGGCGGCGGCGTTGGCCCGCGCGGCGTGCGCGGTGGCCTCGGCGGCCGCGGCACGCGCACGAGCGGCCGCACCGGCGGCCTCCGTCGCGGCGGAACGCGCTCGGATCGCCGCACCACTGGCCGTGTCGGCGGCACCCTGCGCCTGACCGGCGGCGGCATCGGCCGTATCGGCGTCCGATCGCGCCGCGGCCGCGGCCGCCTTGGCCTCGACGGAGTACGTGGTGCCCTTGGCGGCAGCCGCCATCGACGCGGTGGCCTCGGCCCGGGACTTCTCGGCATCGGCGTTCCGCCGGGCCTCGTACGACCGGTCCCGGGCCTCGCGGGCCTCGGTCTCCATAGTGCGGGCGTTCGTGTCCGCCGTGGCGGCGATCCCGTCCTGCTTCTCGGCGTCCGCCCGGGCCGCCGCCGCCGTGGCCGCCGCCGCCTGGGCCTCCGCCCGTGCCGCGGACGCCGTGCGGGCCTCGGCCTCCGCGCGCGCCCGGGCCGCGGCCGCGATGTCGCGCTCGCGCTCCGCGCGCGCACGCGCCGCGGCCGCCAGGTCGCGCTCCCGCTCGGCGATGGCGCGCTGCTCGGCGGCGATCCTCGCCTGGCGCTCGGCCTCCTGGTGGGCCTCGCGGGTCTTCTTGGCGTGCTCCCACGCCTCGGCCTCGGCCTGCTCCGCCGCGATGCGCGCCGTGCGCGCACGGGCGGCGGCATCAGCGGCGATCCTGGCCTGCTTCTCGGCGGCCTCGGCGAGCTTCGCCGCGGTGGCGGCGTGCTGTTCGGCGTTGGCACGCCACTGCTTGGCCTGCTGCTCGTGCAGCTCCGCCTGGTTCTTGGCGTTGAGGCCCTTGGCGTCGGCCTCGGTGGCGTCGACCGCGTGCTGCGCGGTCTCGCTCGCCTTCACCGCCGCGTCGGCGGCGGAGGCCATGCCGGAGGCGACCTCGGACCACTGGGCGCCGTAGGTCAGGCCGGTCTCGACCAGGACGTCGGCCTGGACCTTCGCCTGCGCGGCCGCGACCTGCGCCTGCTTGGCCGCCACACCGGCGTTCTCGACCTGGCGGGCGGCCTCGGCCTTGACGTCGTCGTAGGACGACAGCTTCTTGCCGGCGCGGTCGGCCGACAGCATCCGGTCCGCCTGCCGCGCGGCGGCCGCCGCCTGCGTCATCGCGTTCGAGGCGTTCTTCAGCGCCTTGACCGCATCGCCGTGTGCGGCGATGAGCTTGGTGCGCGCCTCGGCCGCGCGCGCCGCCTTCTCGGCCAGCTCGCGCAGCTTCTGCGCGGCCTCCTGCGCCTCCTTCTGGGCCTTTTCGACGGCCGCGCGGGCGTCGGCGTCCTTCTGGGCCGCGATCTGGTAGCCCTTTTCCAGGAACTCCGCGATCTTCGCGTCGTCCTTGGTGTCCAGAGCCGCCTGCGCGGTCTTCTTCACCTCCGGACCACCGGAAGCGGCGAGCATCTCGACGCGCTTGCGGTTCTCCTCCGCGCGCTTCGCCGCGTTCTGCTTGTCCGCCTCGTCACGCTGCTTGGCGATCGCCGCACCGAAGGCCAGGAAGTCGGCCCGGTCCTTCGCGGTCGCCTTCGGTCCCAGGACGCGCTCGACCTCCGCGTTGAAGTACGCGCCGCCCGTCCCGCGGAGTTTCTCGATCTCCGCACGGTTCTTGACGTCCGCGCCGTCCTTCTTCTCCTTCGCGCGCTTGCGGGCCTCGGCCTCGCCATGCGCCAGGAACTCCCGGATCGCGTTCGGGTCGCTGCTCGCGAGGGCCTTCTTCGCGGCCTCGCGGACTTCCTCTTCCGCGTCGAACTCCGCGAAGTCCTCGACCAGCTGCCGGTCACGATCGGCACTGAGCTTGTCCAGCTCCGTACGCGGCGCGGGAGCCGGCCCGGACGACGGCTTCGGCAATGCCGCCGCCAGCTTGTCCAGCGCCGCCAGCGCCTCCTTCGGCGATACGGACGCGGCCTCGGCACGCGCCCTGGTGGCCGCCGTGGCCTCCCCCGTCGTACCACCCAATATCGCGACGACAACGGCCGTGGAAACGGCCTTTCTCATCACTCCGGCCACGTCACCGCGTAGCCGTCCGGCCCTCGGCCGGAATCTACCCATCACGGGAAGAACCCCCCATAGGAAAGAAACAGAAAATGCCCCTGAACCCGCGTACGCGGGCAGGGCGAAGCCGCCGAAGCGGTCGGGAAAATCCGGCCGGCGGGTCAGGCCGGCCGGAAGACATGAAAAGAAGAGGTCAGCCCTTGACGCGGTCCTCGCCGCTGCGGGCGATGTCGAACATGCCCTGCCAGAACGTGAGCGACTTGAGCGCGCCCTCCTGGCCCTGGGCCCAGGTGCTCAGGGTGGTCTCGGCCGACCGGCCGATGTTCTTCCAGAGCTCGTCGGAGCTCTCCTGGGCGGCCTTGGCGATGTTCTTCCAGTTCTCCGCCTGCGCCGCGGCCGCCTCCTGCTCGGCCAGCCACGCCTTGCGCGCGGCCTCGGAGTGGTCGGCCACGGCCTTCCAGGCCCGCTCGGCCTCGGCCCGGGCCTTCGCCGCGTCCGCCGACCCCTTCACGGCCTTCTCCGCCGCGTCGGCCTCCTTGACCAGGCGCGACAGTGCGGCCTGCCGGACCGTTTCCGCATCCGCGATCCGCGTCCGGAATGCCTCCGCGTCCAGCGTCGCGCCCGTCATCCAGCCGTAGCCGAAGAACTCCGCGATGTCCGCGTCCGTGGCGCCGGGTCGCACCGCCCACTGCGCCGCGACCCGCACCTGCTCACCCGGGTCGTGCTCGGCGATGGACGACACGAAGTCCCGGTCCTTCGCGGCGACTTCCAGCTTGTGCCGGGCGTCGGCCTCCCGGGCCGCCCGGTCGCGCTGCTGCGCCTCCGCGTACCCGGTCTTCACGAACGCCGCCTGGTCGGCGGCAGTACCCTTCAGCGCGCGCTCGGCGGCCGACCGCGCCTCGGGAGAGAACTCCACGGTGTGCGTACGCACCACCCGCTCGCAGAAGGCCCTGTTGCGGGACCGGGCGTCCTTCGCCCGCTGTCTGGCGGAGTCGAAGCCGCCGCCGGGCGCCAGCCACTCCGCGATGGCCTCGTCCCCCCGGGTGTTGCGCAGGGCGTTCCACGCCGAGGTCCGCACCTCGGCCGCCGGATGCGTCTTCGCCTGCCCGAGCACGTAGTCACGTGCCTCCTGGGCCGCCGCGGCCTTCGCGAGCGCTGCCTCATCGGTCGGCTGGTCGACCTCGACGGCCGCCGCGACACGCGTGTCCGCCCATGCCGGCGCCACCCCCGCCACCGCGACCCCGCCGGTCAGCATGCCGACCGCCAACGCCTGCGCGACCCACCACTGACGACTCACTCTTCCCCCTCAAGAACGTGTAACTCATTGCAGTCGCCCATACGGAGAGGGACAGCGCCCTGGTCAAGACGCTGTCCCTCCGCGCTGTCTATCCGCCGCACCCGCGCGGCGTGGACCGCGAGGTCACTTGACCGGCTGGATCTTCCACAGCTGGGCGTCGGTCTGGTTGCAGTACCACTGCTGGGCCTTCACGTTGTTCTCCTTGCTGCCCCCGGGGATGTCCAGGCAATAGTCCTGGACGTGCTGGGGACGCAGCTGGAAGAGCTTCTTGTCGTGGTCGACCAGGACGACCTGCCAGCGCTGGTTCCCGCCGCCGTGGCAGTCCCACTGCTGGACGTCGTCGCCGACCTTGGTGCCCCAGTCCTGGATTTCGAGGCACTTGCCGCTGGGCACGGACTGGAACTCGTAGGTGGAGTCCGCGGCGGGGACCATGCGCCACTGCTGGGCGTTGTCTCCGTTGCAGGTCCACTGCTGTGCCTTGGCGCCGTTGTCCTTGGCGCCGTTGTTGATTTCCAGGCACTTCTCGCTGGCCGCGAGCTGCAGGGTGACGACCGCCTGGGGCCCTTGCTGCGCGCGTTCGGCGGCCGCTCGTGCGGCCTCGGCCGCCTTGCGGGCTGCTTCTGCCGCGCGCTCCGCGGCCGACTTGGCGGCCGCGTCGCGAGCCGCCTCGGTGGCCCGGCGGGCGGCCTCGGCGGCGGCGGTGGTGCCACCGTCCGCGTACGCGGTGGTCGCGGCGCCGCCCAGCAGGGCGACGCCGGCGCCTACGGCCAGGGTGGCCCGGATGATCCGAGACATGATGGGATCGGTTTCCTCTCGAAAGTTCTGGGTGCTCAGGCGGACTTGGCCGGCTGGAGACGCCACTTCTGGGCGCCGGAGCCGTTGCAGGTCCACAGCTGCGCGATCGCGCCGTCGTCCTTGCTCGACCCCGAGATGTCCAGGCAGAGGTTCTTGTCCAGAGCATGGGCGGGACGCAGCTCGTACAGCTCGTTGGCGACGTCGACCATCACCAGGCGCCAGCGCTCCTGCGGTGCGGCGTCGACGCACCACCACTGCTGGACGACGGTGCCGGGCTTGACGCCGGCGCTCTCCGCGTCGAGGCACTTGCCGCTGTGCTTGGCGCGCAGCTCGAAGGTGGCGGAGCCGGCGGACACCACGTCGAAGAGCTGGTTCTCCGCGCCGTCGACGCAGGTGGACTGGACGGCGTCGACGCCGTTGCGGAAGCTGGCGTTCGGGATGGTGAGGCACTTGCCGCTGTGCTCGAGCTTGAGCTGTACGGCCGAGGGTGCGGCGGCGCGGGGGGCCTCGTCGGCCGAGGCGGGGGTCACACTGCCGGCGAGCGCGGCGACACCGGCGCCGATGGCGAGGGCGACCCGGGTGATCCGAGACATGGGGAATTCCGTTCTTCTCAAGAGTGGACTGCGCGGGGAGCGGGTCAGCGCGCGAGCGGGGTGGAGATCTTCCACGTCGCGTCCTGAGCGAAGTCCTCCGCGGACTCCCAGCTGTGGTTGCCGCTCTTGTCGGCCGCCCACAGATCGCCCTGGAACTGCCGCAGCCAGCGGCCCGGCTGGCTCGCCGACTCGAAGGACGTCCCGGAACCGGTCAGGCCCTTCTTGGCGCACCAGGTGGCGTCCTTGCGGAACTCCGCGCTGTTGTCGCTCGCGGCCAGCCGCACCCGGAAGTCCTTCTCGATCAGGTAGTGGCCGGGCTTGCGGGCGGACTCGAAGGAGTAGCACCCGGCCTCGTTGGCCAGCGCCGGCACGACGACCCAGGTGGCGTCCTCACGGTCGGCCTGCTTGTCCTTGGCGTCGAGGGGGGCGATGAAGCCCTCGCCCGCGTCCACGCTGGACTGGCGGATGTACCAGCCGGCCAGCTTCGCGTTGGCGGGCTGGAAGGACTGCCGCTTCGCCCGGTACTGGCTCTCCTCCTTGAGGAACGCGGCGACCGCCTCGTCGGTCCCGGCCAGCGCCTTCTTCGCCGCGGCGACCAGGTTCGGGTTCACCCCGGTCTTCTCGGCCGATGCCTGGATCTGGAGCGCGAGCTTCCGGTTGGCGTCGGCGACCTTCTTGCGCAGGGCCTCGGCGTCGCGCTTGTAGGCCTGCTCGGCGCCGGTGTGGATGAACTCCTTCCAGTCCGCCGCGCTGGAGCTCAGCACGGCCTTCTGGGCTGCGGCGTAGAGCTCGGTCTTCCGCGCGTCGGCGGGAACGCCGCGCAGCAGCTCGCGGATGAAGTTGTCGTCGCTCAGGGCCAGCATCGTGTCGGAGGCCGTGACACCGAACAGCGCGGCGGCGTTCTTGCGGGCCGCCAGCTCCTTGCGGCGCTCGGCTTCCTCGCGGTTCTTCTGCTCGAGCTCCTTGAGCTCGTTGGCCACGTCGAGCTTGTGGGCCTCGCGGGCGCCGTTCTTGATGAACTCCTCCCAGGCCTTGGGATCGGCGTCGGCCAGCGCCTTCGCGGCCGCCTTGCGGACCTCCGGCCCGGCGGCCTCGTGCTTCATCACGGCGCGGATGAAGTTCTCGTCGCTGAGGCCCAGCAGGTCGGGGCTGCTCGGGATGCCCACCGTGATCAGGGCCTGGGACTTGGCGTCGCGGGCCGCGCGCTCGGCGTCGGCCTTGGCCTTCTCCCGCTGCTTGTCGAGCTCGTACGCCTCGTGGATGCCGGTGGTGATGAACCGCACGTGGTCCTCGGCGGTTCCACTGACCATGGCGCCCTCGGCGGCCAGGCGCACGTTCTCCAGCCGCTCGCCGCCGTCCCGTGCCTTCTGCCACAGCGCGTGGACGAAGTCGCGGTCGCTGAGGAGCAGGACGTCCGGGCTCGGGTCCAGGTGGACCACGGCCGCGGCGTCGACGCGCTGCGTGTCGGTGGTCGCGATCCCGGCAGCCGCGGCCACCGCCCCCGTGGGCGCCGCGACGGCGAGACCCGGCGCGGCCACCCCGGCGACAGCGGCCAGCGCGGTCGTGGTCACGATCCCACGCATAAGGATCTTTCGCGTGCGCGCAGAGTTGGTCTGACTCTTGTGCATGTTGTGTTGTACCCCCAGTAGCGCCTCGTTCGAGTGACCCGACGAACGGGTGAACGAGGGCGTTGTCTGGGCGCAGTGTTGAAGATCCGAGGATAGGAGTCAAACCGGCCGTGTCCTGATATGATCCGGACGCGATTGGCCTACCCTTTAGGGGGAATTGGGGGGACGGGGGTTGATTTTGCGTTGGGTGATGTGCTTGAAGGTCCTGCGGAACCCTATGTTCCGGTCGGGACCGGTCAGAGCCGGTCGCGCTTCGTGAAGACGAAATACAGGCTGACGCACACCACCGCCATCAGCAGGATCGCGAAGGGGTAGCCGAACACCCAGTGCGATTCCGGCATTTGCTCGAAGTTCTGCCGTAGGTGGTCCCCGCCGGTGTGGGCGCGAACAGGATCGCCGCCTGTGACGAGATCTTCTTGAGGTTGTCGCCCCCGGGGCGCTGACCTGTGGGAATTGCTTGGCGAACCCCTTTGGCCTGCGGCGCTGGATGTTTCCGCTCTTTCGCCGCCCTGAGGGCTTTCCCACCCGGGTCATCGGCCCGTCTCACATGTTTTCGAGGTTGTCGGCAACGGTGGAGGTCGGGGTGTGGAGGATGGCGTCGAACGCCTCGAGGACGGGGGTGTGGAGGTATGCGCTTTGGATCCGGATGCGGTCGGGGCCCGGGGCGGGGTCGGCGTTTCCATGGGCCTCCTGCGGGCGTGCCTGGTGGAGATCGGCGATGCTGAGCCCGAGTTCGGCGTCGGCGAAGGCGGCTTCGATGCTTCCCGGCTCCGCCGGCTCCAGGGCGGTGGCGTCGATGGTGAAGCCGAAGGGTGTGTTCTCGTCGCGGGGCATGTCCGCGGTGTGTCCGGTGGTGCTCGTCAAGCCGAGGGCGAAGTAGTCGTCGCCGAGCGCACGGTGCAGGTGCTGTCCCATGGGGAGCCCCGTGAGGTGGCCGTTGAAGGACACCGGTGTCTTCTGGATGTGGGCGTTGTGAGCCGCCAGCACGACGCGGGTGCCGGGTGGGAAGCGGTCCAGGTGCCACAGGACCGACTCGGCCATGTAGACGTCGCGGGCCGAGGTGTCGGCGGTCAGCCCTTTGCCGGCGAAGAGGTCGGCCATGGCGCGGAAGGTGTAGTCGGCGTGGCAGGCGCCTTCGAGTCGGCGCACGGCGATGTCGTAGCTGTGCTGGTCGCCGCGGGAGACATACAGCGGTTCGACGGAGCGGAACCGGATGAGCAGGCGTGTCAGGGCCGCGCTGAGGGCGTCCTGTTCGGCGGTGGCCAGGCGTGCCCACGCGGGCGCGGCGACGGCCGCAGAGCCACCGGCGAACGATTCGGCGATCCGTATCGCCCCCTGGACGACCGGCAGGGTTTCGGGATCGATCCGGCGAAGGTAGTCGGCGACCGGGACCAGGGCGGGAAGCAAGGAACCACCGGCCGCCGGGATGTCGATGCCCATGAAGCGCACCGGTGTTGAGGCGGTTCGGTTGTGCCGGCGCATCCAGCGCAGCGGCTCGTCGACTCCCACGGGGATCGTCCCGGCGAGGTGCGCCGACAGGTCGTCGTCCGTCCCCTCACCCTGGGCCCATGCGTCGAGGGGGAAGCCTTCGCTGAAGCCGTACTCGAAGGCCAGGACGGTGAATCCGCAGCGCTCGGTCAGGAACCGCAGGATGCGCTCGCGCATGGATGCGAACTCGTTGATGAAGTGGGAACTTTCGCCGATCGCGACGACACGTGCGTCGTCGATGATGGCGCGCAGCGGCTCCAGATCGTCGAGTGGTGTCTCGGGGTCGAGGTGGTCGAGGGGGACGGCGTGGGTGCGAAGCCAGTCGGCGAACGGGTCGTGGTGGGGCGAAGCAGGCATGCTGACAGCTCGATTCTCGGTGCTGGAACGGTGGATCGCGGACAGGGGAGCGGGCCAGTGCGCAGGTCGCCCCGGGCCGGGTTCGTTCAACGGTCCTTGGCGCTGGGGGTCGTTGGGTCCAGATGTTCCGTTTCCATGTGCCCGGGCGCCGCGTTCTCCAGGTCGTCGATGCTGCCGGACATGATCGTGCGGATATGTTCGGTGATGTGCCGCACGGGCCAGTCCCACCACGCCACGGTGAGGAGGCGGGCGGTGTCCGCGGCGTCGTAGCGGGTGCGGATGAGCCGGGCGGGGTTGCCGCCGACGATGCCGTAGTCGGGGACGTCGCCGGTGACCACGGCGCCGGCGGCGATGATCGCGCCGTGCCCGATGCGTACGCCGGGCATGACCGTGGCGCCGTGGCCGAACCACACGTCGTTGCCGACGATGGTGTCGCCCCGGCCGGGCAGGTCGGTGATCAGGTCGAAGTGCTCCGCCCAGGAGCCACCCATGGTGGGGAAGGGGAAGGTGGAAGGGCCGTCCATGCGGTGGTTGGCGCCGTTCATGATGAACCGGGTGCCCGTGCCCAGCGCGCAGTACTTGCCGATGACGAGCCGCTCGGGCCCGTAGTGGTACAGGACGTTGCGCGTCTCGAACGCGGTCGGGTCGTCCGGGTCGTCGTAGTAGGTGAAGTCACCGACCTCGATCAGCGACGATTTCAGCAACGGCTTGAGCAGGACCACGCGCGGGTGCTCGGGCATCGGGTGGAGCACGGTGGGGTCAGCGGGAGTGGGCGGCATCGTGGAGGCGGTTCCTCTCCAGTGGGGGTGGGGCCCGGATACGGCGAAAACGGGCCGTGGGATGATCTCGGTCTAGTGCGGGCTGTTCGCGGATGCCTCGTTCAAGGTGGTGACCACACCTGGACCGGTGGCCCGTTGCGGGGCCGTGGAGCCTTCCGCGACCTTGGACCTCGCGAGCCACAGACCGGTGAATACGGCGGTGGCCAGGGTGACGGCGCCGGCTGCGAGGAAGGCGTTGTCGAGGCCGGTCTCGAAGGAGGCGCCGTCGGCTTGCCGGGTGCGGACGATGGCTCCGAGTATCGCCACGCCGAGCACCGCGCCGATCTGGCGGGTGGTGCTGCTGATGCCTGAGGCGAGGCCGCCTTCCTGCGGGCCGACTGCCTGGATGGCGGCTCCCGTCAGGGGGGACATGGTCAGGGCGAAGCCGGTGCCGACGATCGCCAGCCGCCACCACACGTTCCCGTAGCCGGTGTCGGCGTGCACCGTGCCGAGCGCCAGCAGTCCCAGGCCGGCCAGGGCCAGGCCGGTGGTGACCACGATGCGGTAGCCGTACCGGGCGGCGAGCCGGCCCGCGTACGGGCTGACGATCACCATGGCGAGGGACATCGGCAGGGTCTGCAGGCCGGCGCGCAGGATCGAGCTGCCCTGGACGTACACGAAGAATTGGGAGAAGAAGAACGACGAGCCCATGAGCGCGAACCCGACCACGACCATGGCGGTGTTGGACACGGTGAACAGGCGCTGCCGGAACAGCCGCAGCGGCAGCATCGGCGCGGAGCGGCGCGCTTCGACGGCGACGAAGGCGGCGAGGAGGATCACCGCGGCGGTGAAGCTGCCCAGGATCAGCGGCGAGGTCCAGCCGTGGGCGCCGCCCTCGATCAGCCCGTAGGTCATCGTCCCCACACCCAGAACGGACAGCACCGTCCCCGGGACGTCGATCGCCGGGGCCCCAGGGTTGCGGGTCTCTTCGAGGCTGCGCAGACCGGCCAGCAGGAGGACCGCGCCGATGGGCAGATTGACCAGGAAGATGGCGGGCCAGCCGAAAGCGTCCGTCAGCGCACCACCGGCCACGGGTCCCGCGGCCAGGCCGATTCCGCTGAGTCCGGCCCACAGCCCGATCGCCTTGACGCGTTCCTGCGGCACGGGATAGGCGGCGGCGAGCAGCGCGAGCGAGGCCGGGCTCAGCGCGGCGGCCCCGATGCCCTGCAACACCCGGCCGGTGACCAGCCAGCCGAGCGAGGGCGCGAGGCTGCACAGCACCGACGCGGCGGTGAACACCGCCACGCCGGTCAGGTACACCCGCTTGCGGCCGAACCGGTCGGCGAAGACACCGCCGGACAGCAGCAGCATGGCGACCAGCAGTACGTACGCGTCGACGATCCATTGCAGACCGGTCAGTTGAGTGTGCAGCCGGTGCTGCATATCGGGCAGTGCCGCCCCGACGATCGTGTTGTCGAGCAGGACCATGAACTGGCCCAGGCAGGTCACCGTGAGCAGCACGGCCCGATGTGAACGACTGCCTACGGCCGCGGGCGAAGCCGCCATGGGGATTCCTCTCGATCGTTGGTCGCGCCCGGCCATGGCCGACGGGCCGGTGGTGCACCGGACGCTTTAAAGCAGTCAGTGGCTGCGTTAGGGGACTGTACGAGGCGTCTCCCGTAAACGCAAGTGGCGGCTGCGTTAAGGTAGGGGTATGAACGAGAAGGAGCGGGCCCGGCGGCCCGGCGGGCGCAGCGCCCGCGTCGGCGCGCAGGTGCACCAGGCCGTCACCGAACTGATCAGCGAGCGCGGCTACGGCAACTTCACCGTCGGCGAGGTGGCGGCCCGCGCGGGCGTGGCCGACAGCAGCATCTACCGCCGGTGGGGCAGCCTGGAGACCCTGCTCAGCGAGGTGGCGCTCACCCGTCTCAACGCACGGTCGCCGATGCCCGACACCGGGAGCCTGTCCGGCGACCTGCGCACGTACGCGGCCCAAGTGGCCCGCGAAATCACCGGACCCGACGGTCCGGCGGTGCTGCACTTGGCCGTCGCCCTGTCGAGCAGCGGTCAGCGGGGCCTGCAGGCGCGTGACGACCTCCGCGCCGAACGCACCCGGCAACTGCAGTCCATGCTCGATCGCGCCCGCGACCGTGGCGAGCGCGCACCCGACGCGCTCGACGTGCTGGACCACATCCTGGCCCCGATGTACATCCGCGTCTTGTTCGGCATGGGCCCGCTCACCGCGGACTACATCGACGGGCTGGTCGACCGAATGCTGTGACCTCAGCTCGGTCCCCGCGATCAGCCCTCGGGCAGCGTCGAAGCGGCGGATGTACTCGGTCACGTACGGCGAGACCTGCGCCAGGCCCTCCGGGTCGACCTTCTGTCCTTCGTCCTGCAACTGGCGGAAGATCTCGGCGATGTCGGGGTGCCGGTAAGAACGCTGTCACCAGCCGCAAACGACGAGTGTCACGTGCGGCGACGCGCGGCGGGGTCGGGTTCCGCGACGTGACGGGCGACCGCGTCGACTCCGGGAGGGCGGGCGTGCTGCCTGTTTGTACGGCTGGTCCTCCCCAGCCGCTCCCCAACGGGCCTTCATTCTCCCCAGATTCTCCCCAGAGGGGGCTCCCTCTCAAGGAAGATCGCCGCTGGTCGGGACCGCGATCGGCGTGCCATGACAGGCTACGCAGCGTCATGGCAGAGGGGCAGGTGAAGGTGGGCCCCTGTGCTCCCGGCAGTGCTAGCCGTCGGGCGCGGTGGCTTGTTCACAGGGAGAACAAGCCTTCTTGGATGCCGCGCGACCATCGATCGTTGGGGGGAGAGACCGAGCAGCTGCGCTCGTACCGGCGCTCATGCAGTTTCTCGCGGACGTCGATCTCGCCGTACCTGCGCAGGAACTTCCGGTAGTACTCGCCGGTCCCTCAGCCTCTGAGGGCCATTGCCGTGGCGGCGGCGGATCACCCGCGTCTCAGCCGACCACCCGCGGCAGCCGCAGATTCAGCAGCTCCGTCACCGCCGCCACCCCGAGCTGCACCAGCAGCGTCACCATCAGCGCGTCCGCCCTGCGGCGGCCGTGCGTCAGCTCTGTGCGGCGTCGTCGCTCGCCTGCGCGGCGGCCTCAGCTGCGCGTGCCTTTTCACGCATCTTGCGAACCAGCTCCGCCTTCTGTGCGGCGGCGCCCTGACGGTCGAGGTTGCGGTGCGGACCGTTGTTCTGCCGTTCGGCGCGGGACAGCCTCTTGCGCTGGCCGCCGCCCTGGCCCACGGGGTTGTTGATGTTCTTGCTGTCGGTCACGGGTTCTCCCGGTGGTGATGTGAAGTGATCTACGGATTCATCGGTGGGGGACGGGCGCGGCGACGTCGAGGAACGTCAGCGGGGCCCGTCACGCTCTCACTCGTAAATCGGTGTCTGGAAGAACATGACAAAGACGTTACCTGGTTCCGTCGGCCCCCCGCGCCAAGATTTTCGCCGCTCCGGCGCCGGTCGGGTCTTCGGCGAGCGGCCGGGGCCGGCTCCCCGAGCGGCGCAATTCTCCCCAGCAGGCCCGCTCGATAGAGGCTGGCCATCGGAGACCAGGGGGTAGCCCGTTAGGTGTGCGGTCCGTACAGGCTCTAGCCGACGAGCCAGGGCCTGAGGCCGGCGGCCCTGGGCTCGGGCCGTGTGACTACCTCGCGTGCGACGGTGTCGGCCAGTGATTCGCCGGGTTCGGGACGTCCGCCGACAGGTGTCCAGTAGCCGGGCCAGCAGATGCCTTCGGTGCCGTCGCGGAGGTGGAGCGGGTATTCGGCCCGGCTGTTCGTGATCAGGGCGGATACCCCTGTGCCGGCCTCAATCGCTTCCGCTTGGAGCTGGGTCTCGGTCATCCCGCCATGGTCCACCCCGCGGGTGGGGGGCGGAGCGTCTACGACACGGGACGGCGGTCGCGTCCCGAGGGGACGCGACCGCCGGTGTGGGGATGGGGGAGTGGTCAGGCGGCGGCAGCGGCTTGGCGGCCCCTGCGGGTACGGCAGTGGAAGATCTCCTCGAAGGCCGCGCGGGCGACTTCGGGGGCGATGTAGTGCATGGCCAGCAGGGCGGCGATGACAGTGCCGACGAGGTCGTTGTGCGCCGCCGCACGTGGCCAGGCCCTTCAGGCCGTGGAGGGTGTGCATGGCCTCGTCGGCCTCCTCGGTGGCGTTCGTGGGGCGCGGTGGCGCGTGCCTTTCTGGGGGTGGACCGGTGGTCGGGCATGGTTCGTCTGCCGCGCGTTCGTCTCGGGCTGCGGCGCGGGAGGTGGACGTCCCCGTTCCGCGCTTTCGTCGGTGCGGGGTCAGTCCTTCCCGCCCCGCAACGACCGCAAGTGCAGGCGCAGTACTCGCCGCATGTCGTCGGCTGGGAGTCGGTCCGGGTGGAGGACGGACGTGAGGGTCAGGCCGTCCAGGAGGGCGAGCAGGCGTAGGGCCTCCGTGGGGACGTCGAGGTGTTCGGGGAAGCCGCCGGCGCTTCGGCCCTCGTGCAGGACGCGCTCGATCAGTTCGCGCATGCCGGTGTGGATTCCGTCCGCGCTGGGCCGTAGTTCGGGGCGGACGCGGGCCGCCGTGCAGAAGGCCAGCCACAGGACGGCCTCGTCGTGGCGGGCCTGGTCCAGGGGGAGGAACTCCGCGAGGAGCTCCTCGACGAGCACGGCGCGGTCGCCGCGGCCGTCGGCGGGCGGCGTGGCCAGGAGGCGCTCGGCGTGGTCGCGTACTCGGCCCTCGACGCGGCGGGCGAGTTCCCGCATGGCGAAGAGCATCAGGTCGGAGTGGTCGGCGAAGTAGTGCCGCACGGAACCGACGGCGAGCCCCGCCTCCTGGGCGACGTTGCGCAGCGACGCGTTCTCCAGGCCGTCGCGCCGGGCCACCCGGAACACGGCGTCGGCGACCGCCCGGCGGCGGGCCTCGGGGTCGACGATCTTTGGCATGTTGCCGTTATAGCACGATCGGGCTAAATTCTATTTGGCACGAGTGAGCTATTAAAGTGAGTCATGCGAGGAGTCCTAGTGAACGCCTGGGTGTCTGCCGCCCTCATCGCCGCGGTCGCCGTGGCCGTCGTCGTCAAGCGGCTGCGAGGGGAACCCCTCAACGCCCGCGAGTTGTTCGCCGCCCCGCTGATCCTGACCGGCATCGGCGCGTGGACGCTGTGGAAGGCCGACGGTATCGGCGTCGCGGACGCGTTCTGGGTGGCGGGCGGTGCCCTGCTGGGTGTCTCGCTGGGGGCGGTGCGCGGGCTGACCGTCCAGGTCTTCGAGAAGGAAGGCGTGCTGTGGCAGCGCTACACCGGACGGACGTTCGCGGTGATGGCGGTGTCCGCGTTGATCTCCTTCGGCTTCGGCCTGCTCGCCGGCCGGATGGGCATGCACCCGCAGGCCCGGCCCGTCCAGCTCTCGATCGGCGTCGGCTTCCTGGGCGAGGCGCTGGCGGTGGGAGCGCGCGGGTTGATGACCGGGGTGCCGTTCGCGCCGGAGACCCGGGGCGGTCGACGCCGCTGAACGACGGCGCCCGCCCGGACACCACCCGAGAGCTCAGTCCGACAGCTCGCGGCTCCACAGGTCCGCCGGTGTCTCGCGCCGCACCAGCAGCCGCGCCCGGCCGCCCGTGACGGCCGCCACCGGGGGGCGGCCGACGAGGTTGTACGACGAGGCCATCGACAAGTGGTACGCCCCCGACGCCGGGACCGCGAGGACGTCCCCCGGGCGGACGTCGCCCGGCAGCGGCACGTCCTCCGCCAGCACGTCGCCCGCCTCGCAGTGCCGCCCCACGACCGTCATCGGCCGGGCCGGCGCCGCCCCGGCGCGGCCCGCCAGGCGGACCGTGTAGCGCACCCCGTACAGCGCCGGGCGCGGGTTGTCGCTCATGCCGCCGTCCACGGCGACGAACGTCCGCCCGCCCGAGACCTTCACCGCCAGCACCCGGTACAGCGCCACTCCCGCCGGGCCCGCTATCCAGCGGCCCGGCTCGACGGCGAGCCGGGGGACCGGCAGGTCCACGTGGGCGCAGCGCAGCGCCAGTTCGGCGCCGACGCGTGCCGCGTACTCGGCGGGGTCGAGCGTCGGTTCGCCGTCGCGGTAGGGGATGCCGAAGCCGCCGCCCAGGTCGAGCTCGGGGAACGTCACGCCGTGCACGTCCCGCAGGGCGGACAGGAAGGGCACCAGCTTGCGGACGGCGGCGAGGTACGGGTCGACCGAGGAGATCTGGGAGCCGAGGTGGCAGTGGAGGCCGACGAGTTCCAGCCGGGGCTGGCCCAGGACGCGGGCGACGGCGTCCGCCGCCTCGCCGCCGTCCAGGGACAGCCCGAACTTCTGGCCCTCGACCCCCGTCCGCACCGCCGCGTGGGCTCCGGCCTCGATGCCGGGCACCACGCGCACCAGCACCTTCTGCCGGGCACCGGGCGGCACCAGTGCCGCGAGCCGGGCGATCTCACCGGTGCTGTCGAGGACCACGCGCCCCACGCCCAGCCGCAGCGCGGTCCGCAGGTCGTCGGGGCTCTTGGCGTTGCCGTGGAGGACGACGCGCTCGCCGGGGAAGCCCGCGTGCGCGGCGAGTTCGAGTTCGCCGGCCGAGCAGACGTCGAGGTGGAGCCCCTCCTCCTCGACCCACCGGACCATCGCCCGGGTGAGGAACGCCTTGCCGGCGTAGGCCACGTCGGCGTCCGGCAGTGCCGCGCGCCAGGCTCGGGCACGCGCCCGGACCTCGTCCTCGTCGACGACGTAGGAGGGGGTGCCGAAGCGGTCGGCGAGCTCGGCGAGGGGCACCCCGCCGACGGCCAGCCCGCCCGAGGGCAGGACGCGGGCGGACGCGGGCCACACGGGCCCCGGCCACGCCGGGTCCGACGGACCGGGGCCCGGTACGGGCTCACCGAGCCGCGGGGACAGGGCGGCGGGGGAGAGGGGGAGGGACACGGGTGATCTCCTTCGGGGGAAATCGGTGGGACGCGAGGAGTCAGCCGAAAGGGTCAGCCGAAGGGCCGGCCGGAAGGATCAGCCGGAAGGATCGGCCGAAGGGCCAGCCGAAAGATCAGCCGGAAGGATCAGTCGGCGAAGGGGGGCAGCAGGGGCGCGGCGTCCTCGGTCACCGGCAGCGCGGGGCGCGCCGTCAGCTGCGGGTCGACCGACACCTGCCCGACGCCCAGCGGCGCGGCCAGGGCCTGTACGGCGGGCAGGGACAGGCGGACCGAGGGGACACCCGGCCCCAGACAGTCGGAAAGCCGCCGCCTGCTGGTGAAGGCGACGGCCGTCCGGGCGCCGAGGGGGGTGCGGAAGACCCGTAGGGCGAAGCCCACGGGGCAGGGCCGTACGGGGATGTACAGCGGCCGCGCCGGGCCCGGATGGGAGGGCTCGCCGTCGTCGGCGGGGCGGCTCCCCGCGGTGTCGGGGCGGTCGGGGCGGTTCGCCGCGGCGACGGCCGCGGCCTCGGCGGGAGTACGGCTCAGATGCATGACGATCCTTGGGAAGTTTCGGTGCGGAGGCGTTGGTGAGAAGCGTCGGTGAGGAGACGTCGGTGAGGAACCTCGGTGAGGTGCCTCGGTCACGCTATGCCCGTCCCCCGCCCGGGCGACCGCCTCCTTGACAGCACATTGACCCCACCCGGGAGTCCCTTGACGGCTCGTTTACGCACCGGGAACCGCCCTCGCGCCCCCACGCGCCCTTGCGCCGGTCCGATCCGCCGACGCGCCGCCGTACCGGCTGCCTTACCCGCCCCAGCCATCCCAACCAACCCGCACGTCCCGAGACCGTCGTCCCGGAACCACCGGCTCCGGCCGCCAGGAATCTTTGGAACAATCCGCCCCGCGCGCACCCCCACCGGTCCCGAGTCCCGCCGGGCGCGCACCGGGCCCCTCCGGGGCTGGTCAGACGTGGATCATTGCCGCACGATGCTTACCGGCGGGGGCGGCGAGCCCCGGGCGCTCTGGAGGACGAAGTGACCCTGGAGAACGAAGTGACGGCGACGAACGTGACCGCGACGGACGTGACCGCGAAACCCGGACCGGCGGACGGCTTCCGGGCGGCCCGGGACTTCCTGCTCGCGCACCGCGAGGACTACGCGGCGGCCCGCGAAGGCTTCTCCTGGCCCCGGCCCACCGCCTTCAACTGGGCGCTGGACTGGTTCGACACGATCGCCCGCGACAACGACCGCACCGCCCTGTGGATCGTGGAGGAGGGCGGCCGCGAGGAGAAGCTCTCCTTCGACACGATGCGCCGCCGCTCCGATCGCGTCGCCAACTGGCTGCGCGCGCGGGGCGTACGGGCCGGCGACCGGATCGTCGTCATGCTCGGCAACCAGCGCGAGCTGTGGGAGACCGCCCTGGCGGCCATGAAGCTGCGCGCCGTCGTCATCCCCGCCACCCCGCTGCTGGGCCCGGCCGACCTCGCCGACCGCATCGAGCGCGGCGGGGCCCGCCACGTGCTCGTACGGGCCGAGGACACCGGCAAGTTCACGGACGTCCCCGGCGACTACACCCGTATCGCCGTCGGCGGAGCACCGGAAGACGGCGGCTGGCTCGCGTACGAGGACGCCCATAACGAAGCCGACCACGAAGCCGACGAGGCGTTCGCCCCCGACGGCCCCACCCACGCCGACGACACCCTGCTCCTCTACTTCACCTCGGGCACCACCGCCCGCCCCAAACTCGTCGAGCACACCCACATCTCCTACCCCGTCGGTCACTTGACCACCATGTACTGGATCGGGCTGCGCCCCGGCGACGTCCACCTCAACATCTCCTCGCCCGGCTGGGCCAAGCACGCCTGGTCCAACCTCTTCGCCCCCTGGAACGCCGAGGCCACCGTCTTCGTCCACAACTACACCCGCTTCGACGCGGCCCGTCTCATGGCCGAGATGGACCGCTGCGGGGTGACGAGCTTCTGCGCCCCGCCCACGGTGTGGCGGATGCTCATCCAGGCCGACCTGGGCGCGCTGCGCAACCCGCCGCGCGAGGTCGTGGCCGCCGGCGAGCCCCTGAACCCCGAGGTCATCGAGGCCGTCCGGCGCCACTGGGGCCGGACCATCCGCGACGGCTTCGGGCAGACCGAGACCACCGTCCAGATCGCCAACCCGCCCGGCCAGCCCCTGAAGCCCGGCTCCATGGGCCGCCCCAGCCCCGGCTTCACCGTCGTCCTCCTCGACCCGCGCACCGGAGAGCCCGCCGACGAGGGCGAGATCGCCCTCGACCTGCGCGACCGCCCCGTCGGCCTGATGACCGGGTACGCGGGCGACCCCGAGCGCACCGCCGAGGTCATGGCGGACGGCTACTACCGCACCGGTGACATCGCCGCACGGGACGAAGAGGGATATCTCACTTATATCGGGCGCGCCGACGACGTCTTCAAATCCAGCGACTACAAGATCAGCCCATTCGAGCTGGAGAGCGCCCTCCTGGAGCACGAGGCCGTCGCCGAGGCCGCCGTCGTCCCCGCCCCCGACCCGCTGCGGCTGGCCGTGCCCAAGGCGTACGTCGTCCTCGCCGCCGGCTGGGAGCCCGGCCCGGACACCGCCAAGGCCCTCTTCGCCCACTCGCGCGCCGTGCTGGCCCCCTACAAGCGCGTCCGCCGGCTGGAGTTCGCCGAGCTGCCCAAGACCGTGTCCGGCAAGATCCGCCGCATCGAACTGCGCGAACACACCGCGAAGGGCGGCGGGACCGAGTACCGAGAGGAAGACCACCGGTGACCACACCCTCCCCCTCCCACACGGCAGGCCCCGTCGACACCCCGCTGCGCGAGGAGACCATCGGCGCCAACCTCGCCCGCACCGTCGCGCTCTTCGGCGACCGCGAGGCGCTCGTCGACGTCCAGGGCGGCCGCCGCTGGACCTACGAGGAGTTCGGCAGGGCGGTGGAGGAGGTCGCCCTGGGACTGCTCGCCAAGGGCGTGGCCAAGGGCGACCGCGTGGGCATCTGGGCCGTCAACTGTCCCGAGTGGGTCATGGTCCAGTACGCCACCGCCCGCATCGGCGCGATCATGGTCAACGTCAACCCGGCCTACCGCGTCCACGAACTGGCCTACGTCCTGCGCCAGGCCGGGATCAGCATCCTCGTCTCCTCCGTCGAGTACAAGACGAGCGACTACCGCCGCATGGTCGAACAGGTCCGCGGCCGCTGCCCGGCGCTGCGCGACGTCGTCTACATCGACGACCCCACCTGGACCGGCCTCGTCCGCGTCGGCCAGGGCGTCGACCCCGCCCGGCTCGCCGCCCGCGAAGCCCTGCTGAGCTGCGACGACCCCGTCAACATCCAGTACACCTCGGGCACCACCGGCTTCGCCAAGGGCGCCACCCTCTCCCACCGCAACATCCTCAACAACGGCTACTTCGTGGGCGAGGGCCTCGGCTACACCGAGCAGGACCGCATCGCCCTGCCCGTGCCCTTCTACCACTGCTTCGGCATGGTCATGGGCAACCTCGCGGCCACCTCCCACGGCGCCTGCGTCGTCATCCCGGCCCCCACCTTCGACGCCACCGCCACCCTCCACGCCGTCGAACGCGAGCGCTGCACCTCGCTCTACGGCGTCCCCACCATGTTCATCGCCGAACTCGGCCTGCCCGACTTCGCCACCTACGACCTCGGCTCGCTGCGCACCGGCATCATGGCGGGCTCGCCCTGCCCGGAGGAGGTGATGAAGCGCGTCGTGACGGAGATGCACATGTCCGAGGTCGCCATCTGCTACGGGATGACGGAGACCTCCCCGGTCTCCACCCAGACCCGGCGCGACGACGACCTGGCGCGCCGCACCGGCACGGTCGGACGGGTGCTGCCGCACATCGAAGTGAAGATCACCGACCCGGCCGACGGCACCACCGTGCCGCGCGGCGAGCCCGGCGAACTGTGCACCCGCGGCTACTCGGTGATGCTCGGCTACTGGGACGACCCCGAGCGCACCGCCGAGGTCGTCGACGCCGACCGGTGGATGCACACCGGCGACCTCGCGGTGATGGACGAGGACGGCTGCGTCCGGATCGTCGGCCGCATCAAGGACATGATCATCAGGGGTGGGGAGAACGTCTACCCGCGCGAGATCGAGGAGTTCCTCCACACCCACCCCAAGATCTCCGACGTCCAGGTCATCGGCGTCCCCGACGAGAAGTTCGGCGAGGAGATCATGGCCTGCGTCATCCTGCGCGACCCCGCCGACACCCTCACGCGCGACGAGCTCGCCCGCTACTGCCGGGGCCGGCTCGCGCACTACAAGGTGCCGCGCCATCTGCGGCTGATGGACGCCTTCCCCATGACCGTCAGCGGCAAGGTGCGGAAGGTGGAGCTGAGGGAGGAGGCCGCCGCGCTGCTCGACGGCGCGGGCGTCGCCGTACGGGGCTGACGGATGAGATGAGTGACGGACGGACGGGGCGGGCCGCGTACGGTGGCCCGCCCCGTCGTTCCCCCCGTTCCCCCGTATCCCCCGTTCCCCCGTGAACGGTCTCTTGCTCCCCCGATATTCCCCCGTGGCCGGGCCGGCGGTCCCCCGTGTCTCGCGGGCCCTGCGCACAGTCTCCGCCCTGTCACGCCCAAGTCGCCATGGTGGGCGGTCAGTTCAGAGGAAGAATTGAGCTTCGGGTCACCTCCTGCCGCGCCGCACCAGTTCGTCGGCCCACTCGTTGAGGGGCTGCGGAGTGCCGGTGAGGTCCATCACGAACAGCGGGAGCCGCAGGTCGTCCGCCCGGCAGCGGGCGTCCCGGGCGTAGCCCGCCAGGGAGAAGCAGACGCTCGTCGCGGAGTCCAGCAGGCCGTACAGCCACAGGCACTCGATGTCGCGCAGGGTGGTCGGCAGGGTCGTGGGGTCGACGCGGGCGACGACGCCGGTGGCGCACAGGTCCACGCCGCTCGCCGCGGGCGCCGGGCAGTTGCCGGGGCGGCGTACGTCCGGGAAGCCCAGCCAGCGCAGATAGCGTTCGGCGGACATCACCGCGTCCCGCTCGGTACGGATGGCCACCGGCCGGAACGGCGGCTTCGAGATGGCGCGGGGGCGCGGAGGGGCATCGGAGGGCGCCTCGGGCGCTGCCTCCTCCGGGCCCGTCGCGCCCTTGACGTCCTCGGGGATCTCCGCGGCGTCGCGCGGCGGCAGGACGGGCAGCCGGACGACCGTCCCGCAGGAACAGCCCAGTTCGGGCCGGGGCCACTGGCCCTGGCGGTCGCAGGAGGGGCAGCGCACCGCCACCCAGGAGTCGCGCCAGGTGCGGTGGGCGAGTAACTCGGGGCTGGCGTCGGGCGGTACCGGCAGCGTCAGCGGGGTGCCGCAGGCGCAGGGGAAGGTGGGCGGGGTGAAGGAGTGCTCCCGGTGACACGTGGGGCAGTGCACCGGCACGCTCTTGGCCATCTTCGGCTCCAGCGTAGGGTCCGTAGGGGATGTGGGACCCCATCGTCCACGATGTGGGCGCGGCGGGGGAGCGAATCGGCAAGGCGGGCGCGGGAGAGTGCTCCGGGCGGCGCCGCCGGGGCGCGAACGGAATGGATGCCGGCGCCACCGCCCGGAGGTCAGGGGAGTGGAGCAGGAGGCACGGGTGAAGCCGGGAGATCCCCCTGGGGGATCGGCTCGAACTCCTGAACGGCGTCGATGTTCACGCCGTGCGGTGTGTTCGCCTCCCGCTCGATCATGATCTCGACGAGGACGGGCCGGGAAGTGGCGACCGCCTCCTTGCGGGCCCATTCGATCGCCGGACGGATGTCCGCCGGCTCGACGACACGCCGCCCCGAACAGCCGTAGGCCTCCATCAGTTTGACGTTGTCGGTGCCGGTCTCGTCGTAGTGGACGTCCACCTGGTAGTTCATCCCGTAGCCGATGGACGCCTGCCGGATCAGGCCCAGGTACTCGTTGTTGAGCATGATCAGGACGAACGGGACGCCGTACTGCGCCGCGACGGCCAGCTCCTCCGCCGTGTACTGGAAGCCGTAGTCCCCGACGACGCCCACCACCTCGGTGGCGCCCCGCCCCATGCCCTCCAGCGCCTTCTTCGCCCCGATCGCCGCCGGGACCTCCCAGCCCAGTGGGCCCGCCTGGCCGCACACCTGGTAGTGGCGGGGCCGGTGGGCCTTCTGATGCTGGCCGCCCCAGATCTGGTACAGACCGATGGCGGTGAGGAAATAGGTGTCCTCGCCGAAGATCTCGTTGATCTCCTTGTAGACGCGGGGGGCCTTCACCGGGACGGTGTCGAAGTCCTCCCGCCGGACGAGGGTCCGCTTGAGCAGCCGGCAGCGCTCCCGCCACGGCTGCCACGACTGCCAGGGATGCCCCGGCTGCCCCGGTTGCCCGGGGCCGGTGTCCGCCCGCGCCCCGCGCCGCCGGGCGGCGGCCAGCAGGGCCGCGAGGAATTCCTTCGCGTCCGAGACGACGCCCAGGTCCGGCGCGACGACCCTGCCCAGCTGCGTGGGCTCGACGTCCACCTGGACGAAGGTCCGCCCGCCCCGGTAGACGTCCAGGTCCGCCCCCGTGTGCCGGTCGCCGAAACGGGCGCCCACGGCGAGCACGAAATCCGCCTCCAGGAAGGAGGCGTTGGCGTACCGCTGCGAGGTCTGGATGCCCGTGGTGCCCATGTGGAGCTCGTGGTCGTCCTCGACGGCCCCCTTGCCCATCAGCGTCACCTGGAACGGCACGCCCAGCAGCTCCACCAGCGCGCGCAGCTCGTCCGCCGCCCCGGCCAGGACCACCCCGCCGCCCGCCAGCACCAGCGGCCGCTCGGCCGCCAGCAGCAGATCCAGGGCGGCCTCGACACTCGGCGGGTGCGGCGCCGGGACGCGGACGGGGAGCCGGGTGTCGGTGGCCGCGTCGTAGCGGATCTCACGCCGGGCGATGTCGACCGGAATGTCGATCAGCACCGGCCCCGGCCGCCCCTCGCGCGCGATCCGGAACGCCTCCCGGAACACCCAGGGGATCTGCGCGGCCTCCGTGATCCGCACCGCCCACTTGGTGACGGGACGGACGATCCCCACGATGTCGACCGCCTGGAACGCCTCCTGGTGGAGCTTGGTGGAGACCGCCTGGCCGGTGACGCAGACCATGGGGATCGAGTCGGCGAAGGCCGTGTACAGCCCGGTGACGAGATTGGTGCCCCCGGGCCCGGAGGTCGCCAGCGCCACCCCGACCCGGCCGTTGGTGCGGGCCCACCCGTCGGCCATGTGCGCGGCGCCCGCCTCGTGGCGGACGATCAGGTGCTCGATGCCGCCGACGGTCTCCAGTGCCTTGTACAGCGGCAGGATCGCGGCGCCGGGGCAGCCGAAGACGATGTCGACGCCCTCGTCCTTGAGGATCCGCACGACGGCGTGCATGGCGGGAACCTTCATGAGGCGGCTCCCGACAGCCGCTCGACGCCCCGGAGCAGGGCCGAGTGGTCGAGCGCCCCGTCGCCCTGCTCCCGGGCGGCGGCCACGAGCGTGGCCACCAGGGTTCCCAGCGGCAGCGCGGCGCCGACCTCGCGGGCGGCGGCGGTGACGATGCCCATGTCCTTGTGGTGCAGTTCGATCCGGAACCCCGGCGGGTACTCGCGGCTGAGGAAGTTCTCCCGCTTCCGGGCGAGCACGGCGGAGGCGGCGAGCCCGCCGCCGAGGACGTCCAGCGCGGCGACGAGGTCCACGCCGGACTTCTCCAGGAAGACGACGGCCTCGGCGCACGCCTGGATGTTGGCGGCGACGATCAGCTGGTTGGCGGCCTTGACGGTCTGCCCGGCGCCGTGGGGGCCGCAGTGCACGACGGTCGTGCCCAGCGCGCGCAGCAGGGGCGCGGCCTCCTCGAAGTCGGCCCGCTCGCCACCACACATGACGGACAGCGTGCCTTCGACAGCGCCGGCCTCACCGCCGGAGACGGGCGCGTCGAGGGCCCGTATGCCACGAGCGGCCGCCTCGGCGGCGAGCGCGGCGGAGGTGCGGGGGCTGATCGAGGACATGTCGATGAACAGCGTGCCGGGACGGGCGTGGGCGAGGACGCCGTCGTCGCCCCGGGCGACGGCGACGACCTCGCGGTCGGCGGGCAGCATCGTGACGACGACGTCGGCGCCGGCGACGGCTTCCCGCACGGAGGCGGCGGGGGTGCCGCCGGCGGTGGCGAGGCGGGCGAGCTTGTGGGGTTCGAGGGTGTGGCCGGTGACGGGGTACCCGGCCTTGAGGAGGTTCTCGGCCATGGGGGAGCCCATGATGCCGAGGCCTATCCAGGCGATGCGGGGGAGGGTTGGCATGGGTCGTTTCCCTTCGGGGTGGTTGGCAGACGCCGATGGGGTGCGAGGGGGCGGAGCCCCCTCGGAAACTGGGGGCACCTCCCAGCGGTAGCTGGGGGAGAAAGGGCGGGGCTGGGGCAGAGTCAACGTCCGGCGAGCCAGCCGAAGGCGTTCGCGCTGGGCCCGTCGGCCCGGTACTCGAGCCCGACCGGCCCGCCGTACCCGGCCTCACGCAGCCGCGGCAGCAACGCCGCGAAGTCCAGCGCCCCCGTCCCCGGCGCCCCCCGCCCCGGCACGTCCGCGATCTGGACGTGCCCCGCCCGCCCCGCGTACCGGTCGACGACCTCCCGGACGTCCGCCCCGCCCATGGCCACGTGGTACAGGTCCAGCAGCAGCCGCGCGTTCCCCAGCCCCGTCGCCGCGTCGACCTTGCCTGTGACCTCGGCGGCTGACGCCACGTCCGTCAGCGGATACCCCGGTGATTCCACGGCGTTGAGCGCCTCGATCAGCAGGATCGCCCCCACCCGGTCCGCCGCCCGCGCCGCGTACGCGAGGTTCTCCAGCGCCAGGGCGTCCTGAACGCCGGGGGCCACCCCGTCGACGCGGTTGCCGTACAGCGCGTTGAGCGCCCGGCAGCCCACCGACGCGGCGAAACCGGCGGCGACGTCGACGTTCGCACGGAAGCGCGCGGACTCCTCACCGGGCACGGAGAGCGCACCCCGGTCCGGTCCTGGCAGTCGGCCGGCGTAGAAGTTGAGGGCGACCAAACGGGTTCCGGCGGCGTCCAACGCCGCGCGCAGCGCCGCGAGTTCCGCCTCGGGCGGCTCCGGGTCGTCCGGCCAGGGCCACCACAGCTCCACCTCCGCGAACCCGGCCGCCGAGGCGGCGGCGGGCCGGGCGAGCAGCGGCAGTTCGGTGAAGAGGATGGACAGGTTCACATCGAAGCGCGACCCGGAGCCGCCATATTCCGTATTACGGAAAGAAACTTCCATGACAAGGAAGGCTGCTCCCGCCCACCGGCCCTGTCAAGGGCCCGGTACGTTGACGGTGTGCGATTGAGAGTGGAGTTCACGACCGAGCCGTTCGATCTCGACGAGCCCCCGCCCCACGCCACGGCGGCCCGGGACGTCGTCCAGGCAGCGGAGTTGGACACCGTCGACGTCGGCCCGTTCGGCAACACCGTCGAGGGCCGGGCCGACTCCGTGCTCGCGACGCTGGACACCCTGCTGCGCGCCTCCCTGGAGGCGGGTGCCACCCGCGTGTCGCTGCAGGTCAACGTCCTTGACGCGGAGGGCGGGGACGGCCCGTGAGCGAGGACGCCTTCCGCGCCGCCGTCAGGCCGCTCGTGGACGCCATGGGCGGCCGGCTGCTCGACCCCGAGGAGGCCGAGGGCGACGACGTCGTCCTCCGCTGGGAGGGCCGCCCGGTCGTGGCCGTGCGCCTCCCGCACCTCGCGGACTCGCTGGAGAGCATCCTCGCCGACCTCGAACGCCGGCACGGTGTGCCGCTCGCCGAACTCGACCGCAGGACCAAGCAGTCGGTCGTACGGAATCTGGAGGCGCGCGGCGCCTTCGCGCTGCGGCACGGCGTCGAGACGGTCGCCGCCGCGCTCGGCGTCAGCCGGTTCACCATCTACAACTACCTGAACCGCGAACGGGACGCGGCCGATCGTGTCCGCCCCCGGTCGGACGAGGGCTCCGCCGGACGGTGATCGCGACGGTCCCGTAGGGGGACGTCAATCGTGGGGCATCCGGCGAGCCTTGAGGGTGACGCCCACGCCGCCCAGGAGATGACATGCCCCCCACGACGACATCGCCCGCCCCCGCCTTCCCTCCTGTGCCGCGCCGGCTGGACCGGACGGCGCGAGCCGTGCCGCTGGTCGTCCTGCCGTCGGGGCTGTGGCGGATGGCCATGGCCGTGGGGGTGCCCGTGGGCTTCAGCGGGCAGCTCGCGGAGGACTGGCGGCCCGGCCTGGAGACCACCTCCTACATCACCCTGCTGACCCTCGTCGTCGAACTCCTCGCCTTCCTGACGCTCGGCCTGGTCAGGCCCTGGGGCGAGCGGACGCCGCGATGGCTCCCGCTCCTGGGCGGCAGACACGTCCCGGTGTGGGCGGCGGTCGTGCCGGCGGCGCTGGGGGCGCTCGCGGTCACGGCCTGCGTGATGCCGATGTTCTGGGGCCACCTGCCCGGCTCGGCGGGCGGCGCCGAAGGCCCCCACGGCGCGGCCGCATGGATCATGAACGCCTGCTATCTGCCCCTCCTGCTCTGGGGGCCGCTGCTCGCCGTCGTCACCGTCGCCTACGCCCGTCGGCGCCTGCGCGCGGCCTGACCGGCACCGGAGTTGGCGCCGACGCCGACCCCGGTACGGGACGCGAACGGTTCTTCAACAAACTGTTGACGCGCGTTCGCCGGAGGCGTTAGCTATGCGCAGCTCATCCGAGTGCGGCGAGAAGCGCCACGGAGGTTCCCGTGACTTCGAGTTCCACACCGGGGCTCACCCGGTTCAACACGGCCGAGGACGACACCGCGCGGGCCGCGCTGCGCGCGATCTGCGCCAGTGCCGCGTGGGCCGAGGAGATCCTCGCCCGGCGGCCCTACCGCGACGCCGGGGAACTGCTGGCCGCCAGCGACACGGCCGTCGCCCGGCTCACGCCGGCCGACCTGGCCGAGGCCATGGCCGCGCACCCGCCCATCGGCCGCCCCCGGCCGGGCGACCCGGTCTCCGCCCGGGAACAGCGCGGCATGGCGGGCGCCACCGACCGGCTCAAGGCCGAGATGCTCGAACTCAACCTCGCCTACCAGGAGAAGTTCGGGCACGTCTTCCTCATCTGCGCCACCGGCCTCACCGCCGAACAGATGCGTGACTCCGTCCGTAACAGGATCGACAACCCCCCGGAACGCGAGCGCGAGATCGTCCGTGAGGAACTGGGCAGGATCAACCGCGTCCGGCTGGCCCGGCTCGCCGTCCGCCCCGAGACCGAAGGAACGTCCCGGCCATGAGCGACAGCACGGTCTCGACCCACGTCCTCGACACCGGCGCGGGCCGCCCCGCCGCCGGCGTCGGCGTGGAACTGGCCGTACGCGGCGGCGCGGACGGCGAGTGGGCCGTGCTCGGCACGGCCCGCACCGACGCGGACGGGCGCTGCGCCGCCCTCCCCGCGCTGCCGCCCGCCGCCGCGCACGTCCGGCTGCGCTTCGACGTGGCACCGCATCTGTCCGCCGGTTCCGCCGCCGGGGCGGCGTTCTTCCCCGAGGTGACGGTCGCCTTCGCGGTGTCGCCCGGCGAGCACCACCACGTTCCGCTGCTGCTCAGCCCGTTCGGATACTCCGTATACCGAGGGAGTTAGCCCGTGATCCTGGGTCAGAACCAGTACGGCAAGGCCGAGAACCGCATCGTACGGATCACCCGTGAGGGAAGCACCCACCACATCAAGGACCTCAACGTCTCCGTCGCGCTCACCGGCGACATGACGGACGTCCACCTCTCCGGCTCCAACGCCAACGTCCTGACCACCGACACCACCAAGAACACCGTCTTCGCCTTCGCCAAGGAGCACGGCATCGCCTCGGCCGAGGAGTTCGGCATCCTCCTCGCCCGTCACTTCGTCACCGGCCTGCCCACGATCCACAGCGCCCGGATCCGCATCGAGGAATACGCGTGGGAACGGATAGAGACCCCCGGCCCGAAGCGGCACTCCTTCGTCCGTGAGGGCCGGGAGACCCGTACCGCCCAGATCCGCTTCGACGGCACCGCCTGGGAGATCGTCTCCGGCCTCAAGGACCTGACCGTCCTGAACTCCACCGACTCCGAGTTCACGGGCTACGTCAAGGACCGCTACACCACCCTCCCCGAGACCCGCGACCGCGTCCTCGCCACCCAGGTGCACGCCTGCTGGCGCCACTCCGGCCACTCCACTCACTCCACCCCCGAAGCGGACTGGGATCACTCCTACCGGCAGGCCCGCGAGCACCTCCTGGCGGCCTTCGCCGACACGTACTCGCTCTCCCTCCAGCAGACCCTCTACCGCATGGGCTCCCGTGTCATCGAGAAGTGCCCCGGCATCGAGGAGATCCGGCTGTCCCTCCCCAACCGGCACCACTTCCTCGTCGACCTCGAACCCTTCGGCCTCAAGAACGACAACGAGGTCTACTACGCGGCCGACCGCCCGTACGGCCTCATCGAGGCGACCATCCTGCGTGACGGCGCCGAGCCCCGGATACCGGTGGACATGACGAACCTCTAGGACCCGTAAGGACATACGCTCATGACGGAACCCCCACCCTCCGTATCCCCCATACCCGAGTCACGCGTCGTCATAGAGAACTGCGCCGTCGCGACCGTCGACGCCGACGACACCGAATACGCCTCCGGTCACATCGTCGTCGCCGGCAACCTCATCGAGGCCGTCGGCCCCGGACCGGCCCCCGCCGGGCTGACCCGCGTCGTCCGCCGTGTCGACGGCACCGGCCACCTCGCCACCCCCGGCCTGGTCAACACCCACCACCACTTCTACCAGTGGCTCACCCGGGGCCTCGCCCAGAACTCCCACCTCTTCGACTGGCTCGTCACCCTCTACCCCGTCTGGGCGCGCATCGACGAGCCCATGGTCCACGCCGCCGCGCGCGGTTCGCTGGCCATGATGGTCCGCGGCGGCGTCACCACCGCCATGGACCACCACTACGTCTTCCCACGCGGCGCGGGCGACCTCCTCGGCGCGGAGATCCGCGCCGCCCGCGAGATGGGCGTACGGTTCAGCCCCACCCGGGGCTCCATGGACCTCGGCGAGTCGGCGGGCGGACTGCCGCCCGACTTCGCCGTCGAGACCACCGAGGCGGCGCTCCGCGCCACCGAGGAGGCCATCGACACCCACCACGACCCGTCGTTCGGCTCGATGCTGCGCGTCGGCGTCGCCCCCTGCTCACCGTTCTCCGTCTCCACCGAACTCCTCCGCGAGGCCGCCGAGCTCGCCCGCCGCAAGGGGGTGCGCCTCCACACCCACGGCTCGGAGACCGTGGAGGAGGAGCGGTTCTGCAAGGAGAAGTTCGGCATGGGCCCCACGGACTACCTCGCGTCCACGGGCTGGCTCGGCGAGGACGTGTGGATGGCCCACTGCATCCACATGAACGACGCCGACATCGCCGCCTTCGCCCGCACCGGCACCGGCGTGGCGCACTGCCCCTCCTCCAACGCCCGGATCGCCGCCGGCACCGCCCCCGTCCCCGCGCTGCTGAAGGCCGGCGTCCCCGTCGGCCTCGGCGTGGACGGCACGGCCTCCAACGAGACCGGCGAACTCCACACGGAGCTGCGCAACGCCCTCCTCGTCCACCGGCTCGCGGGCGGCGAGAACGCCCTGAACGTCCGGCAGGCGCTGCGGCTGGGCACCTACGGCGGCGCCCGGGTGCTGGGCCGGGCGGCGGAGATCGGCTCGCTGGAGCCGGGCAAGCTCGCCGACCTCGTCCTGTGGAAGCTCGACGGCCTCGGCCACTCCACCATCGCCGACCCGGTCGCCGCCCTCGTCCTCGGGGCGCCCGCGCCCGTCACCCTCTCGCTCGTGGACGGCAGACCGGTCGTCGAGGACGGCCGCCTGGTCACCGCCGACGAGGACACCATCGCCCGCGAGGCCCGCGACGAGGCCCGCCGCCTGGCCCGCATCGCGGCCGACGCCTGACGGCCCGGCCCCGGCGAGGACCGTTCGCGCGAGCCGCCCGCCGAGGGGGACGGCCCTCGGCGGGCCGGACCGGGGCACGGGGCACCGCCCCGCGCCCCGGTCCTTTCATCCCCCACCACACCGGAGGAACAGCCGTGACCGCAGAGCCCGGCGCCACCGAGCGGCCCGACCGGGAACCGGAGGAGGACGACGACCTGGAGCGGGGCGGGGCGGGCACGGGCGTCCACCCCGCCCCACCCGTCCACCCCGTCGACCAGGTTCCCGCCCCCGGCCGGCTGCTGGCCGGCGGCTTCCAGCACGTGGCCGCCAGCTACGCCGGGGTGGTCGCCCCGCCGCTCGTCCTCGGCGCGGCCCTGCGCCTCCCGCCGAAGGAGATCACCTTCCTGGTGGGGGCGGCCCTCTTCACGGCCGGCATCGCGACCCTCCTCCAGACGATCGGCTTCTGGAACGTCGGGGCGAGAATGCCGTTCGTCAACGGCGTCTCGTTCGCGGGCGTCGCCCCCATGCTCGCCGTCGCCGACGCCCGCGCGGGCCACGGGGACGCGCTGCCCGTCATCCACGGCGCCGTCATCGTCGCCGGAGTCCTGGGCTTTCTGCTGGCCCCCTCCTTCTGCCGGCTCGTGCGGTTCTTCCCACCCGTCGTCAGCGGCACGGTCATCACCCTCATCGGGATCACCCTGCTGCCCGTCTCCTTCGGCTGGATCCAGGGCGGCCGCCCCGACCGGCCCGCCTCGCTGACCAATCTGGCCCTGGCCGGGGCGACGCTGGCGACCGTGCTCGTCCTGCGCCGGCTCCTCAGCGGTTTCCTGCGCCAGATCGCCATCCTGCTGGGGATCGTCGCGGGCACGCTGATAGCCGTCCCCACCGGCGTCGTCGACACCTCCGCCACCCGGCACGCCGCCCTCGTCGGCTTCCCCACCCCCTTCCACTTCGGCCACCCCGTCTTCGAGGTGCCGGCGATCGTCTCCATGTGCGTCGTGATGCTGGTCTGCATGACCGAGAGCACCGCCGACATGCTCGCGCTCGGCGCGATCGTCGGCCGCCGGGCCGACGAGAAGGTCATCGCCGCGGGCCTGCGCGCCGACACCCTGGGCAGCGCCGTCAGCCCGTTCTTCAACGGCTTCGCCAACAGCGCGTTCGCCCAGAACATCGGCCTGGTCGCCATCACCCGCGTCCGCAGCCGCTACACCGTGGCGGCCTGCGGGCTGTTCTTCGTCCTGCTCGGCCTGAGCCCCGTCTTCGCCTCCCTCATCGCCCTCGTGCCCCAGCCGGTCCTCGGCGGCGCGGGCATCGTGCTCTTCGGCACCGTCGCCGCCAGCGGCATCGACGTGCTCCGCACGGCGGGCCTCGACCAGGGCGACAACCTGCTGATCGCCGCCGCCTCCCTCGGCATGGGCCTGATCCCGGTCGTCTCCCGGGCCTTCTACGACAACACCGCGATCCCCGAGACCCTGAAGATCATCCTGAACTCGGGGGTCAGCGCCGGCTGCCTGACGGCGGTGCTGCTGAACCTCGCGTTCAACCACGTGGGGCGCGGCCGACGGACACCGTGAGGTCTGCGCGCCTCAGCCACCCGGACGCGGCCGTACGTCACAATCCCGACAAAGACCCCAAGGATCGATTGGTGTGCCGTCGTGGAGGAGCAACCGCAGGGGGCGGACCCGGAGGGGGCGCGGACCGCGCACCGCTTCGTCTTCCCCAGCGCGCTGACCGTCCTCGCGGCCGTGACGGTCGCCGTCTGGATCGTCGCCTTCTTCATCCCCTCCGGCACCTACGACCGCGACCCCGACGGCAACCCCCTCCAGGGCACCTACCACCACGAACCCGCCCGGGGCGGCTTCGTCCACCGCCTCGGCCAGCTCTTCCTGGCGCCCGTCAACGGCCTCTACGGCGTCCGCGACCTCAAGACCGGCGAGGTCGCGCCCGACGCGGTCGGCACGCTCTACGGCAGCGCCGGGGTGTTCCTCTTCGTCCTCGCCATCGGCGCGTTCATCACCGTCGTCTTCGCCACCGGCGCCCTGGACCGCGGCATCGAACGCCTCGCCCACCGGCTCCGGGAGCGCGGGGCGCTGCTCATCGCCGGGGTGATGACCGTCTTCTCCCTCCTGGGGACGGTCGAGGGGTTCGCCGAGGAAACCCTGGGGTTCTACGGGCTGCTGGTGCCGCTGATGCTGGCGCTCGGCTATGACCGCATGGTCGCGACCGGCACGATCATCCTCGGCGCGGGCATCGGTGTGCTGGCCTCGACGGTCAACCCGTTCGCCACCGGCGTCGCTTCTTCGGCAGCGGGAATCTCACTCGGCGACGGCATCGCCTTGAGATTCGCGATGTGGCTGGTGCTCACGGCCGTCACCATCGCCTACGTCGTCCGCTACGCCCACCGGGTGCGGGCGGACCCGGCCCGCTCCCTGGTCGGCTTCCGGGAGGGCGACCGGGAGCTCGCCGAGCAGGCGGTCCACCCACCGGAGCTGACGGGCCTCCAGAAGGGCGTGCTGGTGCTCGTCGCCCTGGTCTTCGCCTTCATGATCTTCTCGGTGATCCCCTGGGCGAGCGCGCTCAGCGGCAAGGCCGACGCGACGCCCTACGGCTGGGAACTGGGCTGGGGCTTCGCCCAGCTGGCCGCGCTGTTCATTGTCGCGGCGGTGCTCGTCGGGCTCGTCGCCCGGCTGGGGGAGCAGAAGCTGAGCGCCACGATCGTGCAGGGCGTGGCGGACTTCGTGGCGCCGGCGCTGGTGATCGTGCTCGCGCGCGGCATCACCGTCATCATGACGAACGCGAAGATCATCGACACGGTGCTCCACGCCATCGAGGGCACGGTCCGGGGCACGCCGGAGGCGCTCTTCGGCGTCATGGTCTTCGTGGTGAACCTGCCGCTCGCGTTCCTGATCCCGTCGACGTCCGGGCACGCGACGCTCGCCATGCCGATCCTCGCGCCCCTCGCCGAGTTCGCCGGCGTCTCCCGCGCGCTCGTCGTGACGGCCTGGCAGTCGGCCAGCGGCTGGATGAACCTCTGGGTGCCGACCACGGCCGTCGTGGTGGGCGGGGTGTCGCTGGCGAAGGTCGGCTACGACCGGTACTTGCGGTTCGTCTGGCCGTTGTTGGTGATCCTGGCGGTGTTGGTGTGCGCGTTCGTGGCGGTGGGGGCGGTCATTTCGTAAGGGCAGTCGTTTCGTAGGGGCGATCGTTTCGTAGGGGTGCCCCCGGCCCCCACCGCCGGGGGCACCCTTCAGTCCAGCAGCTTGTACGCCGGCAGCGTCAGGAAGTCCACGTACTCCTCGCTGAGCGCCACCCGCAGGAACAGGTCGTGCGCCTGCCGCCAGGTGTCCGACGCCTCCGGCGCGGACGCCAGTTCCTCCGCCGCCACCTCGCGCACGAGCGCCGCCGTCACCTTCTCCCCGTTGTCCAGCACGACCCCCGCGGCCACCCACTGCCAGATCTGCGAGCGGGAGATCTCCGCCGTGGCCGCGTCCTCCATGAGGTTGAAGATGGCCACCGCGCCCAGCCCCCGCAGCCACGCCTCGATGTACCGCAGGCCCACCTGCACCGCGTTGCGCAGCCCGTCGACCGTCGGCCTCGCCTCCAGGGACCCTACGGCGACGAGCTGGTCGGGGGTGACCCGTACGTCCTCGCGCAGGCGGTGCTTCTGGTGCGGGCGGTCGCCGAGGACGGCGTCGAAGGAGGCGCGGGCGACCGGAACCAGGTCGGGGTGGGCGACCCAGGAGCCGTCGAAGCCGTCGCCGGCCTCGCGGTCCTTGTCGGCCCGCACCTTCTCCAGCGCGACCTCGTTGATCTCCGGGTCCCGGCGGGACGGGATGAAGGCGGCCATGCCGCCGATGGCGTGCGCGCCGCGCTTGTGGCAGGTGCGCACCAGCAGTTCCGTGTAGGCGCGCATGAACGGGGCCGTCATGGTGACGGCGTTGCGGTCGGGGAGGACGAACGCCTCGCCCGCGTCACGGAAGTTCTTGATGATGGAGAAGAGGTAGTCCCAGCGGCCGGCGTTGAGGCCCGAGGCGTGCTCGCGCAGCTCGTGGAGGATCTCCTCCATCTCGAACGCCGCCGTGATCGTCTCGATCAGGACGGTCGCGCGGATCGTCCCCCGGGGGATGCCCAGCCGCTCCTGGGCGAAGACGAAGACGTCGTTCCACAGCCGGGCCTCCAGGTGCGACTCGGTCTTGGGGAGGTAGAAGTACGGCCCCTTGCCGAGGTCGAGCAGCCGCCGGGCGTTGTGGAAGAAGTAGAGGCCGAAGTCGGCCAGGGCGCCGGGGACGGGGCGGCCGTCGACGGTGAGGTGGCGCTCGTCGAGGTGCCAGCCGCGGGGGCGCATCACGACGGTGGCGAGCCGCTCGGCGGGCCCGAGGGCGTAGGTCCTGCCCTCGGGGCTGGTGAAGTCGACGCGGCGGGCGAAGGCGTCCATGAGGTTGAGCTGGCCGTGGACGACGTTGCGCCAGGTGGGGGAGGAGGCGTCCTCCATGTCGGCGAGCCAGACGCGGGCGCCGGAGTTGAGGGCGTTGATCGTCATCTTGCGGTCGTCGGCGGGGCCGGTGATCTCCACGCGCCGGTCCTCCAGCGCGGCGGGGGCGGGCGCCACCCGCCAGTCGGGGTCCTCGCGGACGGCGGCGGTCTCCGGCAGGAAGTCCGGCCGACCGGTCCGGGCGAGCTTCGCGCGCCGCTCGGCGCGGCGGGCCAGCAGCTCGTCACGGCGCGGGGTGAACCGGCGGTGCAGCGCCGCGACGAACGCGAGCGCCGCTTCCGTGAGCACCTCCTCCTGCCGCTCCACATAGGGGGCTTCGACGGCTGCCGACGAGGACGGAGCAGGCGCGGACATGGGCTGTCACTCCTTCAGCGGGCGGTGCGGCACGCGGTGCCGCCTCGGCTAGTGGAGAATAGTTTTCTCATTGTGGAAGTTCAATGGGGTGTCGGCGCGGCTCAGCGCAGGAGGCCGAGATCGTCCGGAGTGTCGACGTCGTCGGGCGAGGCGACGTCCGCGCACTCCACGAGCCGTACGGCGGCGGCGTGTTGCCGCAAGTAGGCCCGCGCGCCCATGTCCCCGTCGGCCGCCCGGGCCACGCCCGCCCAGTGCTCCCGGGCGAGCAGCACCGGGTGCCCCCGCTCACCCCCGTACGTCGCCGCCGCGAGCCGGGCGCCGGCCCGGTGCGCGGCCAGCACCCGGGCCACCGCCTCGGCGCCGACGCGCGGCTGGTCGACGAGCGTCACCAGCACCGCCGTCGCCGGGTCCGCAGCGGCGGCCGGCGCCGCCAGCCCGGCCCGCAGGGACGTGCCCATGCCCAGGGCCCAGTCGGCGTTCTCGACGAGGGTGACGTCCGCCGTCGCGCCGAGCCGGGCCCGTACCTCCGCCGCCCCCGCGCCCACGACCACGTACACCGGGGCGCAGCCGCCCTCGCGCAGCACCCGCACCGCGTGCTCCACCAGCAGGCCGCCCCGGAACTCCAGCAACGCCTTGGGCCGCCCGCCGAGCCGCCGGCCGCCGCCGGCTGCCAGCAGCAGCCCCGCGACCGGTCCGCTGTCCGTCATCCAAGCCATGGCCCCTGCATACCGTATGGGCGACCGCGTGTGCGTCGTACGGGAGTTCGTCACTCGTACGTGAACGCGCGGCCTGAATTTCGCTGTGAGTGTGGCGCGTCACACGTGAAGTGGCGTTAACTGATCCGCGCGGGCGGGCGGGCGTGCGTGTGGGAGGGGGACAGTCGTGGCGGAAGGCGCCGTGGTGGTGGAAGTGGAGCGGACGGGACGATCCGGTGAGGATCCGGACCCGAGAGCCGGTGAGCTGGGCGCCGCGGTGGCCAGGCTCCGCCGGGCGCTGGCCGGGCACCCCGCGCCCTTACCCGACAGGGACGCCGCCGAGGACGAACTGGCCGCGCTCGACGCGATGGCGCGCACGGGACACCCGGACGTCTCCCGGTTGCGGCGCTCGCTGTTGTTGGTGGCGGGAGCGGTGGGATCCGTGAGCGCGCTGGGGCCGGCGCTCGGTGAAGTGCGGGCCGCGGTCGACCGGTTCGGGGACGTTCCGGGCACCCCGGAAGGGGTGCCGCGCCCCCGGGAGGGGGCCTGAGCGGCGTCGGCGCGTCCGCCGCGCGTCGTGGGCCGGGATCAGCCCGTCGCCCCCGCGAGCGTCTCCGACAGTTCCGCCGCGACCTCCCGCAGCAGCGGCACGATCCGTTCCGTCGCGGACTCCGTGACGCGGCCCGCCGGGCCCGAGATGGAGATGGCCGCCGACGTGGGGGAGTCGGGCACCGGCACCGCGAGGCAGCGGACGCCGATCTCCTGCTCGTTGTCGTCCATCGCGAAGCCCGACTCGCGCACCCGGGCGAGCTCCGTCAGGAAGTCCTCCGGCGACGTGATCGTCTTCTCCGTCGCGGCCGGCATGCCCGTCCGCAGCAACAGCGCCCGCACCTCGTCGTCCGGGGCCTGGGCCAGCAGCGCCTTGCCCACGCCCGTGGAGTGGGGCAGCACCCGCCGGCCGACCTCCGTGAACATCCGCATCGAGTGCCGCGAGGGCACCTGGGCCACGTAGACGACCTCGTCCCCGTCGAGCAGCGCCATGTTGGCCGTCTCGCCGGTCTCGTCCACCAGCCGGGCGAGGTGGGGGCGGGCCCAGGTGCCGAGCAGCCGTGAGGAGCTCTCGCCGAGGCGGATCAGCCGGGGGCCCAGCGCGTAGCGCCGGTTGGGCTGCTGCCGGACGTATCCACAGGCCACCAGCGTGCGCATCAGCCGGTGGATGGTGGGCAGCGGCAGCCCGCTGCTCGTGGACAGTTCGCTCAGCCCGACCTCGCCGCCGGCGTCGGCCATCCGCTCCAGCAGGTCGAATGCGCGCTCGAGGGACTGGACGCCGCCGCTGGCGGAGGCGGTTCGGGGCTCGGCGGACGGGGGCACGGCGCTCCTTCCGGGATGGGTGGCAGCAGCCTACCGGCCACCCCACGTGTTACGGGCTCTGTCACATGCTGGTTTCTACCAGGTGAAATCAGGATTCCATATAACGAAAGGACTCTTGACGGGGTCGCGGGGCGGCAGAAGACTGCGGGCAGCGCTGTTCAACAAATCGTTGACGATTCGTCGAGGGGCGGACGGTGGACTGGCTGCTGCGTTCGACACGAGTGGTGACCCCGGAGGGCGTGCGCGCCGCCGCCGTCGCCGTGACCGGCGGCCGGATCGCCGAGGTCCTGCCCCACGGGACCGAGCCGCCCCCGGGAACCCCCGTCGAGGAACTGGGCGACGACGTCATCCTGCCCGGTCTCGTCGACACCCATGTGCACGTGAACGACCCCGGCCGGGCCGAGTGGGAGGGCTTCGCGACCGCCACCAGGGCGGCCGCCGCCGGCGGGGTCACCACGCTCGTCGACATGCCGCTCAACAGCATCCCGCCCACCACCACCGTGCCCCACCTGCGCGTCAAACAGGCCGTGGCCCGGGGCCGGGCCCACATCGACGTGGGCTTCTGGGGCGGTGCGCTGCCCGGCAACCTGGACGACCTGCGCCCCCTGCACGACGCCGGCGTCCTCGGCTTCAAGGCATTCCTCTCCCCGTCCGGCGTCGACGAGTTCCCCCACCTGGACCGCCACGACCTGGACGCCGTCGCGACCCGGATCGCCGAGCTCGACGCCCTGCTGATCGTCCACGCCGAGGACCCGGACCGGCTGGCCGGGGCCCCGCAGCGCGGCGGCCCGCGCTACGCCGACTTCCTCGCCTCCCGGCCGCGCGCCGCCGAGCACGAGGCGATCGCCGCGCTCGTCGACGTCGCGCGCCGCCGGGGCACCCGCGTCCACGTACTGCACCTGTCCTCCGCCGACGCCCTGCCCCTGATCGCCGCCGCCCGCGCCGAGGGCGTACGGATCACCGCCGAGACCTGTCCGCACTTCCTGACCCTGGCCGCCGAGGAAGTGCCGGACGGGGCCACCGAGTTCAAGTGCTGCCCGCCGATCCGCGAGGCCGCCAACCGGGACGCCCTGTGGGCCGGGCTGGCCGACGGAGTCATCGACTGCGTCGTCTCCGACCACTCGCCCTGCACCGCCGACCTCAAGGTCCCCGACTTCGCAGAAGCCTGGGGCGGCATCTCCTCCCTCCAGCTGGGCCTGCCCGCCGTCTGGACCGAGGCCCGGCGGCGCGGCCGCACCCTGGCCGACGTGGCCCGCTGGATGTCCACCGCCCCCGCTGCCCTCGCCGGCCTGTCCGCCAAGGGCGCCGTCGAGGCGGGCCGGGACGCCGACTTCGCCGTCCTCGCCCCCGACGAGACCTTCACCGTCGACGCGGCCGCACTCCACCACCGCAACCCCGTCACCGCCTACGCGGGCCGGACCCTGACCGGCGTCGTCCGGTCCACGTGGCTGCGCGGCCGCAAGGTGGCCGACCACGGCACCCCCACTTCCCTCACCGCATCCACCGGCCGACTCCTGGAGCGCTGATGAGCATTCCCTCCTTCGCCGGCGGCGCCGCCCCGTACACCGGCGGCGACCCCTACGCCGACTACCGGACCGCCGACTTCCCCTTCACCCGCCTCCCCGACCTCGCCGACCGCCGGCTGGGCGGCTCGGTGATCGCCGCCAACGACGAGTTCTTCGCCGAGCGCGAGAACCTGGTCAAACCGGAGGCACCGCACTTCGACCCCGCGCTCTTCGGCCACAAGGGCAAGGTCATGGACGGCTGGGAGACCCGCCGCCGGCGCGGCGCCACGGCCGGCGAACCGCACCCCTCGGACGAGGACCACGACTGGGCGATCGTCCGGCTCGGCGTGCCCGGCGTCGTCCGGGGCGTGATCGTCGACACCGCCCACTTCCGCGGCAACCACCCGCACGCCGTCGGCGTGGAGGGCGCCTCGCTGCCCGGCTCGCCGTCCCCCGCCGACCTGCTCTCCGACGAGGTGAAGTGGACGGTCCTCGTCCCCCGCACCCCCGTCGGCGGGCACGCCGCCAACGGCTTCGCCGTCGGGGGCGGGGAGCGCTTCACCCACCTGAGACTCAGTCAGTTCCCCGACGGGGGCATAGCCCGGCTGAGGGTCCACGGCGAGGCCGCCCCCGACCCCGCCTGGCTGACGGCGCTGGGCACCTTCGACCTCGCCGCGCTGGAGAACGGCGGGCACGCCGAGGACGCCTCCGACCGCTTCTACTCGTCCCCGGCGAACGCCATCCACCCGGGCCGCTCCCGCAAGATGGACGACGGCTGGGAGACCCGCCGCCGCCGCGACCGCGGCCACGACTGGGTGCGCTACCGGCTCACCGGGCAGGCGTCCCTCCGGGCCGTGGAGATCGACACCGGCTGCTACAAGGGCAACGCGGCCGGGTGGGCGGCCCTGTCCGTCCTGGACGCCGCCACGGGCGCCGACCCCGCCGACCACACCACCGGATGGCGGGAACTGCTGCCCAGGACCCGGCTGGAGCCGGACACCGTCCACCGCTTCGTCCTGGACCGTCCCGCCGTCGCCACCCACGTCCGGGTGGACATCTTCCCCGACGGGGGCATCGCGCGGCTGCGCGTCCACGGCTCGCTGACGGAGGAGGGCGCGCGGGGGCTGGCGGTCGGCTAGGCGTCAGGCCGGCTAGGCGTCAGGCCAGCGTGCGGCTCATGAACAGCGCCGTCTCGCCCTCCGCCGCCGTCCCCCGGTAGAGGGTGGTGTCCAGCCCGCACACCGCGAACCCCATGCGGCGGTACGCCTGGATCGCGGGCGCGTTGACGCTCGTCACCTCCAGCCAGGCCGTCCGGGCGCCCAGTTCACGGCCGCGCGCGAGGGCGCGGTCCATCAGGCCGCGGCCTATGCCCTGCCCCCGGCGGCCGGGGGCGACCCGGACGTCGGCGACGAACAGCCTGCGGTTCCAGGACTCGTACGCGAAGGTGATCGCGCCGCACAGCTCCGCGCCGTCCTGGGCGACGACGGTCTCGCGGGGGCGGTCGTCCTCGTCCTCGTCGTCCGGGTAGACCTTGCGCAGCGGGGGGCTCACCCGCACCGTGCGCAGGCGGAAGCCGTCGTCCGAGGCGGTGACCACGATGACGGAGTCCGTGGTGAAGGAGTTGTCGAGCGCGTCGACACGGGCCAGCTCGTCGGCTTGCGCCGAACGGTAGTTCAGCATGCCGCGAGCGTAGCCCAGAACATCAGTTCATAGTCCTGGAGCAGACGGCCGTAACGGCGCGCCAGCCGTTCCGTGAGCCGGCCGTCCACCAGGCCGGTTCCCACGGCTGCCAGCGCGCGCTCGGCGCCCTCGGGGTCGGGCGCGGCGAACAGGTCGAAGAAGCCGCACGCCTCGTCGTCGAAGCCGTAGTGCTCGCGCAGGGCCCGGCCCACCGTGGCGCAGTAGTCGCCCCAGGCCGCGAAGTTGGCGCACAGGGCCACGACCACGTCGACGGGCTCGGCGCCCAGCGCCAGCCAGGCCGCGTACGCCGGATACGCCTGGCAGCCGGCGCGCGGCTCGTGCTCCCGCACCGCCGCCTCGTCCAGCCCGCAGGCGGTCGCGAGGGGGCCGAGGCAGGCCAGTGCCCGGGACTCGTCCCGGGCGAGGTGGTCGAAGAAGGCGGCGACGGCGGGCTGCCGCAGCAGGGCCGCCCGTTCGGCGAGGTGGAGGAAGCTGCGGGCGTCGGAGGCGATGACGTGGTGCTGTTCGAGGGCGAAGGCGGCGACGGCGGCCACGGGGGCGTCGCCCGCCGCGATCAGCGGGACCAGACGGTTCGCCCCCGCCTCCGGGGCCAGCTCGCGCGTCGCTTCGTCGAGGACTTGCCGGGCTGTACGGGCCATGGGACCAGGGTAGCCAGGGCTGCCCCGCCCGCCGGGTCACTTCGCCCGCCGGGTCACTTCGCTCCGCCGAGATAGAAGAGGAGGAAGAAGAAGGCCACGATGAAGTGGACGGCGACGAGGTAGATGAAGACCCGGAACGTCATGCCCATCGGGGCCCGGTCCTCCTCGCGGAACCGCTTCGCGCCCGTGGAGCCCGTCGCTTCCGTCGCGTTGTCGCTCATCGGATTCCCCTCTGGGTCGGTGACGTCGCGCCGAGGCACAGCTCGGCGGCGCCGCTCTGGAGCAGTGTGTGGAGGAACAGCAGGTCCACCCCGCCGCGTGACGCGGCGGCGATGCGGTGGGGGGTGAGGGAGTCGAAGTGGGCGGCGTCACCGGCGTCGAGCAGGTGGGTGGTACCGCCCAGCGACAGCCGGAGCCGTCCCCGGGTGACGTAGAGCCACTCCTCGCCCGGGTGGACGCGGACCAGCTCCTCCTGGCTGTCCCGGCCCTGCGGCACGTGCAGCCGCAGCGCCTGCATGGCGCGGCCCGAGCCGCCGGCCCGCCAGTAGGTCCAGCCGCCCGCCTCCTGCGGCTCCATACGGTCGGCGCGGACGATCGGGTCGAGCTCGGCGGGCACCTCGCCCAGGAGGTCGGATACGGTCGTACCGTAGGTCCGTGCCAGCGCCAGCAGCATGGGGAGGGACGGCGTGCGCCGTCCGGTCTCCAGCCGCGACAGATGCGCGGGCGACAGGCCCACCCGGGCCGCGGCGGCCTCCAGCGTCAGCCCGCTCCGCCTGCGCAGCGCGCGCAGTCGCGGGGCCACGGCGGGCAGTTCGGTCACCTCGTGGGGGCCTTCTTGGGGGTCGGGCAGCGAACTCATGGTTCCGGTATAGACCCGCTCTTGCCCACGGGGCAAAACTTTTGCCTCAAGGGCAAAATCTTCTCGTTTTCCGTCTTCGTGCGTGGCGGCGTGGACACAGGCGATCTGCCCCCGTCAACGTGATGAACGTCAAGGAAACATCAGAAGATTGGCGTTGACATGTCATACCGCCGCCCGGCCATCCTGATGTCCATGACAACCCCCCATCGTCTCGTGCGCTTCGGCGCCCTCGCCGCCGTCGCCGGCACCCTGCTCTTCGGCACCCCCGCCGTGGCCGCCCCGTCGGCCGCTCCCTCGGTGACGGGCGTGCAGTCCGTCGGCGACATCTGCTACTCGGAGCTGCCCTCCCAGGCCCACGACACCATCCGGCTGATCGACCAGGGCGGCCCCTTCCCGTACCCGCGGGACGGGATCGTCTTCTCGAACCGCGAGGGCGTCCTCCCCAAGCAGTCGAGCGGCTACTACCACGAGTACACCGTCATCACCCCGGGCTCCCCGGACCGCGGCGCCCGCCGTGTCATCGCCGGCAGGAACGCGCACGAGGACTACTACACGGCCGACCACTACCGGAGCTTCGACCTCGTCGACTTCTCCTGCTGATCCCTTTCGCTCTCGCTTCTCGCTCGCGTCAAGGAGCCCCGTCACCGATGCGCGGTGACGGGGCTCCGGCGTCCCCTCAAGATCAGTTGTACCTACTGGTATGTACACTGGGATCATGAGCACCCCGGAACGCCTCATCGAGAGCACCCGCGAACTCCTGTGGGAGCGCGGCTACGTCGGTACGAGCCCCAAGGCGATCCAGCAGCGTGCCGGCGCCGGCCAGGGCAGCATGTACCACCACTTCTCCGGCAAGCCCGACCTCGCCCTCGCCGCGATCCGGCGCACCGCCGAGGAGCTCCGGGCCGCCGCCGAGGAGCGGTTCGCCGCGCCCGGCACGGCCGTCGAGCGCGTCACGGCGTATCTGCGGCGCGAGCGGGAGGTCCTCAAGGGCTGCCCCGTCGGCCGGCTCACCCAGGACCCCGACGTCATGGCCGACCCCGTGCTGCGCGCACCCGTCGACGAGACGTTCGCCTGGCTGCGGGGCCGGATCGCGGACGTGCTGGCCGAGGGCCGGGACCACGGTGAGCTCGATGCCGGGCTCGACCCCGTCGACACCGCCTCGACCGTGGTGGCCGTCCTCCAGGGCGGCTACGTCCTCGCCCGCGCCGCCGGATCGGAGGAGCCCTTCCGGCGGGCCGTCGACGGCGTCCTGGGACTGCTCGCAGCGCACACCACCACCGGGCGCCGAGCCGACTGAGGGAAAGAGCCGCCATGTACGCCATGCAGTACGAGATCACCCTGCCCGCCGACTACGACATGACCACCATCCGGGAGCGGGTGGCGGCCCGGGCCCACGTCCTCGACGACCGCGCGGGGCTGGGGCTGAAGGCCTACGTCATCCGGGAACGCGGAGTCGACGGCTCGCCGGTCAACCAGTACGCCCCCTTCTACCTCTGGGACGGCGTCGGCGCGATGGGCGAGTTCCTGGTCGGCGGCGGGGGATTCCAGGGCATCGTCGCCTCCTTCGGCCGCCCGGCCGTCCACCACTGGACCGGCATCGCCTGCCAGGCGGGCCCGGCCCGGTCCGCCGCGCCGCGCGCCGCCTCCCGGCTGCTGACCCCGATGCCCGCCGACGCCGACCCCGCGACCGTGGTGGCGGACGCGCTCGGCGAGCTGGACGAGCTCGCCGGCCGGGCCGGGGCGCACACCACCGCGCTGGCCTTCGACCCCCGCCACTGGCAGCTGCTGCGCTTCACGCTGTGGGAGCACTCCGTTCCGCCGGGCGAGGACGAGCGCGCCGAGCGCTACGAGGTGCTGCACCTGTCGCACCCCCACCTGACGGAGCTCCCCGAGGGCCGCCACTGGTGACGGCCCGTCGGACGGAGGTCAACCACCTTCGTACCGACCCCGCTTGACGGTGTGCCGGACTCGTCCGCACGGCCGATGGCGGTCGGCCCTACCCGCGCGTAGGGTGAGCGAGTCGAACAACATGCCGACGTGCCGGGGGGTAGCCGTGACAGCAGTGGCGGAAGAGCGGGACGGGACGGTCGATCTGGCGGCGATGGGCGCGGAACTGGCCCGGGATCCCTACCGGGTCTACGCCGCCCTGCGCGAGCGGGGCCCCGTCCACCGGGTACGGATGCCGGAGGGGGCGGTCTGCTGGCTCGTCGTCGGCTACGACGAGGTACGCGCCGCCCTCAACGACCCCACCCTCTCCAAGGACTGGAGGAACGCGGCGCCCGACATGGCCCTGCCGCCCGTCGCCGCCGGCCCGCACATGCTCATCACCGACCAGCCGAACCACACCCGGCTGCGGAAGCTGGTCGCCAAGGAGTTCACCGCGCGCCGCGTCGAGGCCATGGCCCCGCGCGTCCAGCAGCTCACCGACGAGCTCCTCGACACCATGCTGGCCGCCCCGGACCGCCGCGCCGACCTCGTCGAGGCGCTGTCCTTCCCGCTGCCCATGAGCGTCATCTGCGAGCTGCTCGGCGTGCCCGACCTCGACCGGGCGGCCTTCCGCCACTGGTCGAACACCGCCATCGGCGCGGAGCCGCCCCAGGCGAAGCTCAAGGCCGCCGAGGAGGTCGGCGTCTATCTGCGGGACCTCGTCGCCGCCAAACGGGAGAAGCCGGGCGACGACCTGCTCAGCGCCCTGATCCGCACCACCGACGAGGACGGCGACCGGCTCTCGTCCGAGGAGCTCCTCGGCATGGCCTGGATCCTGCTGGTCGCCGGCCACGAGACGACCGTCAACCTCATATCGAACGGCGTCCTCGCCCTGCTGCGCCACCCCGGCCAGCTCGCCGACCTGCGTGCCGACTTCGGGCTCCTCGAAGGCGCCGTCGAGGAGATGCTGCGCTACGACGGCCCCGTCGAGACCTCCACCTTCCGCTTCACCACCGAGCCCCTGGAGATCGGCGGCACCGTCATCCCCGGCGGGGGCGAGCTCGTCCTCGCCGCCCTGTCCGACGCCGACCGCGACCCGGCCCGCTTCGAGGAATCCGGCCGCTTCGACATCCACCGCGACGCCCGCGGCCACGTCGCCTTCGGCCACGGCATCCACTACTGCGTGGGCGCGCCCCTGGCGAGGCTGGAGGCGAGGATCGCCATCCGCTCCCTGCTGGAGCGCTGCCCCGACCTGGCCCTCGACAGCCACCCCGACGCCCTCACCTGGCGCGAGGGCCTACTGATGCGAGGCCCACACCACTTGCCGGTGCGCTTCTGAGGGGGCGCCCCGACAGGGGCGCCCCGTAAGGGGCGCGGGGCTGTGTCGATATGCGGCTGCCGCCGCGTGGGCGCGACAAGCCCCCACCGGCGCGCGGTGAACCGGACCGCCCCGCCCGAGGGCCCGGTGGTCCGGATGTCCGGACATCCGGACCACCGGACTACCCGACATCAGGCCACACGACTACGCTCCCCCCGTGGCCACGCACCAACCCCTCCAGTTCACCCTCGACCGGGGCAGCCCGGTCCCGCTCTACTTCCAGCTCTCCCAGCAGCTGGAGGCCGCCATCGAGCGGGGCGAGCTCGCCCCCGGCAGCCTGCTCGGCAACGAGATCGAGCTCGCGGGACGGCTGGGCCTGTCCCGGCCCACCGTCCGCCAGGCCATCCAGTCGCTCGTCGACAAGGGCCTGCTCGTCCGCCGCCGGGGCGTGGGCACTCAGGTCGTCCACAGCCAGGTCAAACGTCCCCTGGAGCTCAGCAGCCTCTACGACGACCTCGAGGAGGCCGGCCAGAAGCCCGCCACCCGGGTGCTGCGCCGCGTCGTCGAGCCCGCCACGGCCCGGGTCGCCGCCGCCCTCGGCGTCGCCGAGGGGGCCGACGTCCTCCTGGTGGAGCGGCTGCGCCTGGCGCACGGCGAGCCGATGGCCGCCCTGCGCAACCACCTGCCCGTCGGGCTGCTCGACCTCGACGACGAGGCGCTGGAGCGCACCGGGCTCTACCGGCTGATGCGCATGGCCGGCATCACCCTCCACAGCGCCCGGCAGACGATCGGGGCGCGCGCCGCGAGCCTCGCCGAGGGCGAGCTGCTGGCCGAGCCGGAGGGGGCGCCGCTGCTGACGATGGAGCGGACGACCTTCGACGACACCGGCCGCGCGGTCGAGTTCGCCTCGCACCTCTACCGGGCGTCACGCTACGCGTTCGACTTCCAGCTCCTGGCGCGGTCCTAGCCGTCCCCGCCCCGTCCTGTCTTGTTCTGTCGTAAGAATGTTCTGACAAAAGCTTGACGGGGTGTGGTGAACGCCACTAGAACTCCACCCACAAAGACCAGCCCCGGCGCCCCCGCCGACAGCGGTGACGGATGGTGACGGATACTTGGGCGGCTGGGCCCGTGGGATAGGGGTCCGGCCGCACCGTGACAGACAGTGAGAAGGGCAAGTCCTCGTGGCAAGGGTTCGGACAGGCGTACGCGCGGTGAGTGCCGTGCTGGCAGCGGTGCTCGGCGCCACACTCGCTGGATGCAGCAGCACGGGCGGCAAGCGCGCCGAGGAGCGGGCCGCCAAGGCCGCCCAGGGGCGGGCGGCGGTCGACACCCCCCGGTGGACCTTCGCGATGGTCACCCACTCGGGCGATGGCGACACCTTCTGGGACATCGTGCAGAACGGCGCCAAGCAGGCGGCGGCCAAGGACAACATCAAATTCCTCTACGCCCACGACGTCGAGGGCAACAAGCAGGCGCAGAACGTCCAGGCCATGATCGACCAGAAGGTCGACGGCCTGATCGTCACGCTCGCCAAGCCCGACGCCATGAAGGACGTCGTCGCCAAGGCGGTGAAGGCCGGCATCCCGGTGATCACCGTGAACTCGGGCTCCGACAAGTCCAAGGAGTTCGGCGCGCTCACCCACATCGGTCAGGACGAGGTCATCGCCGGCGAGGCCGTCGGCGAGCAGCTCAACCAGCGCGGCAAGAAGAAGGCCGTCTGCGTCCTCCACGAGCAGGGCAACGTCGGTCACGAGCAGCGCTGCGAAGGCGTGAAGAAGGCGTTCAAGGGCGAGGTGCAGAACCTCTACGTCGAGGGCACCAACATGCCCAGCGTGCAGTCCTCCATCGAGGCGAAGCTCCAGTCCGACAAGGACATCGACGCCGTCGTCACCCTCGGCGCCCCCTTCGCCCCCACCGCCGTCAAGGCCGCCCAGCAGGCCGGCGGCAAGGCCGAGGTCGACACCTTCGACCTCAACGCCAAGGTCGCCGAGGCCCTCCAGAACGGCTCCCTCGGCTTCGCCGTCGACCAGGACCCGTACCTCCAGGGCTACGAGGCCGTCGACCTGCTCTGGCTCTACCGGTACAACCGCGACATGCTCGGCGGTGGCCGCCCGGTCCTCACCGGCCCGCAGATCGTCACCAAGGACGACGCGAAGACCCTCGCCGAGTACACGAAGCGGGGCACCCGATGAGTACAGCGACAACCGCACGGGCCGACGAGCGGCTCGTCCACCGCGGCGTGCTCCGCCGGATGCTCGGCCGCCCCGAGCTCGGCGCGGTCGTCGGCGCGGCGGCGGTCTTCCTCTTCTTCTCGTTCGTCGCCGACAGCTTCCTGCGCGCGTCCAGCCTCTCCACGGTGCTGTACGCGTCCTCGACGATCGGCATCATGGCGGTCCCCGTCGCCCTGCTGATGATCGGCGGCGAGTTCGACCTGTCGACCGGTGTGATGGTCACGACCTCCGCCCTGGTCTCGTCGATGTTCAGCTACCAGATGACGGCGAACGTCTGGGTCGGCGTCGGGGTCTCCCTGCTGACGACCCTGGCCATCGGCTTCTTCAACGGCTTCATGCTCACCCGCACCAAACTGCCGAGCTTCATCATCACGCTCGGCACGTTCCTCATGCTCACCGGCCTGAATCTGGGCTTCACCAAGCTCATCAGCGGCACCGTCTCCACCAAGACCATCGGTGACATGGAAGGCTTCGGCTCCGCCCACGCCGTCTTCGCCTCCCACCTCACCGTCGGCGGCGTCGACCTGCAGGTGACGATCCTCTGGTGGTTCGGCCTCGTCGCCCTGGCCACCTGGATCCTGCTGCGCACCCGCGTCGGCAACTGGATCTTCGCTGTCGGCGGCGGCTCTGACGCCGCCCGGGCCGTCGGCGTCCCGGTCAACAAGACCAAGATCGGCCTCTATATGGCCGTCGCCTTCTGCGCCTGGATCTCCGGCCAGCACCTCCTGATGTCCTACGACGTGGTGCAGTCCGGCGAGGGCGTCGGCAACGAGTTCCTCTACATCATCGCGGCCGTCATCGGCGGCTGCCTGATGACCGGCGGCTACGGCTCCGCCATCGGCTCGGCGGTCGGCGCCTTCATCTTCGGCATGACCAGCAAGGGCATCGTGTACGCGCAGTGGAACCCGGACTGGTTCAAGTTCTTCCTCGGCGCCATGCTGCTCCTCGCGACCCTGCTCAACGCATGGGTCCGCAAGCGCGCGGAGGCGAGCAAGTGACCGCACTCGTCAAGCTCACCGACGTGAGCAAGTTCTACGGCAACATCCGGGCGCTCGAGGGCGTCTCCCTGGAGGTCCACCCGGGCGAGATCACCTGCGTCCTCGGTGACAACGGCGCCGGCAAGTCGACCCTCATCAAGATCATCGCGGGCCTCCACCAGCACGACACCGGCTCCTTCGAGATCGACGGCGAGGAGACCCGGCTGGCCTCCCCCCGCGAGGCCCTCGACCGCGGCATCGCCACGGTCTACCAGGACCTGGCCGTCGTCCCCCTGATGCCGGTCTGGCGCAACTTCTTCCTCGGCTCCGAGCCGACGACGGGCGCGGGCCCCTTCAAGCGCCTCGACGTGCGGAAGATGCGCGAGACCACCCGCGCGGAGCTCCTGCGCATGGGCATCGACCTGCGCGACGTCGACCAGCCGATCGGCACCCTCTCCGGCGGCGAGCGCCAGTGCGTGGCCATTGCCCGCGCCGTGTACTTCGGCGCGAAGGTCCTCGTCCTGGACGAGCCGACGGCGGCGCTCGGCGTCAAGCAGTCCGGCGTCGTCCTCAAGTACGTCGCGGCCGCGCGGGACGCCGGCCTCGGCGTGGTCTTGATCACGCACAACCCTCACCACGCCTACCTCGTCGGCGACCGTTTCGTCCTCCTCAAGCGGGGCGCCATGGCGGGCAGCCACCCGAAGTCCGGGATCGGGCTCGACGAGCTCACCCGGCAGATGGCGGGCGGCAGCGAGCTCGACCAGCTCAGCCACGAACTGGAGCGGGCCCCGGGCCCGGACGTGATCGGCGGCAGAAGGATCGAGCCGGAGCCGGAGCCGGAGGAGGCGGAACCGGAGTCGGAGCCGGAGCCGGAGTCGGAGGAGGCGGAGCCGGAGGAGGCGGGCAAGCCGGAGAAGGACGGCTGACCCCCTCGTGGAACACCGGGCGGGCGCGGACGGCGGGAACCGTACGCGCCCGCCCTCCGTCCTTACGGGACGATTGCCCACAACCGGGTGACCAGCGCCGTTGTGCGTCGTGACCCGTCAGTGAGGCACAATCGGCCAGGACCGCATGACCGCATGACCGCATCCACGAGGCCCACGGCCTCACGAGACCACCGCAGGGGCTACGACCGCGATGAGCATGTACCGCGAGCGGGTACACCGGGGCAGCGCCACAGCGACCGTGCTCCGCACGGTCGGCACACGCGAGCGGCGCTCGCACCTCACGGCCCCGCGCGTCCCCACGGTCGGCATCGACATCGGCGGCACCAAGGTGATGGCGGGCGTCGTGGACGCCGACGGCAACATCCTGGAGAAGCTCCGCACCGAGACCCCGGACAAGTCCAAGAGCCCCAAGGTCGTCGAGGACACCATCGTCGAGCTCGTGCTCGACCTCTCCGACCGCCACGACGTCCACGCCGTGGGCATCGGCGCCGCCGGCTGGGTCGACGCCGACCGCAACCGCGTCCTCTTCGCCCCCCACCTGTCCTGGCGCAACGAACCGCTGCGCGACCGCCTCGCCGGCCGCCTCGCCGTGCCCGTCATGGTCGACAACGACGCCAACACCGCCGCCTGGGCCGAATGGCGCTTCGGCGCCGGCCGGGGCGAGGACCACCTCGTCATGATCACCCTCGGTACGGGCATCGGCGGCGCCATCCTCGAGGACGGCCAGGTCAAGCGCGGCAAGTTCGGCGTCGCCGGCGAATTCGGTCATATGCAGGTCGTCCCCGGCGGCCACCGCTGCCCCTGCGGCAACCGCGGCTGCTGGGAGCAGTACAGCTCCGGCAACGCGCTCGTCCGCGAGGCCCGGGAGCTCGCCGCGGCCGAGTCCCCGGTGGCGTACGGGATCATGGACCGCGTCGGCGGCAACGTCAAGGAGATCACCGGCCCGCTGATCACCGAGCTGGCCCGCTCCGGGGACGCCATGTGCGTCGAGCTCCTCCAGGACATCGGCCAGTGGCTCGGCGTCGGCATCGCCAACCTCGCCGCCGCCCTCGACCCCTCGTGCTTCGTCATCGGCGGTGGCGTCAGCGCCGCCGACGACCTGCTGATCGGCCCCGCCCGCGACGCCTTCCGCCGCCACCTCACCGGCCGCGGCTACCGCCCCGAGGCCCGCATCGTCAAGGCCCAGCTGGGCCCCGAGGCCGGCATGGTCGGCGCCGCCGACCTCGCCCGCCTCGTCGCCCGCCGCTTCCGCCGTGCCAACCGCCGCCGGGTGGAGCGCTACGAGCGCTACGCGCGGGCAGGCCGGGGGTGACCGCCGTGCAGCCCGAACAGCTCACCACCCCCGGCGAACCGCTGGGCGCGCCCCGGCGCGCCCCCCGCTGGGTCAAACCCCTGATCGTCTTCCTGCTCGTCGCCATCCCCGCCGGGTACCTCTACATCTCCGCGATGCAGAGCCGCAGCGGCAGCGAGTCCAAGCGCGAGGAAGCGGCCCAGACCGGGCTGGAGTCCGGCTGGCCGTCCCGGCTGCAGCGCCGCATCTACGGGATGACGGTGCCGCCGGGCGCCGCGTACGTCGCCCACTACGAGACCAACTCGTGGAAGTCCAGCTCGCTGTACCTCCAGTTCACCACCACCGGCGACAGGCTCGACCACTGGCTGGAGCAGCTCGGCACCTCCTCCGCCGAACTCCAGCCCGGCAAGGTCACCATCGACAAGGACGAGGCGGACGTCGTCGGCTGGAAGTTCGGCCCCGAAGACCACCACTGGCGGGGCACGGCCGTCTCCCACGACAAGCCCAAGCCGAACTTCGAGATCGTCGTCAACTGGGACAACCCCAACCGCCCCCGCGCGTATGTGATCTCCACGACGACTCCGTAGCCCAGCCGGAAGATCGGTTCCTTTGCGGATGAGCGCGTATGCTGCCGCGCATGGAGATCCGCACAGCCTCTGACGAGGATTGGCCCGGCATCTACCGGTTCTACTCCGTGATCATGGCCGAGGGCAGGACGTACGCGTTTCCCGAGGGGCAGACCCTCGAGGAGGCGCGGCCGTGGTGGATGGAGCGCCCACCGGGGCGCACGGTGGTCGCCGTGGCGGAGGGCGAGATCGTGGGTTCGGCGAAGATGGGCCCCAACCGGCCCGGACGCGGCTCCCACATCGGTACCGCCTCGTTCCTGGTCGACCCGGCCCACCAGGGCAGGGGCATCGGGCGGGCCCTTGGCGAACACGTCCTCGACTGGAGCCGCGCGGAGGGCTTCCGCGGGATCCAGTTCAACGCGGTCGTGGAGGCCAACGGCCCGGCGGTGCACCTGTGGAAGTCGCTGGGTTTCGAAGTGATCGGCACCGTACCGGATGCCTTCGACCACCCCGAGCACGGCCTCGTCGGGCTGCACGTGATGCACTGCCGACTCTGAGCGGGATGGTGGTTCCTGGTGGCCAGGGCGCCGCTACGGCCGGCCGTAGGCGTGATTGACCCGCGTGGCGCGTCCTGCCGGAGGCGAGGGGGCAGCCCCGCAGGCCCTTCTGAGTAAACCGGCTCCCCCCCCGGCGTACGGCCGGTGTTCCCGCTTCAGGGCCGGTAGACGCACTCCGCCAGCGTCGCGTGCTTCTTCCAGCCCAGCGTCTCGTACAGCGCGCGCCCGGCATCGGTCGCACCGAGAACGCCGAGGACGGCGCCCGTCTCCAGGACGTGATCAGTGAGCGTACGCATCACGAAATTGCCCAGCCCGCGCCGACGATGGGCCTCCTCGGTCACCACCCGGTCCACGACCACGGCTTCCCCGAGGGATGCCATCTGCCCCTGGGCCGCCCGCTTGCCCGCCGCATCCAGCACATAGGCGTAGGTGACGGCTCCGATGGTCTCCACGGTCGCGGTGTACCCCTCAGGCGCGACCGGGTCCGTGGCCATCAGGTCAACGGCCATCAGATGGCCGCTCTCCTCCCAGGCCCACCCCTGGGGCAGCCAGGACTCGATCTCCTCCGGCTCCGCGGGCATCTTCATCCAAGTCCGCGGCACGGACACCGAGGCCGCGGCGCCGCGGACCAACGACTCCTCGGCCTCGGGCAGGACATGGCGTCCCACTTCGTCGGGGTTGCCGACCACCTCTACATAGAACCCCCAGGGCTTCTCGACAGGCGCGGGCGTCCGCCGGGACACGGCCCAGCCCGCCACCCAAGTCCTGACTATGTCCGCAACCATCAAGCCCTCCCGAAGCGGTGGCCGTACCAACGGCCAGGTAATAGGCGGCAGTCGAGATCACACATTACGTCGCTGTGCGGTCCGCGGCATCTGTTTTGCCGGTGCCCAGCTCCTGAAGGGTTTCCGGAGCCGACCACTAAGCTCGCGCACCGCGATCCTCTCCGGCGGGGTGCGGCTCCGCGACGCCCAGCACGCTCATGAGGGCGCCATGCGGAGTCGAGCCGGCACTTCCCCCGAGCTCGACTTGGGGGATGGTTCCGAGGTCGTCGTCGGCCTCAAGACGCCGCACTGCTTCCGGCCGGCGGTAGTCCGCTACACCGTCCCCGCCTCGAAGTCCTCCTCGAAGTAGCTGTCGTGCCGGACACGGAACTCTTTGAGTTCCTCGCCGCCGCGCTGTGACATCTCCGCGACCCTTTCGAAGAACTCCTCGCGCGGGGCGCCCGGGGAGAAGAGCATGAGCATCGACATGGGCTCGTCCGTCACGTTCTTGAAGGCGTGCAGGCCGCCGACGGGCACGTACAGGAAGTCACCGGCGCGCCCCGTCACCCACTTCTCGCCGTTGAAGAGCTCCAGTTGCCCGGAGAGGACGTAGAAGGACTCCGACATCGCCTTGTGGAAGTGGGTCTTGGCACCGGCGGCCCGCGCTGCCAGGTCCACCTTGTACAGGCCGTACTCGCCGCCGGTCGACTCGTGCGTGGCGAGGTAGTGGTAGGCGTCGCCGCGGGGCGAGGTGAGCTCCGGCGGGGTGTCGGCGGTGCGGAAGGACGCGTTCACCTCGCCCCTGTCTCCGTGGTAGCGGGGAGCGGGGTACTTGGGGTGCTGCGGGTACGACATCGTGCGCTCCTGCCTGTCGTTCAGCCTTGAGAATCTCGACAGTCTGGACGGTGCAGCTCTTCGGGCACGTCCAGCGGCTGGCCGTGGTGGTGGAGAAGGCGGTCAAGGCGAACGCCTCCAAACACGGCCTGGATGCCGGTGAGTTCGACGTCCTCGCCACACTGCAGCGCTCCGGGCCGCCCTACGCCCTCACCGCCGGGACCTTCCTCAAGGCGTCCATGGTGTCCTCCGGCACGATCACCAATCGCATCGACAAGATGGAGGCCAAGGGCCTCGTGAAACGAGTGCGCGACGGAGAGGACCGGCGCACCGTCAAGATCCACCTCACCGAGCACGGGCACGAGGTCACACGGGCCGTCTTCACCGACCACCTGGCGAACTGCGCGCGGCTGCTCGCCGACGTGGACCGCGACCTGGTCGAGAATGCAGCCGAGGCCCTCCGGTCGGTACTGGAGGCCCTCGGGGACACCACCCTCAACTGACGCGCGGACGTCCGCGCTCGGCCCGATCCGTCCCGTCATGATCAACGTGCCGGGGGCGCAGGGAGGGTGGCCGGCCGTCCTGTGGTGATCGACGGATCGGCCGGTTCATGCCTGGACTCGGTGAGGTCGATGGCGTGAACGCGCAGCGGGCAGCCGCCGTACACCGGGTGTGCCGTCTCCCGCTCGGGCACGGACAGTCCGGTGAAGCCGATCAGTTCCGCGCCGCCACTCCGGAGCCAAAGGCGTCGAGCCGCCTGTATCGCACACCGTGACGGGGACACGTCGGTCCGACGGCCGGGTGGACGACGTGCCTCCTTCGCCGACGAGACCGCTCACGCCTCAGCCTGACAGTCGCATCGCCGCCGGGACAGTGCGGTGAGGAACGTACCGCGACCATTTAACCGCGGCTTCTGATCGATATTTTTAGTACGACAGAATGAGTTTTCATGCGGGGCTTGATGCCCCTCAACACCCAAGCGCGCGCGGTAGTTTCGTCGCAGAGGCCGCATCTAGGGCCCGCCCGGGGGAGTGCGCTATCACCACCCCGGGAACGAATAGTCCGAAGGAACCAAACAAATGCTCGAACCACTTCGCCGAGGGCATCTTCAGTCGCCCTCCGGGCAATTTCACGGTACCAGTCCCAACATCGCCTCCGTGGGGCCTCACGACGGCCCGGGCGGTCAGGCGGTGGTCCGACTGAGCGCGCCGATCGCCGGGTTCGTCCTCACGTGGACCCTCGTCACAGGTACCGCCGTTGACCCGGCCGAGTCGGCCTTCATCGTGACCATGCTCGGCTTCACCTGGCACGCCGGCGTGAACGTCACCTGGAACTCGGGCAATCAGAACCCGGGCAGCCAGAACCCGGACAACCAGAACTCGGGCAACTAGAACCGGGGTTTACCTGTCCCGCGCTCATCAGGGCGCGGGTCTTTCTCCTGCCGCTGTGACAGGCGGCATCGAGTACCAGGGCCGCAACGCCAGTCCCGCATGCCTGTGAGGAGCGCCCCATTGCTCATTACCTCTCGGCCGGGCGTGCCAGTCACCGGCGCGCCGCCTCCCGCTCTCGAGCGAGCGGCACCCGCTCTGGCTGCCGCAGACCTCGGATTCAGCGCCTTCACCGAACGAAATCAGCCCCGCTACATCCGCTACGTCACCGCCAGACTCCCGGTGGACACCCATGTGTCGGCAGCGGTGCGCTCCACTTTGGCCCACGCGCGCCGGCACTGGGACTGGCTGCTGAGCCGGCCAAGCCTCGCGGCCGACGTCTGGGAAGAACTCCGATACCAAGTGAGCCGCCAGGCCGACCTGGGCCCGCCTCGCGACATGGGGATAGTCGCTCTGTACTCCAGCCTGCCGGAGAGCAGCGCGGACAGCGTGCTGCTCTGCCGACGGCTCGGCCTGGGAATAGACGAGGCCGCCGAACTCATGGGGCTGGAGCCTCCCGCTGTCGAGGCCGGGCTCAGTACCGCCCGACGAGCCCTTCCGTATCTGGACACGGGGAGGCGCCCCTGACGCACCCCTGACGTATCCCCGATCCGCACCCGCGCACACGTTCCCCGGCGGGCTGCTCTGTCCCTCAGTTTTCGCCACCGTGCGCCACTTGTCACCCGTACCGGCAGTGGTGCACTCTGTGCTGCCCTCCTAGGATGTGGGCTTCACTTTGAGCGCGACGGAACCAGTGAGGGGACACGTCCGTTGGCGGAGCAGAGGAATGTGGTCGATCTGTCGGTGCCCAGCGCCGCACGGATGTACGACTGGCTGCTGGGTGGCAGTAACAACTACGAAGTCGACTGGGAGGCCTGCGAGTTACTCCTGAAGGTCGCACCGACATCGCGTGAGATCGCACTGAACAACCGTTGGTTCCTCCAGCGCGTGGTCCGCGTACTGGCCGAGGAGCACGGGATAAGGCAGTTCATCGACTTCGGCTCCGGTCTGCCGACGCAGCGCAATGTGCATCAGATCGCGCAGGAGGTCGACCCCGAGTCGCATGTCGTCTACATCGACAACGACCCCGTTGTCCTGGCGCTCGGCCAGTCGCTGCTCGACGAGAACAACAACACCGCGATCCTGCCGGTGAACATGACGGACACCGACACGATCTTCGCCCACCCGGACTTGAACCGGCTCATCGACTTCTCCAAGCCGACAGCCGCCTTGTTCATCTCCGTGCTGCACTGCCTGCCCGACAGCGCCGGTCCCAAGGAACTGGTCCAGCGCGTCGTCGACAAGCTCGTGCCGGGAAGCTTCGTCGTGGTGTGCCAACTCGTCAGCGATGACCGGAAAGTCCGCGATGGCGTCACCGAACTCATGCGGGTCCAGACCCACGACAACTGGGGACGCGTCCGCGAGAAGGCGGACGTGGACGAGATCTTCGCCAACCTCATCGTGGAGGAACCAGGTCTCCTGGATGTGACCGACTGGCGACCTGATTCCGAACTCCAGCAGCGCCAACGCAGCATCGAATGGACGGAGTACGGCGGGCTGGGACGGGTGCCACCCCGCGAAGCCAGAAGGCAGGTGGAGTGAGCCGCTACGAGTAATGCCGGATCTTCTCGTCCAGCATTCGCCGGCTCTCCGTCGGCGATGCACACCCTTCGCCCTGGATGCGCAGCAACAGCTGTAAGTGTCGCTCGTAGTCGTTCTGCCGAGGTGTCGTAGGTTTGGACGAGCCTCCGGCACCCCTGGGCGGTTTGGTGAAGTAGTCGGCCTTCTCGTATCCCTCGGCATACACGAAGTCCGGAAGGCCGCCGCGACCGAACTGCAGCTGGGCCATGGAGCCGGCCATCGCCGCCGCGTTGCCCGCGATCATCCGGTCCGAGAGGATGAACCGGATCGTGATGTGCGGCAGATCGGCCATCTCGCGCAGGTGGATCATCTGCTCAAGCATGATGGTCCGGGTTCCGGCCATCCGGCCGAGCACGGAATCGTCCAGCAGAAAGACGCATCGCGGAGGATCCGCCTGCTCGAACACCCGCCGCTGACGCTCCCGTCGCTGCGCCAGGCGTAACTCCATCTCAGGGCCGTCCCACTCGCTCAGATGCAGACCGGTGCGAACGATCTGGCCGGTGTAGCCCGGGGTCTGGAGCAGCCCCGGTACCAGGCGCACGTCATACGTGGTGATGTGGATGGCCATCGACTCAAGGCCGAGCAGCCGGTGGAGGTAGGACGGCGTGCAGTCGGCGAACCGGTGCTGGTACCACTCCGGCTCCTGGGTCCGGGCGAAGAGCGTCAGTAGCTCGTCCCGCTTCTGCGGACCGACCTCAAAGAATCTGATGACTTCCTGGACCGTGCGCAGTACGGGAGTGGTCTCCCCGGTCTCCAAGCGATGGACCGTGGGAATGGAAACGTGGATCCCGTGTGCCAGATCTTTCTGCTTGAGACCCGCGCCTTCCCGCAGGTCTCTGACGGCGCGCCCCAGCATGATGTTCGCTGCCGTCGTGGTCCAGTCTGGCCCGGAGGGCCGGGCCAGACGGACGATCGGATTCAAGTCCGAGGACACGCGTGCTCCTTACCGTGGTGTCATATGCCCCATGATGACACGTCGGGGGAGCGGCGAGCCTTGAACCTGCCCTTCTGGGCGGCTAGTTGCTCGCGACTAAGGCGTCGAACTCGCCATTCTTCGCGCCGTCGAGGAAAGCTTCCATCTCGGCAATGGTGAAGATCAGAGCGGGGCCGCTGGGATCGGTTGAATTCCGCAGGGCCACGCCCCCCTGGGTGAGACCCAGGACCTCGACGCATGTGCCGTTGGCCTCGCTCTTGCGGCTCTTCACCCAACTGCCGGGGATGAGGCCGGCGGGCACGCCGTTTGTGAAGTTCTGCATAGCGGACACTCCCTCTCTGTTCGAGGATCTCACTTCTCTGCTTCCTTCCCGTCGCCGCGCAGATGCCCAGGCAGGGGCCTTGTGAAATTCCGTCATGAAATTTCATGGGCGGCGTGCATGGAATGCTAGCCGCCAGGAATCGAACAATGCTGTCCCACGAAAGGGTGGAGCAAGCGTCCTTGCCACCGCTCGCCGGCGAGCCCGGGCCACACCGTGGGCCCCCTCGGCCGCCGAGGCGGGGAGGACATCGGCTGCGCTGTCCGCAGGCATGCCGAGGGTGGCTTCAAACTCACCGAGGACGACATCGAGGCGTGGACGAAGTGGGCGCACCGGGACGGCCGCGTTCAGGGCGGCGACCGGAGCCCGGGCCTGGGCTGACGTCGGCTTGGGCAAGGCCGCCCAAGCCGGCCGAGAAAGTGCTGGTCAGGGAGACGGCATATGAGGATCGCGGGTACGTACGCGCGGACGAACCAGGGGCGGCAACCGGGCGAGCGGGCCTAAAAGGTCATGGACGGCCACGAAGCGCTGCTATGCGAAGCCGGACGTGGGGGTCCGGCAGGTCTCCCCACCCCCAACCGTGGCGGCGATGTGAGATGTGGGAGCGTGAGCGGGTGAGCGAGACGATGAACAAAACCCTGCAATACCGCTCTGACGGGCCGGAAGACGCCCCGGTCCTGGTCCTGGGCCCGGCCCTCGGTACTACATGGCACATGTGGGACCGGCAGATACCCGAGCTGACCCGCCGCCGGCGCGTCATCCGCTTCGACCTGCCGGGACACGGTGGCGCCCCCGCGCAACCCGCCGCCACGGTCGGTGAGCTCACCGACCGGCTGCTGGCGACGCTCGACGCGCTCGGTGTCGACCGCTTCGCGTACGTGGGCTGCTGCGTCTCCGGCGCCATGGGTACCGACCTCGCCCTGCGCCACCCGCGGCGGCTCCTCTCGCTCGCCGTCGTCGGTTCCGCCGCGCACTTCGAGGCCGCGCCGCGCGGCGGGATGCGCGCCGCCGACGTCCGGGCCGGCGGCCTCGAACCGGTGGCCCGGACGGCACCCGAACGCTGGTTCACGCCCGCGTTCGCGGGCGCCCAGCCGGCGATCGTCGACTGGGCCGTCCAGATGGTCCGGACCACCGACATGGCCTGCTACGAGGCGGCGTGCGAGGCGCTCGCCGCGTTCGACGTCCGCGCCGAGCTGGGTCGCATCGACCTGCCTGCGTTGGTCATCGTCGGCGCGGACGACCAGGTGACCCCGGCCGCCGACGCCCGCGTCCTCGTCGCGGGCATCCACGACGCCCGCCTCGCCGTCGTCCCGGGCGCCCGCCACCTCGCCCCGGTGGAACAGCCCACGGCTGTGACGGACCTTTTGGCCCGGCACTTGCCGGGGCCGCAGGGGGTGCCGGGGCCGCAGGGCGTCGCGCAGGGTCCCCAGGGGCCGGTAGCCCGGCCGGCTGCGGGCCCCGTCTCCGCCCCTGTCCCTGCCTCCGTCCCGGCCGCGGCTCCGGTCTCGTCCGAGCCCGCCTCGGTGGAGAGCCCCGGGGCGAACCCGTACCGGACAGCGGGCCCGACGGGGGCGGCTGGCGTACCCGGCAGCGGGAATCCGTACGTGGACGGCGGGCGTGGGGTGGATCGCGCTGGCGGAGACAGCGGGTCCGGCGACGGCGTCCTGGCGGGCGCCGGTACCCCGGTCGGCAGCGCAAGCCCGTACGCGGACGGTGGGCGCGGTGAGGACCGTGCTGCCGGAGGCGGCCGTCCCGACGGCGGTGCCCCGGTCAGCAGCGGAAACCCGTACGCGGACGGCGGGCCCGGCGGGGAGGACGCTGCCGGAGGCAGTCGGACCGGCGAGGGCGCCCCTGGCGGCGGTAGTGGGAGTCCGTCCACGGACGATGGGCGTGGTGGGGATCGCGCTGGCGGAGTTGGGCGCTCCGGTGATGGGGCCCCCGGTAAGGGGGATACCCACGATGGCGCGGTTCGTGCGGTCGACAGCGGAAACCCGTACAACGACACCGTCCGGATCACGGAACGTGCTGGCGGAAGCGACCGGGCCGGGGGCGGTGGGGCGTCGTACGCCGACACCGTGCGCATCGGTGCTCGTGGCGTCGGTGGCGTCGGCGGCGCCGATGGCATCGGAGGACCGGCCCGTGACGAGGGGCGCGTCACCGGTCCTGACGCGGGCCGACCGTCCGTCGGCGGCGACCCGCAGCGCCCCGCCATCCCGGACGGGGATCGCGCTGGCGGAGTCGGCGGCTCCGGCGATCGGGCCCCCGGTGAGGGGGATACCCCGGCAGGGCCGCGACGTGCGGTCGACGGCGGAAATCCGTACGCGGACGCCGCGTCGGGCGCGGGCCGCGCTGGCGGAAGCGGTGGACAGGACCCGGCGCGCCATGCCGACCCCGCCGGAGGCGACCCCCACGCGCGCGGCCTGCGGCTGCGCCGCGAGGTGCTCGGCGCGGGCGACGCGCTCGCGCGGCACCTCGACCCCGGCGACTTCTCCGCCGACTACGAGGACCTCGTCACCCGCGTCGCCTGGGGCGACGTCTGGTCGCGGCCCGGGCTCGACCGGCGGACCCGGTTCCTCCTCACGCTCAGCGCGCTGACCGCCGGCGGCCACCTCGACGAGCTGGCCACGCACACCCGTGCCGCCCTGCGCGGCGGCGTGAGCCCGGACGAGATAAAGGAAACGTTGCTGCACGCGTCCCTGTACTGCGGTCTGCCCGCCGCCGGGCGGGCCTTCGAGGTCGCCCGCCGCGTCGTCGCCGAGGAAACGGACGCGTAGCAAGATGGTGGCCATGAAGCTGACCAAGCAGAGCCACGCCTGCATCCGGCTGGAGAAGGACGACGGCCGCACCCTCGTCATCGACCCGGGAGGGTTCAGCGAGGCGGACGCCGCCGTCGGGGCGGACGCGATCCTCGTCACCCACGAGCACCCGGACCACTTCGACGAGGGGCGGCTGCGCGCCGCCCTGGACGCCAACCCGGCCGCCGAGCTGTGGACGCTGCGCAGCGTCGCGGAGCAGGTCTCGGCGGCCTTCCCCGGCCGGGTGCACACCGTCGGGGAGGGCGACGCGTTCAGCGCCGCCGGCTTCGACGTCCAGGTGCACGGGCAGCTGCACGCCGTGATCCACCCGGACATCCCGAGGATCACCAACGTCGGCTACCTCGTCGACGGCGCGCTCTTCCACCCCGGCGACGCGCTGACCCTCCCCGGGCAGCCGGTCGAGACGCTGATGGTCCCCGTCATGGCCCCCTGGAACAAGGTCGCCGACGTCATCGACTACATCCGCGAGGTCAAGCCGCGCCGCGCCATCGACATCCACGACGCGCTCCTCACCGACCTCGCCCGGCCGGTGTACGACCGGATGCTCGGCCCGGACGGCCCCGGCGTCGCCGGGGCGGAGCACTCCCGGCTGGCCGCCGGCCAGAGCGTCCGGCTCTGACGAGGACCTCCGACGGGCCTCTGACCTGCGCGGATCCGCTCGCACCCCGCACTGTCACACCCGGCCGTTAGGGTGGCCGCATGCGCATCGCCACCTGGAACGTGAACTCGATCACCGCCCGACTGCCGAGGCTCCTGGCCTGGCTGGAGAGCAGCGGCACGGACGTGCTGTGCATCCAGGAGACCAAGTGCTCCGCCGAGCAGTTCCCCGCCGACGAGCTGCGCGCCCTGGGCTACGAGTCCGCGGTCAACGCCGACGGCCGGTGGAACGGCGTGGCCCTGCTCTCCCGCGTCGGCCTGGAGGAGGTCGTCTCCGGTCTGCCCGGCGGCCCGGAGTACGACGGCGCGCAGGAGCCCCGCGCGATCTCGGCGACGTGCGGCGGCGTCCGCGTCTGGTCGGTCTACGTGCCCAACGGCCGCGAGGTCGGCCACGACCACTACGCGTACAAGCTCCGCTGGCTGGAGGCCCTGCGCGACGCGGTCGTGGCCGACGCCACGGGGGAGCGGCCGTTCGCCGTCCTCGGCGACTTCAACATCGCCCCGACCGACGACGACGTCTTCGACCCGGCCGTCTTCGAGGGCGCCACGCACGTGACGCGCGCGGAGCGCGCCGCGCTCGCCGCCCTGCGCGACGCGGGCCTGTCGGACGTCGTCCCCCGCCCCCTGAAGTACGACCGCCCGTACACCTACTGGGACTACCGCCAGCTCTGCTTCCCGAAGAACCGCGGCATGCGCATCGACCTCGCTTACGCCAACGCGTCCTTCACCGGCGCCGTCAAGGACGCCTACGTCGACCGCGAGGAGCGCAAGGGCAAGGGCGCCTCCGACCACGCCCCGGTCGTCGTCGACCTGGACGTCTGAGGGTCGCCCCCTTCCGAGGGCCCCCGAGGGCCGGGCGCCCCCGGCCCTCGGCTCAGATCAGCTTTCGCAAATCGATCGCCTCGCTGAACGCCCGCATCCCCGCGTCGTTGGGGTGGAGGTGGTCGCCGCCGTCGAAGCGCGGCAGCATGCGGTCGGGCCGGTCCGGGTCGCGGATCGCCGCGTCGAAGTCGAAGACGGCGTCGTAGAGACCCAGCCCCGCCCGGATGTGCCGGTTGACGGCGACGCGGTACGACTCCGCCTCGGCCGTGCAGTCGAAGAAGCCGCCGCACGGCGCGATGGTGGCCACCGCCACGCGCATGCCCCGCTCGTGGGCGGTCGCCGCGATCCTCTTCAGCGTGGCGATGACCTCGTCGCCCGTCGTCCCGGCGCGGATGTCATTGACACCCTCGAAGACCACGACGGTCCGGGCGCCGGTCTGCGCCAGCACGTCGCGCTCCAGCCGGTGCTCCGCGCTCACCCCGCTCAGCACCGAGCTGGCTCCGGTGCCCGGGTAGCGGTCGGTCACGACGCGGTTGCCGGAGATGCCGTGGTTGAGGACGCCGAAGCGGGGCACGTCCCACTGGGCGCGCAGCCGCCGGGCCAGGAGGTCCGGCCAGCGCCTGTTCGCCCCCGGCGTGGAGCGCTCGCCGTCGGTGATGGAGTCGCCCAGGGCGACCACCGAGCCGGGGCCGCCGGCCACGTCCACCCCGGTCAGCAGGGGCCAGCTGGGCAGCGCGGTGCCGTACGCCTCCCCGCCCCGCTCGGCCGTGCGGTCGCCCGCGCCGTCGGCGCTGAGGTAGGAGGTCTGGCTGGTGTAGCTGTGCACGGGCAGGGCCCGGACGGTCCCCGGCAGGTGGATGCTCACCAGGAGGTCGGTGTCCGGCGGCACCCGGAAGCCCACCGGGTCGCTGAACTGCTGGGCCCCCGCCGGGAGTTCCGCCCCGGAGCGGCCCCCGAAGGTCAGCGGCACCGGCCGTCCGGCCGTCGCCGCGCCCTTGCCCCGCAACGCCACCGTCGCGTGCCCGATCCGGACGGGGGCGGGGGAGAAGGTGTTCTCCAGCCGGATCCGGGCGCGCGGCCCGCCCGCGCTGCTGTGCACGACCAGCCGGAGCGTCCGGTCGGTCCACGGGCCCACCGTGGTGTACCCGGACGTGGACGCCGCCCAGGTGCCGGTCCACCCGTTCGAGGGACCGCGCAGGGCGAGGGAGAAGACGTGCAGCCCCGCCTCGCGGCCGGCCCTCGGCAGGACCACGGAGGAGACCTCGCGGCCGCGGTCGACGGGCACGGTCACCGCGTACAGCCGGACGGTCCCGGCCCGCCGGCCGTCGGGCGTGTTGCGGTGGGGGAGGCCCAGGAGCTTGGTGGGGAGCGGGCCGGCGCGCCAGTCCGGGGCGCGCAGCCGGTACGTGCTCCGGGAGCCGTCGCGGTAGCGGACGAGGCCCGTCCCGGCCGCGCCGTCGCGCGTTCGCGCGCCCGGTCCGCCGCCCGCCACGAGAAACGTCAGGGCCTCGCCGCGCCCGGTCAGCCGTACGGCCTGGCCGTCCGCGAGGACGTTGTCGGGGCGGCCCGGTGCCGTCGCGGGCCAGCGCAGCGCGGCGCCGTCCACGGCGATCGTCCGGCCGGGGGTCCAGCCGGCGGCCCTGAGCTCCTGGGCGGAGAAGGAGTCGCCGCGTCCGTCGAAGTCCGCGGCCCCTGGGCGGGCGTCGTCGCTGACGCCCCGGTTGTCGAAGAGCCGCTCCAGGGGGAGCGGCTCGCCGTCCGGCGCGGCGTCGCCGAGGAGGAGGGGGTCCGGTACCGGGTCCGGGGCGGGATCCAGCGCGGGGCCGTCGGGCCTGGCGGCGTCCGGCCGGCTGGTGTTCGGCCCGGTGACGCCCGGCCCGGTGACGTCCGGTCCGGTGGTGTCCGCCGCCTTGTCGGCGCGGTCCGGGCCCGGGTCCGCGGTCGCGGGGAGCGCGCCCAGTCCCAGGGCCCAGGCCGCGGCCGCCGCGACGACACCCGTCGCGACCGTCCGGCGGGCGGCGGCGACCGGTCCGACCGGTCTGTGACGTGTCCTGCCGGGCGTCAGGGTGGACGCCCCGCGCTTCGAGGTCCGGAGCATGCGCGTCATGCCTCCCAGCGTTACCCGCTCCGCGTGGGGCGGGATCGTGTGGCAGGGTCGTGTGGCGGGATGAAGCTAAGGAGACGGCTGGGGAACGTCAAGGAGGCCGCACGGCCACGTCGTTCACCGCGTGCCGGTGGTGGGGCCATCCGTGCGAGTGAGATCCTGCGCGGTATGAACATTCCCTTCTTGGACGGCTGGCGCAAGCGGCACGGTCAGTCGCACGGTGCGGTGCCGCCCGAGGTCGCGGACAGGGACCCGGAGGGCCTGGCCGAGCTGCTGGCCGAGTGCGAACTGCTGCGCGCCCAAGCGAAGTCGGCCGGTGTCGCGCTCGACGACGCGCCGTCGTCCCTGGAGGCGCTGGACCAGCTCCAGCCGCGCTGGCGCGACGACCCCGAACTGCTGCCCTGGCTGGGCAACGACGCGGGGCTCTACCTGGGCACCGTCGTCGTCCGTACGGTCCGGGGCGCCGGCTGGTGGCTGCGGCAGGACGGCCAGCCGGTGGTGCGGCTGGCCGGCGGCCGGGAGATCGACGTGGTGGAGGCCGGTCAGGCGTGGGCGGCCGAGGGCGCGCCGGAGCTGTCGCAGCTCTACGCGGAGCTCGCCGAGACCTGACGCCTGCCGAAGCCCGACCTGGCGCCCACCGAAGCCAGATCCGACGCCCGCCGAAGCGAGAGACCTGACGCCCACCGGAGGCGCCCCGGTGAACGGCCGTCAGCTCGTGAACGCGATGGTGTACTCCAGTCGCCAGCGGTCCGCGCGGACCACGATGTCCGACGTCTCCACGGCCCGGTCGTCGCCGTCGAAGTGGGTGCGCTCCACGACGGTGACGCACTGGCCCGCCGCGCACCCCAGGGCCTCCGCCTCCGGCGTGGTGGCCGGGCGGGAGCCCACCAGCTCACGGGCCCTGACGACGCGGACGCCGATGGCGGCGAGCCTGCCGCGCACCCCGCGCCGGGCGTAGGGGCCGCGCTCGGGGAGGGCCACGTCGGTGCCCTCGGTGATGGTCAGCGGCTCCCAGCTGGTGGCGAGCTGTACGGGGTGCCGGTTGGCCAGGTACTCGTACTGGGTGCACAGCACGGGTTCGCCGGTGCCGATGCCCAGCCGCTCGGCGATCGGGGCCGGTGCGGGCGTCTCGCTGGAGGTCGCCTCCCACGTCAGCGTGGTGTCCCGGGGCGGCGCCGGGTCCAGGGCCAGGGCGGTGTCCCTGGGAGGTGCCGGGTCGCCCGGGCCCGGGACGGGCGCGCCCGGCGCGCCCCTGCCGCCGTAGCAGCGGATCTGCGCCGCGAAGGGCGAGTCGACCGCCCCGGTCGAGCGCAGCAGCGTGCCCAGGGGTGCCCGGTCGGTGACGAACACCCCCCGCCCGAACTGGCCCTCCGCGTAGCCGGCCGCCTTCAGCACCCGTACCGCCCGGTCCACGGTCTGATCGCTGGCCTCGTACGCGCGTTTGAGCTCGGAGCGGGACGGGATGCGGTCGCCCACGGCGAGCCCACCCTCGTCGATCCGCCGCCGCAGGTCGTCCGCGATGCGCAGATATACGGGCCTGCTGTCGCCCACGTGGGGCTCCCTTCCCCCTCGGTTCCCCCGTCCGGACCCCACAGGCTAGGTACCCAGGCTGGGTCTGTGTACCTAGGGGGTACCTGGCGGTACCTGGGGCAAATGGCGGCTCGCGCCGACCCGTTCCGGTGCCATCCCCGCCCCGGCCGTGTGTCACCGCCGGGGCGCCGATTCCCGGCGGACTACGGTGCTGCGACCGGTGCGCGACCGCCGGAGCGCCGAGAGCGAGTGGGTAGGACTGGTATGGCCGTCGAGCCATTGAGCGAGCCACTGAACGAGCCGTTGATCGAGCTGCGTGACGTCAACAAGCACTACGGGAAATTGCACGTGCTGAAGGACGTCAACCTCACCGTCGGCCGCGGCGAGGTGGTGGTGGTCATCGGCCCCTCGGGCTCGGGGAAGTCCACCCTGTGCCGGACCATCAACCGCCTCGAACCGGTGGAGTCCGGCACCATCACCCTCGACGGGCAGCCGCTGCCGGAGGAGGGCCGGGACCTCGCCCGGCTCCGCGCCGAGGTCGGCATGGTCTTCCAGTCCTTCAACCTCTTCGCGCACAAGACGGTCCTCGCCAATGTGTCCCTCGCCCAGGTCAAGGTGCGCAAGCGCGGCAAGGAGGAGGCCGACCGGCGCTCGCGCGAACTCCTGGAGCGGGTCGGGCTGCTGGCCCACGCCGAGAAGTACCCCGCCCAGCTCTCCGGCGGCCAGCAGCAGCGCGTCGCCATCGCCCGCGCGCTGGCCATGGACCCCAAGGCGCTCCTCTTCGACGAGCCGACCTCGGCCCTGGACCCCGAGATGATCAACGAGGTGCTGGAGGTCATGCGGCAGCTCGCCCGGGAGGGCCGGACGATGGTCGTCGTCACCCACGAGATGGGCTTCGCCCGCTACGCCGCCAACCGCGTCGTCTTCATGGCGGACGGCCGCATCGTCGAGGACCGCACGCCCGAGGAGTTCTTCACCGCGCCCGAGAGCGAGCGCGCCAAGGACTTCCTGTCCAAGATCCTCAAGCACTGAGGGGGCCGGCCGACCATGGGACGTCGCCTCACCGCCTCCGCCGCCCTCGCCGTCACGGGCCTCACCGCCCTCCTCGCCGCCGCCTGCGGCAAGGAGGGCAGCCCGCCCGTCAAGGGGCCCAAGCCGGCGGCGCTGCCCGTCTACCACGTCGCCCAGGGGTTCCGGCTGCCGGACTCCGCCACCTGGCGGGCCGCCGAGCGCCGCGGCCACCTCGTCGCCGGCGTCAAGGAGGACCAGCCCTACCTGGGCCAGAAGGACCCGTCGTCCGGCGTCTACTCCGGCTTCGACATCGAGATCGCCAGGATGATGTCCGCCTCCCTCGGCTTCGACCCCAAGACCCTCGCCTTCCGGACCATCGCCTCCGCCAACCGCGAGACCGCCCTCCAGAACGGCCAGATCGACTACTACGTCGGCACCTACACCATCAATGCCCTGCGCAAGAAGCAGGTGGGCTTCGCCGGGCCGTACTTCATCGCCGGGCAGGACCTGCTGATCCGCAAGGACGAGAAGGGCATCGACGGCCCCCAGGACCTGGCCGGCAAACGCGTCTGCTCGGCGGCCGGCTCCACCCCGCTCCGGCGCATCGAGAGCGACTACCCCAAGGCCCACGCCGTCGCCTACGACACGTACTCGATCTGCGTGGACAACCTCCTCAGCCTCCAGGTGGACGCCGTCACCACCGACAACACCATCCTCCTGGGGTACGCCGCCAAGGCCCCCGAGGAGCTGAAGGTCGTGGGCCGGCCCTTCTCCCAGGAGCCCTACGGCATCGGCGTCCCCCGCAACGACACGGCCCTGCGCCTCGCCCTCGACGACGCCCTCGAGGCCCACGAGAAGAACGGCGACTGGACGAAGGCCTACGACGCCACCCTCGGCCTGTCCGGGCACCCCGCCCCGAGGCCGCCCGCCGTCGACCGCTACCCGGCAGGCTGAGGAGGACGAGAACCCGCATGAACGTGCTCACCGACAACTTCGCCCTCTACGGCAAGGGCTTCCTCGGCACCGTCGAACTCACCGTCTACGCCTCGCTGCTCGCGCTCGTTCTCGGCTTCCTCATGGCCTCCTTCCGCGTCGCCCCGGTCGGCTCGCTGCGCGTCTTCGGCACGGTGTGGGTGACGGTGCTGCGCAACACCCCGCTCACCCTGCTCTTCTTCGCCGTCCTGCTGGGCCTGCCGCGCTTCGGGATCGTCCTGCCCTTCCAGCTCTTCGCGGTCCTCGCCCTGGGCTGCTACACCTCCGCCTTCATCTGCGAGGCGCTGCGCTCCGGCATCAACACCGTGCCGACCGGTCAGGGCGAGGCGGCCCGCAGCCTCGGCATGACCTTCGGCCAGACCCTCGGCGCCGTCGTCCTGCCCCAGGCCTTCCGCTCGGTCATCCCACCGGTCGGCTCCACGCTCATCGCCCTCGCCAAGAACTCCGCGATCGCCGGCTCGTTCAGCGTCACCGAGCTCCTCGGCACCTACAAGACGCTCAACGAGCTCGGCTACAGCATCGTCTGGTCGTTCGTCTGGATCGCCGTCGGCTACCTCATCATCACCCTGTCCATCAGCGCGCTGTTCAACGTGCTGGAGAAGCGCTGGGGAGTCGCCCGATGACCGCGCACGCGCCGGCCGCCACCGCCCTCTACGACGTCCCCGGCCCCCACGCCCGCCGCCGCCACCTGCTCTACGGGCTGGCCGCCACCGCCGTCATCGCCGGCATCGTCGCCTGGGTCGTCGTCCTCCTCGTCGACACCCACCAGTTCACGGCCGCGAAGTGGGCCCCCTTCGAGTACAAGGGCGTCCAGGAACTCCTGCTGCGCGGCCTCGCCAACACCCTGCGCGCCTTCGGCTACGCCGCCGTCCTCTCCCTCGCCCTCGGCGGCCTCCTGGCCTGCGGCCGGCTCTCCGAGCACCGGCCGCTGCGCTGGGCCGCCACGCTCCTTGTGGAGTTCTTCCGGGCGATGCCCGTCCTGGTGATGATCTTCTTCGTCTTCGTCGCCCTCAAGGTCCAGCCCCTGCCCGCCCTGGTCACCGGCCTGACCCTCTACAACGGCTCGGTCCTCGCCGAGGTCTTCCGCACCGGCGTCAACGCCGTCGACCGCGGCCAGCGGGAGGCCGCGTACTCCCTGGGCATGTACAAGACCCAGGTGATGACCCACGTCCTCGTCCCCCAGGCGCTGCGCGCCATGCTGCCCACGATCATCAGCCAGCTGGTCGTCGCCCTGAAGGACACCTCGCTGGGCTTCCTCATCACCTACGAGGAGTTCCTCCACGCCGGCAAGCTGATCGCCAGCAATCTCGACTACGACCTGCCGTTCATCCCCGTCGTGATGATCATCTGCCCGATCTATATCGGGATGTGCATGCTGCTCTCCTGGCTCGCCACCTGGGCCGCCAAGCGCCAGCGCCGCAGCCCCAAGACGGAGGCCGTCGAGGTCGCCCCCGCGGAACCGGTCACCATGATGCCGGGCACGGGGGCGCACCCCTAGGGGCTGTCGCCCTACGCGTCCGCTCCGAGCCACAGGTCGGGGCCGAAGACCTCGTAGTGGATGTCGGCCGGGGCCACGCCCGTCGTGAGGAGCTGGGCGCGGGCCGTCTTCAGGAAGGGGAGGGGGCCGCAGAGGTAGGCGATGGTGCCGGTGGGGATGTCGAGGGTGGTGAGGTCCGCGCGGCCCGTGCGGTCGGCGGGGTGGGCGGCCTCCGGGTGCTCGTACCAGACGTGGGCGGCGGCGTCCGGGAGCTTGGCGACGAGCTGGTGGAGGTCGGCGCGGAAGGCGTGGGTGGCCTCGCTCCGGTCGGCGTGGACGGCGAGGACGCGGCGGGTGGCGCCGGTCGCGGCCAGGTGGGAGAGCATGCCGGTCATCGGGGTGCAGCCGATGCCCGCCGAGGCCAGCAGGACGGGGGAGTCGCCGTCGGCCAGGGTCACGTCGCCGAAGGGGACGCTCACGGTGAGGGTGTCGCCCACGGCGACGTGGTCGTGGAGGTACGTGGAGACCTCGCCCGCGGGGTCGCCGGTCACGCGCTTGACGGAGAACTGGAGGGCGTTGTCCGGGTGGCCCGAGAGGCTGTACTGGCGTATCTGCCGGGCGCCGTCGGGGAGGGGCACCCGGACGGAGACGTACTGGCCGGGGCGCGCGGCCGGGAGCGGGCGGTCGTCGGACGGGCGGACGAGGAAGGTGGTGACCTCCGGCGTCTCCGCCCGGCGGGCGACCACGTGGCAGGGGACGAAGACGTCGGCGTCCGGGGTGCCGGCCTGCTCGTAGAGGCGGGCCTCCAGGGCGATGAGGGCGTTCGCCATCAGCCAGTAGACCTCGTCCCAGGCGGCGGCGACCTCCGCGGTGACCGCGTCGCCCAGGACCTCGGCGATGGCGGCGAAGAGGTGCCGCTGGACGATCGGGTACTGGTCCGGGGTGATGCCCAGGGAGGCGTGCTTGTGGGCGATGCGGGAGAGCATCGCGTCGGGGCGGACGTCCGGGTGCTCGACCAGGGCCGTGGCGAAGGCGGCGACGGCGCCCGCGAGGGCCTGCTGCTGGCTGCCCTCGGCCTGGTTGCCGCGGTTGAACAGGTCGCGCAGGAGAGCCGGGTGAGCGGTGAAGAGCTTGTCGTAGAAGAGCGTGGTGATGTCACCGATCGCGCCGCCGACGGCGGGCAGGGTGGCACGGACGATCTCGGTCGACTTCGGGGACAGCATCTGGGCTCCTCCTGCGATCCTTTAATTGGTATCTGAGATTCGTATTTTTGGGTGTGGGGGGATGTGGGCGGTGGGGGTCCGGGGCTCTTACTGCTCCGGGCGGGTGGTGAGGGAGAGGAGGAGCGGGCCCGTCGGCGGGGCCGTCAGCTCCTCGATGGTCAGGGGGTCCAGCGTCGCGAAGAACGCCTCCTGGGCCTCGCGCAGCGCTCCGCGCAGCCGGCAGGCCCCGCGCAGCGGGCACGGCGGTTCGTCCTCGCAGCCGACGACGTCGCCCGTGCCCTCCAGCTCGCGCAGCAGGCGGCCGACCGACCACCCGCGCCCGGCGGGGGTGAGGGCGAGCCCGCCGCCGCGACCCCGGCGGGCCTCGACGACGCCCAGGTGCTGGAGGCGGCTGACCACCTTGGCGGCGTGGGTGTACGGCACGCCGACGGCCCCGGCCACCTCGCGGGTGGTGGGCGCCGCGGAGTCCCCCGCGTCGTCCGTCACGGCCAGGCGCATGGCGATGCGCAGGGCGATGTCGGTGCTCTTGGTCAGTCGCACGTCACTCACCCTAGTTAATGCGAGTATGAGAGTCCAATTAAAGGGTGCGCGAACAGCGCTCGCCGCCGCGCACGGGGGTGACGCGGCAGCAAGCGCTGTTCGTCGAGGTCAGGCGGTGCCTCAGTGGCCGGCGACGACCCGCGCGACGGTCTCCTGGTCGAAGTTCACGGCGCTGCACCAGCCGCCCATCGCGAGCTCGAACCAGAGGTCGCTGATGATCACGCCCTTGGGGTTCTCGCCCTCGACGACCTCGTCGCCGGTCACCCAGCCGAGCGCGTCGTAGCTCACGCCGTCGTCCGGCAGCAGCAGCTTCTGGACCGGGCTCTCCAGGGACGGGCCGGAGCGGACGTTCGAGTCGCGCCAGATCGGGCCGATGGAGAAGGGCTGTGCGGGGGCGTCCGCTGCGGACATGTTCTGTCTCCCTGAATCTCAAGTAGTGGAGTGAAAAAGGGTGGTGATGTGCTGTCAGACCGTTGCCGGGACGCGGTCCTGGTCCATCGCCCGGGCCCGGCTCACCGTCAGCACCTGGGAGATCATTTCGATCATCTTCTCCCGGTGGTGCGGCTCGCCCGGGGTGCCCTCGGCGCTCAGCGAGCCCGCGTTCGGCAGGACCACCCCGAGCGGGGTCGGCCAGGCGCGCAGCGAGTGGCCGATGGTGCGCAGCGTCTCCAAGGTGGTCACCGCGCCCTGGGTGCCGGCGCCGACGGCGACGCAGCCGATGGCGCGGCCGTCGAGGAACGGCCGGGGCCCGGCGAGGTCGTTGACGAAGTCCAGGGCGTTCTTCAGCAGGCCCGACAGCGTGCCGTGGTAGGTCGGCGAGACCAGGATCACGCCGTCGGCCCGGCCGAGCTCGTCGAGGAACTCGGTGATCCCCGGGTGGTCCCCGGAGATCCCCGGCCGGTAGAACGGGAAGTCGATCTCCCCGCCGGTGAACGTCCGGGCCGTGGCGCCCTGCTCCCGGCACTCCCGCGCGCACCAGTCGGCGATGCGGTCGGAGGTCGACCCGGCCCGGAGCGACCCGCTGATCAGTACGATGTGTGGCGTCTGCACGCTGCGGCAACCTTCCATGAAGTGTGAGCTGTGTCCCTCAGCCGGCTGCCGGCAGGGGCTGGGTGGCTTCGAGCCGGATGTCCTCGGGACGCCAGGCGACGACGTCGAAGATGGCCTCGTCCTTGCGGCCGTGGGACCGCATGAAGTCGTTCCGCGCGCGCTCCTCGTCCCGGCTGGCGCCCTGGTCGAGGGCGCCCTGGCGGCGCGAGTGGAGCACGACGGCGGAGGTCCGCTCCAGGCGCTGCTCCTGGTAGACGCGCAGGGCGGTGTCCACGTCCTGGTGGGCGCCGAGCGCGGCGGCCAGCGTGACCGCGTCCTCCAGCGCCATGTTGGCGCCCTGGCCCATGGCCGGGACCATGGGGTGCGCGGCGTCGCCGAGGAGGGCGACCCGGCCGTCCACCCAGTAGGGGGCCGGGTCGCGGTCGTGGATGTCGGTGACGGCGACGTCCTGCGGGTCGGCGTCCAGGATCAGCCGCCCGAACGGCTCGTCCCAGCTGTCGAGAGCCGCCACCAGCTCCTTCAGGGCCACGTCGCGGCCCTTCGCGGGCCACACCCCCGGCTCGGCGGTGATCTTCGCCGCCCAGTACATCGTGTCGGCGCCGACGGGGGCGACGAAGAGCTGGATGCCCCGCCCGTTGGCCACGAACGGCCGCGGGTAGAGCGGCGATCCGGTCGTCCGGCCCCGGACGGAGGTGTAGCCGCGGTACGTCGGGGCGCCGTCGCCCAGCATCGCCTGCCGGATGACGGACTTGATGCCGTCGGCCGCCACCAGGAGGTCCGCCTCCAGGGTGTTGCCGTCCGACAGCCGTACGCTCACCCCGTCCGCGCGGCCGGTGTGGCCCTCGACGGTGGTGCCGAGCCGCACCACCGCGCCGGCGGCGAGCGCCTCGTCGAGCAGGGCCGTCTGCAGGGCCGTGCGCAGGATCGGGATCTGCGGGGCGCCCAGGCGCTCGCCCATGTCGCCGATGGGCTCCTCGGAGAGGGTGTTCCCGGCGGAGTCCATCAGCAGGCGGACGTCGCCGGGGACCGTCGGGTGACCGGTCGCGCGGACGCGCTCGCCCAGGCGCGGGCTGATCGCGTCGAGCGCCCGGACGCCGTTGGCGTACACCATCAGCCCGGAGCCGACGTCGCCGATGTGCGCGGCGCGCTCGACGACCGTGACGTCCAGTCCGGCGCCCGCCAGGGCAGCGGCGGCGGCGAGGCCGCCGATGCCGCCGCCGGCGACGATCACTGTGCGCTTGCGCTCCATGCTCGTCACACCCCTTCAGCCCGCGCCGGGGCGCAGGACAGCCAGCGGCCGTCGTAGTCGCCGAACTCGCCGGTGGCGGCGTCCCAGACGACCTTGCCGGAGCGCAGGGTGCGCTCGACGCGGCCGGTCATCGTCCAGCCCTCGTACGCGGACCAGCCGCACTTGGCGCGGACGTCGTGGGCGGAGAGCATCCAGGTGGCGTCCGGCGCGAAGAACACCAGGTCGGCGTCGGCACCCGGGACGATCCGGCCCTTGCCCGGCAGGCGGAACAGGTCCGCCGGGCCCTCGGCGAGGTGCCGCACGAGGCGGGCGACCGCCACGTCGGGGTCCTCGTCCGGCCAGCGGCGGCGCATGCCCGTCCACACGCCGACGGCCAGCTCCTGCACGCCCGGCAGGCCGGGCGGCGACTTCTGGACCGTCTGCGTCTTCTCCTCGACGGTGTGCGGGGCGTGGTCGCTGCCGATCGTGGCGGAGTGCCCGGACCGCAGCGCCTCCCACAGCCGGTCCTGGTCGGACTGCTGACGGATGGACGGCGACAGCCGGGTACGGGCGCCCAGCCGCTTGGTGTCCTCGTCGGTGAACGACAGGTGGTGGCCGGTGACCTCGAAGCTGACCGGCAGCCCGGCCGCCCGGGCGGCGCTCACCAGGTCGGCCTCCTCCGCGCTGGACAGGTGGAGGATGTGGGCCTTGGTGCCGTGGCGGCGGACGAGCTCGATGACGCGGGCCACGGCGGCGATGCCACCGCTGCGCGGCCGGCGGGCCTCGTACTCGCGGTAGTTCTCCGGGTCGCCCCACCAGCCGTCGAGGAGCTGGAAGAGCAGGTCGTCCTCGGCGTGGAGGACCAGCTGCACCCCGCCCTCGGCGGCGGCGACGAACGCCTTCTCCAGGGCGACGGGGTCGCGGACCACGGTCGGGGCCGTGTGGTGCCCGGCCATGAACACCTTGGCGCTCGTGGCGACCTCGGGATCCAGCGTGGCCAGCAGCTCGGGGCGCTCGGGGTCGAGGCCGATGTGGAAGCGGTGGTCGACCAGCGAGTGGCCCGCGACCATCGCGGCCTTCTCGCGGACGGCCTCCTCCGTCAGCGTCGGCGGGACCGTGTTGGGCATGTCCATCACGGTGGTGAAGCCGCCGGCGACGGCGGCCCGGCTGCCGTGCTCCCAGTCCTCCTTGTGCGTCAGACCGGGGGTGCGGAAGTGCACGTGGGAGTCGATGAGGCCGGGCAGGACGTAGTGGTCCCCGGCGTCCATCCGGGGCACGGACGCCGGCACGGTGTCCGTGTCGTCCACGCCCTCGACGGCCAGGACGCGGCCGCCCGCGATCAGCACCCGGCCCGGGCGGACGCCCTCGGGGGTGACCAGCCGACGGGCGGTGACGACCAGCTCCACGCCGGAGCGGTCTTCGTTCAGTTCTGCCATGACACAGCCACCAGCTCTCGGGCGAGGTCGTTCGTCGGTCCCATCAGCGCCACCGCGCGCGCGTCGGCCAGCAGCCGGTTCAGCCGCGAGCCGGTGACGTAGCCGGCGGAGCTGAGCATCCGGGCCACCTCCAGGCAGATCTCCTCCGCCTCGGTGGACGCGTGGAGCTTGCTGTGGAGCGTCGTCAGGCCCGGGGTCTGCGACGTCCGGGCGCCGGCCCGCTCGACGATGGCGCGCGCCGACTCCAGCCGGGTGGCCAGGCCCACCAGCCGGTGCCGCACGGTCGCCTTCTCCAGCAGGCCGCGCCGCTCGACGTGGTCGACGACCAGGTCGAGGGCGGCCCGGGCGGTGCCCACGGCCACGGCGCCCAGGGTGGCCCCGGACTCCCGCACCCCGGCGATGATCTCCGGCGCCCGGCCCTCGGGGCCCAGCATGTCCGTCGCACCGACCACGCAGTCCACCAGCGACACGAAGCCCGTCGCCGAGCCGCGCATGCCCACCAGGTCCAGGCTCAGGTCCGGCACCAGGCCCGGGTTCTCGCCCATGACGAGGAAGAAGGTCTGGCCCACCGAGCCGTACACCCGGGTGGTGTCCGCCTCCGGCTCCTCGGTCTGCACCAGCACGAGGTAGATGTCGGCGACCGAGGCGCCGGTGGTGAAGGACTTCGCGCCGTTCAGCACCCACGTGCCGTCCGGGCGGCGGGTGCCGGTGCTCGCGAGCTTCTGCTTCGCGGCGCCCGCGCCCGTCTCGCTCCACGCGGAGGCGGCCAGGTACGTGCCGTCGGCGAGCCGCGGCAGCAGCTCCCGCTTCTGCTCCTCGGTGCCCCACTCGGCGATCCGGGCACTCACCGCGAAGTGCTGGAAGGCGATGATGGACACCGAGGGGTTGACGGTCGCGATCTCCTCGACGACCCGGTTGATCTCCCGGGCGTCGGCGCCCGCGCCGCCGTACTCGGCGGGGACCGCCGTGGCCAGCAGGCCCGAGGCCCGCAGCTCGGCGAGCACCTCGTGGTCGGGGGCCCCGCTCAGCGCGGTCTGCTCCGCGGACTCGCGAAGCCGCGCCCGCAGGGCGGGGGTGATCTCCGTCCTCATGCGGATGTCCGTCATGCGGACGTCGCTGACAGTGCCAGGCATTGGGCAATCTCCTCGAATTGCAGATGGGCGAGAGGTTCCAGCACGAACGAGCCTTGGAAGACGACCCGTTTGCGTCCCACGCCCACCCAGGTGAGCGCCGGCTCCCCGGCGGTCTCGAGCGTGGTGGCGGTGACGGCCGTGTCACCGCCGGGTGTGGTGATGTCGATCAGTCCGTCGGCGCGGCCCTGCTCCCGGGCCATGGCCCAGGGGATCGTGCCGGGCACCCGGGTGGCGGCGCCGAGGCAGACCGCCCCGGTCAGGGCGATCGTCGGATGCCAGGACGGCACCGAGATGGCGCGCGCCGCGAGCCGGCCCGGCTCCATCGGCACGATCGCCGCGATCTTGGGGAACGCGCCCTCGGGGGACCAGCCCAGATGGGCGGCGGCCGCCGCGCGGATCCGCGCCATCCGGTCGAACAGCTCGCTCCCGGCGGAGAACAGCGCGGTGTGGTCGGCGATCCCCAACTGCCGTGCGTCCACGAACGCGTAGGCGTTGCCGGAGGACACCAGGGACACCGTGACGTTCCCGTCGTCCACCGCGAGCTCGGTGCGGGCCTCGCCGGTGAGCAGCAGCCGCGAGACGGCGACGCCGCCCGGCTGGACGAAGTAGACGGTGAAGCGGACCTCGTCCCGGTCGACGGCGTCCACCTCGCACACCACGCTGTCCCCGTTGTTGAGGACGTTCACCCGGACCCGGCCGCCCGGCGTCAGCTTCGGCAGCATCCCCGAACGGGCGGCCGCCACGACCGCCGAGAGGATCGAATGCCCGCAGGAGCCGCGGAAGTCGAAGCGGTCCGGGCCGCCGGGCAGCGCCTGCACGAAGCGGTAGTCCAGGTCGAACATCGGGTGCTCGGAGGGCCGGACGAGCGCGATCTTCAGGACGTGGGAGCCGCCCGCCTCCGTCAGATAGCGCCGGACCGCGGTGAGGTCCCGCCGCATGGCCTCCTCGTCCGGGCCCAGCAGGCCCGCGTCGAGGACGACCGTCGGGCAGGGGCTGCCCGAGGCGTAGGCGAGATGGCCGATCATGCGGGGACCGCCGTGCGCCCGGCCGCCGCCACCGGCCCCAGGGCCGCGCGGCGGAACAGCTCGCGCCACACCTCGTGCACCAGCAGCGCCCACAGGGTCAGCGACGTGGTGTCGTCCGGCCGCTCCGCCTGGACGGCGAACAGCCGCTCGACGGCCTGGACGTCCAGCTGGCCCGCGTCCTTGAGCCGGCCCGGGCTGAGCATGTCCCGCGCGTACTCCCACAGCGCCGAACCGGGCGCCAGCATCGCCGTGATGGGGAGGGTGAAGGGCTGCTTGGGGCGGTTGAGGACGTCGTCGGGGACGAGACCGGCGGCCGCCGCGTACAGGGACCGCTTGACCTTGCCGTCGCGGATGCGCAGCGCGTCCGGCAGGGCCCGGCCCGGTGCGATGACGCTGCGCTGGCAGAACGGCAGCCGGGCCTCGACGGAGCTGGCCATGCTCAGGTGGTCGACGCGGCGCAGGTGGTAGGCGGGCAGCCGGTGGCCGAGCTCGAACTCGGTGATGCGCTCGAGCACCGTGCCCTCGCCCGAGCGGAGCCGGGTGAGCGCGTCGGCCGGGATGGCGTCGGTGCCCGCGATCAGCGAGCGGTACTCGTCGGTGTAGAGCGAGGAGCGGCGGTGGGCGGGCAGGACGCCGAGCTCGTCGACGTACTCCTGGTACCACTCGGCGCCCGTCGCCGCGGCCTGGGCGGCCGCGCGCATCCGGGAGTAGCCGCCGAAGATCTCGTCGGCCGCGTCACCGGTGAGCGCCACCTTGAAGCCGGCGTCGCGCACGGCGCGGAAGAGGGAGAAGGTGCTCAGCGTGATGGGGTCGGCGTTGGGCTGACCCAGGTGCCAGACGACGTCCTCCAGCAGCGAGGGGAAGCTCGCCGGGTCGATCTCCACCTGGTGGTAGGTGGCGTTGGCCCGCTCGGCCGCCTGGCGGGCGAAGTGCCGCTCGTCGAACGGCCAGTCGCCCTTGTAGGCGATGTTGAAGGAGTCCACCGGGCCGTGCTCGGCGGCGAGCGCCGTGACCAGGCTGGAGTCCAGGCCGCCGGAGGTGATCACGGCGACGGGCACGTCCGCGTTGAGGAGGCTGCCGACCTCGGTGCGCAGCCGGCCCTGGATCAGCTCGCCGGCGGCCGACTCGTCGGTCTGCCGGGTGGCGTCGGGGCGCTGCGGGCGGTGGATGACGCGGGGGGTCTCGCCGGCCTCGATCACCATCGTGGTGGACGGCGGCAGCACGTGGATCCCGGCGAACATCGTCTCCTCGCCGAAGGGCGTCTTGGTCGCCAGGTAGGCGTCCAGGCCCTCGGAGCGCAGGCCGGCGGGGACGCCGGAGAAGCCCAGCAGCGCGGGGAGTTCGGAGGAGAAGTGGATCGAGCGCTCGGCCGCGTCCCAGCGGTAGTACAGCGGCTTCATGCCGATGTGGTCGGTGGCCAGGATCAGCTTGGGGCGCTCGCCGCGCTCGTCGACCAGGGCGAGGGCGTACATGCCGTCGAGGTGGTCGGTGAAGTCCAGGCCGTACTCGCGGTACAGGGCCGGGATGATGCTGCCGTCGCAGCGGTCGGCGAAGGTGTGGCCCATCGCCTCCAGCCGGGCGCGCAGCTCGTTGTGGTTGTAGATCTCGCCGTTGAAGACGACCTGGTAGCGGCCGGGCCGTCCGTAGGGCTGGACGCCGCCGTCGAGGTCGACGATGGCCAGCCGGTTGTTGCCGATGCCCCAGCCGGCGTCCCGGGCCGAGCCGCTGCTGTCCGGGCCTCCGTGCCGCTGGAGCGCGGCGACCGTTCTCAGTTCGTGGGGGGACGCGATCGCGTTGAAGTAGCCGTAGATGCGGCACATAAGAGGTGTCCGTTCCGGGGTGGAGCCAAGAGGATGTGCGCGGCCGGGCGAGGCGCGGGGGCCGCCCGGCCGCCGGGTGCCGTACGGGCGTCAGCCCTGGTCGCGGGCCATCGAGAGGTAGCGCTCCCCGGTGTCGGGGAAGACGGTGACGATGGTCGAGCCCGCCCAGCGCTCCCGCTGGGCGAGGAGCCGGGCCGCGTACGCGGCGGCGCCCGAGGAGATGCCGGCCAGCAGGCCGGTGGCCCTGTTGACCTCGTGGGTGGTGTCGGCGGCGGCGTCGTCCGGCACCGCGACGACCTCGTCGATCAGTTCGAGGTCCATGATGTCGGAGACGTAGCCGGCCCCGATGCCGGGAATGCCGTGGGGCCCGGCCTCCCCGCCGGAGAGGATCGCCGAACGGGCCGGCTCCACCGCCACCACGTGGACGTCGCGGCGCTCCTTGAGGTAGCGGGCCACGCCCATCAGGGTGCCGCCGGTGCCGACGCCGCACACCAGCACGTCGACGTCGCCACCGGTGGCCTCCCAGATCTCCGGGCCCGTGGTCTCGTAGTGGGCGCGGAGGTTGGCCGGGTTCTCGTCCTGGTGGGCCAGCCAGGAGCCGGGGATGGAGCGCTGGAGCTCCTCGGCGTACCGCCAGGCGGGCAGCAGCCCGTCCTGGTGGGGGACGAGGACGATCTCCGCGCCGAACTCCCGGAGGATCTGGCGGCGTTCCTCGGTCGCGTTGTCCGGCATCACGATGATGCAGCGATGGCCGCGCTGGGCGCTGAGTGCCGCGATCGAGATGCCCGTGCTGCCGGAGGAGCACTCGATGACCGTGCCGCCCTCGGGGGCCAGCACGCCCGACCGCTCGGCCTCGCGCATCATGTAGAGCGCGGGGCGGTCCTTGACGTTGGACAGCGGGTTGAACATCTCCAGCTTCGCCAGGAGCCGGGCGGACTCCGGCACGCCCGGGAGGCGGACCTCCATCAGCGGGGTGTCGCCGACGAGCTCCTCCGCCGACCGGACGATCCGGCGCGCGGCCCGGGCGGGGGCGGGGGAGGGCGCGTTCCCTGTCATCAAAGCTCCAGCTTTCATCGCAGTGTCATCGCAGTTCGTCTTCGGTGCGGCCGGCGGACGCGACCGGGGGTCCGTCAGGCCTCGCCGCGGGCGGCGGCGAGGTGGGTGACGGCGGCCTCCTGGAGGTGGGTGATGTCGCTGGAGACCGTGGCGAAGGTGAACCCCTCGGCCAGCCGGCGCTTGGCGTCGGCACCCTTGAGGACGTGGATGCCGCAGGCGATGCCCGCGCGCTCGGCGGCGTCGGTGATCCGCTTCAGCGCGTCCTCCAGGGCCTCCGCGACGTCCGGGTCGCCGAAGAACTTGGCGCCCAGGGCCACGGACAGGTCGGCGGGGCCGACGTAGACGGCGTCCAGCTCGGGCGTCGCGCAGATCGCCTCCAGGTTCTCCAGCGCGGCGGCCGTCTCGATCATCACGATGCAGGCGACGGCCTCGTCGACCTCGGCGGGCACCGAGCCCATCCGCAGCTCGCCGCGGACCGGGCCGCCCAGGCTGCGGGTGCCCCGGGGGTGGTGTCGGCAGGCGCGGGCCGCGATCGCGGCCTCCTCGGCGGTGTTCACCATCGGCACCACCACGCCGCGCGCCCCCGAGTCCAGGGCCGTGCCGATGGCGATCGGGTCGACGGAGGGGACGCGCAGGACACCGGCGGAGACCTGCCGGGCGTCCACGGCGAGCATGGCCGTCTGCCAGCCCGCCCGGTGCATCACACCGTGCTGGCCGTCGACGCCGATGTAGTCGTACCCGACGCCGGCGATGCGCTCGGTGCCCGCCGGGTTGTCACAGGCGATCCAGTAGCCCAGCAGGCGTTCGCGGCGGCGCAGCCGCGCGGCGAACGTGGCCGGGTCGTGGCGCTCGGCGGTCTGCGAGGTGGTGGGCGAGGTGGTGTTCGCGGTGGTGGTCACTCGCCCTCACCGTCCTCGACGCCGTTCTCGATGACGTAGCTGGTGCGGCCGTCGAGGCCCACGGGCACGTCGCCGGTGATGGACACGCGGTGCAGGACGCGCTTGTGGTCGTCGTAGTCGTTGATCGCGTAGTGCTGCGTGGCGCGGTTGTCGAAGATCAGGACGTCGCCGACGCGCCAGGTCCAGCGGGCGGTGTTCTCCGGGCGGCGGACATAGCTCTGGAGGACGTCGAGGAGACCGCGGGACTCCTGCTGGGTCATGCCGACGAAGCGCTGGGCGAAGCCGCCCAGGAACAGGCTCGGTTCACCGGACTCGGGGTGGACGCGGACCACCGGGTGGGCGGCCTCGAAGCGCTTGGCCATGAACGCCTTGCGCACCTCCTCGCCGCGCTCGGTGCCCAGCTTCGGCTGCTCGGCGCGGTTGGTGTGCACCGCCCACAGCTTGTCGGCGATCTCGCGGAGCTCCTTGGGCAGGTCCTTGTAGCCGGCCGCGCCGTTGGCGACCATCGTGTCGCCGCCGTAGGGCGGGAGCACCATGGCGCGCAGGGTGGTGCCCAGCGACGGGGCCTGCGTGAAGCTGATGTCCGTGTGCCAGTGGTTGGCGCGCTGGTCCTCGCCGTCGATCGGGATGACCTGGGGGGCGCCGTCGACCGTCCGCATCATGGGGTGCTTCTGGGTGAGCGGGCCGAAGCGGCCCGCGAACTCCAGCTGCGCCTCGTCGGTGATGTCCTGGTCCCGGAAGAAGAGGACCTTGTGCTCCAGGAAGGCCTCGTGGATCCGGTCGAACACCGAGTCCGTCAGGCCGGTGCCGAGGTCGACGCCGAGGATCTCGGCACCGATCCGGCCGCCGACCTTGCGGATTTCAAAGCTGGACACCATTCATTCCTTTCGGGGGCGCGACGGCACTGCCGGCCGGCACCACTGGGAGGCAGGAATTCGACTGTCACCGCCGGGCACCTTCCGGGGAATTCGGATCCCAACAGCGGCCCGTGGCTTCACGAAATACCGGGACCGCCACCTTCCGCGGCGAAAGCGGCTCCGCTCGCAATGCGGGCCGTCCCTGGCGAGTTGGAGCCAACCATGCCGGTCAGAGGGGCGGCAAGGGCTCGGTGCGTTCTCGCCTACGACTTCAGCGACTTGCCGAAGTGGGGCCGCGACTTGGGCAAGTCCACGACTTCGGCAAGTCGCTGAAGTCGTCATGGGCCGCTATCCGGATGTTGCCGCTCCCGGCCCCGCGTGGTTGGCTCCATTCGCCCAAGCGAGAATTGCCCTCTGTTCGGCAGCAGCGCGCGGAGTCGGTGAACTCCGCCGGCAACCAAGGAGTTCCCGTGAGCCCCACACGCCCAGGCAAGGGCACGTTCCCCCGCTACCGTTATCTGGCCGCCGTGTCGGCCGAGGCCGTCGGCGGCGGCATGTACGTCCCGGTGTCCCTGCTGTACTTCCACCGGGTCGCGGGGCTGCCGCTGGGCCAGGTGGGCGGCGCCCTGACCGTCGCCGCCCTGGTGGGGCTGGCCGTGAGCCCGTTCTTCGGAGCGCTGGTCGACCGGCTGGGGGCCCGTACCGTGGTGGCGGTCGGATTCGCCGTGCGCGCCGTGGGGTTCGTCTGCTATCCGTTCGTCCACCAGTGGTGGCAACTGCTGGCCGCCGCCACCCTCGTCGCCGTCGGGGACCGTTCGTTCCAGGCGTCCATCCAGGCCCTGATATCCGAACTCGCCCAGGGCGCCGAGCGGCAGCGCATGATCGCCACCCAGTCGAGCCTGCGCAACGCCGGCTTCGGCGTGGGCGGCCTGCTGGCCAGCCTCGCTCTGGCCGCCGACGCCGACTGGGCGTACCACGCGGTCGTCCTGGGCAGCGGCGCGGGACTCGCGCTGGCGGCCGTGCTGATCGCCGGCCTGCCCTCCGGGCGCGTCCCGGCCACCGCCACCACCACGAAGGCGGACGGGAAGGCCGCCGGCGGGTACGGTGCCGTCCTGCGCGACCGGCCCTACCTGGGGCTGACGCTGGCGACCGTGCCGCTGGCCTTCTGCTACTCCTCGCTCAGCGTCATCCTGCCCGTCTACACCACCCAGACGCTCCACGCCTCGGCGTCCCTGCCCGGCCTGCTGTTCACCGTGAACACCGTGCTGGTGGCGCTGGCGCAGGTCCCGGTCAACTCCTGGACGTCCAAGTGGCGGCGCACCCGCGTCTCCGCGATGGGCGGCGTGGTCTTCGCCGCGTCCTTCCTGGGCTTCGCGATGCTGTCCGCCCTGGACGGCGGCGTCGTCCTGGTGTCCGGGCTGCTGCTGACCACCGTCCTCTACACCGGAGGCGAGCTGCTGCACAGCCCGTCCTCCGGCGCCCTGTCCACCGATGCCGCGCCGGACGCCCTGCGGGGCCGCTACCTGGCCGTCTACTACCTGTCCTGGTCGGTCGCCAAGGCGGCCGCCCCGGCCCTGTTCACCACCCTGCTGGCCGTCTCCGCGAACCTGACCTGGCTGCTGCTGGCCGGCGGGGTGCTGCTCGGCAGCCTCGCCATGCTGCGGCTGGAGCCGCGCCTGCCCGCCCACGCCGTCCGGCCCGCCCCCGAACCGGGGAGCGCCGAGCCGGGGAGCGCGGAGCCGGCCGCGGAGACCGCGGGGACGGTGCCCGGCGCGGCCGCATCGCCCACCCGTCGTACCAGGAGGAGTTGAGTCCCATGCCCACCGAGCCCGGACTGCTGCGGACGCTGCGCGAGGACCTCGACGTCGTCGTCGAGCGCGATCCGTCCATCCGCAACCGCCGGGAGGGCGTACTGCACGCGGCGCTGCCCGCGCTGTGGGCCCACCGGGTCGCCCACCGGCTCCACCGGCGCGGCCTGCGCCTGGCCGCCCGGCTCGTCGCCCACGGCGCCCGCCGGCACACCGGGGTGGAGATCCACCCCGGTGCCGTCCTCGGCCGCCGGGTCTTCATCGACCACGGCTGCGGCGTCGTCATCGGCGAGACCGCCGTCATCGGCGACGACGTGACCATCTTCCACCAGGTCACCCTGGGGGCCGTCGGCTGGTGGAACGACAACGCCCGCCCCGACGGCGAGCGCCGGCACCCCGTCGTCGGCGACGGCGTCATCCTCGGCGCCAACGCCACCGTGCTCGGCCCGGTGACCGTCGGCGACGGCGCGCTGATCGGCGCGATGGCCACGGTCACCAAGGACATCCCGGCCGACGCCCGCGTCTACGCGCCCCCGTCCGTGATCCGCACCCCGGGCGGCGACGTCACCCCGGCCACCGACCCCGTACGCCTGCTCGCCTCGGCCGGCTCCTGGTGAACCGCGCCGCCGACCCCCACCCACCACGCCTCCCGTAGGAGATTCACCCATGGCCGCTGCCGCCACCACCCAGCCCGGCCCCACGACGACCGGCACCCGCCGCGTCGCCGACGGCCTGGAGGACCTCATCGGGGGCACCCCCCTCGTCCGGCTGTACCCGGAGGGCGCGGACCCGTCCGTCGAGGTCCTCGCCAAGCTGGAGTCCGTCAACCCCTTCTCCAGCAGCAAGGACCGGCCCGCGCTGCGCATGATCCTCGGCGCCGAGGAGCGCGGCGAGCTCGTCCCGGGCGGCACGGTCCTGGAGTCCACCTCCGGCAACACCGGCATCGCCCTGGCCGCCCTCGCCGCCGCCCGCGGCTACCGCTGCGTCGTCGTCCTGCCCGACAGCGCCACCCCCGAACGCGTGGGCCTGCTGAAGGCGCTGGGCGCCGAGGTCGTGCAGACGCCCAGCGAGGACGGCTTCGCCGGCGCCATCGCCAAGGCCGAGGAGATCCACGCGGAGACGCCCGGCTGCTGGTACTCCCGCCAGCACGAGAACGACGACAACGTCCTGGCTCACTACGAGACCACCGGCCCGGAGATCTGGGCCGACACCGCCGGCACGGTGGACGTGCTCGTCGCCGGCGTCGGCACCGGCGGCACCATCACCGGCTGCGCCCGCTACCTCAAGGAGCGCGACCCCTCGATCGAGGTCGTCGCCGTGGAGCCGGAGGGCTCGCCCGTCCTCTCCCGGGGCTTCGGCGGCCAGCACCGCATCCCCGGCCTCAACGGCGGCTTCGTCGCGCCCACCACCGACGAATCGCTCATCGACCACGTGCTGACCTGCGGCGACGACGACGCCCTGGCCGCGGCGAAGGCCCTGGCCACCCGGCAGGGCCTCTTCGTCGGCGTCTCCTCCGGCGCCGCCGTCCACGCCGCCGCCCACCTGGCCCGGCTCCCCCAGTACGCGGGGAAGACCATCGTCACCGTGCTGCCCGACACCGGCGAGCGCTACGTCAGCCTCTGGAACGAGTCCTGAAAGCCCCCGTACCGACCGTCACGAGGTGACCGTATGACCGCCCTGGTCCTCCACCGCGGATCGTTCCGCGCCAACCCCTACGAGCAGTGGCTGGAGGGCTACGACGCCGACGTCGTCGTCCTCGCCTCCAGCGAACAACTGGCCGTGCACGGCGAGGAACTGCCCACCGCCGCGCCCTTCACCCACGCCGAGGCGCTGCCCGGCTACGACACCAGCCCCCGCGTCGCCGAGCGGGCCGCCGAGCTCGTCGAGCGCTACGGCGTGACCGACATCGTCGCCTGCCAGGAGAACGACCTGGAGCGCGCCGCCCACCTGCGGGTGCGCTACGGCCTGCCCGGCCCGCGCCCCGAGGACGTCGTGCCCTACCGCGACAAGTGGGAGATGAAGCGCGCCGCCGTCCGCGCCGGCATCCCCGTCGCCGACCACGCGCTCCTGGCCGCCCCCCAGGACCTCACCGACTTCGTCGCCGCCCACGGCCTGCCCGTGGTCGTCAAGCCCCGGCGCGGCGCCGGCTCCATCGACCTGGCCGTGCTGCGCACCGCCGACGAGGTCGCCGGCTGGCTCGCGGGCGACCACCTCGCCGCGCCGGGCGAGGAACCCACCTGGCTGGTCGAGGCGTTCGTCGAGGGCGGCATGTGCCACATCGACGGCGTGGTCCTCGACGGACGCGTCGTCACCATGTGGCCCTCGCGCTACACCTACGTCCTGGCCGACTACACCCAGCGCGAAGGGCGCATGGACATCGCCCTGGACGCCGACGACCCGCTGCGCCACCGGCTGACGGCCTTCGGCGAGCGGCTGCTGGCGGAGTTCGGCGGCAGCGAGCACTTCGCCTTCCACATCGAGGTGTTCCACACCCCGGACGACGAGCTGGTGCTGTGCGAGGCGGCCTGCCGCGCCGGTGGCGCGGGCGTCCGGGACGTCCACCGGGCGATGTTCGGCTTCGACCCGGCCGAGCCGCCGGTCCGCCGTCAGCTGGGGCTGGACTTCCCGTACGAGGGGGGCGGGAAGCCGGAGCGCGTCGGTGGTCAGCTGTTGTTCACGCGGCGGCCCGGCACGGTCCACGGGTTGCCCGACCCGGCGGGGATGCCCGAAGGGGTGGTGAAGCACCAGTACTTCGCGGCGCCGGGGGACCGGATGGAGGAGGCCTGGCACTCCGGGGACTTCCTGGCCGCCTTCGTGGTGGCGGGCGCGGACCGCGCGGAGTGCGAAGCGCGGATACGGGCGCTGGAGGAGTGGTTCCTCGCGGGGCTCGACGTCCGCTGAGCGGACGCGCAGGGGCGTGGCGCGCACGGGCATGGCGCTGTCGGTCGGGGCGCTGTCGGTCGCACTCGGGACCGGCGGCCGGGCCCGGGCGGTGGTCCGCCGGGGCCGCGAGGCGGGGTCGTCAGGCCGACCGGACGGCGGCCAGCGGCCGGTCCTCGCGCGGGGCGGCCGCCCCGGCCAGCCGGCTGTAGGCGAAGGCGGCGGAGACCAGCGTCATGTGGTGGTGCCAGCCGGGGAAGGACCGGCCCTCGAAGTCCCGCAGCCCGAAGTCGTCCTCCAGGGTCCGCAGGGCGCCGGTCGTCCGGGCGTGGTGCCCGGTGAGGGCCACGAGCTCCTCGGCGGAGTGCCGGGTGAGGTTGGTGATCCACACGGGCTCGTCGGCCTGCCGGCCGGGGACCCGGCGGGCGAACGCCCGGTACGCCGGGGGTGTCGTCGTACCCGTCCGGACGCCGGGTCGCTCCGGCAGCCGGACCAGGGTGTTGAGCAGCCGTCGCGGCTGCCCGGCCGGGGTCGCGCCGGGGATGCCCAGGGGAGCGGGGACCTCGCCGAAGCCGTCGCCCTGGTAGACCGGCCGCCGCACGGGGACGGGCGCGTCCTGGCCGTCGCCGCGCGGGCGTCCGCCGGGCAGCACGGCCAGGGCGGGGGGCACGGCGACGACGAAGTCGCAGCCGGCGCGGTCGAGTCCGCGGATCAGCGAGGCCGCCTCCGTGCAGGAGCTCATGTCGGCGACGACGGGCAGCGGGGTGGCGGCGGTCCGGGAGTGGAGCGTGTGGACCAGGTCGAGCACCTGCGCCGAGGCGGGCCGGTCGCCCACGCTGGACTCCGGTATGCGGGCCCGCTCGCGCAGGGTGTCGTCGTCGGTCCAGCGGGAGGGCAGCAGGATCCGCCAGCCGAGCGGCACCGGCTCGGTGTCGGTGGACAGGAAGATCCCCACGCCGAACTGGCAGTTGACGGTGCGGCCCGAGGCGGGGTCGAAGCGGCGGTGGACGCCCACCGAGCTCTCGCCCCGCTTGGGGACGACCACCGTGCCGATCGTCCAGGCGCGGGGGACGGTTCGCCGCAGGGTCCAGTGGGCGAGCGAGCGCAGGGCCGGGCCCCAGTCCCACGGGCTGGCGTTGACGAACTGGTGCAGCGACTGCGAGGCGGTGGGCGAGGCGGAGACGGCGGCCGCCAGGCGGCGGACCGTCTTCTTGCCCGGGGTGGCGAGCAGCCCCTCCAGATAGGCGTGGGCCCAGCGCCGCTGGTCGGCGCGGGGCAGGTAGCCGAAGACCTCTTCGGCGAAGGAGACGAGTGGAGCGGTGCCCGGGGTGAACGGGCGGGTCGAATGGTGCACAGCCATCGCACGGTCCCTTCTGACGCGGACGGCAGATCCCCGCCGCGAGCGAAAGAATAGAGAACGATCGCTTTGTTTTCAAAACCCCGGCGGTGTGACGTTCGGAACCGGGAGGCAGTGCCGAGCCCGACGATCATGGCCGTAAGGTGGTTGAACGCCGGTCTTCCACCGGCAAGTTGAAGCCGTCGTTCCGCAATGGCGCGGTCGCATGGCGCATGGCGGTGAATGTCTGGAGGGAGCATGGTCATGCAGGAGCGCGCCGTACGGACCCGTTCGGCGCTCGTCCGGGCCGCGGCCCGCGCCTTCGACCGCAACGGCTACGAGGGCACGTCCCTGTCCCAGATCCGCGCGGCGGCCGAGATGTCCATGGGGGCGCTGACCTTCCACTTCGCCACCAAGGGCGAACTCGCCGACGCCGTGCAGGACGAGGGCTGGATCCTGACGGAGGCCCGGGTGCGCGACGCGCTGACGCCGGCCGGCGACCCGGTGGACGGCCTGGTGGCGCTCACCCTGGCGCTGGCCGCGCTGATGGAGGAGGAGCCGATGGTCCGCTCGGCGGCCCGGCTCACCCGTGAGCGCGCCGGGGGCCGGGCCTGGACCTCCGCGTGGCGGCCGGCCGCGCACGCGCTGATCGAGCGCGCCCGGTCGTCCGGCGTGCTGCCGCCGGTGGCGCGGCCCGAGGTGGTCGCGGACCTGGTCAGCCATCTGATCGTCGGCGCGGAGGCGCAGATCCGCGCCTCCGCCGCGGACGCCGGGCGCCCGGCGGTGGACGTCGGCGGGCAGCTCGCCCGGATCTGGGACCTGGTCCTCCTCCCGGTCCGCGGCTGAGGGGTGCGCTCGGCGCGGGTGCGCTCCGCGTCATCTGCGGGTGCGTTGTGGCTGGTCGCGCAGTTCCCCGCGCCCCTTCGGGGCGCTGCCGAGCCCGCTCAGGGCGTCACGTGCCGTCGGTACCAGGGTGCCGCCTCCGCCAGGCGGGCCAGGACGCCCGGCCCCGGCGGGCAGGCCGCCGCCCGCCACACCTCCGTACTCGCGTACCAGTGGTCGCGGGCGAGCAGCGCGAACTGACGCTCGCTCATGCGCCCGGGGTTCTCCCGCAGGCTCTCCAGGCAGCGTCGCCACGGCCAGTCGGCCTCGGCGCGCGGCAGGACGGCGTGCTCGGCGAGCGCGTCCATCAGGTCGCCGTTGCGCACCGGGACGGGGTGGCTGGCGTGGTGGACGCCCGCCGGCACGGCGTTCGGCCCGCACGCCAGCTCCGCGACGAGCCGCGCCAGATCGGTGACGTCCACGGCCGACAGCAGCCCGCGCCCGCCGTCCCAGCGCGCGGGCACCCGGCGCAGCAGCTCGGCCAGGGCCGGCACCACCCAGCGGTCGCCCGCGCCCAGCACCAGCCCCGGGCGCAGGACGACCGCCCCGCTCTCCAGCATCGGCGCCTCGCCCGCCAGCCGGGTGCGGCTCGCGGGCGACGTGGGCGCGGGCCGGATCGCGTCGACGTCCGGCCCGTCGTGCGGACCCGGGCCGTAGACGGCCGCGGTCGACAGGGCGACGACACGGGGCACCGCCGCCCGGCGGGCCTCGGCGGCCAGCGCGACGGCGCCCCGGTGGTTGACCGCCTCGCACAGGCCCTCGTCCGGGGAGACGCAGGAGGCCAGGTGGAGCAGGGCGTCGGCCCCCTCGCACAGCCCCCGCAGCGAGCCGGGGTCGGTCAGGTCGCCGGGGAACCACTCGACGAGCGGGTCCGCGTCCGGGCCGGGCCGGCGGGTGAGCGCGCGCACGCGCACGCCCCGCAAGCCGAGTTCGCGCAGCGCGGCGGAGCCGATGAACCCCGTGGCGCCGGTCAGCGCGACCAGCGGCCCGCTCACCGGCGGGCCGCCCCGGCCGCGCCGGGGGTGGTGACGAGCCGCGCGCGGGCCTCCGGCGTGGCGACGCCGGGCAGCAGGTAGCGCCACAACAGGGCCACGCGCTCGGGCAGATCGGCCCGGTTGGTGGAGACCTGGGAGAAGAGCTGGGTGCCGGTGTAGCAGCTCACCAGGACCCAGGCCAGCTCCCGTTCGTCCACCTCGGGCAGGAGCTCGCCGCGGCCCCGGGCGGCGACCAGCTGCTCGTGGAAGCGGGCGGCCCATTCCTGGTAGGCGGTGTCGTCCTGGACGCCGAACTCGCCCTGCTCGACGGCGAGGCGGACGCCGGCGCGCAGCAGCACATTGCTCTGGAGCTCGGTCGCCAGGTGGAGGGTGATGTCGATCAGGTGCTGGAGGCCGGCCTCGCCCTCGGGCATCACGATGCCCTCGCCCTGCTCGTTCATGACCGCCCGGGCGAGGTCTTCCTTGGACTTGAAGTGGAAGTACATCGCGCCCTGGGTGGCGTCCGCCCGGGCGATGATCTTGCTGACGCTGGCGCCGCTGAACCCGAGCTCGTCGAAGACCTCCGCGGCCGCGTGAAGGATGGCCGCGCGGGTCCTCACCGCGCGGTCCTGTCTGGGCCTCGCCATGAGGTGACTCCCTGTGATCTCTCGACAAACAAAACGAACACCCTTTATCTTACGGCTCCAGCGTCAGAGACAGAGCAGCAGCAGCGTTAGAGCGTCCGGGAAGTCGGTTATGCACGATCTGGTTCAGCAAGCCCCTGTTTTGAGCTCCATCCCCTCCGCGTCGCACGGCCTGACCACCTGTGTGCCCCGGCAGTACGTCCACAAGGCGGCCATGGCCGAGGTCCTCCTCACCGGATGGGAGCGCGTCGCCGAGGACACCTTCACGATCGGCGCCCAGTGGCCCCGGACCCACAGCTTCTACACCCCGGTCGACGGCCGCTACGACCCGCTCCTCTTCGCGGAGACCGTGCGGCAGACCATCCCCCTGCTGTCCCACCTGGCCTACGACACACCGTTCGGCCACCACCTGATCTGGGACCACTTCCGCTACGAGCTCGACCCCGCCGCGACGGCCGTGTCCGCCACCCCGGCCGAGATAGAACTGCGGATCGTGTGCAGCGACGTCAAACGCCGTCAGGGCCGCTTCTCCGCCCTGGTGATGGACGTCACCGCGCTCCGCGACGGTGCGCCCCTGGGCGTCGCCCGGGCCCGTTTCACCAGCCACGCCCCGGCCGTCTACCGGCGGCTGCGCGGCGAGTACGGCGACCCGTCCGTCGTCTCCCGGGCCGTGCCGCTGGCCCCGCCCCTGGCGCCGGTGCGCGTCGGCCGTGACCGCTTCCACGACGTGGTCCTCTCGCCCACCGACGCCGACGGCGTCTGGCAGCTGCGCGTGGACCCCAGCCACCCGGTGCTCTTCGACCACCCCGTCGACCACGCCCCCGGCATGCTGCTGTTGGAGGCCGCCCGCCAGGCCGCGCTCGCCGCCACGGGCCCGGACCACGGCGCCGTCCTGGGCCTGGAGACCGTCTTCAGCCAGTACGTGGAGTTCGACAGCCCCTGCTGGATCGAGGCCACCGTCCTCCCGCAGGACGACGGCGCCCTCACCCGCACCCGGGTCACGGCACGCCAGAACGACCGCGAGGCGTTCTCCGCGGTCGTCACCTGCACGGCCGGCCGGGCCGGCGCCTGAAGCACGGTCCCGGTAGGGCGGACGCGAACCGCCCTACCGGGACCGGCGTGTGGTCAGCCCGTGGGCACCGCCTCCGCGACCGCCCCGCTCCGGGCGCGCAGGCCCGCCGCGTAGCGGCGCAGCAGCAGCGCCGCGGTCGTGGCGAGGCCCGCCAGCAGCCCGAGCCACAGACCGAGGGTGCGCAGGTCCGCCGCGTACCCGAGGAGGAGCGAGGCGGGCAGCCCCACGAGCCAGTAGCCGACGAGCGTGGCCCGGAAGCCGCCCTTGGTGTCGTCCAGGCCGCGCAGCAGGCCGACGCCGATGTTCTGCGCGCAGTCGAAGAACTGCAGGACGGCGACGACCGCGAGCAGCCCGGTCGCGATGGACAGCGCGTCGCCGTCGCCCGCCGCGCCGGAGTCGAGGAACGGCCGCAACACCGCCTCGGGGAAGGCCAGATAGCAGCCGCCGACCACCGCCATGACGGCTGCGGCGCAGGCCAGCGCGGTGGTCCGGAGGCGCCGCGCCGCCGCGACGTCCCCCAGGGCCAGCTCGCGGCTGACGTTGATCGAGGCGGCGTGGGAGAGCCCCACGGCGACCTGGAAGACGATGGAGACGAGCTGGTTGACGGCCGTGTGGGCGGCGAGCGCCGCGCTGCCGAAGGAACCGGCCATCAGCGCCGTCAGCGAGAAGAACCCCGCCTCCGAGCCGTAGGTGGCCGCGATCGGCACGCCCAGCCCGATCAGCCGCCGCACGGTGGCGCGGTCCGCGCCCAGGACCCGGGCGCTCAGGCGCGGGCCGAGCACCGGGTCCCGGCGCGTCGAGGCGTACAGGGCGAGGAAGGACAGCAGGTGCACCAGCGACGTCGCCACGCCGATGCCGGTCAGCCCCAGCCGGGGCAGGCCCCAGGTGCCGTGGATCAACACCCAGTCGAGCCCCGCGTTGACGGCCACGGACGCCAGCGTGATCCGCAGCAGCGCCTGCGGCCGCCGCATGCCGACCGTGAACTGGCGCACCGCCTGGAACCACAGGCACGGCAGCAGCCCCGGCGCGAGGGCCACCAGCATCGCACGGGCCCGGTGGGCGACGTCCGCGTCCTGGCCCAGCAGGGACAGGCACTGGCCGATGGCGACCATCAGGACGGCCCCGGCGGCACCGGCGAGCGTCGCCACCGCCAGACCGGCCCGGGCGACGGCGGCGACCTCGTCGTCCGGCTCCGGGGCGGCGGCCCGCTCGGGGGACGTCCCGGCGCGCGCGGCCGCCGCCGCGACGCGGTTGCCGACGGAGGTCACCAGGCCGACACCCATGGTGCGCACCTGGTTGAAGACGACGATCGCGAGGCCGCCCGCCGCCAGCTCGCCGGTGCCGAGCAGGCCCATCATCACGGTGTCGGTCGTGGTGAGCGCGACCTGCGCGAGCTGGGTGAGGACGAGCGGGACGGCGAGCACGGCCAGGGCCCGGCTGTCGCGCAGCAGCCGGGGCAGGGCGGCGGGCACCGAGGGCATCAGCGGCCGCGCAGGGTGCCGAGGAGGTCGCCGACCTCGCGTTCCACGACCGGGTCGAGGAGGTCGCGGGCGGCCATCCAGCCGTCGTCGAAGACGGTGTCGAGGTACTTCTCGCCACCGTCGTTGACCAGCGCGACCATCGTGCTGCCCGGCGGCAGCGAGGGCAGCCGCCGCAGCGCCTCGTGGACGACGCCGCCGGCGGAGCCGCCGATGAGCAGTCCGGTGCGGGCCACCGCGCGGCAGGTGGCGAACGCCTCGACGTCACCGACCTTGACGCCCTCGTCGATGAGCGAGAAGTCGACGAGCGCGCCGATCTCGGCGCCCTCGGGCGTGCCGGTGCCCGACTGGTGGTAGTCGTGCGCGGGCCCGCCGAAGGCGATGGACCCCTTGGGCTCCACCCCGACCGTCCGCACGTCCGGGACGAGCCGGCGCAGCTCACGGGCGGTGCCGCACAGGGCCCCGCCGGTGCCTACGGCGGCGACGAGCACGTCCACGCGGCCGTCCAGGGCGTCGTGGAGCTCATGGGCGACGGCCGCGTAACCGACGCCGTTGCTGGGATTGTTGTGCTGCTCCGTGAAGATCGTGTTGTCGCGTCCACGGGCGAGGCTCTCGGCGAGCTCCTCCCGGGCGGCGGTGGCCAGCTCGTCCGTGCCGTCGTCGGTGACGTACACGAGCTCGGTGCCCAGCGCGCGCATCGCGCGGAGCTTGTCGGCGCAGGCGTGGTGGTCGACGACGGCGGTGAAGGCGTAGCCGCGCTCGGCGGCCATGACGGCCAGGCCGAGCCCGGTGTTGCCGGAGGTGGACTCGACGATCCGGCCGCCCGGGCGCAGTTCGCCCCGGGCCTCGGCGTCCAGCACCATCTGCCGGGCCATCCGGATCTTGGCGGTGCCCATGGGGTTGAACATCTCCAGCTTCAGCAGCAGCCGGCTGCCGCCTCGGGTGCGGCAGAGCTCCAGGAGCGGGGTGTGGCCGATGAGTTCGGAGACACGGGTGACCACGGCGGGCCGGGCGGGCGCGGCGGACGGGGGGGCCGGCGCGGGGCGGGCGGTGAGTGCCGCGTTCATGGGATCGGGGGCTCCTGTCGGGCTTGGGCGTGACGAGGGGGGCGGGGTCAGGCGTGGCGGTCGAGGCGCCAGCGCGGCCGTCCCGCCGTACGGTCGACGACGACCTTGGGGGGCAGCGGAAGGTCGTGGAAGGGCGACTCGTTGGAGTCCATCTGGTAGCCGGCCGTGTTCGGGTAGACCAGCAGATCGCCCTCCCGGGGCCGGGCGGGCAAGGGCACCTTGCGCCAGGTGACCATGTCGGACTCCAGGCACGTCGCCCCGCCCACGCACGCCGCGACGACGGCGGAGCCCCGGGCCGGGCCGGTCTCGGTGAGCAGCACGGGATCCGGCAGGTACTCGCTGTTGAACCACTGTTCCGAGAGGCTGAGGCTGCTGCCGTCCACGGTGAGGACGGCGTAGCCGTCCCGCTCCTTGACGCCCCGCACCCGGAAGACGGTCGCGCCCGCCCGGTCCAGCAGGGCGCGGCCCGGCTCCAGCATCAGGGTCACGCCCGCGTCGCGGAGCAGCCGGGCGAGGCTCGCGGAGTGCCCCTCGGGGGTGGTGGCCAGGACGGCCCGCAGGACGTCCGCCCCGGCGAGGGGGGAGTGGTACGGGTAGAAGTCGCCCGCCGTGAACGCCTTGCCCGCGTGGTAGTGCTCGGGCCGCTGCTCGGCGAGGAAGCCGTGCCAGTCGTCGGCGGCGGCGTAGTCGACGGCGAAGCCGCCGCCGACGCTGATCCGGTCGGCGCGCAGGCCCAGGGCCCGCGCCGCCCGGCACTCGTCGACGAGCCGGCCGGCCAGGTCGGCGCGGGGCCGCAGGGCGTACCCGGACAGATGGAAGCTGAAGCCCTCCATGCTCACGGCCGGGCCGGCCGCCGCGCAGCGGCGCAGGGCGGCGGCCGTCTCCTCCTCGTCGAGCCCGAAGCGGCTGTGCGGCTGGTCCGGCGGCAGCCGGCGCAGCAGCACCCGGGCCGGGCGGGCCGTGCCGCCGGTCAGGGCCAGGACGCGCTCCAGCTCGCCGGGGGAGTCCACGGCGACGAGGGCGCCCTGGAGCACGGCCACGCGCAGCAACTGCTCGTGCTTGGCGGGGCCGGTGACCGTGATGTCCTCGCCGCGCACCCCGTGGGCGAGGGCCTCGCGCAGCTCCCCGGCCGAGGCGACGTCCACGCCCGCGCCCGTCGCCGCGCAGCGCTCGACCCACACGGCCGCCTTGTTGGCCTTCTTCGCGTAGTACACCCGGCCCGCCACGCCGGCCTCGGCGAGGACGGCGCGGAAGGCGGCGAGGTTGGTGTCGAAGCGGTCCGGGAGGAGGAAGTGGAACGGTCCGTCGAAGGCGTAGGAGAGCTCCTGGAGCAGCCCGCTCGCGAGGACCGCCGCCGCCTGGGGGTCAGGGTGGGCGGGCAGCGGCGGGGCGGCCGCCGCCCGGGTCGTCGTCACTGCGGTGGTTGTCACTGCCACAGCGGCACCCGCGTTCCCAGGCCCTGGGTGAGGGCGAGTTGGGCGAACCGGTGGCCGAGCGCGATGTCGGTGACGACGAGGCCGCTGTTGTAGGCGAAGATCCGCTGGTCGGGGGAGGTGCGCCCGGGGACGTCCCCGGCGAGGACGGCCGGGAACTCGGCGTCGACGGACGGGAGTCCGCCGTCGGCGTCGGCCATGTCGGTGCCGGTGACGCGCATCTGGGCCTCGCTGGTGGCCACCACGCGGTCGGCCTCGTGGAGGGTGGAGGGGGCCAGGCCGTGGCCGACGAGGACGGTCAGGGCGCCGGGCCGCAGCCAGGACGCCTCCACGGCGGCGGGGGTGTGGGGGCCCGCGGTGGCGACGACGACGTCGGCGGCCCCGGCGGCCTCCCGCAGATCGGTGACGATCTCCACGTCCCGGCCGGGGAAGTGGGCGCGCAACTGACGGCGCACGGCGGTGATGCCGTCGGGGTGGGTGCCGTGGAGCATCAGCCGCTCCAGGCCCGGCAGCGCCGTCAGCAGGAACGGCAGGGCCAGCCGGCCCTGGGTGCCGGTGCCGATCACCAGCGCGGCGCGCGCCCCGGGCGGCGCGCACTCGCGGGCCAGCAGCGCGGAGACGGCGGGGGTGCGCAGGGCGCCGACGCGGCCGCAGTCCATCATGGCCAGGGGCAGCCCGGTGACGTCGTCGTAGAGGGTGAGGGCGGTGTAGTAGTGCTGCGCGTCGCGGGGGCTGTGGAGGCCGTGCTTGTAGGAGGTCTTGACGGCGACGACGTCGCGGGAGCCGTCGCGGCCGAGCATCGCGTAGGCGACGGAGTGGCCGTCGCCGGGCTTGACGGTGAGCTTGCGCGGGTTGTCGGAGCGGCCGGCGGCGAGGGTGCGGTAGGCGTTCTCCACGGTGGCGAGGACGTCGGCGGGGGTGATGTCGATGCCCGCGACGTCGCTGGTGGACAGGACGGTCAGGGTCCTGTCGTCGCGTATTCGGGCGGAGTCGTGGGCCGAGGCGGAGTCGTGGGCCGGGGCGGGGTCCGTCATGGGCGGTTCCTTTCGGTTCCGGGTGGGGGCGAAGGTCAGGCGGCGGGGGCCTCGGCGGCGTGCGCTTCGATCGCGGCCTGTCCGTAGCCGTGCTCGCCGGCCTCGGCGGCCGGGCGGGTGCGGCGGCCGGGAACGCGGACCGAGGCGCGCTTGAGCCAGCGGTCGGTCCCGTCGTAGCGGGCGGTGAAGGGCACCCGGCCGTGGACGACGAGGTCGTTGTCGACGACGAGGACCTCGCCGGGGGAGAGGCTCACGGCCACGGAGACGCGGGCGAGTTCGTCCTCCAGCCGCCGGTAGGCGGCCCGGTACTCGACGGTGGCCTCGGCCAGCGGGGTGTAGGCCGGGTCGAAGCGCAGGGTGAGGCCGTCCGGGGCGCGCCACAGGGCGGGGACGCGCGGTGGCTCCCCGGCGAAGCCCTGGGCCTCGGCGTAGGCGTCGTCGGGCAGGATCGGCAGCACCGGCCGGGTGAGCTCCTCGACGGTGGCGTCGTCCAGGCGCGTCCGGCGGACGCTGGCGGCGGTGGTGGCGATGGCGTCGTGGTTGCGCATGCAGGTGAGCATCAGCAGATGGGCGCGGCCGGGGTGGAAGGCGTCCTCGGTGTGGGGGCTGAGGAGCACGCTGCTGCTGGCGCCGGTCTGCTCCCGCTCGTGCCCGGGGGCCGGGACGATGTTGTGGACGAAGCGGCCCTCCTGCTGGCCGTCCCAGGCGATGGGGTCGCCCATGACGGTGGCGAGCAGGAGGAGGGCGATGTCATGGTGGGCGCCGGCGTCGCCGGCGGTGCGCCAGCTCTCGGGCGTGTCACCGATCCGGGCGTCGTCCACGCGCAGGCCGCGCAGGACGAACAGGCCGGCGTCGGTGTCCACGGGCCGGCACTGGTGCCGGATCGCGGGGCCGAGGGCGGCGGCGGACTCCCGGACGCGCCGCAGGAGCGCGGGGGAGGTGGCGGAGGTGCCGAAGGCGGTGAGGATCTCGTCGGCGGCGCGGTGCAGTTCGTCGGCCGAGGCGTCGTCGAGCAGGCGGACGGGGGCGGGAGTGGGGGCGGGGACGGGTGCGGTTCCCGTGCTCATGGCGCGATCTTCCGTTCCGTAGCGGGGTGTGCGAGTCCGAAGGGGCGACGCGGGGCCTGGTGGGCAGGGTGCGGCGGAGCGCCGCGGGCAGGGGAGAGGAGGGGCCCAGGGGGTGTGGCCGCCGGCCCGTGGCGTCGGGGACTGGCCAGAACGTACCGTTAGAAGTTAGGTAAGGCAAACCTAACTCGCGGGTTATCCGTTTGGTCCGCCTTCCGGGTGATGAGCCCTGGAATCAAGGGGGTTGACGCCCTGGCCGAAATCCATGCATCGACCAGCCGGGTTTGCGGTGGCAGGTTTGGTTAGGGTAGGCAAACCTAAGTAGCTCGGAACTGACCTCCCATCTGCCGGATCGAGGACGACGTGGACTTCACCAGGCGCCAGATGCTGCTGGCCGGAGCGGCCCTGGGCTCGGCCGCACTGCTCACCGCCTGCCGGGACGGCGGCGGTACGGCCTCCGCCGGCGCCGGAAACCAGCCGCGCCCCGGCGGCACCCTGCGCGTCGGCGCGCTGGGCCGGGCGTCCGCCATCACCCGCGACCCGCACGGAAATCAGGGCAACGAGAGCGACTATCTCGTCATCGCCCTCGTGTACGACACGCTCACCGCCCCCGGCGCGAAGAGCAACACGGTCGGCCGCCTCGCCGCCTCCTGGACCCCGTCCGACGATCTGCGGACCTGGCGCTTCACCCTCGCCAAGGGCGCCGTCTTCCACGACGGCACCCCCGTCACCGCCGACGACGTCGTCTGGTCCCTGCGCAGGCTGCGGGGCACCCCCGCCGGCGCCGCCCGGCTGCCCGGCATCAAGGCGGAGAACATCACGGCCGACGGCAAGGACACCGTCGTCCTCGTCTCCGACTACGCCAACGCCGAACTCCCCCTGCTCACCCGGCTCTCCACCTTCGTCCTGAAGAAGGACACCGCCGGCGAAGACCTGGCCAAGGCGCCCGGCACCGGCCCGTTCGCCCTCGACTGGTACCGAAACGGCAACGCCCGCCTCGTGCGCAACGAGCACTGGCACGGCGGCACGGTCCTCCTCGACGCCATCGAGGTGACCATGTTCGAGAACCCCCAGGCCATGGCCAACGCCGTGCTGGCGGGCCAGATCGACCTCGCCTCCAACGCCGGTGCCGTGGCCGGCCGCACGGCCGCCGCACGCAAGGACATCCAGGTCGTCCGCCGCCCCGACGACATGGCCCTGCCCATCGTCATGCGCACCTCCGAGGGCAGCCCCTTCGCCGACCCCAGGGTCCGCGAGGCGTTCAAGCTCGTCGTGGACCGCCCGGCCATGGTCAAGCAGACGCTCTCCGGCTACGGCACCGTCGCCAACGACGTCCTCGGCACCGCCGACCCCGCCTACGCCAAGGACCTCCCCCGGCGCGCCCGCGACCTGGACAAGGCGAAACGCCTGCTGAAGGAGGCGGACTTCGACCTCGGCAGGACCTACGAGCTCGTCACCACCGAGGACGTCGCCGGCCTCGCCGAGTCCGCCACCCTCTTCGCCGCCCAGGCCCGCGAGGCCGGGATCAAGGTCGAGGTCGTCAAGCAGGAGTCCGGCACCTTCTACGACCGGACCTGGCTCAAGGGCGACTTCTACACCAACTACTGGGGCACCAACGACTCCGTCGTCTTCTTCGCCTCCAAGACCCTCGTCACCGGCGCCGGACAGAACGAGGCGAACTTCTCCGACAAGGACTTCGACGCCGCCTACCGCGAGGTCCTCGCCACCAAGGACGCGGCCGAGCGCGGGCGGAAGCTGCGCGAGCTCCAGCGGATCGAGCACGACCGCTCCGGCTACCTGCTGTGGGGCATGGCCGACGGCATCGACCTGGCCGCCGCGAAGGTACGCGGCCTGCCCACGCTTCCGGGCTACGGGCGCGTCCAGCTCGAGAACGCCTGGCTCGCCCGGTGACCTCCGGCATACCCCGGGCGGCGGCCCTTCTGGGACGTCGGCTCCTCCTGCTCGTCGCCCTCCTCGCCGCCGTCTTCGCCGCGACCGAACTGCTGCCGGGCGACGCCGCCTCGGCCACCTCCGACCGCGGCGAGACCGCCGCCGGGCTCGCCGCACGTCGGCACCTGCTCGGCCTGGACCGGCCCCTCCCCGAACGCTTCTGGCACTGGATCACCGCCCTGCCCACCGGCGACCTCGGCACCTCCGCGCGCGGACAGCACGTCACCGACCTGCTGTCCGCGCCCTTCCCCAACACCCTCCTGCTGGGCGGCACCGCGCTCGTCCTCACGGTCCTGCTGTCGCTGGCCCTCGGCTGCCTGGCCGCCGCCCGGCCCGGCGGACCCGTCGACCGGATCGTCGACGTCACCGCCACCGCCGCCTTCGCCCTCCCCGAATTCGTCGTCTCCGTCGGCCTGTTGCTCGTGTTCTCGCTGTGGACGGGCTGGCTCCCCGCCGCCACCCTCACGGGCGCGGACGGCGGCCCCGCCGACTGGACGATGCTCGTCATGCCCGTCCTCGCCCTCACCCTGCCCCAGACCGGCTGGAACACCCGCGTCGTCCGCGCGGCCCTCGCCGACCAGGCCGCCACCCCCCACGTCGAGGCCGCCGTCCTCGACGGGCTGCCCACCCACCGCGTACTGCTGCGCCACGCGCTGCCCGGCGCCCTGCCCGCCGTCGCCACCGGCTTCGCCACGTCCACCGGCATGCTGCTCGGCGGGGCCGTCGTCGTCGAGACCCTCTTCAACTACCCGGGCATCGGCACCGTCCTGGCCGGAGCCGTCGCCGACCGCGACACGCCCGTCATCGCCGGGGTCGTCGCCTGCGCCGCCGCCGTCATCACCGGCGTGCTCCTCCTCGCCGACCTCGTCCGCGCCCGCACCGTAGGAGCCCGCCCATGAGTGCCCCCGCACTCCGCGCCCTGCCCGCCGCCCTGGCCCTCCTGGCCCTGAGCGGCCCGCTCCTGGCCCCGCACTCCCTGGACACCCCCGTCACCGCCCCCTACGCCCGGCCCGGCGACGGCGCGGCCCTCGGCGGCGACCAACTGGGCCGGGACGTCCTGAGCCGACTCCTCCACGGCGGTGACGCCCTCATCGCCGGCGCGCTGGCCGTGGCCGTGACCGTCACCTTCCTCGCGGCCGCGCTGGGCTGCCTCGCGGTGCTCAGCCCCCGCCTGGGCGCGGTCGTCGAACGCACCGCCGACCTGGTCATCCTCGTGCCCCCGGTCCTCGGCCTCATGCTCCTCGCCCTCGCCTGGCCCGGCGGCCGGCGCCTGGCCGTCACGACCGCCGCCGTCGTACTGGGCACCCCCTACGCCGTGCGGGTCGTCGCCGCGGCGGCCGCGCCGCTGGCCGGCGCGGGATTCGTCGAGGCGTCCGTCGCGAGCGGCGAACGCCTGTGGCGCGTCGCGCTCCACGAGATCCTGCCCAACCTGCGCGCCACGATCCTGGCCCTGTTCGGCCTGCGCTTCGTCGAAGCGGTCTACGTCATCTCCATGGCCGGCTTCCTCCAGCTCGGCCCACAACCACCGGAAGCCGACTGGGCCCTGATGATCCGCGAGAACGCGCCGGGGATCCTCCTCAACCCTTGGGCCACGATCGCCCCGGCGATCGCGATCGCGGCGGTGGCGACAGCCACGAGCCTCGCCACGGAGGCCCTTGCCCCGCGGCGCGGCGTGGAGGTGGCGGCGCGATGACGACGCACCCACGGGGGACGGAGCCCGGTGGGCCGGGCACGGGCGGGGGTACGGCTGCGGTCCGGGGTGCCGACGGGTTGACGTCGGCTGTCGCCGGCCCTGCCCCGGAGCCCATGGGCGCGGAGGGCGGTGAAGCCCCGCTCGTCACCGTCACCGGGCTCGAAGTCGGCGTTCCCGGCGGCCCCTTGTTGCTGGCTTCCGCCGGGCTCACTCTGCGCCGGGGGCGGATCACCGTGCTGACCGGGCCTTCCGGGTCCGGTAAGACGACCCTGCTCCGGGCCGTCCTCGGGGACCTGCCGTCGGGGGCGCGCGTGGCGCGCGGGGACGTGCGCGTCCTGGGGGAGGACGTGTTCGCCCTGCCACCCGCCCGGCTGCGCGAACTGCGGCGGCATCGCCTCGCGTTCGTCGGTCAGGACCCCGGCTCCGGGCTCAACCCCCGGATGCGGGTCCGCGATCTCGTCGCCGAGCTCGCCACCGGCGCGCGCCCCGCCGATGTGAGGGGACTGCTGGCGGAATGCCGGCTGCCCCTCGACGACGGGCTGCCCGACCGCCGTCCCACCGCCCTCTCCGGCGGCCAGCAACGCCGCGTCGCCCTCGCCCGTGCCCTCGCCCGCACCCCCGACGTCCTGCTCCTGGACGAACCCACCGCCGGGCTCGACCCCGCGCTCCGCGACGAGATCGCCGACCTCCTGCGGCACGTCGCCACCCACCGCCGCATCGCCGTCGCCCTCGCCTGCCACGACCCCGAACTCGTCGCGCGCTGCGCCGACGACGTCGTCGACCTCGGCACGGACACCCTCACCGCCCCGCCCGCGCCCGCGCGTAAGCCCGCGCATACGGCCGTGCACTCATCGGCGCCGGGGCCCGGGCGCGGGCTCGCGGCTCGGGGCGTCCGGGTGACCTTCGCCGCGCGCGACAGCGCAACCCCGCACCGACACGCCCTCGACAGCGTGGATTTCGCTGTCGCACCCGGCACCGCCGCCGCCATCGTCGGCCCCTCCGGGTCCGGCAAGACCACCCTGCTGCGCGTCCTCGCGGGCCTGCGGCCCGCCGACGCCGGGGAGCTCACCCTCGACGGCGCGCCCCTGCCCACCGGCGTCCGCGCGCGCGGACGCGACCAGCGCCGCCGGATCCAGCTCGTGCCGCAGAACCCGCTCGGCGCCCTCAACCCCGCCCGGACCATCGGCGCGTCGCTCGCCCGCCCGCTGCGGCTGCACCGCATCGTCCCCCGGAAGGACACCGCCGAGCGCGTGGCCGAGCTCCTGCGGGACGTCGGCCTGCCGCCCGAGTACGCGCGGCGCCACCCCCACGAGCTCTCCGGCGGGCAGCGCCAGCGCGCGTCCATCGCGCGCGCCCTGGCCGCACGCCCCGACGTGCTCCTTTGCGACGAGGTCACCTCCGCCCTGGACCCCGCCACGGCCGTCGCGGTCATGGATCTGCTCGCCCGGCTCAGAGCCGAGCGCGGGCTGGCCCTCGCCCTGGTCAGCCACGAACCGCACCTCGTCGCCGCGTACGCCGACACCGTCCACTTCCTCGAGGACGGACGCGTCGACCGCGTGGAACCCGCGGGCCCGGGCCGGGCGTCCCGCCGGATTGACAGACGGTAACCGGATCGGGAATCTTGCTCGCACTGATCAGTTACTGACTGGTTGGTCAGTAGGAAATCGGCCCCTTCACACCCTTTTTGGAGTACTCGTGGCACAGGTGCGAGAACGAGGCGCGCGGTACGGAAAGGCGCTCGCGGCGCTCGGCGCGGCCTCGGTGCTGACGGCCGGAGCGGCCGTGGCGGCCGGCCCCGCGGCGGCGGCCACCCCGGCCACCCCGGCCGCCCAGACCGACGGCGCGCGCTACGTCGCGCTCGGTGACTCGTACACCTCCGGCCCCGGCATCCCCGAGCAGACCGGCGGGGACTGCGCGCGCTCCAGCGTCAACTACCCCGCGCTGACCGCCGCCAAGCTGGGCCAGAAGTCCTTCCGGGACGTCAGCTGCAGCGGCGCGACGACCGACGACATGTGGAACACCCAGGCGGGGGCGGCCGGGCCCCAGCTGGACGCCCTCGGCAAGCAGACCCGCCTCGTGACGGTCGGCATCGGCGGCAACGACATCGGCTTCGGCACCATCATCGGCAGCTGCGCCGCCCTGTCCCCGACCGACCCCGCCGGCGCCCCCTGCAAGAAGCAGTACACCGCCGCCGACGGCTCCGACCTGCTCGCCCAGCGGATCAACGACGCCGCGCCGAAGATCGCCAAGGTGCTGAAGGCCGTTCACGAGCGCGCCCCCTACGCCAAGGTCGCGCTCGTCGGCTACCCGTCGATCATGCCGGACAACGGCACGAGCTGCTTCCCGTCCGTGCCGATCGCCGCCGGTGACGCGCCCTACCTGCGGGACACCGAGAAGCGCCTGAACACGATGCTCCAGCAGCAGGCGCGCGCGGCGCACGTCCGCTACGTCGACACCTACGGCCCGACCGTCGGCCACGATGTGTGCGTCCCGGCGGCGGACCGCTGGATCGAGGGCGCCACGCCCGAGAGCCCGGCCGCGCCGTTCCACCCCAACGCCAAGGGCGAGGCGGCCATGGCGGGTGCCGTGTACGGGACCGTACGCGGCTAGCCGCCGCTGCACGGCGGGGCGCCCCGAAGGGGCGCGGGGCAGCGTCGATATGCGGCTACCGCCGCGTGGGCGCGACCGGCTACGACGCACCCGCGCGTGACGTACCGCCCTCCCAGCGGAGCGCTGAGCCGCTTCGGGGCCGGCCCCGCCAGGGCCAAGTGCCCTGTCGGCGGCCGCGCTCCGCGAGTAGGCTCCGGGGCCCGTTCGTCCGTCACGGAGGCACATATGGCCCTCGCCAGACCGAACCCCCGCCGGAGCCTGCCCGTCCTGCCCGTTCTGGCCGCCACCGCCGCGCTCGTCGCCGGGGCCCTGGCGGCGCCCGCCGCGTCCGCCGCATCCGGCATGCCAGCCGCATCCGCCGCGTCCGCCACATCCCCCGCCCCCGCCGGCGAGGCACCCCGCACACCCGCCAAGACCCCCGTCGCTGTCGGCTACGGCGGCGCCGTGGCCAGCGTCGACGCCGACGCCTCCGCCGCCGGCGTCGAGGTGCTGCGCAAGGGCGGCAACGCCGTCGACGCGGCGGTGGCCACCGCCGCCGCCCTCGGCGTCACCGAGCCCTACTCCGCCGGCATCGGCGGAGGCGGCTACTTCGTCTACTACGACGCCAAGTCCCGCCAGGTCCGCACCATCGACGGCCGTGAGCGCGCCCCGCTCAGCGCGACCAAGGACCTGTTCCTCGAGAAGGGCCACCCGCTGCCCTTCGCCGACGCCGTCACCAGCGGCCTGAGCGTCGGCACCCCCGGCACCCCCGCCACCTGGGACACGGCCCTGCGCTCCTGGGGCAGCCGGAGCCTCGGGCAGGTCCTCGAGCCCGCCCGGCGGCTGGCCCGGGACGGTTTCACCGTCGACGAGACGTTCCGCAAGCAGACCGCCGACAACTACGACCGCTTCAAGGACTTCCCCGCCACCGCCAAGATCTTCCTGCCCGGCGGCAAGCCCCCGGCCGTCGGCTCGACGCTGCGCAATCCCGACCTCGCCCGCACCTACGGCCTGCTGGCCGATCAGGGCGTGGCCGCCCTCTACCGGGGCGCGCTGGGGCGCGACCTGGTGCGGACCGTGCGCAAGCCGCCCGTCGACCCGGCCTCCGGACGCGTCGCCCGGCCCGGCGACCTGACGGAGCGGGACCTCCGCGCGTACGGCGCGCGCAAGCAGGAGCCCACCCGGGTCTCCTACCGGGGCCTGGACGTGTACAGCATCGCCCCCTCCTCCTCCGGCGGGACGACGGTCGGCGAGGCCCTCAACATCCTGGAGAACTCCGAGCTGAAGCGGCTCGACCAGCAGACGTACCTCCACCGCTACATCGAGGCGAGCCGGATCGCCTTCGCCGACCGCAACCGCTGGGTCGGCGACCCCGCCTTCGAGTCGGTGCCCGTCCAGGGCCTGCTCTCCCAGCGCTTCGCCGACTCGCGCGCCTGCCTGATCAAGGACGGCGCCGTGCTGACCAGCCCCTTGGCGCCCGGTGACCCGCGCCGCCCGGGCCGGGCCTGTGCGACGGGCGGCCGGGCCGCCCCCACACCGTACGAGGGGGAGAACACCTCCCATCTGACGGTCGCCGACAAGTGGGGCAACGTCGTCGCCTACACCCTGACGCTGGAGCAGACGGGCGGCAGCGGCATCACCGTGCCGGGGCGCGGCTTCCTGCTGAACAACGAGCTGACCGACTTCTCCTTCGCCCCCGTCAGCCCCGGCGTCCACGACCCCAACCTGCCCGGTCCGGGCAAGCGCCCGCGCTCGTCCCTGTCGCCCACGATCGTCCTGGAGCACGGCAGGCCCGCCTTCGCCCTCGGTTCGCCCGGCGGCGCCACCATCATCACGACCGTCCTCCAGACGCTCCTCAACCACGTGGACCGCGGCATGCCGCTCGGCGACGCCATCGCCGCGCCCCGCGCCAGCCAGCGCAACGCGGCGGCCACCGAGCTGGAGCCGGGGCTGTGGGACAGCCCGCTGCGGGGCCGGCTGGAGGCCAAGGGCCATGTGTTCAAGCTCAATCCGGAGATCGGCGCCGCCACCGGCGTCCAACGGCTGCCTGACGGGCGCTGGCTGGCCGCGGCCGAGAAGACCCGGCGCGGCGGTGGCTCGGCGCTGGTGGTGAGGCCGGCGGGGAATCCGCCGGTGCGCTGACGCACCGTCCGCGCGCGGGAGCCGTGCGTTCCCGCGCCGGATTGGGGCCGCCTCCGCCGGGCCACGATCACTGATGTCATGAGTGGGCGACGGCGGTTGACACGGGTCCTGGCGGTACTGATCGGCGCGTTCGCGGTGTGGCTGTCGGCAGCCGGCACCGCGGACGCGGCCCCGGAGCGCACGGCTTCGGCGAAAGCGGCTTCGGCGAAGGAGGCCCCGACCTGCCGGGTCGGCGCCTATCTCAGCGACCTCTACGATCTCGATCCGGCCAAGAACGCCTTCTCGGCGCGGCTGACGGTGTGGAGCGTCTGTCCCAAGCGCGAGCTGGACCCGCTGCCCGATGTGGCGTTCACCAACTCCACCAACGCCGAGAAGAGCGATCCCGCGGTGACGGAGGAGGGCGGCATGTTCCGGGACCTGGTGCGGATCCAGGGCGTCTTCCGGCAGGACTGGGACCTGCGCGCCTTCCCTTTCGACCGGCACCGGATCACGATCAACATCACGTCCCGCAAGACGATCGACAAGTTCCGTTTCACCCCCGACAACGCGGACTCGGGCGCGAACGAGGGGATCGCCCCCGACGGATGGAAGCTCACCGGCCTCCATCTGGCCTCCGTCGAGCAGCACTTCCCCACGAACTTCGGTGACACCACGCTTCCCCGGGGCCAGGGCAGCACCCGCAGCAGGCTGGTCGTCGAGATGGATCTGCTGCGTGACGACCCCACGGCCTTCTGGCGGCTGACCGGGCCGCTCTACCTCATGGTGCTCCTCGCGACCGCCGCGTTCCTGCTGCCCACGCACGGCAAGGAGCTGGGCATGGCCGAGCGGCTGGATTCGATGCAGAGCAGGCTGGCGCTGCTGGGCGGCGGTCTCTTCGTGGTGATGCTGAACCTCCAGCAGGTCAGCACGGTCGTCACGAGCACGGTCGGGCTGACGCTCATCGACGCGCTGCACCTGCTGACGCTCGTCTACGTACTGCTGGCGGTGGTGGCCACGGTGCTGTCCTGGCGGTGGACGGTCCGGGGCGGCGATCCGGTGCGGGCCGAGCGGATCCACCACCGCGGTGCCTGGATCGGGCTGGCGGGGTACGCCCTCATCACCGTCGCGCTGGTGCTGTACGCCGCGCGCGTGGGGTGACGCGCCGGCGGCGGCCCGCGGTCAACCACCCAGCAGGGCGAGGATGTTGTCCGTGGTGTCCGTCTCGGCCAGGCGCGGGAGGACCTTCGTCACGGAGAAGCGGTGGACCTCGGGGTCCGGGTCGGTGACGGCGTCCGTCGCGACGGTCACGTGGTAGCCGTGCTCGTGGGCCGCGCGGGCGGTGGACTCGATGCCGGCGCCCGTGGCGATGCCCGCGAGCACGACCTGGGTGACGCCCCTGCGGCGCAGCTGGAGGTCCAGGTCGGTGGCGTGGAAGGCGCCCCAGGTGTGCTTGGTGACGACGATGTCGGTCTCCTGGCGGCCGATCCCGGGCACGAGCTCGGCGAAGTCGGCCGGGGGCCGGCCGGAGCGCAGCGGGGCCTCGGAGCGGCCGGGCGCGGCGCCGGCGACCCGCACGAGGACGACCGGCAGTCCGCGCTCGCGGAAGGCGGCGGCGAGGCGCGCGGCGCGCTCGACGACGGCGTCGGCGGTGGGGGCGGGGTCGGTGGTGGGCAGGGCGACGATGCCCTTCTGGAGGTCGATGAGGACGAGGGCGGTCGTGGGGTCGAGCGTGGTGGCTGTCATGCGGCCATCCTAAAGAAAGACAGGAAGGCTTGCAAGGATTCCTGTCTAATCTGCCGCGAGCGCGGGACATGCGCGATGGTCTTGCCACGGGGAGTGACGGCACCTACGGTCGCATGCACACGCGGATCTTCCGCGTACGCAGCCTGTTCGAAGCCCCGGCTGAGGAGCAGCTCATGGCCAACGTTGTCCGTGCGGCACTGGTCCAGGCGACCTGGACCGGCGATACCGAGTCGATGATCGCCAAGCACGAGGAGCACGCCCGCGCCGCCGCCGCGCAGGGCGCCAAGGTGATCGGTTTCCAGGAAGTCTTCAACGCCCCCTACTTCTGCCAGGTGCAGGAGAGCGAGCACTACCGCTGGGCCGAGCCCGTCCCGGACGGCCCCACCGTCCGCCGGATGAGCGACCTCGCCCGCGAGACCGGCATGGTGATCGTCGTGCCGGTCTTCGAGGTCGAGGATTCCGGCTTCTACTACAACACCGCAGCCGTCATCGACGCCGACGGCACCTGTCTCGGCAAGTACCGCAAGCACCACATCCCCCAGATCAAGGGCTTCTGGGAGAAGTACTACTTCCGGCCCGGCAACCTCGGCTGGCCCGTCTTCGACACGGCCGTCGGCCGGATCGGCGTCTACATCTGCTACGACCGGCACTTCCCCGAGGGCTGGCGCGCCCTCGGCCTCGCCGGCGCGCAGCTCGTCTACAACCCCTCCGCCACCTCCCGGGGCCTCTCCGGCCACCTGTGGCGGCTCGAACAGCCCGCGGCGGCCGTCGCCAACGAGTACTTCGTCGCCGCCATCAACCGCGTGGGCCAGGAGGAGTACGGGGACAACGACTTCTACGGCACCTCCTACTTCGTCGACCCGCGCGGGCAGTTCGTCGGCGAGCCGGCCAGCGACACCAAGGAGGAACTGCTCGTCCGCGACCTGGACTTCGACGTGATCGACCAGGTGCGCCGGCAGTGGGCGTTCTACCGGGACCGCCGACCCGACGCCTACGACGGGCTGGTGCGCCCATGAGCCCCGCCACCCCGCTCCACGACCGGCACCGCGCCGTGATGCCCTCCTGGCTCGCCCTCTACTACGACGAGCCGCTGGAGCTCACCCACGGCGAGGGCCGGCACGTCTGGGACGCCTCCGGAAAGCGCTACCTCGACTTCTTCGGCGGCATCCTCACCACGATGACCGCCCACGCCCTCCCCGAGGTCACCAAGGCCGTCAGCGAGCAGGCCGGCCGCATCCTCCACACCTCCACCCTCTACCTCGACCGGCACATGGTCGAGCTCGCCGAGCGCGTCGCGAGCCTGTCCGGCATCCCCGACGCCCGCGTCTTCTTCACCACCTCCGGCACCGAGGCGAACGACGCGGCGCTGCTGCTGGCCACCACGTACCGGGGCTCCAACCAGATCCTGGCGATGCGCAACAGCTACCACGGCCGTTCCTTCTCGACGGTCGGCGTCACCGGCAACACCAGCTGGTCGCCCACCAGCCTCTCGCCCCTCCAGACGCTCTACGTCCACGGCGGCGTCCGCGGCCGCGGCCCCTACGCCCACCTGAACGACGGGCAGTTCATCGAGGCGTGCGTCGCGGACCTGGAGGACGTGCTCGGCCAGGCGCACGGCACCGTCGCCGCGCTGATCGCCGAGCCCGTCCAGGGCGTCGGCGGCTTCACCGCGCCGCCCGACGGGCTCTACGCGGCCTTCCGCGAGGTCCTGGGGCGCCACGGCATCCTGTGGATCACCGACGAGGTGCAGACCGGCTGGGGCCGCACCGGCGACCACTTCTGGGGCTGGCAGGCGCACGCCGCGAGCGGCCCGCCCGACCTCCTGACCTTCGCCAAGGGCATCGGCAACGGCATGTCCATCGGCGGCGTCGTCGCCCGCGCCGACGTCATGAACTGCCTGGAGGCCAACTCCATCTCCACCTTCGGCGGCAGCCCCGTCACCATGGCCGCCGGCCTCGCCAACCTCACCTATCTGATCGAGCACGACCTCCAGGGCAACGCCCGCCGCGTCGGCGGCCTCCTCCTGGAGCGGCTGCGCGCCATCGGCGCCGGCCTGACGGTCGTCCACGAGGTGCGCGGCCGGGGGCTGATGGCCGGCGTCGAACTCGTCGGGCGCGACGGCTCGCCGTCCCCCCGCGCCGCCGCCCGCACCCTCGAACACGCCCGGGAGCTCGGCCTGTTGATCGGCAAGGGCGGCCGCGAGGGCAACACCCTGCGCATCGCCCCGCCCATGACGCTCACCGTCGCGGAGGCCGAGGAGGGCGCCGCGATCCTCGAGGAGGCGCTCCGACGCGCGCAACAGGACCTCGCCGCCGGGGAGGCGCCATGACCACCACGATCGTCAGCGGCGGACTCGTGATCACCGCCGCCGACGAGATCACCGCGGACGTCCTGATCGAGGACGGCAAGGTCGCCGCGCTGGCCGCCCCCGACAGCGCGTACGCCCGGAGCTGGAGGGCCGACCGGGTCGTCGACGCCACGGGGAAGTACGTCATCCCCGGCGGCGTCGACGCCCACACCCACTTCGAGCTCCCCTTCGGCGGCACCTCCTCCTCGGACACCTTCGAGACCGGCACCCGCGCCGCCGCCTGGGGCGGCACGACGACGGTCGTCGACTTCGCCGTCCAGTCGAAGGGCCAGGCCCTGCGGGCCGGACTGGACGCCTGGCACGCCAAGGCGGAGGGCCGGTGCGCCGTCGACTACGCCTTCCACATGATCCTCTCCGATGTGCACGAGAGCTCCCTCAAGGAGATGGACCTGCTGGTGGGGGAAGGCGTGACGTCCTTCAAGCTGTTCATGGCCTACCCGGGCGTCTTCTACAGCGACGACGGGCAGATCCTGCGCGCGATGCAGCGGGCCGCCGGCAACGGCGGGCTGATCATGATGCACGCCGAGAACGGCATCGCCATCGACGTCCTCGTCGAACAGGCCCTGGCGGCGGGGAAGACCGATCCGCGCTACCACGGCGAGGTCCGCAGGGCCCTGCTGGAGGCCGAGGCCACCCACCGGGCGATCCAGCTCGCCCGCGTCGCCGGCAGCCCCTTGTACGTCGTGCACGTCTCGGCCGAGGAGGCCGTCGCCGAGCTCGCCCAGGCCCGTGACAAGGGCCTCCCGGTCTTCGGCGAGACCTGCCCGCAGTACCTCTTCCTCTCCACCGACAACCTCGCCGAACCGGGCTTCGAGGGCGCCAAGTACGTCTGCTCCACGCCCCTGCGGCCGCGCGAGCACCAGGCCGCGCTCTGGCGCGGTCTGCGCACCGACGACCTCCAGGTCGTCTCCACCGACCACTGCCCCTTCTGCTTTTCCGGCCAGAAGGAGCTGGGCCGGGGCGACTTCTCGAAGATCCCCAACGGGCTGCCCGGCGTGGAGAACCGCATGGACCTCCTCCACCAGGCCGTCGTCGACGGCCACATCTCCCGCCGCCGCTGGATCGAGATCGCCTGCGCCGCGCCCGCCCGGATGTTCGGCCTCGCCCCGCACAAGGGCACCATCGCCCCCGGCGCCGACGCCGACATCGTCGTCTACGACCCCCACGCGCGGCAGACGCTCTCCGCGTCCACCCACCACATGAACGTCGACTACTCGGCCTACGAGGGCAAACAGATCACCGGGCAGGTGGAGACCGTCCTCTCGCGCGGCGAAACCGTCATCGACAAAAGGAAGTTCACCGGCCGGGCGGGCCACGGCCGCTACGTGCCCCGCACCACCTGCCAGTACCTCCCGTAACGCGTAAGGAGCACCCCGCACGTGGACTTCGGCCTCGTCCTCCAGACCGACCCGCCCGCCACCGCCGTCGTCGACCTCATGAGACGCGCCGAGGGCGCGGGCTTCCGCTACGGCTGGACGTTCGACTCCGCCGTGCTCTGGCAGGAGCCCTTCGTCATCTACAGCCGGATCCTGGAACACACCGACAGCCTCGTCGTCGGTCCCATGGTCACCAACCCCTCCACCCGCACCCCCGAGGTGACCGCCTCCACCTTCGCCACCCTCAACGACATGTACGGCAACCGCACCGTCTGCGGCATCGGCCGGGGCGACTCCGCGATGCGGGTGGCCGGGCGCAAGCCCAACACCCTCGCCACGCTCGGCGAGTCGATCCGCGTCATCCGCGACCTCGCGGAGGGGCGCGAGGCCGACGTCGGCGACGGGAAGACGCTGCGGATCCCCTGGGTCCGCGACGGCCGGCTGCCCGTGTGGATGGCCGCCTACGGGCCCAAGGCCCTCGCCCTGGCGGGGCGCGAGGCCGACGGCTTCATCCTCCAGCTCGCCGATCCCTTCCTCACCGAATGGATGGTCAAGGCCGTGCGCGCCGCGGCCGCCGACGCGGGCCGCGACCCGTCCTCCGTCACCGTCTGCGTCGCCGCCCCCGCCTACGTCGGCGACGACCTCGCCCACGCCCGCGAACAGTGCCGCTGGTTCGGCGGCATGGTCGGCAACCACGTCGCCGACCTCGTCTCCCGCTACGGCACCCACTCCGGCGCCGTCCCCGACGCCCTCACCGACTACATCGAGCGCCGCTCCGGCTACGACTACAGCCACCACGGCCGCGCCGGCAACCCCTCGACGGACTTCGTCCCCGACGAGATCGTCGACCGCTTCTGCGTCCTCGGCCCGGTGGCCGCCCACCGCGAACGCCTGGAGCGGCTCAGGGAGCTGGGCGTCGACCAGTTCGCCCTCTACGCGATGCACGACGCGAAGGAGGCGACGATCGACGCGTACGGGGAGCATCTGATCCCGGCGCTGGGGTAGCCGGCCCCGGCCCCGCCCGCCCCGACGGACACCTCTCTCGCTGGTGAGGGAGGTGTCCTAGATCACTGAGCCGAGTTCCTGACGGAATCCGTCATTCCGGCCTGTTTCCCCCTACGCTCACCGAACGCGACAGGAGCGCCACAGAAACGACACGAATTCACCACAGAAAGCGATCATGAACCGAGCCCTGAAGAGAGCCGCGAGACTTCTCACCGCGCCGGCCGCCGCCCTGACCCTCCTCGTGCCCGTCCTCGCCGTGACCGCGACTCCCGCGGCCGCCGCCGCGACCGACGCCTACACCTTCACCAACACCGACGGCACCCTCAACGCGACGGGCAACAACGACGGAAACCAGATATCCGTCACCCCCGGCGGCACCAACTACACGAACTGGCGGCTGATCAAGCTCGGCGACCCCGGCACGTTCAACATCGCCAGCACCTCCTCCGGGAAGTGCGTCCACTCCACCCAGCCCGCCGTCCAGCAGTCCTGTGGCAAGGACGGCGAGCAGTGGCACTTCCGCCCCGTCGACGGGAAGCCCAACGCGTTCGGCATCGTCCGCCGCGACGACAAGAGCGGCACCGAGTGGTGCATGGACAACCGGGGCGGCCTCCACCTGTGGGGCATCCTCGCCCAGCCCAACATCTGCAACGGCGGCGCGAGCCAGGAGTGGACGGTGCCGGCGGCGAAGGCGGCCGAGGCGAGGCAGCTCGCCCTCGACTACTACACCGACCTGTGCTCCAAGAAGACCTCCACCTGTTCGTGGACGCAGAAGTCCGAAGGCAAGCCCGAGGTCCTGCCCCGTCAGCCCGCCTCGTCGGTCTGGTACAACGACACCGGCGGCACCATGAAGCAGGTCTTCACCACGATCTACCACTCCGGCTGGGCGCAGTCGTTCTCCGCCGGCGTATCGACCTCCGTCGGCGTCTCCGGTGGTGTCTCCGTCCCCGTCCAGGCGCTGATCAGCAACCAGCTCACCGCGACGCAGACGTACCAGTCCGACGAGACGACCGTGAACGGCATCGCGATCGACGTCCCGGCCAAGAACTACGGCTGGGTCGACTTCGCCGCCGTCGGCAAGAAGGTCACCGGCACGTGGACCTTCGACACCGACAACCAGCCGTGGACCGCCGACGCGACGGTGACCGTCCCCGTCGTCAACTCGGCGGCCGGCTCCACGATGTACGTCGCCCGCACCAGCACGGACGCGCCCGGCAGCGGCACCGGGGGCACCGACGTCAAGCCCGCCGCCCTCGCGAGGACCGCGACGGCCACCGTGGACGTGCCCGAAGGCGCCAAGCTGACCGCCTACAACGGCGGTGTCCGGGTCAGTGACGCCAACGGCGGCACGATCGCGACGGTGCAGCCCGGCACCGTCACGGACACCGACGGCACGACCCACAAGGTCGGTCTCGCGGTGAACGGCAACACCGTCACCCAGACCATCGAAGGCGTCACCGGCGACACCGTAACCGGCACGATCTCGCCCCCGACCTTCTCCCTGGGCGGCGGCACCTCCGCCACTCCCGAGGTGACCGCGACGGTGAAGTCCCTCATGGCCGCCCCCGCCGCCAAGAACAGCGACGAGCACGACAAGTGCATGGCCAAGAAGATCGGCACCAGCATCGTCGTCGGAGGTGTCACGGGTGCCCTGACCGGCCCCGAAGGAGTCGCCATCGGCATGCTCACCGGCGCGTTCAAGGGCATCGCCAAGGGCGTCATAGAGTGCTGACCGTGGGGCCCCCGCCGTCACCGGCGGGGGCCCGCACCACCCCTACGGCACGCGAGCCGTCCACTCCTCCGAGGAGAACTTCGTCGCGGCCAGCTCCTCCGCCCGCGCCATCTCCTCCGGCGTGACGGCCCCGTCGGTGAGCCCGTACCGCCCCCGGAACGACGCCACCATGCGCTCGATCACGGCGTCCCGCGCCAGACCCGTCTGCCGCCGCAGCGGATCCACCCGCTTCTTCGCGGACTTCGTCCCCTTGTCGGAGAGCTTCTCCTTGCCGATGCGCAGCACGTCGAGCATCTTGTCCGCGTCGATGTCGTACGCCATCGTCACGTGGTGGAGCACCGCGCCGTCGCCGGACACCACCCGCTTCTGCGCGGCCCCCGCGATCTTGCCCGCCTCGGTGGCGATGTCGTTGAGGGGCTGGTACCAGGCCTTGACGCCCATGCCCTCCAGCGCGGCGAGGACCCAGTCGTCGAGGTAGGCGTAGCTGTCGGCGAAGGACAGGCCCTGCACGAGCGCGTCCGGCACGCACAGCGAGTACGTGATCGTGTTGCCGGGCTCGACGAACATGGCGCCGCCGCCGCTGATCCGGCGCACCACCGTCATCCCGTGGCGCTCCGCCCCCTCCGGGTCCACCTCGTTCCGCAGCGACTGGAAGCTGCCGATGATCACGGCCGGGGACGCCCACTCCCACACCCGCAGCGTCGGCGGCCGCCGGCCCGCCGCGACCTCGGCGGTCAGGACCTCGTCCAGCGCCATGTGCAGGGCGGGGGACTGGGGGCCGTCGTGGATGAGCTGCCAGTCGTAGTGATGCCAGTCGGTGGCCTGTGCCAGCGCCCGCCGCACCGCCACGCCCACGGCCTCGGAGGAGAAGCCGAACATCACCGTGCCCTCGGGCAGCGCCGCGTCGATGCGGGCGGCGAGCTCCGGGGCGGGGGTGTCGGCCGGCGTGCCCTCCAGGGCGCGGTTGATGTCGAGCAGCGCCTCGTCCGGCTCGAGGAAGAAGTCCCCGGCCACCCGGACGTCGCGCAGCGAGCCGTCCTCGACCGCCAGGTCCACGACGACGAGTTTTCCGCCCGGAACCTTGTATTCGCCGTGCACGGCCGCGTCCTCCCGCTCGTTCCCGGCCATCGGCCACCCGGCCGACGGCGGAATCCACCGTAACTCTTGTGCGCCCGTCCGCCGTCTGCCTAGCTGGGGGCCGTGACTCCGACGTTCCCCACGTTCACCACCCGGCCCACCCTCCAGGGCACCTTCGGCATGGTGTCCTCCACCCACTGGCTGGCCTCCCAGTGCGCGATGGCCGTCCTGGAGGGCGGCGGCAACGCCTTCGACGCCGCCGTGGCCGCCGGGTTCGTCCTCCACGTCGTGGAGCCGCACCTCAACGGGCCGGCCGGTGAAGTGCCCGCGCTGCTCGCCCCCGCCGGGGGACCGGTGCGGGTGCTGTGCGGCCAGGGGCCGGCCCCCGCCGGGGCGAGCGTGGCGCACTACACCTCGCTCGGCCTGGAGCTCGTCCCCGGCACCGGCCCCCTCGCGGCGGCCGTGCCCGGCGCCTTCGACGCCTGGATGCTGCTCCTGCGCGACCACGGCACCAAGTCCCTCCGCGAGGTGCTCGGCTACGCGATCGGCTACGCCGAGCACGGCCACGCGCCCGTGGAACGGGTCGGGGCGACCGTGGCCACCGTCCGGAAGCTGTTCGAGACCGAACCGGAGTGGGCGCCCTCCGCCGCCCTCTACCTGCCCGGCGGCAGACCCCCGGCCCCCGGCGTCCTCTTCCACAACCCCGCCCTCGCCGCCACCTGGCGCCGGCTCCTCGCCGAGGCGGAGGCGGCCGGGCCCGGCCGCGAGACACGGATCGACGCCGCCCGCCGGATCTGGCGCGAGGGCTTCATCGCCGAGGCGCTCGTCCGGGCCGCCGCCCGCCCCACCCTGGACACCTCCGGGGAACGCCACGCGGGCACCCTCACCGGCGACGACCTCGCCCGCCACCACGCCACCTACGAGGACCCCGTCACCCACGACTGGCGGGGCTGGACCGTCTGCAAGGCCGGCCCCTGGTCACAGGGCCCCGTCCTCCTCCAGCAACTGGCCCTCCTCCCCGAGGACCTCCCCGCCCCCGGCACGCCCGACCACGTCCACACCCTCATCGAGGGCGGCAAGCTCGCCATGGCCGACCGCGAGGCCTGGTACGGCGACGCCACCGGCGACGTACCGCTGGACGCGCTGCTGTCGGACGCCTACAACGCCGAGCGCCGCAAGCTCATCGGCGCCACCGCCTCGTACGAGCTGCGCCCCGGCAGCCCCGGCGGACGCGTGCCACGGCTCGCCCGGCTCCCCGAGGGCGGGGCCCCGCCGCCCGTCCACGCGGGCGGCGGGGAGCCCACCGTCGGCGCCGACGGCGCCACCTCCGGGGACACCTGCCACCTCGACGTCGTCGACCGCTGGGGCAACATGATCTCCGCGACGCCCAGCGGCGGCTGGCTCCAGTCCAACCCCGTCGTGCCCGAGCTCGGCTTCCCCCTCGGCACCCGGCTCCAGATGACCTGGCTGGAGGAGGGCCTGCCCAACAGCCTCACGCCCGGCCGCCGGCCGCGCACCACGCTCACCCCCTCGCTGGCCCTGCGCGGCGGCGAACCCGTCCTGGCCTTCGGCACCCCCGGCGGCGACCAGCAGGACCAGTGGCAGCTGCACTTCTTCCTCGCCCTCGCCCTGCGCCCCGAGGTGCGCGGCGGGCCGGACCTCCAGGGCGCCATCGACGCCCCCAACTGGCACCAGGAGAGCTTCCCCGGCTCCTTCCACCCCCGGACGACCCGCCCCGGCGCCGTCACCGTCGAATCGCGGCTCGGGGAGAGCCTCGTCACAGAGCTGCGCCGCCGGGGGCACGCGGTCACGGTCGGCGGGCCGTGGTCGGAGGGCCGGCTGTGCGCGGTCGCCCGCGACCCGGAGACGGGCGTGCTGTCGGCGGCCGCCAACCCGCGCGGGATGCAGGGGTACGCGGTGGGACGCTGACCAGGCGTTCACGCGAACGTCACGGTGAGGCCATCGCCACACCACCGGTCGTCGGTGCCGCGTGGTTCGATGTTCATATGGTTCAGACGATCGAAAAGTCCCTCGCCACGTTCCTCGAAGGCGGTCTCGGAGAGGTCGAGGAGGCGGTCCGCGAGGCGGCCGCCACCGAGATCCTGCCGCGCTTCCGGCAGCTCGCCGCGGACGAGATCGTGGAGAAGAACGGCCCGCACGACCTCGTCACCGTCGCCGACCGGCTCGCCGAGGAACAGCTCACCCACGCCCTCACCGCCCTCCTTCCCGGCTCGGTGGTGGTCGGCGAGGAGGCCGTGCACGCCGACCCGTCCGTGCTCGGCGCCCTCGGCGGGGACGCCCCGGTGTGGATCGTCGACCCGGTCGACGGCACCCGCCAGTTCGTCCACGGCGACCCCGGCTTCGCCACCCTCGTCTGCCTCGCCCACCGCGGCGAGCTGCTGGCCTCCTGGACGTACGCCCCCGCGCTCGACGAGCTGGCCGTCGCCCGGCGCGGCGGGGGAGCGGTCCTCAACGGCGTACCGCTGCGCTCCGGTTCCCCCGAACCGGGCCGCGAGCTGACCGTGGCGATCTCGCACTACGACTTCACCACCGACGAGGAGAAGCGCGTCCTCGCGACGCTGCTCACCGACGGCGTCGCCCCCCGACCCTGTGGCTCGGCGGGCCTGGAGTACCTGGCGGTGGCCCGCGGCACCCTGGACGCGCTGGCCTTCACATGGGAGAACGCCTGGGACCACGCGGCCGGACTGCTGCTGGTCGCCGAGGCGGGCGGGGCGAGCGCCACGGTCGCGGGCGAGCCGTTCCGGATCACCGGCGGCAACGCGCTTCCCCTCAGCGCCGCGCGGGACGAGAAGACGCTGCGGCATATCCTGGGGCTGCTGGCGTCCGCCGGCTGATACCCAAGGAGACGAGGGGATTCCGGTGGCCACCATGCTCGACGCCGTCGTCGTGGGGGCGGGGCCCAATGGGCTGACCGCCGCCGTCGAACTCGCCCGGCGGGGCCTCGCCGTCGAGGTCTTCGAGGCCGCCGACGCCATCGGGGGCGGTGCCAGCACCGAGGAGCTGACCTTGCCGGGCTTCCGGCACGACCCGTGCTCGGCCGTCCACCCCCTCGCGGTCCGCTCGCCGGCCTTCGCCGGCATGCCGCTGGACCTCCACGGCCTGGAGTGGATCCACCCCGAGCTGCCGCTGGCGCACCCCTTCCCCGACGGGACGGCCGCCGTGCTCTCCCGGAGCGTCGGGGAGACCGCCGCCTCGCTCGGCCCGCGCGACGCGGGCCGCTACCGCCGGCTCATGGCCCCCTTCCGCGGCCGCTGGGACACGGTGGCCGCCGACTTCCTGCGCACCCAGTGGGACGGGCTGCCCCGCGACCCGGTCACCTACGCCCGCTTCGGGCTGGTCGCCGGGCAGTCCGCCGGGCTGCTGGCCAGGACCCGCTTCCACGACGAGAAGGCCCGGGGCCTCCTCGCCGGGCTCGCCGCCCACGGCATCGCCCCGCTCAGCGGCTTCGGCACCGGCGGCATGGCCCTGATCTTCGCGCTCGCCGCCCACGAGGGCGGCTGGCCCGTGCCGCGCGGCGGCTCGCAGTCCATCGCCGACGCCCTCGGCTCGTACCTGCGCGAGCTGGGCGGCGTCATCCACACGGGCTTCGAGGTCAAGCACCTCGACGACCTGCCGCCCGCCCGGGCGTTCATTTTCGACACCTCGCCCACCGCGCTCGCCCGGATCGCGGGACTCGGCGACGCCTACCGGAAGTTCCGCTACGGACCCAGCGTCTTCAAGATCGACTACGCGCTGGACGGGCCCGTGCCCTGGACGGCCGAGCCCGCCCGGCGGGCCGGCACCGTCCATGTCGGCCCCACGTTCGGCGAGATCGGGGAGGCGCTGCGGGCCGCCGTCGAGGGCGACGACCCGTCCGTCCCCTTCCTCATCACCGCCCAGCCCAGCATCATCGACCCCACGCGCGCGCCCGAGGGCAAGCACACGTTCTGGGCGTACGGGCACGTGCCCAACGGCTGGGAGGGCGACGCGACGGAGGTGATAGAGCGACAGATCGAGCGCTTCGCCCCCGGTTTCCGCGACCGCGTCCTCGCCCGCGCCACGGCCGGGCCGCCCGAGCTCGCGGCGCGCAACGCCAACTACGTCGGCGGCGACATCGCCACGGGCTCGGTGGCGGGCCTGCGGCTACTGCTGCGCCCCAGGCTCGCGCGCGTCCCCTACGCCACCGCGCACCCGGCCGTCTTCCTGTGCTCCTCGGCCACCCCGCCGGGCCCGGGCGTCCATGGCATGTCCGGCCACCACGCGGCGCGGGCGGTCTGGCGCAGGCTTTTCGCGTGAGCGGGCTCTTCGCGTGACCGACAGGGGTGAGGGTTCCCCCTGTCGGTTCACCCCTGCCGGACCGCGCCGTGGACGTCCTCGACCGTCAGGTAGCGGCCCGACAGCGCCGCGGCCGGGCCCGTGGCCAGTTCGAGGACGGCGCCGACCGCCCGGGGGAGCGGAACGGACCGCCCGGCCTCGATCTCCGCACGGATCCAGCGGGCGCGGCGGCGGCGCCAGGGGTCGGCCGAGTCGATCTCGGTGAGCGCGCTCGTGGTGAGTCCGGTCGCCACGAGCCCCGGGTGGAGGCTGAAGGCCAGGACGTTGTGAGGGCGGGCCTCGCTGGCGATGTTCTCGATGAACGTGATGCCGGCGGCCTTGGCGACGGAGTAGGACGACAGCGTGGGCCAGCGGTGCCGTCCCGCCGCGCTGCTGATGCTGATGACACGGCCGCCACCGTGACGGATCATCAGCGGAAGCACGGCGTGCACGGTGGCGAAGGTGCTCAGTGTGTTGACGCGCACCGCCTCCCACCACTGTTCGACCGGGATCTCCCAGGTGAGGCCGATGGGGCCTTCCACGCCGGCGTTGTCGATGAGGACGTCGACGCGGCCGAGGTCGGAATGGATCCGCCGTATGGCGGCGGCGGCCGCCGCCATGTCGCTGACATCGGCGCACACCGGTGTGACCGGACGGCCCGGTCGCGTGGGCAGCGCGGCGGCGAGGCGCTCCAGCGCCGGGCGGGTGCGCGCGACGACGGCCAGCCGGAAACCCCGTTCGGCACAGGCGGTGGCGATGGCCGCTCCGAGCCCGCCGGTGGCACCGGTGATGACGACGACGGGCGGGTCACCATCGGCAACGCGTGTGCTGGTCCCGTCATACGGCGGCATGGGACATGTCCTCCTGCTCGGGTACGCCGTAGCGCTCGCGCAACGCGGCACGGTCAAGTTTGCCGGTGGCCGAAAGGGGCAGCCGCTCGGCGAAGTCGACGGAGCGGGGCACCTTGTACCGGGCGAGCAGACTGCGGCAGTGCACGAGCAGTTCCTCGGCGTCCGGCCGGCCGCCGAGCCCGGGAACGACCACGGCATGAGGGACCTCGCCGCGCCGGTGATCCGCACGGGCGATCACGGCGGCGTCCTCGACCCGGGGGTGAGTACGCAGGACGTCCTCGACCTCGGCGGGCTCCACGCTGTACCCGCCGGTCATGATGGTGTCCTTGGAGCGTCCGACGACGCGGACGCAGCCGTGTTCGTCGCGGAGCACCAAGTCGCCGGTGCGCAGCCAGCCGTCGTCGTCGGTGACGGGGGTCACCTGCCGGGAGCCGGCCCGGCGGCCGGGGGTGACCTGGGCGCCTCGCACCCACAGCTCGCCGACCGTGCCGGCCGGCGCCGGCCGGCCGGATGCGCGGTGGTCGACGACGCGGACTTCCAGGCCCGGGACGGGGACGCCGGCACTGTCCCGGCAGGAATCCGTGGTGGGGCTCAGTCCCGGGCCGCCGAGTTCGGTCATCCCCCAGCTCTGCAGCAACTCGACGCCGGTGCGCCGGTGCCAGTCCTCGCGCAGGTCGGCGGGCGTCTGCTGCCCCGCGCTCAGGCAGCGCCGCAGAGCGGCCGGCCGCCACCGCCCGTCGGCGGCCTCCAGCAGCCCGCGGTAGACGGTCGGCACCGCTTCGACGACGGTGACGTCGCGGGCGGCCAGCTCCTCCAGCCACCGGGCCGGCTCGAAGGCACGGGAGGAGACCAGCAGCGTCGCCCCCGCCAGCAGGGTCGAGACCGCCGCGAGATGGCCGTAGGCGTGCGCGAGGGGGATGGGGACGGCCACCACGTCATCGGGGGCGCGGTGCCGGCGGTGCCAGAAGCCGGTCGCGAGGTGGAGCGCCCGTCCTGTCTGGACCAGGGGACGGCAGGCACCCGTCGATCCCGATGTGTGCATGACCATGCAAGGGGTGTCCGCCTCGGAGCGTTGCCTCACGTCTCCTGCCGCTCCGCGTGGACCGCGTGCGACCGGTCGTTCCGGCGGCACCGTGATCACGTGCACGCGCAGCCCCCGCCCGGTGCACAGTTCCTCGACGCCGTCCGCCTGTTCCGGGCCGGTCAGCACCGCCCGGGGGCGGACGTGCTCCAGCACGCGGGCGATCTCGTGCGCGGTGAGCACGGCGTTCACCGGTGCCACCGCCATGCCCGCCTTGTGGACGGCGAGATACGCGGCGATCCAGGAACCGCCGTTGGGCAGGAGCACCGCGGCGCAGTCCTCCGGGGTGTCCGCCAGCGGGCGCAGCATGGCGGCCAGTGAGGAGGACCAGTCGTCCAACTCGGCATAGGAATGGGCCGCGGTCCCGTCGAGGACGGCGATGCCGGCGTCGTTCGCGGAGAGCGCGTCGATCAGGGCGTCACGGAACATGTCAGGCACGCCGTCCGGCTGTCGCCGCCTCGGTCCGTGTCCCGGGCGGAATGACACGGGGGTTGAACAGCTCGCGGATATAGGCCCACGGCTTGTCGGCGGCGTTCAGGGTGTAGTCCTTGAAAGCGCAGTGCGTGGCCGGCGTCTGCGGCCATCGCGTCAGGCCGGTCCGGTTGATCCGGCGGCTCATCGGCAGGCCCGCCGCGGCGAACGCGAACCCGATGGGCCGGGTCCGATCCCGCATCGCCGCGTCGACCCGTTGGTCCTTACCGGCCCGCGCCACCACGATGTTGACCGACACCACCTCCCCGTCACGGCTGACCAGGCAGGTGCGGCGCACCAGGCACTCGTCGTCCGCCGCCAGGGCCAACAGCCCGCGCGCGGCCGCCTCCACCTGCCTTCCCGGCGTCGTCTCGACACCGTCCACCCGCGGTGTGAGGGCCGCTTGTGTGAGTGCCTGGAGCAGGACGGTGGTCAGGCCGTCGCTGGCCAGCAGTATGCGGGTGACGGGCGACCGGAAATCCGAGGTCGCGTGTGAAGTACGGTCCGGGAGCAACGGCTCGGTCCGCGCGGCCCACCGCGCGTCAGTCATCGGCACGACCGGCCCAACGACTGATTGATCCAATTGGCAACTACCGGGAACCGTAAAAGCCGTGACCCGGCGACTCCGCCCGGCCTACGCCGCTTGCCCCAGGTCGGCCAGCACCCCGGCGCGCAGCGCCGCGGGGTCCACGCCGAGGCGACGGAAGTAGTCCGCCGTCGCCCCGTCGTCGCAGCCGAGCACGCCCAGCAGGACGTGTTCCAGGCCGATGTGATCGCTCCTCAGTGCCCGTGCCTCGCGCAGCGACCTCTCCAGTACCTTCTTGGCGCGGGGCTCGAAGGGGATGTGGCCCACGAGTCCGCCGGGGTTGCGGCCCAGCCCGAGCAGCCGCCGTCCCGCCGGTTCGAGTGCCGGCGGCGGCGCGTCCAGCGCGCCGGGGCCGAACGCCCGCTCCGCCTGGTCGCGCACCGCGTCGAGGTCGATGCCGAAGGCGCGCAGCGCCTCCGCGTCGTCCTCGTCGAAGTGGCCGTCCGAGGCGCCCGGTGCCGGGTCGAAGGCGGCGCGGCAGCTCTCGGCGGTGACGCCGAAGCGGGTCAGCGTGGTACCGACCGGCGCCCCCGTGCTGCAGGCGATCGCCAGCAGCAGATGTTCCGTGCCGATCCGCGTGTGCCCCAGCGCGCGCGCCTCCTCCTGGGCGTCGACGACCACGGTGCGCGCGTCCTTGGTGAATCGTTCGAACATGTCTGTCTACCTCCTGGCGTGCTTCTTGTGGACCGCCTGCCTGCTGACCCCGAGGGCGCTCCCGATCTCCTCCCAGGACCAGCCCTGCCGCCGCGCGCTGTCGACCTGCAGGGCCTCCAGCCGCTCCACCAGCCGCCGCAGTGCGGCGACGGCACGCAGCCCCACCCGGGGGTCCGGGCTCATCGCGGCTTCGGTGGTGCCCACCGCGTCGTTGGATTCCGTCGCTTCGGTTCCGGCCATGCTGTCAACCTAGGATGACAAGAGGTGACTGTCAACCAGTATTGACAGAAGGGCTCGGCGGCCCCGCGACCTCGATGTCGGATTTCCGCGAGCACCGGGGTCCTTGGAAGATCGACCCTGGAGGCATGCACACCGACTTCGACCGCTGCGTACGGGCCGTCCACTCCAAGGACGCGCGCTTCGACGGCTGGTTCTTCACCGCCGTCCTCACCACACGCGTCTACTGCCGCCCCAGCTGCCCCGTAGTGCCGCCGAAGGAACGGAACATGACCTTCTACCCCAGCGCGGCCGCCGCCCAGCAGGCCGGCTTCCGCGCCTGCAAACGCTGCCGGCCCGATGCCGCCCCCGGCTCGCCGCAGTGGAACGAACGCGCCGACCTCGTCGCCCGCGCCATGCGCCTCATCGCCGACGGCACGGTCGACCGCGAAGGCGTCGGCGGCCTCGCCGCCCGCCTCGGCTACAGCACCCGCCAGATGGAACGACGGCTGCTCGCCGAGCTCGGCGCCGGACCCCTCGCCCTCGCCCGGGCCCAGCGCGCCCAGACCGCCCGGATCCTGATCGAGACCAGCGACCTGCCCATGGCCGACGTCGCCTTCGCCGCCGGGTTCTCCGCCCTGCGCACCTTCAACGAGACCGTCCGCGAGGTCTTCGCGCTCACCCCCACCGACCTGCGCGCCCGCGCCGCGCGCGGCCGGGGCCCCACCACCCCCGGCACCCTGGCGCTGCGCCTGCCCTTCCGGGCGCCCCTGTGCCCCGACAACCTCTTCGGGATGCTCGCCGCCACCGCCGTCCCCGGCGTGGAGGAGTGGCGCGACGGCGCGTACCACCGCACCCTGCGCCTCCCCCACGGGCAGGGCACGGTCGCGCTCGCCCCCCGGCCCGGCCACATCGACTGCCGGCTCGCCCTCACCGACCTGCGCGACCTGGCAGGCGCCATCAGCCGCTGCCGGGGACTGCTCGACCTCGACGCCGACCCCGAGGCCGTCGACGAACGGCTGCGCGCCGACCCCGCGCTCGCGCCCCTCGTCGACGCCGCCCCCGGCCGGCGCGTCCCGCGCACGGTGGACGGCGAGGAGTTCGCCGTACGGGCCGTGCTGGGCCAGCAGGTGTCGACGGCCGCCGCGCGCACCCTCGCCGCACGGCTCGTCGCCGCGCACGGCGAACCCGTCACCCCGCCCGAGGGCGGCCCCGGCGCCGGGCTCACCCACCTCTTCCCGTCCACCGAGGCGCTCGCCGCCCTCGACCCCGCCGCCCTGGCCATGCCCGCCGGCCGCCGGGCCGGCCTCGTCCGCCTCGTCCGGGAGCTCGCCGGCGGCGAACTCGCCCTCGGCGTCGGCGGCGACCGCTCACGCGCCCGCGCGCGGCTCGCCGCGCTGCCGGGCATCGGGCCCTGGACGGCGGAGATCATCGCGATGCGCGCCCTCGGCGACCCCGACGCCTTCCCCGCCACCGACCTCGGCGTACGCCGCGCTGCCGCCCGGACCGGACTGCCCGCGACCCCGGCCGCGCTGACCCGGCACGCCGCGGCCTGGCGGCCCTGGCGTGCTTACGCCGTCCAGTACCTGTGGTCGGCCGACGACCATGCCACCACCCGCATGCCCGCCCAAGCCGCTCCGCTGGAAGCGCGGTGGTCCGACCGCGGGCCGTCGGCGGCCGGTCGCGCAGATCGCGTCCCTTCGGGGCGCGGTACCGCACCGGACAACCCGTGAGGAGACCTCCCATGACCCGCGTCCGCGTTCACACCGTCATCGACAGCCCCTACGGCCCCCTGACACTCGTCGCCACCGACGGCGTCCTCTCCGGCCTCTATATGACCGGCCAGCGCCACCGCCCTCCCCAGGAGAGCTTCGGCCATCGGGCGGACGAACCCCTCGACGCCGACGGGCCGTTCCCCGAGGCGATCCGCCAGCTGACCGCGTACTTCGCGGGCGAACGCACTGGATTCGACCTCCCCCTGCGCCTGGAGGGCACCCCCTTCCAGCGCCGCGTGTGGGAGGAGCTACGGCGCATCCCCTACGGGCGGACCGTCTCCTACGGCGAGCTCGCCGAGCGTCTCGGCGCCCCGGGCGCCGCCCGGGCCGTCGGCCTCGCCAACGGGAAGAACCCCGTGGGCATCATCGTCCCCTGCCATCGCGTCCTCGGCGCGAACGGAGACCTGACGGGGTATGGCGGTGGGCTGGAGCGCAAGCGGCTGCTGCTGGCGCACGAGAGCGGTCCGGAGCGGCTGTTCTGAGCGGTCCGCCGGAATCGCGGTCCGGTTACCCGCGGGCCGGTGGGGGCTTGTCGCGCCCGCGCGGCGGTAGCCGCATATCAGCCCGGCCCCGCGCCCCTTACGGGGCGCTCGGCTTACGGGGCGGTACCGCCCAGCCGGGCCAGTACCGCCGGCAACGCGGTGCCGATCGGCTCGCGCACGATCTCGTCGGCGCGGTCGTCGTACGGCGTGGGCTCGGCGTTGACGATGATCAGCCGGGCGCCGTGGTCGGCCGCGAGGCCGGCGAGGGAGGCGGCGGGGTGCACCTTGAGGGTCGTACCGACCGCGATGAACACCTCGCAGGCCTTGGTGACGGCCACCGCCTGGCTCAGCACCTCCGGGTCGAGGGCCTCGCCGAACATGACCGTCGCCGACTTCAGGATGCCGCCGCACGCCTCGCACGCCGGGTCGGAGTCGCCGGCCGCGACCCGTTCCAGCGCCTCCGTCATGCCGGACCGCGCGTGGCACCGGGTGCACACCACCGCCCGCGCCGTGCCGTGGAGTTCGAGGACCTTGCGCTCCGGCATGCCCGCCATCTGGTGCAGTCCGTCGACGTTCTGGGTGATGACGCGCACGGGGGTGCCGGACCGCTCCAGGCGGACCACCGCCTCATGCGCGGCGTTCGGCCGGGCGGTCAGCGTCGGGGCGTCCCGCCGCATCTGCCAGGACCGGCGGCGGATCTCGGGGTCCGCCATGTAGTACTCGTACGTGACGAGCTTCTCGGCCTCCGGGTCCCGCCGCCACAGGCCGCTGGGGCCCCGGTAGTCGGGGATGCCGGAGTCGGTGGAGATGCCGGCGCCGCTGAGGATCGCCACGAGAGGCCGTGCGTCTGTCATGGCGTGAGCGTACGTGCGCCGGGGCGCGGCGGCACGCGCGTTTTTCGGCGCCGCGTCAGGAAGGCCCCGTGGTCAGGAAGGCCCCGTGGTCAGGAAGGCATCGTGTCGGGACGCCCCGGTCAGGACGGCCCGGTTCCGCCCGGTCCCTCCTCGTCCCGGTCCCGCGTGCTCTCCGCGAGCCGGCGCAGCCGGTGGTGGCGCACCGGGCCCTGTTCGGTGACGGCCTCGCCGACCATCGTCCGCAGGGCGTCCCGCAGCCCGTGGAGGGCGTGGTGCGGCGCGGGGCCGGCGCCCGGGTCCGTCCGCAGTTCGGACAGCAGCGCCCAGCACACTGCCAGCATCACCAGCACGAAGGGCAGCGCCACCAGGATCGTCGCCGACTGGAGCGACTTCAGCCCGCCCGCCACCAGCAGCACCGCCGCCACCGCGGCCATCAGCACACCCCACACCACCACCAGCCAGGTGCGCGGATGGAGGGCGCCCCGGCTGGAGAGCGAGCCCATCACCAGGGACGCGGAGTCCGCGCTGGTGATGAAGTACGTCATGACCAGCGCCATCGCGATCCACGAGGTGAGCGTGGCCAGCGGCAGGGTGTCCAGCAGGGCGAACAGGGAGGCCTCCGCGCCCTCCTTGACCGTGCCCGCCATGTCGGCGGCACCGGTCAGGTCCAGGCGCAGCGCGCTGCCGCCCATGACGCAGAACCACACCACCGTCGCTCCGCTGGGCACCAGCAGTACCCCGATGAGGAACTGGCGGACCGTCCGGCCGTGGGAGATCCGGGCGATGAACGTGCCGACGAACGGTGCCCACGACAGCCACCACGCCCAGTAGAAGATCGTCCACGCGCCCAGCCACTGGGAGTCGGTGAAGGCGCCGGTACGGGTGGCGAGCGTGAGCAGGTCGTGGAGATAGCCGCCCGTGGCGGCCGGGACCGTGTTGAGGACGAACACGGTCGGCCCGAGCAGGAAGACGAAGAGCATCAGGACGGCGGCGAGCACGATGTTGAGCGTGCTGAGCCATTTGACGCCCTTGTGGAGCCCGGAGAAGGCGGAGAGGACGAAGGCGGCCGACAGCACCGCGATGATGACGAGTTCGAGGCCCGTGGTGTCCTTCACCCCGGCCGTGATGTTCAGCCCCTTGGACACCTGGAGGGCGCCCAGGCCCAGGCTGGTCGCGGTGCCGAAGACGGTCGCGAAGACCGCGAGGAGGTCGACGACCCGCCCCGGCCAGCCGTCCGCCCGCTCCTTGCCGAGCAGGGGGACGAACACCGAACTGAGCCGGTTCCCCCGCCCTTTGCGGAAGCCGGCGTAGGCGAGCGCGAGCCCGGCCGTGCCGTAGATGGCCCACGGGTGGAGCGTCCAGTGGAAGAACGAGTACTCCAGGGCCGTGCGCGCGGCGGCGGGGGAGTCCGTGGTCACCCCGCTGCCCGGGGGCGGGGAGACGAAGTGCTGGAGCGGCTCGCCGACGCCGTAGAACATCAGCCCGATGCCCATGCCGGCGCTGAACATCATCGCGATCCACGCCAGATTGCCGAACTCGGGCGTCGAGTCGTCCGCGCCCAGCCGGATCCGGCCGTACCGGCTGAAGGCGATCACCACGCACAGCGCGAGGAACACATCGGCCGCGATCACGAACAGCCAGGCGAAATTGGACAGCACCCAGCCCAGGGCCGAGGTCGAGACCCGGTCGAAGGACTTCCCGGCCAGCGCGGCCCAGGCCACGACGGCCAGGACCGCGGCCATGCCGATGGCGACGAGGGGCGCGTCCGGGGCCTCCGCGCGCTCCGTGTGCTCGGTGCTCATGACGCCCCACTATGGCCGGGAACGCCCCGGTAGGTGACGCTGGCACGCCGCCCGGGCCCGGGGGGAGTGCGGCGGTTACCCCAAGAGCGTGTGCGACGCTCGTGAGCCCCCCGACCCCTTCGGGTGCCCGGCGGGGCGTGCGGTACGCCGGGCCTGCGTCCATGCGCCCTGCTGCCGCGCCCTGGCGCCCTGTTCGTGCGATGTCAGGATGAAAAGAGAAATAAGCCATCCGATGTTCGAGCTGGGGGAGCGGTCATGCTGCCCGAAACGCATCCTTGGTCTTCCCGTCCGCACGGCCACGTGGGCAAGGTGCCCCGGCATCTGGCGGTCATCCTCGACGGCAACCGCCGTTGGGCGGAACAGCACGGTCTCTCCCTGGCCGACGCCTACCGGGCCGGGGCCGACCGGGTGCGCGAGCTGCTGTGCTGGTGCGACGATCTGGGCATTCCCTTCGTGACGGTCTGGGCGCTGTCCCGGGACAACCTCTGCCGGGAGCCCAAGGTGGTAGACCAGATCGTGGAGGCGATCACGGAGGGGCTGCGGCGGGTGGCCGCGGAGGGACGCTGGCCGATCAAGGTGGTCGGATCCCTCGAATGCCTTCCGCACCAGGGCCAGGCCGCCGCGCTCCGGGCGGTGGAGCGGGAATCCGCCACCACTCCGGGGACGCGGCTGACGGTGGCGGTCGCGTACGACGGGCGGCAGGAAATCATCGCTGCCGTACGGGAGCTCGTCGGGGCGTACGCCGCCGGCTCGGCCGTCGGGGAGCTCACCGAGCAGCGGCTGGCGGGCTTTCTGTCGACGGCGGGGCAGCCGGACGTCGATCTCTTGATCCGGACTTCGGGGGAGAGCCGGCTGTCCGGATTCATGCCTTGGCAGACGGCATATGCCGAGTTCCACTTCACCCCGACTTATTGGCCGGATTTCGACTGTCGGCACTTCATCAAGGCCCTTGAGGCCTATGCCGACCGGGACCGGCGTTTTGGTGTGTGAGGGATCGCGGGCGCGCGGCGGGACGGCTCGAACGTCGCGTGGTAGCGCGTGACGGGTCGTCGATACGGATGACTCGTCGCGGATGCGCCCCGTGCGCCAGTGCGCAGCCGAACCCGGACACGCATCGTGTGCGGTGCGTGTGGGGAGGGTAGTAACGAATCACCCATCCGGCCGATCAAGAAGCCGCTTCACGGCGGAGAGGAAGGGCGTGGGCAAGCCTCTGCTTTTCTCTGAATCCTTCGAACATGATCAGCTCTCCCTGGCTGGTTACCGGGTGCCCGAATTCAAGGCCCCGTTCCCGGTGGTGCTGAATCCTCATCACGATTTCGCGGAAGAGGCCGCTCTTCGCTGGGCGCATTCCTTCCGCCTGGACGAAACCCCGGCGGCCGCTCAGCGGCTGACCGACATGGCGTGCGGCATGTTCTCGGGCCTGTGGTGCCCGCGCACGGACCGCGAGGGCGCGGTCATCATGGCCGAGTGGATCATCTGGCTCTTCCTGTGGGACGACATTTTCGACGACGGCCCCCTCGGCCGTGACCCCACGGCACTCCAGGACGCTCTGCTCCAGATCGACCGCGCCTTGGCCGAACCTCCGGGGCAGCCGGACGACACCCTCACGTTCCCGCTCGCCAGAGCGCTGGCGGATATCTGGCGAGCCCTCCACGCGCGCGCTCCCGAGACGGTGCGCAAGAGATTTCCGGCCTCGTTCCGCATGTATCTGCGGGCCATGGTCGACGAAACGAACAACCGGGCTGCGGAAGTGGTTCCGGATCTTGACACGTATTTGCGGCTGCGCCGGGTGAACGCGGCCACGCGCTCCTCTCTCGACCTGATCGAGGGGCTTCAGGGAGTGGACATGCCCGATGCCTTGCGGCACGGCCTCTACGGCGAACTGCGGGCCTTCGCCAGCGAGCTCTGGGTGTGGACCAATGACGCCTACTCCCTCCGCAAGGACCTGCACTACCGCAACCCCCACAACCTGGTTCTGGTACTCCGAGAGGCCCGTGGCCTGTCGTTGCAGGAGGCCGCCGACCAGGTCCGCCTCATGGTCGAGCAGCGAATGTGGGATTTCATTCAGGTCGCGGAGCGGCTGCGGAGTCTGGTGGACATGCCGGCCGACCCCCATTCAATGGCCAAAGAAGCCGTATTGCGCGGGGTCCAGATGCTCGAGGATTCGATTTCCGGATTCTATCGCTGGCAGGAGAACGCTCTGCGGTACCGGCGTACCTCCGGTTTTCTGGTGCCTTGAGGTCCGGACGGAGTCCCCGGTTGGCAAGCCCCGAACGGCGAGTGGATGGAGAGTGGAGTGGCTGTACGCAACTACAAGTCGATGTACCCGGCAGACTCCGCGGACCAGCACTCTCCGGCCGCGCTCCCATATCCCAGCGGATGGTTCTGCGTGGGATTCTCGAAGGAATGGCGGCCGGGTGATGTCCGTACCCGCCGCTTCATGGGTACCGATACGGTCGTGTACCGGACCCTCTCCGGGGTCCTGCGAGCCAGCCAGCCCTATTGCCCGCACCTCGGTGCCCACCTGGGGGCCGGAGGCACCGTCGAGGGCGAACTCCTGGTGTGCCCGTTCCACCGGTTCGCCTTCGCGCCGGACGGAGCCTGCGCTCGTACGCCCTACGGGAAGCCGCCGAAGTTGTCCCTCGGGCTTCTGCCGGTGTGCGAGAAGCAGGGCATCGTCTGGCTCTGGCACTCCCCTGACGGAACGCCGCCGGCCTGGCGGCTTCCCGACTTCCCCGCCTCCTCGACCCCCTCCACGTTCCGGGCGATCGACTTGGCGGGCCAGCCCCAGGACGTCCTGGAGAACGTCGTCGACTACGGGCATCTCCGCGAACTCCACGGGCTTCGTTTCGTCGACGTGGTGTCCGAGCCCAAGGGTGACGGTCCCTTCTACTCCATCGGGTTGCGCATCGGTCGCGACCTGCTCCGCTTTCCCATGGACCAGGAGGTCACGTGCCGATTCGTGGGTGTGGGCGCCGCGGTCCTCACCATCGAGCTGGCACAGCTGAGGACGCGGGCGACGGCCTGGGTGCTCGCCACTCCCGTCGCCCCGGCGCGTATGCGCTTCTGGTCAGCGGCGCGTGTCGCCACCGACCGCGTCCCCCACCTCCCCATGTCGCTGCAACGGGCGTTCGAGCGGGCTCTGAGCGTGGGCATGAACTGGTGGACCGTGCACGACATAGAAGTCGATCTGCCCATCTGGCACCACAAGAAATATGTGCGCCATCCCGGGCTCAATGACGGAGACGGCCCCATAGGCCACTTCCGCCACTGGGCGCGCCAGTTCTACCCCCAGGAGATTCCCGCCACCTCCTGACCCCGGTAGGGTCGCCGCGGCGCGACGACCCGTACGGCCTCCGGGCCGGGGAAGCGAGGACGGCACGGTGGCGGAACCGACACGTGTACTGATCGCCGCGGACAAGTTCAAGGGATCGCTGACCGCCGTGGAGGTGGCCCGGCACGTGGCCGCCGGGCTGCGGCGGGCGGCGCCGGGGGTGGTGCCCGTGGCGCTGCCGGTCGCGGACGGCGGCGACGGGACGGTCGCCGCCGCCCTGGCGGCCGGCTACGGGCGCCGTGAGGCGACGGTGACCGGGCCCTCGGGGCGGCCGGTCACGGCCGCGTACGCCGTCAGCGGCGACGGCGGCACCGCCGTGGTCGAGATGGCCGAGGCGTCCGGGCTGCGGCTGCTGCCGCCCGGGCGCCTCGCGCCGCTCACCGCGACCACGTACGGCACGGGCGAGCTCGTCCGTGCCGCCCTCGACGCGGGCGCCCGCACCGTCGTGCTCGGGGTCGGCGGCAGCGCCACCACCGACGGCGGGGCGGGCATGCTCGCCGCGCTCGGGGCGCGCTTCCTCGACGCGGACGGGCGCCCCCTCGGTCCCGGGGGCGGCGCCCTCGCCGCGCTCGACCGCGCCGACCTGTCCGGGCTGGACCCCCGCCTGGCCGCGACCCGGATCGTGCTGGCGAGCGACGTCGACAACCCGCTCACCGGCCCGCGCGGGGCGGCGGCGGTGTACGGGCCCCAGAAGGGGGCGAGCGCGGCGGACGTCGCCGCGCTGGACGCGGCCCTAGCCCGTTACGCGCGGCTGCTGGACGGCGGCCGCCACGCGGCCGCGCCGGGCGCCGGGGCGGCCGGCGGGCTCGGCTACGGCGCCCTGGCCGGGCTGGGGGCGGCCTTCCGGCCCGGCATCGAGGTGATGCTCGACGTGCTGGGGTTCCGCGCGGCGGTGGCGGGAGCGGACCTCGTCATCACGGGGGAGGGCTCGCTCGACGAGCAGACGCTGCACGGGAAGGCGCCGGTGGGGGTGGCGCGGGCGGCGGCCGGGACGGCCGTGGTGGCCGTGTGCGGGCGGCTCTCTTTGGATGCCGCCGCGCTCGCTGGCGTGGGCATCCAGCGGGCGTATGCCCTCACCGAGCTGGAGCCGGACCTCGCGCGGTGCGTGGCCCATGCCGGGCCGTTGCTGGAGCGCCTCGCCGAGCGCGTCGCCCGCGACTACCTCGGCTGAGGCCAGAGCCCTTCCCACCCGCCCACCCGGCACCCGGTATCCAGGGGGCGGTGGGTCGGGCGCCCCGCCATTGCCGGGCAATCGGGTGGGCGGGTGGGAGATGGCCCCGCGCAGCGGGGCCCGGAACGCCGAAACGGCGGTGGGGCCGGGCAGATCGCCCGGCCCCACCGCCGTCGTACGAGGAAACGCGCTACCGCGCGGCGGTCTCCGCCTCGCGCGCCTCGCGCCGGTTGTCGCGGAACGTGTTCACCCGCCGCGCCGTCGCGAACAGCGGGATCACCGCACCCAGGACCACCTGGAGCGCGCAGCCCGTCTGGAGGAGGAGCTCACCGCCGGGCGCGTCGAACGCCCACGCGGCCAGCAGGCCCATGCTGAGCACGATCCAGCTGAGCATGGCCACCGCCAGCGGCCCGCGCGGCTTGGGGTACTCGACCCGGCTGACCATCAGCCACGCCACACCCATGATCGCGAGCAGCGTCGGCACGAAGGGCAGCTCCAGCAGCACGATCGAGACGACCGTGAGCGCCCCGAAGGGGCTCGGCATGCCCTGGAAGATGCCGTCCCGCATCGGCACGCACGAGAAGCGCGCCAGGCGCAGCACCACAGCCAGCAGCACCACGACCGCGGCCACCGCCGAGACCTTCTGGTGGGCGTCGTCGGCGACCATGCCCCAGACGACCACGAAGTACGCGGGCGCCAGGCCGAAGCTGATCAGGTCGGACAGGTTGTCCAGCTCCGCGCCCATCGCCGAGCTGCGCAGCTTGCGTGCCACGAGCCCGTCGAAGAGGTCGAAGACGGACGCCAGCAGCATCAGTATCACGGCCGTGGCCGCGCTGTGGCGGGCCATGCCGCCGTCCTCGTTCCCCGTGAGGTGGGGGATAAGGACGCCGGTGGTGGTGAAGTACACCGCCATGAAGCCGCAGATCGCGTTGCCCAGGGTGAGGGTGTCCGCTATCGACAGCCGGGTGGACAGCGGCATGGGGTCCGCGTCCTCGGCCTCCGCCTCGGGAACCCAGGCGGCCTGTGTGTCCGGATCAATCACGGTCAAGACGTGTCACCCCTGCCGTGGTCGCCTGGCCGACCTCGACCGCGACCTCGACGCCCTCGGGGAGGTAGACGTCGACGCGCGAACCGAAGCGGATCAGGCCGATCCGATCGCCCTGCTCCACCTTGGTGTCCGCCCCCACGTAGGGGACGATGCGGCGGGCCACGGCACCGGCGATCTGGACCATCTCGATGTCACCGAGCTCCGTGTCGAAGTGCCAGACGACACGCTCGTTGTTCTCGCTCTCCTTGTTGAAGGCCGGCACGAATCCACCCGGGATGTGCTCGACCGACGTCACCGTGCCGGCCAGCGGCGCGCGGTTGACGTGGACGTTGAGCGGGCTCATGAAGATCGCGACGCGGGTTCGTCCGTCCTTCCAGGGCATGATGCTCTGCACCACGCCGTCGGCCGGGGAGATCACCCGGCCCTGGCCGATCTCACGATCGGGGTCGCGGAAGAACCACAGCATGCCGGCCGCGAGAGCGGTGGTGGGTACGGCCAGCGCAGCCCAGCGTCCGGAGCGGCGGGCCTTGGTGAGGCTGACGGCCGCCGTGGCGACGGTCGGCAGGAGCCACGGCGATGCTCCGCGCGCGAGGCGAACACCGCGGAGGCTGTCGCGAGGTGCAGAGGAAGAGCTGTGGGGCATGGGTGACCTTCGTAGCGGAGGGTGCCGCATAACGATCGGGGGACGGCGGCTTTCCGGGGATGCTATCGGTTGCGGGCGGCAACTGGCTAAGCGCCAGGGCCAGTCGATGGCCGAACCGCGACTACAGGGTGTGATCTTCTTCTCTCCACCATCACCGCCATCTCACCGTAAATGGGACTTAATCCCCGGTCAACCCCCGTCTCAGCCCTGAATCCGGTACTCCTCCAGCAGCCGGCGGCCGATGATCATTTTCTGGATCTCGGCCGTGCCCTCGCCGATCAGGAGCATCGGGGCCTCCCGGTAGAGCCGCTCGATCTCGTACTCCTTGGAGAATCCGTAACCGCCGTGGATGCGGAACGCGTCCTCGACGACCTCCTTGCAGTACTCGGAGGCCAGATACTTCGCCATGCCGGCCTCGAGATCGTTGCGCTGCCCCGAGTCCTTCTTCCGGGCGGCATTGACCATCATCGCATGGGCCGCTTCGACCTTTGTCCCCATTTCGGCAAGCTTGAACTGAATCGCCTGATGCTGCGCGATGGGTTTTCCAAAGGTGTGACGTTGCTGTGCGTAGGAAACGCCCAGCTCGAAGGCGCGCTGTGCGACGCCGCAGCCACGCGCCGCCACATTCACCCGGCCGACCTCGACGCCGTCCATCATCTGGTAGAAGCCGCGGCCGGTGGCGCCGCCCAGCACCCGGTCCGCCGGGACGCGCAGCCCGTCCATGATCAGCTCGGTGGTGTCGACCCCCTTGTAGCCCATCTTCTCGATCTTGCCGGGGATGGTCAGCCCTGGCTTGACCTGGCCGAAACCGGGCTCCTTCTCGATCAGGAAGGTGGTCATCGACCGGTGCGGGGCCGTGCCCTCGGGGTGCCCCTCGTCCGTCCGGCAGAGCACCGCCACCAGCGTCGAGGAGCCGCCGTTGGTCAGCCACATCTTCTGGCCGGTCAGGACGTAGTCGTCGCCGTCGCGCACCCCCTTGGATGTGATCGCCGACACATCCGAGCCCAGTCCGGGCTCCGACATCGAGAACGCGCCCCGCACCTCGCCCGTCGCCATGCGCGGCAGGAAGTGGTCCTTCTGCTCCTGGGTGCCGTGCTGCTTGATCATGTAGGCGACGATGAAATGCGTATTGATGATCCCCGAGACGCTCATCCAGCCCCGGGCGATCTCCTCGACGCACAGGGCGTATGTGAGAAGGGACTCACCCAGGCCCCCGTACTCCTCCGGGATCATCAGCCCGAAGAGCCCGAGTTCCTTGAGGCCCTCCACGATGCGGGTGGGGTACTCGTCGCGGTGCTCCAGCTCGGTCGCGACCGGGATGATCTCTTTGTCGACGAATTCCCGGACCGTGGCGAGAATCTCCCGCTGGACGTCCGTCAGCCCTTCGGTGCGCGCCAGGCGGCCCATCTCACTTCTCCCGGATGATCGGCTCGGGGCGGCCGGGCTGCTCCCCGCCGCGCTTCTCGATGTACTCGGCGGTGGGCACCATCACCTTGCGCCGGAAGACGCAGACCACGGTGCCGTCCTGCTTGTAGCCGATCGTCTCGACGTGGACGATCCCGCGGTCGCTCTTCGACTTCGACGGGGTCTTGTCGAGCACCCTGGTCTCGCCGTAGAGGGTGTCGCCGTGGAAGGTCGGCGCTATGTGCCGGAGCGACTCGATCTCCAGATTGGCGATCGCCTTTCCCGAGACATCGGGCACCGACATGCCCAGCAGCAGGGAGTAGACGTAATTCCCCACCACCACGTTCTTCCCGAAATCCGTGGTCCCCCCGGCGTAGTGGGCGTCCAGGTGCAGCGGGTGGTGGTTCATGGTCAGCAGGCAGAACAGGTGGTCGTCGTATTCCGTGACCGTTTTCCCGGGCCAGTGCTTGTAGACGTCACCGACCGTGAATTCCTCATAGGTGCGGCCGAACTGCATCGCTCACGCCTCCGGGATCTCGAACACGGAGGTGCGGACCATTCCGGCGGCGCGGCCCTTGCCGGCGACGACGAGCGCCATCTTCCGGCTCGCCTCGTCGATCATCTCGTCGCCGAGCATCGCCGAGCCCTTCTTGCCGCCGGCCTCGGAGGTGCACCAGTCGTAGGCGTCCAGGATCAGCTCGGCGTGGTCGTAGTCCTCCTGGGAGGGGGAGAAGACCTCGTTGGCGGCGTCCACCTGGCCGGGGTGGAGCACCCACTTGCCGTCGAAGCCCAGGGCGGCCGCGCGGCCGGCCACCTCGCGGAAGCCGTCCACGTTCTTGATCTGGAGGTAGGGGCCGTCGATCGCCTGGAGGTCGTTGGCGCGGGCGGCCATCAGGATGCGCATGAGGATGTAGTGGTAGGCGTCCGCCGGGTAGCCGGGCGGCTGCTCGCCGACCACGAGCGACTTCATGTTGATGGACGCCATGAAGTCCGCCGGCCCGAAGACGATCGTCTCCAGCCGGGGCGAGGCGGCCGCGATCGCGTCCACGTTCACCAGGCCCCTGGCGTTCTCGATCTGCGCCTCGATGCCGATGCGCCCCACCTCGAAGCCCATCGTCTTCTCGATCTGGGTGAGCAGCAGGTCCAGCGCGACGATCTGCTGGGCGTCCTGCACCTTGGGCAGCATGATGCAGTCGAGGTTGGGCCCGGCCCCCTCGACGACCGTGATCACGTCGCGGTACGTCCAGTGGGTGGTCCAGTCGTTGACCCGCACGACCCGGGTCTTGCCCGTCCAGTCGCCCTTGTTCAGCGCGTCGACGACCGTGTGCCGGGCGCCCTCCTTGGCCAGCGGGGCGCAGGCGTCCTCCAGGTCCAGGAAGACCTGGTCGACGGGGAGGCCCTGGGCCTTCTCCAGGAAGCGCGGGTTGCTGCCGGGGACGGCGAGGCAGGAGCGGCGCGGGCGGAGACGGTTGCCGGGGGCGGGGGTGGTGCCGGTCATGCGGTGACCTCCAGGGGGTCGAGGCTGTTCGCTGTGCGGATCTCGTCGACGATACGGCCGATGATCTCCGTGATGCCGAAGTCCTTCGGGGTGAAGACGGCCGCGACACCGGCCGCCTTGAGGGCGGTGGCGTCCGCGGACGGGATGATGCCACCGACGATCACGGGTATGTCGTCCGACCCCGCCTCGCGCAGCCGGGCCAGCACGTCGGGGACGAGCTCGGTGTGCGAGCCGGAGAGGATCGACAGACCCACGCAGTGGACGTCCTCGGCGACGGCCGCCGAGACGATCTGTTCCGGGGTGAGCCGGATGCCCTGGTAGACCACCTCGAAGCCCGCGTCGCGGGCCCGTACGGCGATCTGTTCGGCGCCGTTGGAGTGGCCGTCGAGGCCGGGCTTGCCGACCAGCAGCCGCAGCTTGCCGACGCCCAGGTCCTCGGCCGTGCGCCGGGCCTTCTCGCGGACGGCCGCGAGCGGGCTGCCGGCCTCGGCGGCCACGGCCAGGGGGGCGCCGCCGACGCCGGTGGGGGCGCGGAACTCGCCGAAGACGTCCCGCAGGGCCCAGGACCACTCGCCGGTGGTGACGCCGGCCCGGACGCACTCCAGGGTGGCGGTCATCAGGTTCTCCGTGCCGGCGGCGGCCTTCTTCAGCGCGGAGAGGGCCTCCTGGGCGCGGCCCTCGTCGCGGTCGTCGCGCCAGGCGTGGAGGGCGGCGACCACGCGGGCCTCGTTGGCCGGGTCGACGGTCATGATGGCGGTGTCGAGATCGGCGGTCAGCGGGCTGGGCTCGGTCGCCTCGTAGCAGTTGACCCCGACGATCTTCTCCTCGCCGGACTCGATGCGGGCCCGCCGCTCGGCGTGCGAGGAGACCAGCCGCGCCTTGAGGTAGCCGGACTCCACGGCGGCCATCGCCCCGCCCATCTCCTGGATCCGCTCGATCTCGGCCAGGCACTCGGTGACCAGCGCCTCGACCCTGGCCTCGATCACATGGGAGCCGGCGAAGATGTCCTCGTACTCCAGCAGGTCGCTCTCGTGGGCGAGGACCTGCTGGATGCGCAGCGACCACTGCTGGTCCCAGGGGCGGGGCAGGCCCAGCGCCTCGTTCCAGGCGGGCAGCTGCACGGCGCGGGCGCGGGCGTCCTTGGAGAGGGTGACGGCGAGCATCTCCAGCACGATGCGCTGGACGTTGTTCTCCGGCTGGGCCTCGGTCAGCCCGAGGGAGTTGACCTGGACGCCGTAGCGGAAGCGGCGCTGCTTGGGGTTCTCGATGCCGTAGCGCTCCCGGGTGACGCGGTCCCAGATGCGGCCGAAGGCGCGCATCTTGCACATCTCCTCGATGAAGCGGACGCCCGCGTTGACGAAGAAGGAGATACGGGCGACGACGTCGCCGAAGCGCTCGGCCGGCACCTGGCCGGAGTCCCGGACCGCGTCCAGGACGGCGATGGCCGTGGACATCGCGTAGGCGATCTCCTGGACGGGGGTGGCCCCCGCCTCCTGGAGGTGGTAGCTGCAGATGTTGATCGGGTTCCACTTGGGGACGCGGTCCACCGTGTAGGCGATCATGTCGGTGGTCAGCCGCAGGGAGGGCCCGGGCGGGAAGACGTGCGTCCCGCGCGAGAGGTACTCCTTGACGATGTCGTTCTGCGTCGTCCCCTGCAGCTGGGCGATGTCGGCGCCCTGCTCCTCCGCGACCACCTGGTACAGCGCCAGCAGCCACATGGCGGTGGCGTTGATGGTCATGGAGGTGTTCATCCGCTCCAGCGGGATGTCCTTCAGCAGCCGCCGCATGTCGCCGAGGTGGGCGACGGGGACCCCGACCCGCCCGACCTCGCCGCGGGCGAGGACGTGGTCGGGGTCGTAGCCGGTCTGCGTCGGGAGGTCGAACGCGACCGAGAGGCCGGTCTGGCCCTTGGCGAGGTTGCGCCGGTAGAGCTCGTTGGACGCCTCGGCCGTGGAGTGCCCGGCGTACGTCCGCATCAGCCACGGACGATCCTTCTGACGCTGAGTCATATGACGTCACACATTCCGGAAGCGGTTGATGGCCTCGACGTGCCGGGCGCGCATCTCCTCGTCGCGGACGCCCATGCCCTCCTCCGGGGCGAGGCACAGCACGCCGACCTTGCCCTGGTGGAGGTTGCGGTGGACGTCGTACGCCGCCTGGCCGGTCTCGGCGAGGGTGTAGGTCTTCGACAGGGTCGGGTGGATCTTCCCCTTGGCGATCAGCCGGTTGGCCTCCCACGCCTCGCGGTAGTTGGCGAAGTGCGAGCCGATGATCCGCTTCAGTGACATCCACAGATAGCGGTTGTCGTACTGGTGGTTGTAGCCGGAGGTGGAGGCGCAGGTGACGATGGTGCCGCCCTTGCGCGTGACGTAGACGGAGGCGCCGAACGTCTCGCGGCCGGGGTGCTCGAAGACGATGTCCACGTCCTCGCCGCCGGTGAGCTCGCGGATGCGCTTGCCGAGCCGCTTCCACTCGCGCGGGTCCTGCTCGTGCTCGTCCTTCCAGAAGCGGTACCCCTCGGCGCTGCGGTCGATGACCGCCTCGGCGCCCATCCGCCGGCAGATCTCCGCCTTCTGCTCGCTGGAGACGACACAGATGGGGTTGGCGCCGCCCGCGAGCGCGAACTGGGTGGCGTAGGAACCGAGTCCGCCGCTCGCGCCCCAGATCAGGACGTTGTCGCCCTGCTTCATCCCGGCGCCGTTGCGGGAGACCAGCTGACGGTAGGCGGTGGAGTTCACCAGCCCGGGGGCGGCCGCCTCCTCCCAGCTCAGGTGCTTCGGCTTGGGCATCAGCTGGTTGGACTTCACCAGGGCGATCTCGGCCAGTCCGCCGAAGTTGGTCTCGAAGCCCCAGATGCGCTGCTCCGGGTCGAGCATGGTGTCGTCGTGCCCGTCGGCGGACTCCAGCTCCACGGAGAGGCAGTGGGCGACGACCTCGTCGCCGGGCCGCCAGGCGTTGACGCCGGGCCCGGTGCGCAGCACGACGCCGGCGAGGTCGGAGCCGATGACGTGGTACGGCAGGTCGTGCCGCTTGCCGAGGGGGGAGAGCTTTCCGTAGCGCTCCAGGAAGGCGAAGGTGGAGACGGGCTCGAAGATCGAGGTCCACACCGAGTTGTAGTTCACGGAGCTAGCCATGACGGCCACCAGGGCCTCGCCGGGCCCGAGTTCGGGCACCGGGACCTCCTCGACGTGGAGGGACTTGCGGGGGTCCTTCTCCCGGGTGGGGAGCCCGGCGAACATGTCCGCCTCGTCCTTGTGCACGGTCACCGCGCGGTACGACTCGGGCAGGGGGAGCGCGGCGAAGTCCTCGGCGCGGCTGTCGGGCGCGAGGATGGCGTCCAGGATCTGGTTCACGGTTTGCCTCCGGCGAAGCACGTCGTGGGAACGGGCTTGAGGGAACGTCGGGGGTGGAGCGGCGACTGCGGGTGGAGCGAGGGGGTGGTGCCGTCGGTCCGGCGGATGGTGCTCCCGCGCGGGGTGGCGCGGAGGAAGCGATGCCTGGTGACGCAGGCGTCCGGGCGCGCACGACAGGGTCTGCGGGGACAGTCGGCGCTCGACGGTGGTCGGTGCGCCGGCCGCCCGGACACCGACAAGGTATGGCACCGCGTGCCACTCGACAAGACACTGCGTGCCAACAATTTCTCTCAGATGTCATCCGGAGGGCACGAACGAGCGCAGTGCGTGTACCGGTTTCCATCGATCTGTCACTGTCCGCGGCCTGTTCGCAGGCCGCGCAGGAAATCCCGCATCGACGGGGTGAGCCCGACGAGGAAAGAGAGGGCGGGAGGAATGAAGAGGAGGCGGTGCCTGGGCATGGCGTTCGTGAGGGCGCCGATGACGGAGAGCACCACCACCGCCATCGTGCAGCACCCCTGGATGAACATGGCCCAGCCGTAGTCCCCGCCGTCGCGCTTCGTCGCCCATACCCGGTACTCGCACCGGGCCGACACGACCAGGGCGGCCGTGGCCACAGCCCAGAACAGCGCCCCCCACGAGAGGTGCGGCTCCGGAGAGACGACGGTGCTCGTCAGCACGGTGAGGGCGCCTCCGACGGTGAGGACCGGCAGCCCGAAGACCCGGAGACGGTCGACGACCGTCAGTCGGTAGGGCGAGGGCCGGGGAGGCGGGGGGACGTCCGGTTCGTTCGGCCGCCGGGAGTCCGCTTCCTCGTCCCCGGTGCCTCGCGCCACGCCGGCGATCCGCCGACGGGCGGCCGTGCGTTCCGCGACCAGTCCCTGCTCCTCGGCCTGCGCCAGTGCGCTCTCGTAATACGCCAGCGCCGCGCGCAGGTCCCCGGACAGCTCCCGTAACCGGCCCAGGCCGAGGTGGACGCGGGCCAGGCCCGCGTGATCGGAGGCCCGTGCGGCGACGCGCGCCGCGCGCCTCAGGACGCGGCCGGCCGCGGCCGTCCGCTTCAGCCGAGCGTAGTCCTCGCTCAAGGAGATCAGCGAGAGAACCTGTAAGCGGGGTTGCCGACGCAGGAGATGCCACCGGACTGCCGACCGATGAGCCGACGCGGCGAGCCTGGCGCTGCCCGACTCGGCGAGGGCATCACCCATTTCCTGCTCCAGCCCGCCATGGCCGAAGACCAGTCCGATCTGGTTGCCGATGCGGGTGGCACCCGCCCGGCAGGCCGACGATTCGTCCTCGCGGCCCAGGGCGTCGTACATCCGGGCCATCTCCAGCAGCAGATCGACCTCGGCCGCCCGATCGCCGACGCGTTGGACGTCCGCGACGCGTAGCGACTGGACGAGCAGTGCTTCGGGAAGCCGCGCCCGCCGTACGAGATGCTTCGTCAGGGGCACGGCGAGACGCCGGAACTGCTCGTGGCGCCCATGACGGGCCGCCCGCTCCACCGCCGCCAGCAGGGACGCCGACTCCCGGTCCAGCCACGCCACGTCACGAGTGCCGATTCCGCGTTCCCAGTGCTCGGACAAGCGAGTCTCCGCCGCTTCCGCCTCATCCGGCGGGCCGTCGGCCACCCGCTCGCGTGCGTAGAGTCGGAGCAGGTCGTGGAAGCGCACCCGTCGGGCGTCACCGGCGGGCTGGAGCAGGCCGTAGCGGCACAGCCGGCGCAGGGCGCGCCGGGCCTCGGTCACCGGCACGGCCGTCAGCGCGGCGGCGGACTCCTCGTCGATCTCTGTGCCCGGATGCAGGCCGAGCAGGCGGAAGCAGCGGGCGTCCGCGTCGTCCAGGGACCGGTAGGAGGCGTCGAAGGCGGCCCGGACGCTCAGACCTTCGCCGAGATCCAGCTCGGCGAGCCGCTCCGTCTCTACGCGCAGTGTCGCGAGCAGCGCCTCTGGGGTGCCCTCCTCCCGGATGCGGCCTGCCGCCACGCGCATGGACAAAGGGAGATGCCCGCACAGACCGGCCAGTTCGTCGAGTTCGGCCGGGGACAACGCGGCCAGGTCCGGGCCGTCGAGGACCGCGGTCAGCATGGCGCGTGAGCCGGCCGGGTCGAGGGGCCCCAGGCGCAGGGTGTCCAGCCCGTCCAGCTCGATGTGCTCGCGGGCCGTCACCAGCAGACGGTGCCGGCACAGGGTGGGCAGGACCGGGGCGACCAGTTCAGGGCCGCCCACGTCGTCGAGCAGCACCAGCACGGCGCCCTCCTGCTCCCGCAGCCGGGTCCGCAGCAGTGCCTCCAGGCCGGTTCGGGAGGTGGGCACGTCGCCGTCGGCGACGCCGAGCATCCGGAGGAAGGAACCCAGCAACTCCTCGTATGTGGCGGATCGTCCGTGATGGTGGGTGCGCAGGTCCGCGTACAGCACACCGCCCGGGAACCAGCCGCGCGACACGGCCAGGTGGGCGGCTTCCAGGGCGAGGGCCGTCTTACCGGCCCCGGGTGGCCCCAGGACGGCCAGGGAACCCGTGCCTTCCGCGGACCGGGGGCGCAGGGCGGCGAGGACCCGCCCCAGCGGTTCCGCCCGTCCGGCCAGGCCGCCCGGCCGTGGGGGCAGCCCGCTGAGCGCCCGGGGGGTCGCGGTCGGTGGGACGAGATTGACGACCCCGGCTTGGATGACATCCCGTGCCGTGCCGCCGTTCAAGGTGTTGCGCACGGCTGGATTCGGGGGCGGCCCGCTCGCGTCGTCCACGGGTCACGTGGATAGCACGAGTGGGCCGCCGCTGTCAGTTCCGCTTTGTCTTGAGCGCCTTCTCGATCGCCCGCATGACCTCGTCCAGCGGCGCGTCCGTCCGCGCCACCGTCACCAGCACCTCGCCCTGGGCCCGCGCCGAGGCGGCCGGGGCCTCCTCCCGGTCGGCGCGCCCGGCGCCGATGCCCGTGCCGAACGTCTCCCGCACGATGGCGAAGGCGTGGTCGAGCTGGGCCTCCAGATCGCCCTGGGCGCCCCCGCGCAGCCAGCGGCGCAGCACGTGGTTGTGCGCGGTGACCACGGCCGAGGCGGCGACCTCCGCCAGCAGCGGGTCGTCGTCCCCGGCGTGGTGCGCGGCCTCGTCGAAGTGACCCAGCAGATAGCGGGTGAACAGCCGCTCGTAGCGGGCCACCGAGGCGATCTCGCGCTCGCGCAGCGCGGGCACCTCACGGGTCAGCCGGTAGCGCTCGACGGAGACGGCGGGAGAGGCCGCGTACATCCGCATCACCTCCTTGATCCCCCGGCAGACGGTGTCCAGCGGGTTCTCGTGCGGTGGCGCGGCGTCCAGCACGCCGGAGGCGCGGACGAGCGTGTCGTCGTGGTCGGGGAAGATCGCCTCTTCCTTGGAGCGGAAATGGCGGAAGAACGTGCGCCGGGCCACGCCGGCCGTGGCGGCGATCTCGTCGACGGTCGTCGCCTCGTAGCCCTTGGTCGCGAACAACTCCATCGCCGCCGTGGCCAGTTTGCGGCGCATGGTGAGCCGCTGGGCGGCGGCGCGGCGGGCGCCGGCGCCGGTCTCTCGGGGTTCCTTGGCGGCCTTCGGGCCCGGGGCTCCTCCTGACTCGACGGTGGCCCCGCGCGGTACGCGGGCGGACTTGGCGGGCTGGGACATGTGGGGAACGTAACACGCGTCCGTGCAGGCGTGGCGGGACGGACCTGTCCGGGGATCCAGCAGTCCGCCCCACCCCGCCCCCTCACCGGGCACCGGCCGGTCAGGCCTTCGCGTACTCGCGGAAGCCGCGGCCGGTCTTGCGGCCCAGGCAGCCCGCCGCCACCAGGTGCTCCAGCAGCGGCGCGGGCGCCAGCCCCGGATCCCGGAACTCGCGGTGCAGCACCTTCTCGATGGCCAGGGAGACGTCCAGGCCCACGACGTCGAGCAGTTCGAAGGGGCCCATCGGATAGCCGCCGCCGAGCCGCATCGCCGCGTCGATCTCGTCCAGCGAGGCGTAGTGCTCCTGGACCATCTTGACCGCGTTGTTCAGATACGGGAACAGCAGGGCGTTGACGATGAATCCGGCCCGGTCCCCGCAGTCCACCGGGTGCTTGCGGATCCGGGCGCACACCGCGCGGACGGTGGCGTGGACGTCGTCGGCGGTCAGCACCGTGCGCACCACCTCGACCAGCTTCATCGCCGGCGCCGGGTTGAAGAAGTGCATCCCGACGACGTCCTGCGGCCGCGAGGTGGCCCGGGCGACGGCGACGACCGGCAGCGAGGAGGTGGTGGTGGCCAGCACCGCGCCCGGCTTGACGACCTTGTCCAGCGCGGCGAACAGCTCCCGCTTGACGTCCAGGTCCTCCGCCACCGCCTCCACGACCAGGTCCACCTCGGCCAGCGCGTCCGGCGAGCCCGCCGGGGTCACGGCCGCGAGCGCGGCGTCCCGCTCCTTCGCCGTCAGCCGCCCCTTCTCCACCGCGCGCGCCAGCGACTTCGCGATCCGCCCCTTGGCCGCCTCCGCCTTCTCGGGCGTCCGCGCCACCAGCACCACCGGCAGGCCCGCCTTGGCGAAGACCTCGGCGATGCCGCTCGCCATCGTCCCCGAGCCCACCACGCCGACGCGGTCCACCGCGCGCCCCCCGGCCCGGGCGGCCGGCGGGGGCGGGGTCAAGGCGTCCGGCACGACGGCGGAGGAGCCGGGGGCCTCGTAGGTGTAGAAGCCGCGCCCCGCCTTGCGGCCGGTCAGCCCGGCCGCCGCCAGCTGCCCCAGGACCGGCGCGGGCGCGTGCAGCCGGTCCCGCGAGGCGGCGTACATCGCCTCCAGGACCGTCCGGGCCGTGTCCACGCCGATCAGGTCCAGCAGCGCCAGCGGCCCCATCGGCAGCCCGCAGCCCAGCCGCATCGCCGCGTCGATGTCCTCGCGGCTGGCGTAGCGCGCCTCGTACATCGCGGCGGCCTGGTTGAGATAGCCGAACAGCAGCCCGTCGGCGACGAATCCGGGCCGGTCGCCCACCGCGACCGGCTCCTTGCCCAGCTCGTGGGCCAGCTCGGTGACGGCGGCCACGGCGCCCGGGTCGGTGAGCACCGAGGAGACGATCTCCACCAGCTTCATCGCCGGTGCCGGGTTGAAGAAGTGGAGGCCCAGGACCCGCTCCGGGCGCGCCGAGTCGGCGGCCAGCCGGGTCACCGACAGGGCGTTGGTCCCGGTCGCCAGGATCGCGTCGGGGCGCACGACCGCGTCGAGGGCGGTGAACACCTCGTGCTTGAGGTCGTAGTCCTCCGGCACGACCTCGATCACCAGATCGGCGTCGGCGGCCGCGGTCAGCTCGGTGGCGGTCCGGAAGCGGGCGAGCGCGGCCCGGCGCTCGGGCTCGGTGATCCGGCCGCGCTCCACCGCGCGGGCGGTGGCGGTCTCCAGCGCCGCGCCGGCCCGCAGGGCCGCCGCGTCGCTGACATCGACACCGACGACCTCGCGGCCGGCCAGCGTGAGCACTTCGGCGATGCCGGTACCCATCGTGCCGAGCCCGATCACGGCGACGGTCCTGAGAGACTTCGGGCTGAGGGAGGACGGCTCAGGGGTGGACGTACGGTCCATCGCGAGACTCCAGAAGGTGTTCCCCCGCGCGAGGGGGAGCGGACGGCGGTCGGCGGCTCCGCGCAAGGGCGGCGGCCTGGCTTCCGGGACGGACGAAAGGAGGTCCACGAAGTCCGCGGAAGGGAGTTGTACGACCGGCGGGCCCTGTCCCGGGGCGCGCCGTACTCGGGAGATCACCGAACCGACGTCAACGCTCTCGGCGGCCGCGTCACCGGGCGCCGGAGCGGGGTACTGCTCTTGCCGGGAGATTAACTCACGGGTAACCAAGAGCGCCAGGGGTCGTACGCGCGACTTACGATGTGGTCCAGGCCACTCGGGGAGGAGAGCGGGACATGGACGAGGAATTCCGCGCGCTGTCGCGCCGGGTCCGGGCCGAACTGGTCTCCCCGGCCGAATTCACGGCCTACGAACGGCTGCTCGCGCTCGTGCGGGCCGACGACGCCGCCGCGCGCGACGAACTCGCCGAGGTCCTGGTGGCCCCCGAACGCCCCCTGTGGGCCCGGGAGATCGCCGCCTTCGCCCTCGGCGTCAAGGGCGACCGCCGCGCCTTCGAGACGCTCGTCCTCCTCCTCAACTACCGCGAGCCCGTGCGCTGCGCCACCGCCGCCCACGCCCTCGCCCGGCTGCGCGACCCCCGCACCGCCCGCGCCGCCGCCGCCCTCGTCACCAACCCCCTGCGCACCGCCTACGCCCTCCACCCCGTCCGGCTCCTCACCGAGCTGCGCGCCCCCGAGTCCGTGCCCGCCCTGCTCACCACCCTGGAACGGCTGCTGGCGGCCCGCGACCACTGCTGGCCGATCGCCCGCGCCTGCGTCGAGGGCCTCGGCGCCCTCGGCGACCGCCGCGCCGAGGCCACGCTCGTCGCCGCCCGCGAGCACGAACGGCTGCGCCCGGCCGCCGTCGCGGCCCTGGCCCGGCTGGCCGGGCGCGGCGGGGCTCAGGGGGCGCGGAGCGGGTCCAGCACGTAGCGGACCTCCGGCACGGCCGTCCCGGCGTACTCCGCCGACCGCTCGGCGCCGTCGGGCCGGCAGCCGGCGCGCTCGTAGAAGCGGCGGGCGCGCGCGTTGTCCTTGGCGACCCACAGCGCCACGCGCGCCCCCTCGTGCCCCGTGAGCTCACGCAGTCCCTCCAGCGCCGCGATCCACAGGGCCCGGCCGACGCCGGTGCCGATCAGGTCGGGGCGGACGTAGAGCGCGTACAACTCGCCCGTGCCGGGTGGCCGGTCGGCGTCGCGGCAGTGCCCGAAGCAGGCCCAGCCGACCACGGCCCCCGCCGCCTCGGCCACCGCGTCCACCGCCGTCTCGTCCGCCGCCGGTTCGCTCCCCGACGCCAGCCGCTCGCGGAGCGCCGCCGCGTTCGCCACCGGGTCCATCGCGTCCAGATACCCCCGCGGCACGATCCCCGCGTACGCCGTCCGCCAGCCGCTCACCCGGATCTCCGCCACCTCGTCCACGTCGGCTGCGGTCATGGTCCGTATGGTCACCATGTGCGGAGGTTAGTGCGGGCCGGAGTCGGCCGCCCCCGGATTTTGGGTGGTCGCGCCGATGGTGATTGGCTTTGCGCGCACCCGCGGTAAAGCGGCAAGACAGCACTTCTCTCAATGTCCCGGAGGACTAGCCATGGGCCAGGTCGAGGCCACGACGGAGCGGATCATCGCGGCGGGCGCGGAGGACGTGTTCGACGCCCTCGCCGACTACAGCGGCACGCGCGCCAAGCTGCTGCCCGAGCACTTCAGCGAATACGAGGTGCGCGAGGGCGGCGACGGCAAGGGCACGCTCGTCCACTGGAAGCTCCAGGCCACCAGCAAGCGGGTGCGCGACTGCCTCCTGGAGGTCGACGAGCCCACCGACGGCCGGCTCGTGGAGAAGGACCGCAACTCCTCCATGGTCACCACCTGGACCGTCACCCCGGCCGGCGAGGGCAGCTCCAAGGTCGTCGTCACCACCACCTGGCAGGGCGCCGGCGGCATCGGCGGCTTCTTCGAGCGCGCCTTCGCCCCCAAGGGCCTCGGCCGCATCTACGACGCCGTGCTCGCCCGCCTCGCCGCCGAGGTGGAGGGCGGGCCCAGCGCGGGCTGAGCGCGGGCCGAACGGGACCGCCCGGACCGGACCGGTCCGGGCTCACCGGTTCGAGTGGTTTTCCCGGCCCGGCCCCGCTGTGCCCAAACCGCCTCCGACCGGCAGAAAGTGCCGTGCCCGGCGCTCCCCGACAAATCGTCGCGCTTGCTGGCCGTTGTCGCGTAATGCGAGAAATGGGCGGCAACGCAGGCGCGACGAGGGGAGAAGTTACGTGGGCGGGTCCACCTTCGAGGCCACCTTGGAGAAGAGCGACAGGACGCTCACCCTGCCCCCCTCGCCGCCGGCGCCGGCCGACCCGCTCCCCGAACCCGGCCGGGCCCGGACGCGGCTGGTCTTCGCCGCCCTGATGCTCACGCTGCTGCTCGCGGCGCTGGACCAGACCGTCGTCGCCACCGCGCTGCCGAGGATCGCCGGGGAGCTGCACGGCCTCGACCGGATGTCCTGGGCGGTCACCGCCCATCTGCTGACCGCCACCGTCACCCTCCCCCTCTACGGCAAGCTGGGCGACCTCCGGGGCCGCAAGACCGTCTTCCTCTTCGCGCTCGCCGTCTTCGTCGTCGGCTCCGCCCTCGCCGGCTGGTCGCACTCCATGGACCAGCTCATCGCCTTCCGCGCCGTCCAGGGCGTCGGAGCCGGAGGGCTCCTCATCGGCGTCCAGGCCCTCGTCGCCGACCTCGTCCCGCCCCGGGAGCGCGGCCACCACATGGGCGCCATCGGTGCCGCCTACGGACTCGCCTCCGTCGCCGGCCCCCTGCTCGGCGGCTTCTTCGCCGACCGGGCCTCCTGGCGCTGGTGCTTCTACGTCAACGTCCCCTTCGGGCTGCTCACCCTCGCCGTCGTCGCCGGCGCGCTCCACCTGCCCCGCCCCACGCGCCGGGCCCGCTTCGACGTCCTGGGGGCGCTGCTGCTGACGGCCTGCTCGACCTGCGCCGTACTGCTCACCACCTGGGGCGGCACCACCTACGACTGGACCTCCCGGACCGTCCTCGGCCTGGCCGCCGGCGCGCTCGGCACCGCCCTGCTCTTCGTCATGGTCGAGCACTTCGCCGCCGAACCCATCATCCCCCCGCGGCTCTTCCGGGACTCCGTCTTCCTCGTCACCACGCTCCTCGGCGTGATCGCCGGGGTGGCCCTCTTCGGCGCTGCCGACTGCCTGCCCACCTTCCTGCGGATGGTCGACGGCGTGGGGGCCACCGAGTCCGGGCTGCTGATGCTGCCCATGATGGGCGGCATCGTCGCCGCCTCGCTCGTCGCCGGCCACCTCGTCAGCCGAACGGGCCACTACAAGCTCCTGCCCATCCTCGGCGGCGCGCTCTCCGCCGAGGGCATGTACCTGCTGTCCCACCTGGACGTCCAGACCGGCCGGCTCGTCTACAGCCTCTGGATGGCCATCCTCGGCGTCGGTATCGGCCTCGCCCTGCCCGTCCTCGTCCTGGCCGTGCAGAACTCCGCGCACCCCGCCGACGTCGGCACCGCCACCGGCGCCCACGACCACCTCCGGCAGCTCGGCGGCTCGCTCGGCGCGGCCGTCCTCGGCACCCTCTTCGCCCGCCGCCTCGAGCACGCCCTCGTCGCCGAACTGCCGCCCCGCACCGCCCTCCCGGCCCCGGACTCCCTCACCCCCCAGCTGGTGCACGCCCTGCCCGCCCCCCTGCGCGACGGCTACGTCCGGGCCTACGCCGACGCCATGCCGCGGATCTTCCTCTACCTCGTACCGGTGCTCATCGTGGGCTTTTTGCTCGCCTTCCTGCTGAAAGAGAAACCACTGGTGTCCCACAACGCAGCCGAAGCCGCCATCCCCTCCGCGCGCACCGTCCTCCCCCCGACCGAGCCCCCGCACTTCGTCGCGGGCATCCCCGTGACCGGCGCCGTCCAGCACCACGACGGCACGACCGTGCCGCGCGCCGCGCTCACCCTCATCGACATCCAGGGCCGTCAGATCGGCCGCGGCGCCAGCGGGGAGGACGGCCGGTACGCGCTGAGCACCCCCGGCACCGGCAGCTACGTCCTGATCGCCGCCGCGGGCGGCCACCAGCCGCAGGCCGTCACCGTCACCGTCGGGGAACGGCCCGTCGAGCTCGACGTCGTCCTCGGCGGCGCCGGACGGCTGGCCGGCACCGTCACCACCGCCGACGGCACCCCGGTGCGCGAGGCCCTCGTCACCCTGACCAACGTCCACGGCGAGGTCGTCGCCTCCACCCGCACCGGCCCCGACGGCGGCTACGTCATCGACGAACTCGTCGCGGGCGAGTACACCCTCGCGTGCAGCGCCCCCGCCTTCCGGCCCGCCGCCCTGCCCGTGAGCGTCCAGTCCGCCCGGGAGACCCGCCAGGACATCGAACTCGCGGGCGGCGCCGTCCTGCGCGGCACCGTACGGGCCAGCGGCGGCCGGCCCGTCGAGGACGCCCGCGTCACCCTGCTGGACGCCGCGGGCAACGTCGTGGACTCCGCCATCACCGGCGCCGACGGCACGTTCCGCTTCGTGGACCTCTCGGCGGGCGAGTACACGGTCGTCGCCGCCGGCTACCCGCCCGTCGCCACCGTCCTCCAGGTCGCGGGCGGCGGCCGCACCGAACGGGACCTCCTGCTGGGGCACGCCGACTGACCGCGCGCGGCCGCGCGCCCCTCGCGGGGACGAACACGCCCCGGCGCGCGTCCTCTTCACCGAATACCGCACCCCGCTCCCTCCCGGGGCCTACCGTGGAGGACGGTGGCGAAGATCTGGGGTACGTGTACGAAGGAGCGACCGCCCATGGAGCCTGGTACGCCGGAGTCCGCCCCCGCGTGGCGACGGCCCGCCCCCGGGCGGATCCCGCTCGCGGTGGCCGTGGCCGACGGCACGGGGCTGGTGACCCACTGGAGCTCCGGAGCGAGCCGGCTGTTCGGGCACGGCAAGGAGGCGGCCCTGGGCCGCCCCGCCGGCGACCTCATGCCCATATGCGGCGCCTTCTCCGGGCTGCCCGGCCACCCCAGCGCCGGCCGGGCCCGCTGCGACGTCCCCGGACGCGGCCGGATCGACGTGCTCTGGTGGGCCTACCCCCTCGTGGGCTGCGGCCCCGCACGGCTCCTCGTGCTGGCCGCCGAGGGCGACCCCGGCGGCCGGGAGGCGGCCGTGCCCGGATTCGCCCCGCACACCGCCTTCCCCGACGCCGAGGAGCTCGCCCGGCGCCTCCCCGACATCCTGCCCGCCATGGGCCCCGCGACCAGCGGGCGCATCGTCTCCCAGGTACTGGAACTGGGCTACCCCGTCCTGGAGTTCAACCGGCTCCGCCAGGTGCCCGTCACCCCGGACTGGGGCGTGCCCCGGCGCGCCGAGCGCCGGTACCGGCACAATCGGGCGGCGCGGGCGGCCACGGCGGGAGAGTCCGGCAGAACCCCCGTCGGCGACCCCGCGTCATCCTTACCCGACCTCGAACACGCCGCCGTGCGCGAGCGCCTGGAGTTCCTCAACGAGGTCAGCGGCAGCATCGGCACCTCCCTGGACCTCGCACGCACCATCCGCGAGGTCACCAGCGCGGCCGTGCCCCGCTTCGCGGACTTCGCCGGGACGCACCTGCGCGCCGCCGTCCTCGCCGGCGAGGGCTTCCCCGACGGCCCGCCCGACGTCACCACCGTCTGGCACCGCGTCTGGGTCGAGCACAACGACGAGCCCGGCCGCTGGGACGACACCGTCCCCGTCGGCGAGGCCATCGCCTTCCCCGAGCACACCCCGTTCTTCCGGTGCATGGTCACCGGCGAGCCCGTCCTCATCCCCCGCATCGGCGAGGAGCTCGGGGACCGGATCTCCGCCCAGTTCGAGAAGCGGGACCTGCGGCCCCTGATCAACGAGCGCTCCCTGCTCGTCGTGCCCCTCAAGGCCCGGAACGTCGTCCTCGGCTTCATGGTGCTCCTGCGCCGCGCCGACCGCGCGCCCTTCGACGACATGGACCGCACCACCGGCGCCGAACTCGCCGCCCGCGCCGGGCTCGTCCTCGACAACGCCCGGATGTACACCCACCAGGAGAACGTCGCCGACACCCTCCAGGACAGCATGCTGCCGCAGCTCACCCCGCGCATGCCGGGCTGTGACACCGCCACCCGCTATCTGCCCGGCACCCGCCTCGGCCGGGTCGGCGGCGACTGGTTCGACAGCGTCAAGCTCCCCGGCTCCCGCACCGCCCTCGTCGTCGGCGACGTCATGGGCCACGGCCTCCACTCCGCCGCCATGATGGGTCAGCTGCGCACCGCCGTGCAGACCATGGCGGCCCTCGACCTGCCGCCCGGGCAGCTGCTGCGCCGCCTCGACGACCTCGCGCAGCGGCTCGGCGAGCACTACCTGGCCACCTGCCTCTACGCCGTCTACGACCCCATCCGCTCCGAGCTCACCATCGGCAACGCCGGGCACATCCCGCCGGTGCTCGTCCGCGCCGAGGACGGGCGCAGCCGGCTGCTGGAACTGCCCACCGGAGCGCCCATCGGCGTGGGCGGGGTGCCCTTCGAGACGGTGACGGTCGAGGTGGCCCCCGGGGACCGGCTGGTGCTGTGCACCGACGGCCTGGTGGAGGTGCGCGGGCAGGACATCGGCGCGGGCCTGGCCGCGCTGTGCGAGTCCGCCGCCCACCCCGCCGCGTCCATGGACGACGCCTGCGACACCATCATCCGCGCCCTCAACACCCGTGGCGGCCGCGACGACGACGTGGCCCTGCTCATGGCCCGCCTCAACGGCGTCCCGCCCGAGCACGTGGCCGAGTGGGAGCTGGCGCCCGAGCTCCACGAGGCGCCCCGCGCCCGGCGGCTGGTGCGCGCACAACTGGCCGCCTGGGGCCTGGACGAGGCGGCGGCGACGGCGGAGGTCCTCGCCGGGGAGGTCGTCGGCAACGCCGTGCGGCACGCCCGCACCGGCCGGGTGGGGCTGCGGCTGGTGCGCACGGACGTGCTGCTGTGCGAGGTCACGGACGACGACCACACGTTGCCGGCGCTGATGGGTACCGGAGAGGAGGACGAATACGGGCGCGGGCTGCGGGTAGTGAGTGCACTGGCGCGCGAATGGGGCGCCAGTCACTCGGGACGGGGAAAGACGGTGTGGTTCGAGATGCCGCTGGTGCGCCCATGAGTGTGACGGAGCGCTACTTGAACGCGTGGGAGGGCTTCTGGGGCGCCTCCTCCGGCGCGCCGGGCGAGGTGATCTGGGACTCGGCCCCGGAATCCGCCGCCGAGGCGCATCCGGCGCTGCTCGCGCTCCCCGGGGAACTCCCGCTGCCCGTCGTCGACCTGGGCTGCGGCAACGGCACCCGGACCCGCTGGCTGGCCGGGCACTTCCCGCGCGCGATCGGCGTCGACCTGTCCCGGGCGGCGGTGGAGCACGCCCGCCGCGCGGACCCGGAGGGGCTCGCCGCGTACGAGCGGCTGGACCTGGTGGACACGGCGGCGGTCCGGGCCCTCCACGAGCGCCTGGGCGACAGCCATGTGTACCTGCGGGCGGTCATCCACCAGAGCGATCCCGGGGACCGGCCGGCCGTCGCGGCGGCGGTCGCGGAGCTCGTGGGCGCGCGGGGCCGCGCCTTCGTGGTGGAGCTCGAACCGGCCGCGAGGGACGTCATCGCGGAGGCGGCCGGGGCCACCGGCGACACGGCGGAGAAGGTCCGGCGCGTCTTCGCCCACGACCTGCGGCCGGCGGCGGCGTCCGGCGGCGAGGTGGCCGCGCTGCTGCGCGCGGCCGGGCTCGCGATCCTCGCCGAGGGGGAGACGGAGCTCGCCATGACCGGCTTCCACACGGACGGCAGGCGGATCATGCTGCCGTCCCACTGGTTCGTGGCGGGCCGCGCGGACGCGCCGGCCGGGGGAGACGGCTGAGCGGCCCGGGCCCGCTGAGCCGCCCGCGTCGACTGTGCCGGTACGGACGGCCGGAGTTATCCACAGGCCTGGTCGGGGTGTTCGCGGACGCGTAACGTGACGGGGCATGAAGATCCTGATCTCGGCGGGCACCACGGCGGCCAATGGCGTCCGGGTGAACGGGGCGCGGGCGGGCGAGGGCCTGCCCGATTCCCCGGCCACCGGCGCATACGGTGTGCTGATAGTGCCGGTGGCCGGTGACGATCGTCATGGACGGGGCAATCCGCCGCTCCAGGGTGTCACGGCGCTCGCGCCGGTCGCGGTGGAGGAGCGGTATGGCTGCTGAGGAGACGCACGGGGGCGACGGGGGGCCGGGTCCGGGGTCCGGGCCGCCGGGTGTGCGGACGGACTGTATCGACAGGGGCGATATCGACAGAGACGGTATCGACAGAATCGACGAGCGGGCGCTGGCCGAGGTGGTGAGCTTCACCTCGGACCTCATCCGTATCGACACCACCAACCGGGGCGGTGGCGACTGCCGGGAGCGGCCGGCCGCCGAGTACGTCGCCCAGCGGCTGGCCGAAGTGGGCATCGAGCCGGTGCTGCTGGAGCGGGATCCCGGCCGCACCAATGTGGTCGCGCGCGTGCCCGGCCGCGATCGGGGCGCGGAGGCCCTGCTGGTCCACGGCCATCTGGACGTGGTCCCGGCGGAGCCCGCCGACTGGACCGTCCACCCCTTCTCGGGGGAGATCCGGGACGGGGTGGTGTGGGGCCGGGGCGCCATAGACATGAAGAACATGGACGCGATGGTCCTGGCCGTCGTCCGCGCCTGGGCCCGGGCCGGGGTGCGCCCGCCGCGTGACATCGTGCTGGCCTTCACCGCCGACGAGGAGGACAGCGGGGTGCCCGGCGCGGGCTTCCTCGCCGATGAGCACGCCGTGCTCTTCGAGGGCTGCACGATGGGGATCAGCGAGTCCGGCGGGTACACCTTCCACGCCGACGGGGGGCTGCGGCTGTATCCGGTGGGCGCGGGGGAGCGCGGCTCCGCCTGGGTGAAGCTGACCGCGCGGGGCACCGCCGGGCACGGCTCGAAGATCAACCCGCGGAACGCGGTGGTCAATCTGTCCGCGGCGATCGCCCGGATCGGGGAGTACCGCTGGCCGGTGCGGCTCACGCCGACGGTCCGGGCCGCGCTGCGGGAGATCGCGGCCGTGCAGGGCATCAGCGTCGACGTGGACGCCCCCGGGCTGGACCTGGACGAGCTGCTGGGCAAGCTCGGCAAGGCGGCAGCGCTGGTGGCCGCGACGGTCCGCAACAGCGCCAACCCGACCATGCTGGACGCCGGTTACAAGGTCAACGTCATCCCGGGGGTCGCCGTCGGCTTCGTCGACGGGCGGACGGTGCCGGGCGGCGCCGAGGAGTTCCGCGCCACGATGGACCGGCTCACCGGGCCCGACGTGGAGTGGGAGCACTACCACGGGGAGGTCGCCCTCCAGGCGCCGGTGGACGCCCCGGTGTTCGAGCGGATGCGCGCGGCGATCGAGGCGTTCGACCCGGAGGGGCACGTGGTGCCCTTCTGCATGTCGGGTGGCACGGACGCCAAGCAGTTCTCCCGCCTGGGCATCGTCGGCTACGGCTTCTCACCGGTCCGGCTGCCGGCCGGCTTCGACTACCAGGCGATGTTCCACGGCGTCGACGAGCGTGTGCCCGTCGAGGCGCTGCACTTCGGCGTCCGGGTGCTCGACCACTTCTTGATGAGCACATGAGCACATGAGCACAGCGAGTTCGGATCACTTTACTTGGGAGGCGTAGCAATCATGGTGTCCACGGCGCCCTACGGAGCCTGGCGGTCCCCGATCGACGCCGCGCTCGCCGCGGCGCACGACGGCCGGCCGGAGTTCGTGGGCACGGTCGGTGACGAAGTGTGGTGGGTGACCTCCTGTCCGGCGGAGGGCGGCCGGTCGGCCCTGGTGCGCCGGCGCTCCGGCGGCGAGGAGGGCCCGGCCCTGGCCGCGCCGTGGAACGTCCGCAGCCGGGTCATGGAATACGGCGGCCGCCCCTGGGCGGCCGTGCCCCGCCCGTCCGGCGGGCCGCTGGTGGTCTTCGTCCACTTCGCGGACCAGCGGCTGTACGTGTGGGAGCCGGACGGCCCGGCGGGCGGCGGGCCCCGGCCGCTGACGCCGGTGTCGTCCGTGGGCGGCGGGCTGCGCTGGGCGGATCCGGTGCTGCTGCCGGAGCGCGGCGAAGTGTGGTGCGTGCTGGAGGAGTTCACCGGGGAGGGGCCGGACCGGCTGCGGCGGCTGATAGCCGCCGTGCCGCTGGACGGCTCGGCCGCCGAGGAGCGCGCGGCGGTGCGCGAGCTCACCGGTGACGACAGCCGTTTCGTCACCGGGCCCCGGCTCTCCCCGGACGGCCGGCGGGCGGCGTGGCTGGCGTGGGACCACCCCCGGATGCCCTGGGAGGGCACGGAGCTGAAGGTCGCCGAGGTCACGGAGGGCGCGGGCGGCGCCCTGCTGACGGGCGCGCGGACGGTGCTGGGCGGCGCGACGGAGGCCGTCGCCCAGGTGGAGTGGGCGCACGACGGGTCGCTGCTGGCGGTGACCGACCGTACGGGGTGGTGGAATCCGTACCGGGTGGACCCGGAGACGGGGGAGGGCGTCAACCTCTGCCCGCGCGAGGAGGAGTTCGCGGGGGCGCTGTGGCGGGCGGGGCTGAGCTGGTTCGCCCCGCTGGCCGGGGGGCTGGTGGCCGTCGTCCACGGCCGGGGCGCCCAGCGGCTGGGGATCCTCGACCCCGACACCGGGGAGCTGGTGGACGCCGCCGGGCCGTGGACGGAGTGGGCCGCGACCCTGGCGGCCGACGGCTCGCGGGTCGTGGGGGTGGCCGCCAGCCCGCGCAGCGGCTACGAGGTGGTGGAGCTCGACGTCCGTACGGGCAGGGCCCGCGCGATCGGCGCCCGGCACCGGGACGCGGTGGACCCGGCCTACTACCCCGAACCCCTCATCCGCACCTTCACCGGGCCGGACGGGCGGGACGTCCACGCCCATGTCTATCCGCCGCACAGCCCCGATTACACGGCACCCGCCGATCAGGCGCCGCCGTACGTGGTGTGGGCGCACGGCGGGCCGACCGGGCGGGCGCCGCTGGTGCTCGACTTGGAGATCGCCTACTTCACCTCGCGGGGCATCGGCGTCGTCCAGGTCAACTACGGCGGGTCCACCGGCTACGGGCGGGCCTACCGCGACCGGATCAGGGAGCGGTGGGGCGTGGTGGACGTGGAGGACTGCGCGGCCGTCGCGGAGGCGCTGGCCGAGGAGGGCGGCGCCGACCGGGCCCGGCTGGCGATACGCGGCGGCAGCGCGGGCGGCTGGACGACGGCCGCCTCGCTGGTGTCCTCGGACCTCTACGCCTGCGGGGCCATCTGCTTCCCGGTGCTGGACCTGTCGGTGATGGCGGCGGGCGGCACCCATGACCTGGAGTCGCGTTATCCGGAGTACCTGGTCGGCCCGCTCGCCGACGTCCCCGACCGCTACCGGGAGCGCTCGCCGATATCCCGGGCGGACCGGCTCACCGCGGCCTTCCTGCTGCTCCAGGGCCTGGAGGACCCGGTCTGCCCGCCCGAGCAGGGGGAGCGGTTCCTGGCGGCGGTCGAGGGCAGGGGCGTGCCGCACGCGTACCTCGCGTTCGAGGGCGAGGGCCACGGCCTCCGGGAGCAGCGCAACATCGTGCGCGCGCTGGAGGCGGAACTCTCCCTCTACGCCCAGACCTTCGGGATGGAGGTGCCGGGCATACCCGTCCTGGAGCTCGTCAAGTGACGGGCCCGTGGCCGGAGTCGTGGGGCCGGCCGGGGTGACTCACGCCGCCCGGACCGCCCGGGCGGCGGCGGGCCGGCGCGGCGCGGGGACGACGACGGGGGAGCCGTCGCCGGGGGCGGCCAGGATGTCGGACTCGACGCCGTAGAGCTCGCGGACGAGGGCGGCGTCCACGACCTCGCGGGAGGGGCCGTGGGCGACGACGCGCCCGTCCCGCATGGCCACGATCACATCGGCGTAGCGGGCGGCGCTCGCCAGGTCGTGGAGGACCATCATGACCGTGCGGCCCGCCGCGGCGACCTCGCGGACGAGTTCCAGGACGTCGACGGCGTGCCCCAGGTCGAGGGCGCTCGTCGGCTCGTCCAGCAGGACGACGGGCGTCTCCTGGGCGAGGACCATGGCCAGCCAGCACCGCTGGCGCTGGCCGCCGGAGAGCTGGTCGAGCCGGCGCCCGGCCAGCGCGGTGGTGCCGGTGGCCTCCAGCGCGGCCTCGACGGCCCGTTCGTCCTCGCGCGACCACTGGCGGAAGAGGCCCTGGTGGGGGTGGCGTCCGTAGCGGACGAGCCCGGCGACGGTCACGGCCTCGGGTGCCTGGGGCGACTGGGGGAGCAGCGCGATGCGGTGCGCCGCCCTGCGCGGGGTGAGCCGCCAGATGTCGGCATCGCCGATCCGGACCGTGCCGGAGTCCGGCTGGTGCAGCCGGGCGATGGAGCGCAACAGGGTGGACTTGCCGCAGCCGTTGGGCCCCACGACGGCGACGACCTGTCCCTCGGGGACGGTCAGGTCCACGCCGTGGACGACCGGGTGGCCGGGGTATCCGGCGGTGAGCTGTTCGACGACGAGTCGCATGAGGTTAGCCTAACCTAATGGTCGGCATCTGTTTCCCTCGGGTTTTTCGTTGTCCTCTTGGTGTCCTTGGCTTTTGACGGGGCGCCTGATTGTCCGGCCGCACGTCAATTCCCCCTGGTGAAGATGTTGTGTAAGGTAAGGCTTACCTTAATTCGAGTGGAATGGGGAAACCGCTGTGGAGCAGTCCGCACTGGCCGGCCGGATCGCGCTGGTCACCGGCGCGGGGCAGGGCATAGGCGAGGCCGTGACCCGCGCCCTGGTCGCCCAGGGAGCGCGTGTCGCGGCCGTCGACGCGACGGAGGACGGCGTCAAGGCGCTCGAGACGGAATACGGCACCGAAAAGGTGACCCACTACACCGCCGACGTCTCCGACAGCCGGGCCGTCGAGGCCGTCTTCGAGGAAGTGGAGCGCACCGCCGGGCCGCTCGACATCCTCGTCAATGTCGCCGGGGTGCTGCGGACTTCGCCCGTCGTCGAGATCACCGACGAGGACTGGAAGCGCACCTTCGACGTCAACTCCACCGGTGTCTTCAACACCTCCCGCGCCGCCGCCCGCCGGATGAGCGGGCGCCGCTCCGGGTGCATCGTCACCGTCGGCTCCAACGCCGCCGGAGTGCCGCGCACCAGCATGGCCGCGTACGCCGCCTCGAAGGCCGCCGCCACCATGTTCACCAAGTGCCTCGGGCTGGAGCTGGCCCGCAGCGGGGTCCGCTGCAACGTCGTCTCGCCCGGTTCCACGGACACCGCGATGCAGCGCTCCCTGTGGTCCGGCGACGAGCCGCCCGCGGGCGTCATCGACGGCGACCCCGGCTCGTACCGCGTCGGCATCCCCCTCGGCCGGATCGCCGAGCCCTCCGACATCGCCGACGCCGTCCTCTTCCTGGTCTCCGACCGCGCCCGGCACATCACGATGCACGACCTCTACGTCGACGGCGGCGCCACCCTTCGCGCCTAGCGGCGGTTTGTGCCCACCGGGCCGCACCCGCACCCCCTACATCAGCCCCACCCGGGCCCCTCAACACCCCCATACCCGGTGCGATCCACCGGGAGAACGGAGCAGCAGGTGACCACGGTTCACCCCGTCGCCGACCGGCCGAGCGCGAGCGGCCCCGTGGACCCGACGGCCACCGTCGGCGCCGCCACCTCGCTGCTCGACGCCTACGAACCCGGCCGCGCCCGGTTCTTCGCCTCGCCCACCCGCACCCTGCTCGCCCACGGCACCCGCGCCGAGGTCCCGCACGGCACGGCACCCCTGCACCGGCGGGTCACCGAGACCCTCGAAGCCGAACTCCGCGTGGGCAACCCCGCGCCCGTCGTCGTCGGCGCCGTGCCCTTCGACCACACCGCCCCCGCCGCGCTCGCCGTGCCGGAGGCCGTCCGCTGGGCGCCGCCGCTCGCCGAGGACCCGCTCGTCGCCCTGCCCGCCGCCGCCCCCGCCGCGGCCGACTGGGACATCCGGCCCGTACCCGAACCGGCGGCCTACGGCAGAGCCGTCGCCGAGGCCGTACGGCGCATGAAGCGCGGCGACTTCAGCAAGGTCGTCCTCGCCCGCACCCTCGAACTGCGCTCCTCGCGCGAGCTCGACCTGCCCGCGCTGCTCCAGCGCCTCGCCCGCCGCGACCCCGGCGGCTACACCTTCGCCGTCCCCTCCGGCCCCGGCCGCACCCTGCTCGGCGCCAGCCCCGAACTCCTCGTCTCCCGGCGCGGCGGCCGCCTCGTGGCCAACCCGCTCGCCGGCTCCATACCCCGCAGCGCCGACCTCGCCGAGGACGTCCGCCGCGCCGCCGGGCTGCTGGAGTCGGAGAAGGACCTGCACGAGCACGCCGTCGTCGTCGACGCCGTCCGCGAGGCCCTCGCCCCCTACTGCCGCACCCTCGACGTGCCCGCGCGCCCCACCCTGGTGCGCACCGCCGCGATGTGGCATCTGTCCACCACCGTCGTCGGCGAGCCGGCCGACCCCGCCGTCTCCGCCCTGGAACTGGCCTGCGCCCTCCACCCGACGCCCGCCGTGTGCGGCACCCCCACCGACACCGCCCGCCGGGTCATCGGGGAGCTCGAGCCCTTCGACCGGGGCGCCTACACCGGCATGGTCGGGTGGGGCGACGCGAGCGGCGACGGCGAATGGGTCGTCACCATCCGCTGCGCCGAGGCCGAGGAGCGCACACTGCGCCTCTTCGCCGGCGCGGGCGTCGTCGAGCAGTCCTCGCCGGAGGCGGAGACCGCCGAGACCGGCGCCAAGTTCCAGACGTTCCTTCAGGCAGTGGGGGTCGACCAGTGACGGTCACCAAGAAGATCGAGGACATCGACGACGCGCCCGGATATCCGGCCGAGTTCGCCGAGCGCTACCGGGCCAAGGGCTACTGGCGTGGCGAAACGTTCGGCCAGATGCTCCGCGAGCGCGCCGAGAAGCACCCCGACCGGATCGCGATCGTCGACCCGGCCGGTGAGGGACGCCGCTGGACGTACGCCGAACTCGACCTGCGCGCCGACCGGCTGGCCGCCGGCCTGCTCGCGCGCGGCATCGGCAAGGGCGACCGCGTGGTCCTCCAGCTGCCGAACGTCGCCGAGTTCTTCGAGGTCGTCTTCGCCCTCTTCCGCGTCGGCGCCCTGCCCGTCTTCGCCCTCCCGGCGCACCGCGAGACCGAGATCCGCCACTTCTGCGCCTTCACCGAAGCGGCCGCCTACGTCATCGCCGACGTCGCCGAGGGCTACGACTACCGTGAGCTCGCCACCAAGGTGCGGGCCGAAGTCCCCACCCTGAAGCACGTCCTCGTCGTCGGCGACCCCGGCGAGCACACCGCCCTCGCCGACGTCCCGGCCGAACCGGTCGCCATCGCCGACGCGCCCCGGCCCCACGAGCTGGCCTTCCTCCAGCTCTCCGGCGGCTCCACCGGCGTGCCCAAGCTCATCCCGCGCACCCACGACGACTACATCTACTCGCTGTGGGGCTCCAACGAGATCTGCGGCGTCGACGAGCACAGCGTCTTCCTCTGCGCGCTGCCCGCCGCCCACAACTTCCCCCTCAGCTCGCCCGGCACCCTCGGCGCCCTGTACGCCGGCGCCCGGGTCGTCCTCGCCCCCCGCCCCAGCCCCGACGTGGCCTTCCCGCTGATCGAGGCCGAGGGCGTCACCCTCACCGGCCTCGTCCCGCCGCTGGCCCTGGTGTGGACCGAGGCGGCCGCCACCACCCCGCACGACCTCTCCAGCCTGGAGGTGCTGCTCGTCGGCGGCGCCAAGTTCAGCGAGGAGGCCGCCCGGCGCGTCCGCCCCGCCCTCGGCTGCACCCTCCAGCAGGTCTTCGGCATGGCGGAGGGCCTGGTGAACTACACCCGGCTCGACGACCCCGAGGACACCATCGTCACCACCCAGGGCCGCCCCATCTCGCCCGACGACGAGATCCGCGTCGTGGACGACGAGGACAACGACCTGCCCCGGGGCGCCACCGGGCACCTCCTCACCCGCGGCCCCTACACCATCCGCGGCTACTGGCGGGCCCCCGAGCACAACGCCACCGCCTTCACGGCCGACGGCTTCTACCGCACCGGCGACGTCGTACGGCTCACGGAGACGGGCCACCTCGTCGTCGAGGGCCGGGCCAAGGACCAGATCAACCGGGGCGGCGAGAAGGTCGCGGCCGAGGAGATCGAGAACCACATCCTCGCCCACCCGTCCGTCCACGACGTCGCCGTCGTCTCCATGCCCGACGACTACCTCGGCGAGCGCACCTGCGCCTACGTCGTGCTGCGCGTGGGCGCCGAGCCGGTGAAGTCCGTCGCCGTCAAGAAGTTCGTGCGCGAGCGCGGGCTCGCCGCCTTCAAGGTGCCCGACCGCGTCGAGTTCGTCGAGGCGTTCCCGCAGACCGGCATCGGCAAGGTCTCCAAGAAGGACCTGCGCGCCGCCATCGCCGCGCGGCTGCGCGAGACGACCGCCGCCGCCCGCGGCTGAGACTTCACCGCTCGAACCACGAAAGGCCACCGTCACCATGGCGCTCCCCGCCATCGCCCCCTATCCCATGCCCACCGCCGCGGACCTCCCCGCGAACAAGGTCGCGTGGACGGTCGACCCGAGCCGCGCCGTGCTGCTCGTCCACGACCTGCAGAACTACTTCCTCGACGCCTTCGAGACCGGCGCCTCGCCCGTCACGGAGCTGCTCGCCAACATCGCGCGGCTGAAGAAGGAGTGCGCCCGCCTCGGCGTCCCCGTCGTCTACTCCGCCCAGCCCGGCGGCCAGAGCCCCGCCGAGCGCGGCCTCCAGCAGGACTTCTGGGGCCCCGGGCTGCCCGACGACGAGCGCGCCAAGGCCATCGCGGAGGCCGTCGCCCCCGACGCGGGCGACACCGTGCTCACCAAGTGGAAGTACAGCGCCTTCGTCCGCACCGACCTCGCCGAGCGGATGGCGGAGCAGGGCCGCGACCAGCTGATCGTCGTCGGTGTCTACGCCCACATCGGGGTCATGATGAGCGCCTGCGACGCCTGGATGCGCGACATCCAGCCCTTCCTCGTCGCCGACGCCGTCGCCGACTTCTCCGCCGGCGACCACGCCATGGCACTGCGCTGGGCGGCCGCCAAGTGCGCCGTCGTCACCACCACCGACCGCGTCTTCGAAGGACAGTGAGTACCGTGGCCCTGACCCTGGAACAGATCCGCGCCGACGTCGCCGACGTGCTGGGCGAGGACCCGGCCGACATCCCCGACGACGAGAACCTCGTGGACTACGGCCTCGACTCCGTCCGCATCATGACCCTCGTCGAACGCTGGCGGCGCGACCACGGCACCGAGGTCACCTTCGTCGACCTCGCGGAGAAGCCGGCCATCGAGGAGTGGGCACCCCTGCTGGGGGCCATGGCATGACGATCACCGCACTCGAGCGGCCCGTCAGCGGCAACGGCCCCGACCGGCGCCTCGCGCCGGAGGGGCTGCCGCTGACGGCCGCTCAGTCGGCCGTGTGGCACGCCCGGACCCCCGGCCCGGGCAGCCCCGCGTGGGCCACCGCCGAGTACCTGGACATCCACGGCGAGCTGGACCCGGAGCTCTTCGCGCAGGCCCTGTACCGCGTCGCCCGCGAGGCGGACACCCTGGGCGTACGGATCGCGGACACGCCCGCCGGGCCCCGGCAGCTACCCGTCGACATCCCGCCGCCCGGCCACGGCTTCCCCCTTCACACCGCCGACCTCCGCGCCGAACGCGACCCCGTGCGCGCCGCCCACGCATGGATGCGCGCCGACCTGGCCGTCCCCTTCGACCTCGCCCGCGGCCCGCTCTTCGGGCACGGCCTGCTGCGTGTCGGCGAACGGCGCTGGCTGTGGTCCCAGCGCGTCCACCACGCCGTCCTCGACGGCTACGGCCACTCCCTCCTCGCCCGCCGCACCGCCGACGTCTACACCGCCCTCGCCGCGGGCACCGACCCCGGCCCCGGCCCCTTCGGACGGCTCGCCGCGCTCGTCGAGGAGGACGCCGCCTACCGCGGCTCCGCCGCCCAGGACCGCGACCGCGAACACTGGCTCCGCCACGCCGCCGCCGACGACGCCCCCACGCTCGCCGGCCGCACCGCGCCCCCCTCCGGTACCGCCCTCCGGAGCACCGCCCACCTGGGCACCGAGGAGACCGCCCGGCTGCGCGAACTCGCCGCGTCCGTCCGCGCCACCTGGCCCGACGTCCTCTTCGCCGCCCAGGCCCTCTACCTCTCCCGGGCCACCGGCAGCGAGCGCGTCACCCTCGGACTGCCCATGATGGGCCGCATGGGATCCGTCGCCCTGCGCATCCCCGGCATGGTCATGAACGTCCTGCCGCTGCGCTTCACCGTCACCCCCGACACCACCTTCGCCGAGCTCGCCCACCAGGCCGACCTCGGCATCCGCGCCGCGCGCCGCCATCAGCGCCACCGCCCCGCCGAACCGGTCCGCGCGCCCCAGGTCAACGTGATGCCCTTCGACTACGGGCTCACCTTCGCCGGCGCCCCCTCCACCGCCCACAACCTCTCCGGCGGCCCCGTAGAGGACCTGACCGTCAGCGTCTACGACCGCGCCGACGGCACCGGCCTGCGCGTCGACCACGACGCCAACCCCGCCCTGTACGACGCCCGGGAACTCGCCGCCCACCAGCGCCGCTTCGTCGACCTCCTCGCCCGCCTCGCCGCCGGCGACCCGCACCGGCCGCTCGCCGGTCTCGGCATCGCCACGGACGAGGAGCGCGCCCGGGTGCTGACGGAGTTCAACGACACGGCCGTCGCCCTGCCCCCGACCACCCTCATCGGCCCGGTCGAGGCCCGCGCCGCCCGGACGCCCGGCGCCCCCGCCCTCGTCCACGGCGACCTCACCCTGACGTACGGCGAGCTCAACGCCCGCGCCTCCCGCCTCGCCCGGCACCTCGCCGGCCTCGGCGTCCGGCCCGGGGCGCGGGCCGCCGTGGCGCTCGGCCTCTCCGTCCGGGAGACGGTGGCGGTGCTCGCTGTCCTCAAGGCGGGCGGCGCGCTCACCGGCCCCGACGACCCCGCCGCCGTGTGCGTCGTGACCGACGCGGCCACGAGCCGCACACTGCCGGACGTCCCCGTCGTCGACCTGGACGACCCCGCCGTGACGGCCGCCGTCGCCGGACAGCCGCCCGTCGACCCCGGCCGCGCGCTCACCCCGCAGCACGGGGCCTATTCCGCCAGCGGAACTCTCGTCCCGCACGCCACGCTCGACGGTGGGCTGCGCTGGCTGAGCGACCGGTGCGGGCTGACGGTCGGCGACCGCGTGCTGCGCCACGCCGAGGCCGGCTCGGAGGCATCGCTGCGGGAGCTGCTGTGGCCGCTGCGGGAAGGCGCCACGGTGGTCCTGCCGGAGAGCGGGGACCTGGCCCGTACGGTCCGCGAACAGGGCGTCACGACGGTCCGCTGCGACAGATCGCACCTGGCGGCCCTCGGCGGGAGCTCGCTGCGGCGGGTCGTCTGCGAGGGCGACCCGCCCTCCCGCGAGGCCGTCGACGCCTTCCACCGGGCGCTCCCGGACGTGGCGCTGCACCTGGTGTACGGCGCGGGGGAGGCGGCCGGCGCCGCCCACCACCGCTGCGAGCCGGGCGAGCGCGGGCCCGTACCCCTGGGGCGGCCCGCCTGGAACACCCGCCTGTACGTGCTCGACGCGGCCCTCCAGCCGTGCCCGCCCGGCGTCACCGGCGAGCTGTACGTGGCCGCCGACCGCCCGGCCCACGGTCGCGGGGCCGCCGGGGAACGCCTCGTCGGCGACCCCTTCGGCCCGCCCGGCGGCCGGATGCGCCGCACGGGCACCCCGGCCCGCTGGACGGCGGACGGCCGCCTGGAGCGCCCCGCCACCCCGACTCCGGCCTCGGCGGATGCCGCCGCCGAGGCCGGTCCGGCCCCTCTCCCGGAGGCGCCGTGATCCGCCCCCGGGAGCTCGGCCGCGACCCGCTGCCCGGGCCCTGGCGCCCGGGCGGCGGCCCGGACGTCTGGCTGCTGAGGATCGCCGACGGGTCGACGTGGCCGCTCGACGACCTCGACGCCGACGAACGGACCCGGGCCGCCGGCTTCCTCCGCCCCCTCCACCGCGAGCGCTTCGTGGCCTCGCACGGGGGGTTGCGCCGCCTCCTGGGCGCGTACCTCGGCCTCCCGCCGGCCGACGTCGCCCTCACCCGCGAACCCTGCCCCGGCTGCGGCGGCCCCCACGGCCGCCCGGCCGTCGCCGGACCGCTGCACTTCAACCTCTCCCACGCCGGGGAACTGGCCCTCTTCGCCTTCGCGGACACGCCGGTGGGAGCGGACGTCGAGGAGGAGCAGTCGGCGGCGGTCGTCGCCGACGTCTCCCCGATGCTCCACCCGGCGGAGACGGCCGAACTCGCCGCCCTCCCGGAACCGGAGCGCCCGGCGGCGTTCGCACGCTGCTGGACGCGGAAGGAGGCGTACCTCAAGGGGACGGGCACGGGTCTGGCCGAGAGCCCGGCGGTCACGTACGTCGGCACGGGTTCCGCGCCGGTGGCGCCGCCCGGGTGGACGCTGACCGACGTCGAGGCGGGGCCGGGCCACGCGGCGGCCATCGCGGTGGCGGGTCCCGCGAATTGATCAGGACTCGACGCGCGCTCCAGAAGCCGTGCCGGCCCGGGGCGGCGTGTTCCCGTGGCGCCTGGCGCGCCGGGCGTCGGCCAGCAACAGGCCGGCCGCGACCAGGAGGATCGGCAAGGGCGAGGGCCCGTCGACCACGAAGCCGACGACGACCCACGCCACCATGGCCCATGAGACGAACAATGGCGGCGTCATGCCGCGACGGTTCAGCCACAACACGGTCAAGCCGATCAGGAGAAGCGGCGGTCCGAAGCTGAACACCGAGTACCACCACGCGACGGTGGCGTCACTCATGTCGGGGTAGTCCCCCAAGTTCCATCCTCCGCCGAACCATGTTCCAGCGTGGTCCGGGGCCGCTTCGACGAGGCTGCCCAGCGTGTGCCCCATTCCGGCGAGGGTGATGATCCAGCCTGCCCACTCGACCATCCGATTTCCGGGCGTAAGCCGTGCCACAGCCGCACTCCTCTCGGTTATACAGTTATGTACAAGACGAGGCTAGGCCGGTTGTACGGTCATGTACATCCAGCGGAACGGCGAGGTGGGTCACACAATGGGCAGGCTGCGCACACCACGCGGGACGTGGGTCGAAGAGGGGCTGCGGGCGCTGGCCACGGGCGGCGTGGACGCGGTGCGCGTCGAGGCCCTGGCCAAGGAACTGGGCGTCACCAGGGGCGGGTTCTACGGCTACTTCGCCAGCCGTGACGCGCTGCTGACGGAGATGCTCGACGCCTGGGAGCGAGAGAGCGTCGACGACGTCCTCGACCGGATCGAGCACGAGAGCGGCGACGTTCTGGACAAGGTCCGGCTGGCCGGGCAACTCACCTTCTCCAGCGACCGCCTGCTGTCCATAGACCTGGCCGTCCGCGACTGGGCCCGCCGCGACGAGGCGGTCGCCGACCGCCTGCGCCGCGTGGACAACCGGCGCATGCAGGTGCTGCGCGACGCGCTCAGTACCGTCTGTACGGACCCCGACGAGGTCGAGGCCCGCAGCCTGCTCGCCTTCTGCATGGCCATCGGCAGCCACTTCCTCGCCGCCGAGCACCCCGGCCGCACCCACGCCCAGGTTCGCGCCCGCGCCAGCGAGTTCGTCCTCGGCCGCTCGCCCGGCGGGGTCGACCCCGCGGACCCGTCGGCGAGCTAGGCGTTCCGTCCGGAAGGTCATGGACGGAACGGGCGGGACTGGCGCACCTTCCCCCTGGGCAGCATCCGCACATGACCACCACCCTCCGTACGTCGACGCCCCGACTGACAACCCCCCGGCTGACGCTGCGCCGTTGGCGCGAGGACGATGTCGAGCCGATGGCGGCCATCAACGCCGACCCGGAAGTGATGCGCTGGATCCGCGACGGCTCGGTCCTGGACCGGGCGGAGACCGCGGCCGGGATCGCCGCGTGGGAGCGGGAGTGGGAGGAACGCGGCGTGGGGCTGTTCGCCGTCGAGGAGCGGGAGAGCGGGCGGTTCGCCGGGTTCACGGGGCTGTCGGTGCCGGAGTTCCTGCCGGAGATCCTGCCGGCCGTGGAGATCGGCTGGCGGTTCGGCAGGGAGTTCTGGGGACGCGGGCTCGCCACCGAGGCGGCCCGCGTCGTGCTGGACTTCGCGCTGCGCGATCGCGGCCTCGCGCGGGTGGTGAGCGTGCACGCCGTCGGCAACGACGCCTCCGAGGGCGTCATGCGCAAGCTCGGCATGCGGCCGGAGCGCCGGACCGTCCATCCGGCCCATGGCGGGCCGCTGTGCGTCCACGTCCTGGAGGCGGCCCCCTGAGCAGCGCTCGGCAGCGCCCCAAAGGGGCGCGGGGAACTGCGCGACCAGCCACGACGCGCCCGCGGATCACTAGCCCGCCTTCCAGCGGAGCGCTCACGCGTCACGCGTTCGGCCGCCCCGCACGTGCCCCGGCCCGGCGGAGCGACCAGCGTGGACGGCGGCGGCCTTTGCGCCGTCCGTCCCGCCCGCGCCGAAGGAGGCCCCTCTTGGCCGTCGACCCGCCCGTATCCGCCCACGCCGCCGGCCGGCTCCACGCGGCGGGGCTGGGCCTCCAGGGTCAGGTGCCGGGCATCCTCATGGCGGCCGAGGGCGAGCGGATCGGCGCGATCGCCGCCGGGGACTACCACAGCCTCGCCGTCACCGACGACGGGCGGCTGCTGGTCTCCGGGCTCGACGACTACGCCCAGGTGACCGGGATCTTCGCGCTGGCGCGCGGTGAGCTGGTCGGCGCCGTGGCCGCGGGCGGCTTCCACAGCCTCGCGGTGACCCGGGACGGCCGGCTGCTGGCCGCCGGGAAGGACCAGAACGGCCAGGTCACCGGTGCCCGTGACGCGGCCCGCGGCAAGAAGGTCACGACCGTCGACGGCGGCGCCGTGCACAGCCTCGCCGTGACCGAGGACGGCGAGCTGCTCGCCGCCGGGCACGACGGCGACGGACAGGTGTCGGGCATCCTGACGGCGGCCCGCGGCCACCGGGTCACCGCCGTGGCCGCGGGCGACTTCCACAGCCTCGCGGTGACCGAGGACGGCCGGATCCTGGCCGCCGGCCGCGACGACGACCGGCAGGTCTCCGGAATCCTGGCGGCGGCGGACGGCCGGAAGGTCGTCGCCGTGTCCGCCGCCGCCCTGCAGAGCCTGGCCGTCACCGACGACGGCCTGCTGCTCGCCGCCGGCCGGGACGGGCACCACCAGGTGTCCGGCATCCTGCGCCTCGCCCAGGGCCGCAGGGTCACGGCCGTCGCGGCGGGCCATCTGCACAGCCTGGCGCTGACCCAGGACGGCGAGCTGCTGGGCGCGGGCAAGGACGGCGACGGGCAGGTGTCGGGCATCCTGGAGGCCGTGCGGCACCGGCACACCGCGCGGATCGCCGCGGGCGGCTACCACAGCCTCGCCGTCGTCGCCCCCGACGGACCCCGGGGACGGGCGATCCGGGCGAACTTCCACGCGGCCGACGACGCCGGGCCGGACGTGACGCTGTGGCTCCTGCGCCGCGAGGACAACCTCGACGTGGCCCTGACCTCCCATCAGCCCGCCCAGGAATTCGGCATCCGGGAGGGCGTGCCCGTGACGCTGGAGATCCGGCGGGGCGGGGACGAGGTCCTGGGCGACGGCATCGTCCGTTTCAGCTACGACGAGACCACCCGCACCGTCGGCGTCGACACCCGGGCCAGCCGCTTCCCCTCCCACCTGACCTGCACCGGGCACGGCGCCAACCGCTTCACCTTCACGTTCACCGGAACCGGCGCCGGGTGAACGGGAGGGGCAGGGTGAACGGAGGGGCAGGGGCACACTCGTCACAGCAGCCCCGTGACGCTCCTGTCGTACTCGCTCCTGTCGTACTCGGCGAGCACCCGTGAAGCGCCCACCGGCAGGTCCCACAGGTCCTCCCGGGGCCGGCCGGTCGCCGCCCACGCCGCCCGCACCCGCCGCAGCGGCTCCAGCGGCGGCTCGGCGGACAGCAGGAACGTCGCCCAGTGCATCGGCGCCAGCACCCGCGCTCCCAGGTCCCCGCAGGCGCGCACCGCCTCCTCCGGGTCGGTGTGCACCGGGCTCAGCATCCAGCGCGGGTCGTAGGCGCCGATGGGCAGCAGCGCGACATCGATGTCCGGATAGCGCTCGCCGATCCGTTCGAACCAGAAGCCGTAGCCCGTGTCCCCGGCGAAGTACACCCGCCGCCCGTCCGGCGCGGTCAGCACCCAGCCGCCCCACAGCGACCGGCACGTGTCGGTGAGGGTGCGCTTGCTCCAGTGGTGGGCCGGGACGAAGTCGAAGCGCACCGGGCCCGCCGGGCCGGGCAGCTCGACCGCCTCCCACCAGTCGAGGTCGGTCACCCGGGTGAACCGGCGGCGGCGCGCCCAGCCGGCCAGGCCCGCCGGCAGCAGCAGCGGGGTGTCGCGGGGAAGCCGCTTGAGGGTGGGCGCGTCGAGGTGGTCGTAGTGGTTGTGGCTGATGACGACGGCGTCGATCCTCGGCAGCGCCTCCCACGGCACCCCCACCGGCGTCACCCGGGGCGGGGTGCCGAGGATCCGGCGGGACCAGACCGGGTCGGTCAGCACCGTCAGCCCGCCGACGCGCACCACCCAGCTGGCGTGCCCGGCCCAGGTGACGGCCAGCGCGCCGGCGTCGGCGGCCGGCAGCGGACCCGGCTCGACCGGCAGCAGCGGGACCTCGCGGAGCGCCGCCGCGCCGGGCCGCAGCCGGCCCTCGCGGGCCAGCCGGGCCATGGCGCGCACTCCCGGCAGCGGTGCGGTGAGACGGTCGGCGAACGAGCGGGGCCAGGAACGGACCTGGCCGAGCGGGCGCGGCTCCCCGAGAGGACGCGGCTCCGCGAGAGGGCGCTCGGTCTGTTCGGTCATCTGGGGCTCCATTCGTGGGGAACCGGAACCTGGCGGTACGGGCGCGGGGCCCGCGCCGTCGTACGCCCACCGACTGACGGTAGATCAGTCACCGGAGAGTTCACTGAACGCCGATCCAAAAGTGGACAACGCCTCCACGACATCCGGATCCGCCAGCGGATCCGGGGTACTCAGGGCACGGCGCCGCCGGTCGTCGCCGGTGCCGAGGAACGGCGGAGTGGAGATCCGCACCCGCAGCGCGTCCGGGTCGTCGCCGAACCGGTGGCCGCCGGGCACCGGACGGCCGAGCGCCGCGCTCAGCCGCTCCTCCAGCTCCACGGAGTCGGTGACGCCCCGCGCGGCGAGGGGCACCCGCAGCTCGCCCAGGTCGGCGTAGAGGTGCGGCCCGGTGCGCGGGGGCCGGCAGAGCACCCCGGCGGCGTCGAGCCGCTCCCGCACCGCCTCGCCCAGCAGCCCGTACAGCCGGGCCGCGGCGGCGGTCCGGGCCCGGACGGGCTCCGGTTCGGTCAGCGCCCAGCCCACGGCCGCCGCGACCGGCGGCGGCAGTTCGGCCCGTACCGCCGTCAGCAGCGAGACGGCGCGGGCGTACAGGGCCGGGCCGGCTCCCCCGGCCGGGAAACGGGCGATCGCCGCCGGCCAGCCGGCGGGGGCGAGCGGGCCCGCGAGGTCGGTGAGGACGACGACCCGGTCCGGGTACATCTCGGCGGGCCCCACGAACACCGTCTCGTGCGGGTCGTGGAGGGTGTCGCGCCATGTCTCGTCGCTGACGACCGTCAGCTCCTCGGCCGCCGCCGCCTCGCACACCTCGTGGAGGATCTCCGGCGGGGCGACCGTCCCGGTGGTGTCGTCGGCCACCGACAGCACCAGGAAACGCGGCCGGCCGCCCTCGGCCCGGATCCTGCGCACGGTCTCCAGCAGCGCGTAGGGGTCGGGCACGCCACCGCACTCGGCCGGCACCGGCACGTGGTACGCCAGCCGCCCGGCGAGCCGCGCCAGCGGGCTGTACGACGCCGAGCACGGCCGGGTCAGCAGCACCTCGCCGCCCGCCGAGGCGAACAGGGCCAGCAGCAACGGCTGGGCACCCGGCGCCGCGAGGACCCGCTCCGGCTCCGTCGGCAGGCCGCGCCGCGCCCAGTAGCCGCAGGCGGCCTCCCGCAGCGCCCGCCCGCCGCCGACCGGTTCGGGGCCGGCCAGGCCGGCCGCCCCCGCCAGCCGCTCGCCCAGCTCCGGAAGCACGGGCAGCCCGCACTCCGGCGGCGGGAGGGCGGGCGGTACCTGCTGCATCCTCACACCTTCGCAGATCACGGGGTGCGCGGCGGCCCGACACGGGCGGCGGAGTGAACAAACCCCGCCGTCCCGGATGCCAAGACGGCACTCTCACGATGCGAGAGAACGGCCTACGGTGGAAACGCCACTTCACGACGGAGCGAAGGGACCACCATGCCGGAACGACAGGACGAACGGAACACGGCGAGCGCCGTCTACATCCATGGCCACCACGAGTCCGTGCTGCGCTCCCACGGCCGCCGCAGGGCCGCCGACTCCGCCGCCTACCTGCTGCCCTCGCTCGAACCCCACCACCGGATCCTGGACATAGGCTGCGGCCCCGGCAGCATCACCGCCGACTTGGCCGCCCTGGTGCCGCACGGCCGGGTCACCGGCCTCGACGCCGCCCCCGGCGTCCTGGCGACCGCCCGCGCCACCGCCCGCGAACGCGGCGTGTCCAACACCGACTTCACCGTCGGCGACGTCCGCGCCCTGGACTTCCCCGACGGCTCCTTCGACGTCGTCCACGCCCACCAGGTGCTCCAGTACCTCGACGACCCGGTGGCCGCCCTGCGCGAGATGCGCCGGGTGTGCCGCCCCGGCGGCATCGTCGCCGTGCGCGACGTCGTCTACACGGCCATGACCTGGTACCCGCGCGTCCCCGGCCTGGAGGACTGGCAGCGCCTGTACGTGGACGTCGCCCGCGCCGGCGGCGGCGAACCCGACGCCGGCAGCCGGCTGCTGTCCTGGGCCCGGCGGGCCGGCCTGACCGACGTCACCGCCACGGCGGGCGCCTGGTGCTGGACGGGCGCCGAGCAACGCGCCTGGTGGAGCGGCCTGTGGGCCGACCGCACCCGCTCCGACCCGTACGCCCGCCACGCGATCGAGGGCGGCCACACGGACCGGGCGGGCCTGGAGGCGATCGCGGCGGCCTGGCAGGAGTGGGGGCGTCACGAGGACGCGTGGTTCTCGGTGCTCCACGGGGAACTGCTCTGCCGGGTCAACTAAGACTTGATCCGTAGGTCACCAGAGGGTGAGCTGTGGACTGCGCGCCGGTCGGGTGCCGGGCTCTCCGGCGTGGTCGCGCACTGGGCGCGGCTCATCCGGGGTTGCTCGGTCCCGTCGTTCGGCGGTTCGGTGAGCAGAGGCCGCCCGCTGGGTGGGGACTGCCACGCGGCCAGCGCCCCGAGGGGTGTTCTGGCACGGTGTGGTTGACTCACACAGGGCCTCTTTCAGCCCTTGATCGAAGATGATTCGTGCGTGCCGCGATCGGGCGGTGTCCAGGGTCGCGGTCTTGGGGTCGTCGGGGTTGGACAAGTCCACGAAGGCGGCCAGAGCGGCGAACACCAGGTCTCGCTTGCCGACCAGGCCGCAGGCGATGCACTTGTGTTCGCGGTCCCGGAGGGCCTTGGCGACGCGCTCACCGCACATGCAGTGCTGGGACAGTGCGGTGGACCAGGTGGAGGCACGCACGAGGCGACCACCGGCAGCCTCGCACTCGATCTCCAGGGCGGCAATGAGCATGCCCGGCGTGGTCTGGGCCAGGCGCCTTCCCCACAGCCGGTACCAGGTGCGGATGTCGCAGTCCTCCACCGTGAGGCGGGGCCCGTGGGCGGCGACGATGTCGCGGGCCACAGCGCGGGCGCGGTGGCGTCGGCACTCGGCAGCGCCGGCGGAGGCTTCGGCCTGGCGTGCGCGCAGTTCCCGGTAGCCGACCGACAGTCGGTCGCGGCGGAACGGCTGCTTGGGCACCCCGTCGGCTCGTGCGGCACGGGCACCGCCCGGGACAACCACGGCCTTGGGGGTCAGGCCCTTGGCAGCGCGGCGTTCGGCGCGGGCGGTCTGCCCCCGCGACAAGCCGTACTGTGTGGTGTTCGTGGCGCGGCGGGAACGCTCCAGCGCCTTGGCCCGGCCGCGCCGCTTCTTCGCTTCCTTCTCCAGCCGCGTCCGCTCGTCGTCGGTGAGTACGATCTCGGAGGACTTGGCGGCGCCTGCCGATGCCTCCAAGCTGGCGGGGAAGGAGACGACGGACAGGTTGGAGACGTTGCCGTCCACGCCGCCGATACGGTCCAGTTCGGCGGCCTGCTGCCGTATCTGCCGGACGGCAGGGGAGGTGTAGCCGGGGCCGAGGACCGTCAGGTGCGCCTCGTACGCCCAGCCGCCCGGCGCGGACGCCTTGCGACGGCGGACGAGATCGACCTTGTGCCAGCGGGCGTCGGTCTCAAGGAAGTGCCGTACCCGGTTCTCCTGAGCGGGGCTCTGGGGGATGCGGACAGGGAGGACGAGGTCGCCGCGCTTGCCGTCTGGGCCGCCGGCGAACACCACGGCGAGCGGCCCTGCATGATCCCACCAGTTCGCTTTGCGGGTGCCCTTGCCGGTAGGAACCTCGCCATTCGGCCGAGTCGGCTTCGGCATTCGGCGCGGCTGCATCAGGTCGTGCTGTCCGCCACTGGTGTAGGCCGTCAGGTGGCCGTGCAAGGTGCCGACGAGGCGGAAGGTCTCCCACTTGTTGGCGGTGGTGTGGGAGCGAGCGCGGCCGGGAATACGGGTGAAGCCGTGCCGGCGACCCACGCGGGGGCGGCCGTGGCGGTTGCCGGTGGCGTCGGCGAACAGGTGCTTCTGTACGCCGTTCCATACCTCGTCGGCCATGTGCATGGACAGGGCCTTGGAGGCGTGGTGCTTGAGGTGACCGGCCGCCTCCAGGTGTTTGTACGCACAGCGCTCCAGGGCCTCACGGGACAGGCCGAGTCGCTGTCGTACGTCCTTCGCGCTGTGGGTGTCGCGCTCGTGCTTGGCGGACCAGTAGGCGTCCACCTTGGCGCGGGCGTCGCGCTGGACGGCGCGCTTGATCGACCACATCGCGCCGAAGAGCTTCTCCAGCCGGGCGAGGTCGGCCGGGTCGGTGACGGCCAGCGGCAGCACCATCACCGACACCATCCCGCCGTCGGGTCTGGTCCACTTCGGGGCTTTGTTCTTCCCCCGGAACTTCTGCTGTGGCTGGGCGGCCTGCAGGGCAGTCACCTCCGTTCCGGATCAGTTGACTTATGGCACGCTACGCGAAGTACACCCTCCAGGTGCGGGGATTGGGTCGACCATCCCTGATATGGGATGTGATTGGGCAACCAGGCTGCCGGTCACCGGCTGTTGATCGGTGATGGCACCTACCGCAGGCGCGACGATTCGATCATCGAACCCCCGTTCATCGACGGCGTGGATCACGTCGCACGTCGATTACCCGGCCAACGATGCGAGACGAGCCACTAGCCTGCTTTTCATGAACATTCTGGGGACTTCGCTAAGGGTGTGCGTGAGCGATCTGGAATCGGCGATCGCGGTGTACGAACGACTGACCGGCACCGAGGCCCAGCGCTTCCGGCGCGGCGGGGTCTCGGTCGCGGCCGTCGGCTGCTTCTTCCTGATGAGCGGACCGGAAGCCGAACTCTCCGTCCTGCGCAACATCACGGCCACGCTGGCCGTCACGGACGTCGACGAGGCCCTCGCCGATCTGCGCGCGGTGGGCGCGCAGATCATCGCGGGCCCGGTGCGGACGTCCATCGGCAGCAACCTGGTGGCCCGTCACCCGGACGGCTCGGTGTTCGAGTATGTGGACCGCCGGGCGGGGTGAGCCCTTATAGGCGCTGACGCGCGGTGTCCTCAAACGCCGGACGGGTTGGTTTCAGCCCGTCCGGCGTTTGAGGACCGGGGGTCCGGGGGCGGAGCCCCGGTTACGGGAAGAGGCGGCTCAGGGGAAGGTCTCCCCCTCACCCAGGTCCTCCACCTCCACCCCCGCGTCCAGAATCGCCCGCGCCCCCGCCGCATCCCCCCGCGCCTGGCGAACCCGCGCCTCCAGCAACCGGAACCGCCCCCGCGCCCGCGCGGTGGGATGCACCCCGGCCAGCACCGCCGCGGCGTCCTCCGCCCGCCCGACCGCCAGCAGTGCCTCGATCGCCTCCAGCGCCAGCGCCGTCCGCGCGGGCCGCGAGGCCCCCGCATCCCGCGCCTCCGCCACCGCCGCCGCGTAGCGCTCGGCGGCCCGCTCCGGGTGGCCGCGCTCGACGTCCGCCGCCGCCAACGCGCGGCGTGCCGGCCAGCCCATGCCCTGGCGGAGCGCGCGCTCCCAGCTACGGACGGCCTGCGCGCGGTCGCCGGCGTGCCACTGGGCGACGCCCAGGTGGTAGGAGGCGTGCGGGGCGGGCTCGGCGTGCTCCAGCAGTTCCCGCCACGCGGGGGAGACCAGGGAGGGGCCGGGCTCCGGCCCCTCCTCGCCCAGCGCGCCGGTGCGCAGCAGCGCCCGCCACGGCCGCTGTTCGACGTCCTCGGCCGGCACCGGGAACGGCGTGCCCGGCAGCTCCAGCCGCCCGCGCTCGACCTCGAGCGCGCCCCAGCCGGAGCCGGTGGCCAGCGTCTCCTTGGGCTCGTGGTCGGCGTACGGCCGCCACGCCGCGTACGCGGCGTCGACGGAGGCGCGCGGCAGCGCCGCCTCCAGCCGCGCGGCGGCCTCGGCGCGCGCCGCCGCCCAGTCGGCGCCGTGGACGGCGGCCGGGTCGGCGGTCAGCGGCCCGTACGCCTCCAGCCAGGCCAGCTCCCCGCCCGCCTCCAGGGGGACGTGCTCCAGCTGGGTCGGCGCGAGGCCCGCCTGGATCTCGGCGTAGCCGCCCGTGCCGGGCTCGGTGAGCCACTCCTGCCAGCGCCGCCCGGTCTCGTCCGCGCCCCACAGGAAGAGCTTGCGGCCGGTGAGGGCGTCGGTGGAGGTCTGGACGAGCCCCTGGCCGTGCTCGTCGAGCGCGGCGATCCAGCGGCGTTCGCCGTCGGGGAGGTCGTAGAAGTAGTCGGCGTGCCGGGTGCCGTCCGCCGGGTACGTCCGGTCGGCGCCGTCCCAGTGGGGGACGGGCACCCGGCGCAGGGAGGCGCGGTCGTAGCCGAAGTGCCAGGCGGCCTCCGCCGGGGCGAGGACCCGGGTGCGCGGGGTCTCGGGCACGGCGGTGTTGGACCACCAGTAGACGGGCGCGGCGCGGTGGTGGGGATTGCGGACGCGCACACCGGCGTAGAGGAAGTCGGAGCCGTCCGGCAGCCACAGGTCGACCTGGAAGGGCAGGTCGCGCAGCCGCTCCCACTCCCACAGCCGCAGCATCTCGCCGCCGTCGGGCGCGGGCACGCGGGCCGCGTGGAGCGGGGCGACGGAGAGGGTGCCGTGGCCGGTCGCGCCGATGTTCCATTCGATGCCGCCGGAGAACCAGGCGCCGTTGAGGGCGAAGCCGGCGGGCTGGAGGACGGGGTTGGAGTAGAGGAGCGGGCGGCCCGTCGGCTTGTGGACGAGGGAGTGCACCCGGCCGCCGAGCCCCGGCAGGACCGTGGCGCGCAGCCGGTCGTTCTCGATGACGATCGCGTCGAGGTCGGTGGGGACCCGGGTGCGGGTGTAGTCGTCGCGGCGGCGGACGGGCAGCAGGGAGCGCAGCGGCGCGTAGCGCATCCGCCGGGCCATGGCGGGCGGCAGGCCCGCCATGGCGGCGCGGTCCAGACGGTGGACGTCGCCGCGCGTGCCCAGCCGCGGCAGCGGGTTCTCCGGGCCGGGGGAGGCCGCGGGCAGGGTCAGCACGGCTCGGCGGATGGTGGTGGCCACGCGTCGGGCTCCCTTTCGCTTCGGAGGGATTTCGGAGGGGCTTTCGGCAGGGGTCCTGTCACAGCCACGCGGGGGCGTCGGCGCCCCAGCGTCCGGGCCGCCGGGCCCAGTCGCGCGGGGAGCCCGTGAACTCCACGGGCGAGCGCGCGTACCGCAGCCGCCCCAGCGGGCCCTCCGCCTCGGCCAGCCAGGGCGTGGGGTCGTGGGCGTCGGCGCCGGGCGCGGGCACGCCGTCGTCGTGGGGCACGTCACGGGCCAGCCAGGCCGCCGTCTGCGCGAGGGCGAAGCGGGCCAGATGGGTGCCGCCGATGGCGCGCTGCTCGGTGACGGCGCGCAGCAGGGCGGCGGCCAGCAGATAGCCGGTGCCGTGGTCGAGCGCCTGGGCGGGCAGCGCGCCGGGGCCGCCGCCGGGGCCCGGCTCGGTGGCGGCGATGCCGCAGGCGGCCTGGACGAGGCTGTCGAAGCCGCGCCGGTCGCCCCACGGCCCGTAGCTGCCCCAGGCGCTCAGCTGGCCGACGACCAGGCCCGGCCGGCGCTCCGCGAGGGCCTGCGGGGACAGGCCGAACCGGTCGAGCGCCCCGGGCCGGTAGCCGGTCACGACGACGTCGGCGGTGGCGAGCAGCTCCTCGAAGGTCGCGCGGTCGGCGGTGCGGGCCAGGTCGAGGACGGTGGAGCGCTTGCCCGCGCCCGTGTCGTCGTGCAGCTCCTGGCTCTCCGGCAGGGCGGGGGAGTCCACGCGCAGCACGTCCGCGCCGAGCAGGGCGAGGGTGCGGGTGGCGACCGGGCCCGCGAGGACCCGGGTGAGGTCGAGGACGCGCAGGCCCTCGGCGGGCAGCGCGCCGGAGGGCGCCCCGAGCTCGCGGGCCGGGCCCTCGGCGAGCCGCTCCAGGGCGAGCAGCGGGCGGCGGGCCACCGCCGCGCCCTGCGGGTGGACGGCCCACTCGTGGGGGGTGCGCACGGCGACGGCCAGCCCGCCGGCCGCGCACACCAGCTCCTCGACCCGCGCGGCCTCCCGGCCGGCCAGCTCGGCGGCGACCCGGTCGACGAGCGGCGCGGCGTCCGCGTCCGGCCCCGGGTCGGGCACCGCGAGGGCGGCGAGGAGGCGGGCGCGGTGGTGGGGGTAGTTGGCGTGGGTGCGCACCCAGCCGTCGGCGGTGCGCCAGAAGCGGGACAGCGGGGCGAAGGAGGCCGGGGCGCGGCCGTCGCGGCGCACATGGCGCTCGCTGGCGAACGCCGTCGCGACGGCGCCGTCGTCGACGCGCACGCGTGGCGGCGGCCCGCCGCGCCGGGCGGCGAGCAGTTCGGCGGCGGCCAGCGCGCAGACGGCCACCGTGGCCCGGGCCGCCTCCCGGACGGGGAGCCGGGCCGGGAGCCGGCCGGACAGGGCCGCCTCCGGGCCGGTGTATTCGACGGAGGCCGTGAGCGCGGGATCCCCGCCGAGCAACGCCCAGACGCGGTCCGTGGCTTCGGACGATCGCTTGATCATCCTCCGAGTCTGGCACTGGGTGCCAGGGGCTGGGAAGAGGCCCTTTGAGGCGTCCTGCCCGGAGGTGTCCTGCCCAAGGACGTCCTGTCCCATAGGGGACGGATGGGGGAGGCAACCCGATCGGGTGACATCCGGCGCGGGCCCGGCGCGGCGGCCCCGGCGGTCTAGGCTGGGTCGCGACCAACGGTGATCGGCGGGCGGCGCCCGGTGAGCGGCTCTGGGGCGGGTTTCGGTGAGCGAGCGCACATCTCCGTCCGGTCCGGACCCGCTGGGGCTGACGTGCCAGTGGTGCCACGGCTCCGGGTTCGGGACACGGGCACTGGCCTACTGTCCGGGCGCCGACCCCTTCGCCGGCCCGGCCGACACCGTCCACCGCGCGGGGCAGTGCGCCCACTGCCGGGGATCCGGGACGTACGACTCCGGGCTCGACCCGACCCTCGGCCACCCCGGGAAGCCCTCCGGGAAGCCCTCCGAGGAGCCCCCCGATGAGCCCGCCCCGCCCGCCCCGGAGCGGGACGGCTGACCGGATTCTCCCGCTCGCGGGCGCGAATCCCGTCGACAGGAGCGAAGCAGCCCGTTCCGCTTGATCGCGCGGCGGTGGACGAATCACGGTGCGCGGGGTCGATCGCAGCACCTTTTGCGGCCGCCGGGCCTACCTCACGGGACAAAAAATTTCAATTTTGCGCCGTCTCACACTGCGGTCAATATGTGCTGTCGCACATACCTGTGCTCTTGCACAGTCATGCGAAGTCGCCACAGAATCAGCGACCTGCCCGCAGTACGAGAGGCGCACCCTTCCATGCAAGAAACCGACGGCACTCCCGCACGCCGCTTCGGCCTCCCCACGGCCATCTGCCTGGTCATGGGCAACATCATTGGCGGGGGCATCTTTCTGCTGCCCGCCTCGGTCGCCCCGTTCGGCACCGTCAGCCTGCTGGCCTTCGGTGTCCTGACGATCGGCGCGATCGCCCTCGCCCTCGTCTTCGGGCGGCTGGCCGAGCGCCATCCGCACACCGGCGGACCGTATGTCTATGCGCGCGCGGCTTTCGGCGACTTCGCCGGGTTCCTGTCCGCCTGGTCGTACTGGACGATGACCTGGGTCAGCAACGCGGCCCTCGCCGTCGCCGGCGTCGGCTACTTCCACGTGCTCACCGGGGGCTCGTCCTCCAAGGGCACGGACCTGGTGATCGCCCTGCTCATGCTGTGGCTCCCGGCGCTGGCGAACCTCGCCGGCACCCGCTGGGTGGGCGCGGTGCAGGTGGTCTCCACGCTGCTGAAGTTCATCCCGCTGCTGTTCGTCGCCGTCGCCGGTCTCTTCTTCTTCGACCCGAAGAACCTCGGTTCCTTCTCCGAGGGCGGCGGCAGCTGGGCCAGTGGTCTGTCCGCCTCGGCGGCGATCCTGCTCTACAGCTACATCGGTGTGGAGTCCGCCGCGATGAGCGCGGGCGAGGTCCGCGACCCGGAGCGCAACGTGGGCCGCGCCAGCGTGCTCGGCACCATCGGCGCCGCCGTGGTCTATCTGCTCGGCACCGTCGCGGTCTTCGGCACGGTCGCGCACGACAAGCTCGCCAAGTCCACGGCGCCCTTCTCCGACGCGGTCGACGTGATGTTCGGCGGCCAGTGGGGCGGCACGCTGATCGCCTTCGCCGCCGTCGTCTCCATCGTGGGCGCGCTCAACGGCTGGACGCTCATGAGCGCCCAGATGCCCTACGCGGCCGCCAAGGACGGCCTGTTCCCGGCGATGTTCGGGAAGAAGCGGCGCGGGGTGCCCACGGCGGGCGTGCTCGCCGCGGCGGTGCTGGCCTCGCTGCTGACGATCGTCAACTACACGTCGGGCGCGGGCGGGGTCTTCGAGATCCTGGTCCTGATCACCACCTTCTCGGCGACCGTCCCCTACCTCCTGGCCACCGCCGCGCAGGTGTTCTTCCTGCTCAAGGGGGAGCGCGAGAAGGTCCACGCGGGCCGGTTCGCGCGGGACATGGTCTTCGCGCTCGGCGGCTTCGGCTTCTCCTTCTGGCTGGTCGCCGGCGCCGGGTACGCGGCGGTCTACCAGGGCGGACTGTTCCTCCTCGCCGGCATCCTCGTCTACGCGTTCATGGCAGCCCGCCGCCCGGCGGCGGAAGAGCGCCAGGGCGAGCCCGTGGCGGCGGCGGAGAAGTCCGCCGAGCCGGAGCTGGTCGCGTAACGGCGGTACCCATGCGGTACCCATGAGGAAGGGGCGGGCCCTCGGGCCCGCCCCTTCCTCACGTTCCGGCCGTCTCAGGCCGTGACGCCGCCGTCCAGGACGAGCTCCGTGCCGACCGTGTAGGCGGCCTCGTCGGAGGCCAGGTAGAGCACCGCGGCGGCGACCTCCTCGGGGCTGCCCGCGCGCCCGGCCGGGACGTCGCGGCTCATCCGCTCGGCCTTCTCGTCGGCCGACTCCCCGGGCCGCGAGGACATCGTGGTCTCAATGGGCCCCGGGCTCACAGCGTTGATCCGCACCCCCTCGCCGATGTGGTCGAGGGCCGCGCTGCGGGTGAGCGTCGAAACGGCGGCCTTGCTCGCGGCGTACGCGCCGAGCCCCGGGACGCGCGTGTGCGCGCCGAGGTTGGACGAGATGTTGACGATGGCGCCACCGCCGTTGACCCGCATGTGCGCGATCTCGTGCTTCATCGACAGCCAGACGCCCGTGAGGTTCGTGGCCAGCACGGTGTGCCAGTCGTCCTCCGGGAGGTCGGCGACCTTGGCGGGCGGGACGAACACGCCGACGTTGTTCACGGCCACGTCCAGGCCGCCGTACCGCTTCACCGTCCGCTCGACGAGGGCCTCGACGTCGGCCGGGCGGGTCACGTCGGCGGTGACGGCCGTGGCCTCGCCGCCCGCCGCCTCGACGGCGGCGACGGTCTCCCGAAGCGGCTCGGCCCGCCGGCCCGCGACCACGACCCGGGCGCCCTCCCGGGCGAAGGCGAGCGCGACGGCCCGGCCGATGCCGGTGCCACCACCCGTGACGAGGACGGTCCTGCCGGAGAAACGCGTGGTCATGTCGATGACTCCTCGGATAACGCGAACAAAGATAAAAGAACGATCGGTCTTGAATTTGGGCATGAAGGAGCGGGGGAAGTGCTCCTCGGGGTGTCAGTCCAGCAGGGCCAGTGCCTGCTCGGCGGCGTCGCGCGCCAGGCCCGGTCCGGTGTCGAGCCGGCCGATCACGCGCAGGCCCTGGAGGAAGACCAGGAGCATCCGGGCGAGCGCCACCGGGTCGCGGTCCGGAGGGAGTTCGCCCTGCGCCGCGGCCCGCATCAGGGCCGAGGTCAGTGCCGCCTCGACGTGGTGCCAGCTCTGCTCGACCCGGCGCGCCGCGACCGGGTCGTGCGGGCCCAGCTCCACGGCCGTGTTCGTCACGAAGCAGCCGAGCCGGGGTGATTCCCCGGCCGACTCGGCGGCGAAGCGGCGCACCACGGCGCGGACGGCGGGCAGCGCCGGGCCGGGCTGGGCCAGTTCGGCCATGAAGCGTGGGTCCTGCTGCTCGCCGTAGCGCTCCAGGGCCTTGAGGTAGAGGTCGCGCTTGCCGCCGAACGTCGCGTAGAGGCTCGCCCGGGCGATGCCGAGGCGCTCCACGAGGTCCGCCATCGACGTCGCCTCGTAGCCGCGCTCCCAGAACAGTTCGAGGGCCGACTGGAGGGCGGCGTCCGGATCGAATTCCTTGGTCCTGGCCACGTTTTCGATCTTAGGTGTATCCAGAACGACCGGTCAAGAATCAACGATCGGTCAAGAGTTCGTTCATCGTGGCCTTATGGGTTGTCAGTGAAATGTCACATTACTATGGTACGCCGCACGTCACTCGTAGCTGACGCAACATCAACCCCCCTGAGGAGAACCGGTGTACGCGCTACGCACAGTGCGCAAGGGGCTGCTGGCCGCCGCCCTGGCGGCCGCTCTCGCCCTGCCGACGGCCCAGGCCGCCCAGGCCGGACCCGCCCGACCATCCGCCCGGACACCCGCGCCCGCCACCGGGACCGCCACCGGCACGGCCCCGGTCCACGACCCGCGCGACGAGGTCGACAGGCTCGCCGCCCCGCCCAGGAGCACCACCCGCACCCCCGTCCCCGGCGGCGAGCGGGCCGAACCGGGCCGGATACCCGGCGACCTCGCCTCCGCAAGCCCCGACAGCCTCGGCAGACCCGACAGCTCCGCCAGACCCGACAGCACCGCCAGACCCGACAGCTCTGCCAGACCCGACAGAGCCGGCAGCACCGGCAAACCCGGCAGACCCACCGGCGGCCCGGCCCTGCACGGCTCCGTCCCCTGCACCCTCGACGGCCTCACCCGGCTCGGCCCCGACCAGCTCGCGGACTTCCTCACCGACCCCGCCGTCACCGCGGACGGCTGTCTGCGCGGCCTGATCTGGACCTGGGACGCCCGCCTCGTCCCCGTCCTCTCCCGCCCCCACGTCCAGGCCGTCGCCCGGCGCGCCGCCGAGCTCGCCCCCCGGCACACCGGGGACGACGCGAGCCACCTCCTGGAGCTCTTCACCTACCTCCACGCCGCCGTCTACCACGACTTCTCCCACGACGAGATCGACCTCACCGACCCCGCGACCGTCGACGCCATGCGCCGCGCCACGGACGCGTACGGCACCGCCGCCCACACCTTCGACGTGACCCGGCAGAACGCCGAGACCCTCCGCGAGGCCCTCACCGCCGGCAGCGCGCCGGGCCTGCGGCAGCACCAACTCGGCCTCGTCACCAGGACCCTGGCCACCATGGGCCCCGGCCGGACCACCGCAGGCGACGCGTCCTGGGGCGGCGCGGCCCTCGCCGCCCTCACCGTCAACTACCTCGGCGTCTACCCCGGCAACAAGGACACCGCCTTCCAGCGGGCCGTGGCCGCCGACGCCGGCTACCGCGCCGCCTTCCGCGCCTTCTCCGGCCACACCCACCTCAAGGGCACGGCCAACGCCTGGACGGTCCGCGACGCCCTGAGCGAGTACGGGCGCTTCGGCCAGGTCGACGGCCTGCGCCCCGAGATCACCACCGACCTCGGCGCGCTGCTGAAGACCGCCGAAACCAACTTCGGCGACCTCAGCGCCCCCTGGGCCTCCCTCGCCTCCTGGCTCAACACCTATGAGGCGTGCGCGCCCTACAACGTCTGCAAGCCCCAGATCGAGGCCCGGGTCTTCCCGCGCACCTACACCTACGACAAGGGCGGCATCGAGGTCCGCACCGCCCTCGACCAGGCCACCGTCGACCAGCTCTACTACGCGAGCAAGCAGGTCAAGGCCCAGTTCTTCCGGGTGCTCGGCACCAACGTCCCGCTGGCGGGCGACCCCAACGCCACCCTCCACATCCACCTCTACGCCTCACGCGCCGACTACGAGGTGCTCCACCCCCTCCTGACCGGCATGGGCACCAACAACGGCGGCGTCTACATCGAACAGGGCGCCACCTTCTACACCTACCAGCGCCGCGTCCCCCAGGACTCCAGCCTCACCCTCGAGGAGCTCTTCCGCCACGAGTACACCCACTACCTCAACGGCCGCTGGGCCGTCCCCGGCATGTTCGGCCAAGGCCCCTGGTACCAGGGCGACCTGACCACCGCCATGGACGAGGGCACCGCCGAGTTCTTCGACGGCGCCACCCGCGGCGAGGGCATCAAGGTCCGCAAGTCCCTGGTCAAGGGCATCATCGCCGACACCGCCGGCGGCAAGCCCCGGATGAGCGTCGACCGGTTCCTCCACGCCACCTACGACGGCGACGGCTTCCGCTTCTACAACTACGCGGGCACCTTCTTCGAGTTCCTGTGGCGCGAGCACCCCTCGCTGCTGCGGGAGATGTACGGATACGAGCGCGCCGACGACCCCAAGGGCTTCGACGCCTGGCGCACCCGCATGGGCAAGGACGCCGCCATCCAGCGCGAGTACGACGCCTTCCTCGACGAGCAGATCCGCGGCGTCGACCACCTCTACGTCCCCGACACCCACTACACCCCCGTGGGCTCGCTGACCCACGCGGCCGCCGACCAGGTCGGCGCGGCCTTCACGAGCGCCACCGGGATCACCCCGTCGGCCTGCGCCGGCAACGGCGACACCACCGGCAAGCCGCGCTTCACCTGCACGGGCCGGATCACCGCCAACCTCTCCGACAGCGGCAGCCCCGATCATGTCTTCAGCGACATGTCCGGCACCGTGGACTACTTCATCCTCGACCGCGCCGCCCCGGCGGCCAACAACCTCTCGGACATGAACTGCTCCTTCGGAGCCGTCGACATCTGGACCGACGGCAGGGCGGGCACCGCCGACTTCTCCTGCGAGGGCCCGCTGCGGCCCTGAGAACGACGGGCGGTCTCCCGGACCCGCGCACTCGGGTCCGGGAGACCGCGTGTCGCGGCGGTCACGCCTCGCGCTAGCCCAGGTCGAAGACGTTGCGCAGGCCCAGCCGGTGCCGGAGTTCGTCCTGGCGCCGGAACGGCTCCAGTTCCGGTGCCCGGTAGAGGGGGATGACGGCGCAGCGCTCGGCGCGGGAGCCGGTCTCGTCCAGGAGGGCGTTGACGGCGGCGCGCGCGGCGGCGTTGGCGCCCTCCATGGTGGCCAGGTCGATGTCGACGGCCACGTAGTCCCCGGCGAGGAAGAGGTTGGGGATGGCGGTGCGGGCCTCGGGGCGGTCGTACCAGGTGCCGGTGGGGTGGATGAAGAGCTGTTCGTCGTTGCTCGCGCGGGTGCCGTCCAGCTCCACGGCCGGGTCCAGGAACCACGAGTGGAGCGTCGCGTCGCGCAGCACCGGGCGCCCGGTGTCGTTGAGTCCGGCCTTCATCTGGGCCCAGACCTCGCGGGCGACCTCCTCGCGGGTGCAGCGTTTGGCGGGCTTGCCGTAGAGGATGCCGGGGCGGTCCCATTCGGAGACGTCCACGGAGAGGCAGTCCGCGACCGTGCCGTCGCCGTAGTCGGCCCGGAAGTCCCGGCCGCGCCAGTACTGGGCCTGGCTGACGGAGGTGATCGACCATGGCGTGTCGATGTGATTGATGTGGCCGTGGATGATCGGGGTGGGTTCCGTGAGATAGAACTGGATGCCCGTCATCCAGTCCGTCTTGAGTCTGTCGCAGCGCGCGAGCCGGGGGTCGGCCGCCCGGACCTGCTCGTTCCAGGTCCGCCGGGCGTGTTCGACCGGCATCGCGGAGACGAAGTGGTCGGCGGTCACCGCCTGCCGGGCGCCGCCCGCGTCCTCCAGTACGGCCTCGGTGATCCGGCCGCCCTCCAGCCGCAGGTCCGTCACGGACCAGCCGGTGTGGAACACCACGCCCAGCGAGCGCAGACGGTCGGTCCACGGGTCGATCCACGCCTCGTTGGTGGGCGCGTCGAGGACCCGGTCGGGCTCGCCGTCGGCGCCCCGGCCCAGCGCGTTGTAGAGGAAGGCCTCGACGCAGGTCGCGACGGTCCGGGTGCTGGCGACCTCCGCCTTGGTCGCGACGATGTTGCGGGTGATGCCGATGGCCAGCAGCTGCCGGTAGTCGGCCGACATCCGCGCGGCCCCGGTGAACTCCATCCACGGGACGCGCTCCCAGGACTCCAGCCGGCGGCGCTCGCCGCTGGTGAACCAGACCAGCAGCCGGTTCGCGAAGTACGCGATCTCATGGGCCCGCAGCCGGGAGAACGTCTCGCAGTAGGCCGTCAGCGCCCGCAGCAGCGCGTCCGGGGTGAGGAGGGGCGGCGGCGAGCCGATGGTGCCGAAGGGGATGCGGAGGTCCTCCCGCCCACCGGTGCGGGCCAGCATGACCTCGCTTGAGGGCACGAGGTTGTCGTGGCAGCCGTTCGCATTGCCCTTGAAGGGGATTCTGCGCAGGGTATCGGGGAGATTGCGGTAGAAACCCGGGATGAAACGGAAGCCGTGCTCGCCGGGCAGGGGCTTGCGGCCGCCCTTCGCGCTGCCCGGCACGTCCATGCTGCGCGCCTTGCCGCCGAGCGCGGACTTGCGCTCGTAGACCGTCACCTCGAAGCCGCGCTCGGCCAGTTCATGGGCGGCCGTCAGCCCGGCGACACCACCCCCGAGGACGGCGACGCGCCGTCCGGCCTTCTTGGCGGCGCCGCGGGGCGCGGCGTGGGCCGTCCCCGCGAGTGCCGCCGTCGCCGTGACGGCCGCCGCGCCGCCGATGAACCCTCTGCGTGTGCGATCCGCCATGCCACAGCCCCCTGCCCGGTAACGTGTCATGCCCGGCGCAGGAGCATAAGAGGGTCCCAGACGTCCCGGAAGGGCGCCGCCGACGCGGCTGTGCCATCCGCCGCACATTGGCGTGAAAGCGCTGCCGCCCCATGGGACGCTGGAGTGGCAGGTCCCTCGCCGGTCGGGCGACGAGAACGAAGGGATGCGTGATGGCAGTCGAACCGCTCTCGCAGAAGGACGTGGAGTCTCGCCTCCAGGAGCTCCCCGGCTGGTCCGCGGAAGGCGACCGGATCACCCGCCGCTACACCTTCGACGGCCACTTCCAGGCGGCGGCCATGGTGATGCACATCGCCCAGATCCAGGAGGAGCTGAACCACCACTCCGACCTGACGCTCGGCTACAACACCGTGACCCTCGCCGTGAACACCCACAGTGTGGGCGGCAAGGTGACGGGGCTGGACGTGGAGCTGGCCCGCAGGATCGAGGCGGTCGCCCCGGGCCACGGAGCGCGCTGACGGCCGGTCCCACCGGGCGCGTGCCCGGTGGGACCGGCCGGTCGATCAGCTCCAGTCGAACTCGTCCGGGTTGGGGCCGAGCCGGTTGCCGGCGTCGAGGCCGGCGATCGCCGCGAGGTCGTCGGCGTCCAGCTCGAAGCCGAAGACGTCGAAGTTCTCGCGGATGCGGGACGGCGTCACCGACTTCGGGATGACGACGTTGCCCACCTGCAGGTGCCAGCGCAGGACGACCTGGGCGGCCGACTTGCCGTGCTTGGCGCCGATGCGCGCGAGGACCGGGTCGCCCAGCAGGTCGCGGCCCTGGCCCAGCGGGGACCAGGCCTCGGTGGCGATGCCGTGGCGCGCGTGCACGGCACGCAGCTCGGTCTGCGCGAAGTCGGGGTGCAGCTCGATCTGGTTGACGGCCGGGACCAGGGAGGTCTCGGCGATCACGCGCTCAAGCTGGGGCGCGTGGAAGTTGGACACACCGACCGCCTTGGCGCGGCCGCTCGCGGCGATCTCCGCGAAGGCGCGCCAGATCGTCACGTAGTCCTCGCGCATGGCCCGGGGCCAGTGGATGAGGTAGAGGTCGACGTAGTCCAGGCCCAGCTTGGCCAGGGAGGCGTCGAACTCCCGCAGCACGTTGTCGCGCGTCCACGTCTCGTTCGCGCTGTTCCACAGCTTGGTGGTGACGAACAGCTCGTCACGGGCGATGCCGGAGGCGGCGAGGGCCTTGCCGGTGCCCGTCTCGTTCTCGTAGATGGCGGCGGTGTCGATGCTGCGGTACCCCGCTTCGAGGGCGGTCGAGACGGCGGCGGTCGCCTCGTCGTCGGCGACCTGCCACACGCCGAAGCCCAGCTGGGGCATCTCGACGCCGTTGTTGAGGGTGATGGTGGGGACCTTGCTCACAGCAGTCGATCCTTACGTTCGGATATGCACTTGCTCCAGGGTCAACCGGAACGTCATCGGTCGCATTCCCGCTCCCGCCATCGGAGGAGATCGGAAGGGATCGGAAGGGACCGGAGGAGCGTCAGGGGGAGTAGAGCGCTTCCACCTCATCGGCGTATGCCTTCTCTATGGCCTTGCGCCGCAGCTTGCGCGTCGGCGTCAGCAGCCCCTGCTCCTCGGTGAAGGGGCCGGGCAGAATGCGGAAGGCGCGGATGGACTCGGCCCGCGAGACGAGGGTGTTGGCGGCCACCACGGCCCGCCGGATCTCGGCCTCCAGCTCGGGATCGTGCACCAGTTCGGCCAAGGTGGTGGGCCGGGGCACGTCCCGCATGGCGAGCCAGTGCGCCACCCCCTCCCGGTCCAGGGTGACGAGCGCGCCGACGTATGGGCGGTCGTCGCCCACCACGAGGCACTGGGCGACCAGCGGATGGGAGCGCACCCGCTCCTCCAGGACGAGGGGCGAGACGCTCTTGCCCCCGGAGGTCACCAGGATCTCCTTCTTCCGCCCGGTGATCGTCAGATAGCCGTCCTCGTCGAGCGTCCCCAGGTCGCCGGTGGCCAGCCAGCCGTCCCGGAGCGCGGAGCCGGTGGCGCGCTCGTCCCCCAGATAGCCCGCGAACACCTGATCGCCGCGGAGCAGCACCTCGCCGTCGTCGGCTATCCGCACGCTCGTGCCGGGCACGGGCCGGCCCACCGTGCCGAAGCGGGTCCGCTCGGGCGGGTTGGCGACGGCGGCGCCGGTGGTCTCCGTCAGCCCGTACCCCTCGAGGACGGTCACCCCGGCCCCCGCGAAGAACAGCCCGAGGCGCCGCTCCAGCGCGGAGCCGCCCGACATCGCGTACCGCACCCGGCCGCCGAGCTCCTCGCGCAGCCTGGCGTAGACGAGCCTGTCGAAGACCTGGTGCCGGACGCGGAGCGCCGTGCTGGGGCCCGGCCCGGTGCCGAAGGCCCGGTCCTCCAGCGCCCGCGCGTAGCGCACCGCGACGTCGACGGCCTTCTCGAACGGCCCGCCCCGGCCCTCCCGCTCGGCGGCGCGCCGGGCGGCGGCGAAGAGGCCCTCGAGGACATAGGGGACGGCGAGCACGAACGTCGGGCGGAAGGAGCGGAGGCTCGGCAGGAGGGCGGCGGCGGTCAGCCGCGGCTGGTGGCCCAGCCTGACCCGGCCCCGGACCGCGGCCACCTGCGCCATGCGGGCGAAGACATGGGCGAGGGGGAGGAAGAGGAGGGTGGACGCCTGCTCGCCGGGTCGGGAGCGGAAGACCCGCTCGTAACGGCGGAGGACGTTGTCGCTCTCGGCCATGAAGTTGCCGTGGGTGAGGACACAGCCCCGGGGGCGGCCCGTGGAGCCCGAGGTGTAGACGACGGTGGCGGGGCAGCCGGGGGTGAGCGCCATCCGGTGGCGGTGGACGACCTCGTCGCGGATCCGGGCCCCGGCGCCCGTGAGCTCGTCGACCGCGCCCGCGTCCAGCTGCCAGAGGCGGGTGAGCCGGGGGAGGCGGTCGATGACGGAGCCGATGGTCATCGCGTGGTCCTCGTGCTCGACGACGCAGGCGGTGACCTCCGCGTCGTGCAGCATCCGCAGGACCTGATCGGGGGAGGAGGTGGGATACACCGGGACGGGCTGGGCGCCGACGCTCCAGAGCGCGAAGTCGAACAGCGTCCACTCGTAGCGGGTGCGGGACATGACGGCCACCCGGTCGCCGAACCGGACGCCCTGGGCGAGCAGGCCCTTGGCCAGCGCCAGCACCTCGTCCCGGAAGGCGGCCGCGGTCACGTCCCGCCACACGCCGCCCTCGGCCCGGCTCAGCGCCACCCGGTCGGGATCCTCGGCGGCATGGTCGAAGACGACGTCCGCCAGCCCCCCGACAGGGGGCGCCGTCACCAGGGACGGCACGGTGAACTCGCGCAACCTCTCGCTCCTCGCGGACGCGGCACAGCCCTCGCCACGTGGCACAGCTGTCGCGGACGTGGCACAGCGCCGTGACCGTACCCGGTCCCGGGGGCGGTCAACCGGAGCGGAGGTCAACGGGAGGGGAGGTCGAGCGGAGTGGAGGTCAACCGGAGCGGAGGTCAACCGGAGTGGAGCCGGTCGCCCGCCGCCAGGATCGCGTCCGCGAGGGCCTCCGCGCTGTCGCGCACCGGCCCCTCCCGCCGGGCGCCCGCGCCGTGCAGCAGGACGACGTCGATCCCGCCGAGGTCCGGCAGCCCGGCGCCGGCCGGGAGGCGGACGAGCCCCGGCGGGATCATCCCCTGGGCGTGGGCCATCACCCCGAGCCCGGCCCGGGTGGCGGCCACCAGACCGTTGAGACTGCCGCTGGTGCAGGTCACCCGCCAGGCGCGGGCGTGCCGCTCCAGCACCTCCAGGGCCCGGGCGCGGGTCACGGCCGGGGGCGGGAAGAGCACCAGCGGCAGCGGGCGGCGCGGGTCGGGGCGGGTGCCCTCGGCGCCGATCCACACGAGCCGGTCGCGCCAGACCAGCCGGCCATGGGTCTCGTCGGCCCCGGGGTCCGGCGCCATGGGCTCGTCGGCCGGATGCCGTTTGGCCAGGACGAGATCGAGGCGCCCGGCCGCGAGCCGCTTCAGCAGATGCCCGGAGAGCTCGACGGTCAGCTCCAGGTCCACCTCGGGGTGATGGCGCCGGAACCCTTCCAGGACCTCCGGCAGCCGGGTCAGCACGAAGTCCTCCGACGCCCCGAAGCGCAGCCGCCCCCGGGGCCGCGCCCCCGCGAACCAGTGCGCGGCGCGCTCATGGGCCTCCAGGATCGTTCTCGCGAAACCGAGCATCGCCTCGCCGTCCTCGGTGAGGCGCACGCTGTGAGTGTCCCGGGAGAACAACTGCCGCCCGGCGGCCTCCTCCAGCCGGCGCACCTGCTGGCTCACCGTCGACTGCCGCACACCCAGCCGCCGTGCGGCCTGGGTGAAGCTCAGCGTCTGGGCGACGGCCAGAAAGGTGCGCAACTGCACGGGATCGAACACGTCCACCGACGTTAGCGGGTTATCGCAATCCGTGATAGCAGTCAGAGCGGTGTACGGGGTTCCCGATGAGCGGTCGGCCGGAGAGGGTGGGAGGCATGCGCCGTCTTCTCTCCCGTCTCCCCGTCGACCCCTATATAGCAGCGCTGCTGGGCACGGTGCTGCTCGCGGTGTTCCTGCCGGTACGCGGCCCGGCCGCGACCGTCGCCGACGGGGCCTCCACGGGCGCGGTGGCGCTGCTGTTCTTCCTCTACGGCGCCAAGCTCTCCACCCGCGAGGCGATGGACGGGCTGCGCCACTGGCGGCTGCACCTGACGGTCCTCGCCTGCACGTTCCTGGCCTTCCCGCTGCTCGGCCTCGCCGCCCGGGGACTCGTGCCCCACGTCCTGCCCCCGGAGCTCTACACCGGGCTGCTCTTCCTGTGCCTGACGCCCTCCACCGTCCAGTCCTCGATCGCCTTCACCTCGCTGGCGCGCGGCAACGTCGCGGCGGCGATCTGCGCGGGCACCTTCTCCAGCCTCGCCGGCATCGTCCTCACCCCGCTGCTGGCGGCCCTGCTCCTGGGCGGCAGCGGCGCCGGGGTCTCACTGGACTCGCTGCTGTCGGTGGTGCTGCGCCTGCTCGTGCCCTTCCTGGCCGGGCAGCTGCTGCGCCGCTGGATCGGCGGCTTCCTGACCCGGCACCGCCGGGTGCTGGGGCTCGTCGACCGGGGCTCCATCCTCCTCGTGGTCTATGTGGCCTTCAGCGCGGGCATGGTGCGCGGCGTCTGGCAACAGGTCTCGCCGTGGCGGCTGGTGGTACTGGTGGGTGTCGAGGCCGTCCTGCTGGCCGTGATGCTGACCCTCACCACGGTCGGCTCGCGCGGGCTCGGCTTCGGCCGCGAGGACCGTATCGCCATCACCTTCGCCGGCTCGAAGAAGAGCCTCGCGAGCGGGCTGCCCATGGCCACCGTCCTCTTCGGCGCCCAGGCGAGCCTGGCCGTCCTGCCGCTGATGCTCTTCCACCAGCTCCAGCTGATGGTGGGCGCGGTGTTGGCGAAACGCTTCGGCCGCGAGCCGGTCGCCCAGCCGGCGGAGCCGGCGGGCTCGGCGATGGAAACCGCCTCCGCGCGGGGCGGAGCGTGAGCGCTCCGCGCGGAGGTCGATTCGTTCACCTGCGGGCCGGTGGGGGCTGGTCGCGCAGTTCCCCGCGCCCCTACGGGGCGCATCGCTCAGCCGCCGTCGATCCGGTCCAGCGGCAGCCACAGCACCGCGTCCCGGCCGGCGACCGGCGCGTTGCGGGCGCGTACCGCCGCCAGCTCCGCGTCGGTCAGGGCCCGGCCGTAGACCCGTACCTCGTCCAGATCACCCGTCAGGAACGCGCGGGCGTCCGGCTTCTGGCCCAGGTGTACCCCGAACGTCGAGTTGCGGCTCACCGACCCCGGGACGTCCGGCACCGACGCCGACGCGCCGTCCACGGTGAGGGTCAGCCGGCCGCCGGAACGCCGCAGGGCCGCATGGTGCCAGCGCCCGTCGCCGTACGCGCCGGCCGACCGTACCGTCGCCGTACGGGACGGGCCCGGGCCCGGCGCCAGCGCCGTCACCTGGCCGGTCACCCGGCCGGTGCCCGGCTCCCCGCGCAGCGCCACTTGCGGTGCGCCCCCGACCCCGCCCATCCACAGCAGGGGCTGCTCGTCCCTGACTGCCGCCGCCCGGTAGCGGAACCACAAGGCAGCCGTGAAGTCCCGGGTGCCCAGCGGCAGCGCGGTCCGGTAGGGCAGGCGCACGGCGGAGTCCGTCCCGTCGAAGCCGAGCCCGCCCCCGAACCGGCCCCCGACCGGACGGGCGCCCCCGAGGACGTACGCCCCGGTGCCGCCGGGCGCCCGGTCCGGCGTCGTCGGGTCCGGGCCGCGCCGGGGGCCGAGCCACTCCTCGGTGAACCGCGCGAAGCGGATCTCCTGGCGGGCGTCGGCCTTGCCCGCCTCGTAGAGCAGACCGGTCGTGTCCGGCCCGATGACCGCCATGTCGGAGTAGCCGGACCAGTCGGCGGTGACCCGCCGCCCCCGCTCGGCGCTCTCCCAGGTGCGCCCCTCGTCGTAGGAGGAGCGGACGGTCATCGTGCGGCGGCGGTCCGGGTCGGCCGGTGCCGAGAACAGCCAGCGCCCGGGCCGCAGTGGGAGCACCGCCCCCTGCACCATGGGGGAGTAGAGGTCGGGAAGGGGCCGGAACGGCGCGTCGAAGCTCTCCCCGCCGTCCCCGCTCACGGCGTCGTCCCGGTTGCCCAGCTCCGTGCCGTCCTGCTCGCGCCCGCCCGCGTAGACCGCGCCGTCGCTCCGCTCGGCGAGCGTCAGCTCGGAGGGCTTCTGACGGTACGTCCGGTCGGCCGCGACGGGGTACGTGTCGACCGCGCCCAGCCGCCAGTGGGCCCCGCCGTCGTCGCTGAGGGCGAGTGCCGCGTGGTTGGCGGAGGTGCGGGTGCCGTCGTGGCTCTCGGCGTTGAGGCCGATGACCAGCCGCCCCTCATGGGGGCCGTGGCCGAGCTGGACGCCGTGCCCGGGACCCGTGGCGTACCAGGAGTTCCAGCCGGGGGGCCGGATCTCCTCGCTGACGTCGCGCGGCCACGACCAGCTGACGCCGTCGTCGTCGCTGTACTGGAGATGGGGGGTGCGGTCGCAGGGCACGTCGCAGTTCCCGGCGTCCTCACGGCCCTCGTTGTAGGTGGTGGCGAGCACGATCCGGCCGGTCCGGCGGTCCACGACCGGCGCGGGGTTGCCGTGGGTGTCGCCCCGGCCCGGATCGACGACCTGGAGCGGCCCCCAGCTGCGGCCCCCGTCGGTGGACCGTTTGAGCACGAGATCGATGTCGGTGGCGTCACCGCAGTTGTCCTTTCTCCCTTCGGCGAAGGCGAGGAGGGTGCCATGGGTGGTGGTGACGATGGCCGGGATGCGGTAGCAGGCGTAGCCGGGGTCCTGGTCGGCCCGGAAGAGGACCCGCTCGTCGAACCCGGCCCCTCCCGGCCCGACCGGATCCTCCGTCGCCCCGGCGGCTCCGGCCGCCCCGGGCCGCAGAAGGAGAGCCAGCAACGCGCCGGCGAGGACGAACACGGCGGCGGCACGGAAGCGGGATCGGAAGCGGAATCGGGATGGGAAGGGGAATCGGGATGGGAAGGGGGATCGGAAAGGGGCGCCGCGCCGCCGCCCGACCCTCCACCGCCCGTCCGGTCTCCCGTCCGGTCTTCCGGCGGACTCTTCGTCAGGGCTGTCGGCGGATCCTCCGTCGGGGCTGTCGGAGGTGCCGGGGGAGGAAGGATGCGCCGCCATGGCCCGTCCCTTTCGCGTCAAGGCCGTCGGGGCGGCCCCACGTGTCCGGTGGGTCAACGTACGGGGCGGGCCTTCCTCTCACAAGGACCGGACGCCATATGCGCTCACACGGGTCGCAGAATCACCTTGCCGCGGTTGGCGCGCGACTCGATGATGCCGAAAGCCTTCGCCACGTCCTCCAGGGGCAGCTCGCAGTCCACCCGGGGCCGGATCCGCCCCGCCGCGAACAGCTCCCACAGCTCCCGCCGCCATCGCTCCATCAGCTCGGGCCGCCCACGGGCTATGAGGGCCATCTGGAAGCCGATGGCCGATTTCGCGCCCACCAGCAGGTCGTACGCCTCGATCGTCCCGCCGCCGGAGCTGTAGGGCACCAGCCGGCCGCCCGATGCGAGGGCGGCGACGGCGGGGGAGAGCAGCTCGCCCCCGACCGCGTCGAGCACGATGTCCACCGGGTCGCCCCAGGACTCGTCCCCGTACGTCACCACCTCGTCCGCGCCCAGCGACCGGGCGAACTCCGCCTTGTCGGCCGAGCTCACCGCCGCGACCACCCGGCCGGCCCCGCGCGCCTTGGCGAGCTGCACCGCCAGGTGCCCCGAGCCGCCGGCCGCGGCCGTCACCAGCACCGACTCGCCCGCCGTCGGCCGCGCCGCCTCGTACGCCCCCAGGGCGACCAGCCCGCACCGCACCAGCGCCACGGCGTCGACCGCGCTCGCGCCCTCGGGGACCGGCGAGAGCATCGCCGCAGGAAGGACGGCGAAATCGGCGAAGGCGTCGGTGAAGCACAGCCCCGTCACCCGGTCCCCGACGGCGAAGCCCGCCACCTCCGCGCCGATGGCCACGATCTCCCCGGCCACCTCGCCGCCCGGGCCCGTCGGCAGCGGCAGCCCGCCCTCGCGGAGCTTGCGGACGACGGGCAGCGTGACGCCGATCGCCTCGGCGCGCACCAGCACCTCGCCGGGCCCGGGCTCGGGCACGGCCGCCTCCTCGACCCGCAGGACCTCGGGGCCGCCGTTCTCCGCATACCGGACCCGTCGCATACCTCGCACACCTCGCGTACGCACCTTCGCACCTCCGCACAGTCAGGCCGGGAATTCATTGGAACCCCCAACGTTGGTAGCCCCTACGCTACACGACTTCATTGGGAAGTCCAACGGTTTCGGTTAGGCTCGTCCCATGGCAGACGACGAGCCCGCCCTCACCCGCATCCAGGCCCTCCCCAGCTGGCTGCTCAACCGCGCCTCCGCGCGCGGCCGCCGCCTCGTGGCCGAGGCGCTCGCCCAGGACGGCATGCGGATGCCGCACCACGCCGTGCTCTCCGCCGTCGCCGACCTCGGCCCCGTCGCCCAGGCCGAGCTCGGCCGCACCACCGGCTTCGACCCCAAGGACATGGTCGGCATCCTCAACGACCTCCAGGCCCAGGAGCTCGTCACCCGGACGCCCGACCCCGCCGACCGCCGGAAGAACGCCATCGCGCTCACCCCCGCCGGCCGCCGCCGGCTCGCCCGCCTCACCGAACTCGGCGACGAGGCGAACGAGGCCCTCCTCGCCGCGCTCACCCCCGCCGAGCGCGAGCTCTTCCTGGCCCTCCTCTCCCGCGTCGTGACGGACAACCCGCCGGGCGGAGACCGGGACGGCGGCAGCTGACCCACCGGGACGGCGGCGGAGTCCGGAACAGCGGCAGCGACCGGGACGGCGGCTGAACTTCCCGTCAAAGTCCGGGCGCCGACGCCCCGGATCTGGTGGGATGTCACCCGCAAGTGGGGCGACCGTGGGAAGACGGTGGGAGGTCAGAGGCGTGGCGGCGGCCCGTCCGGGCCGACCACCCGTTACACAGGGCTGGAGAACATATACAAGTGGGCCGAGGCGAGACGAGGTGTCAGGTGAATCTCCAGCAGCTGCACTACACCTCGACCGCCGCCACGGCCCCCGACGGCTCCGGCTTCCGCTTCACCGCCGCCAGCCCCGAACTGCCCATCACCCTGCTGGGGGAGGCGGAGCAGCTCATCGGCTACGAACCGCCCCACGACGCCCCCGACTGCCCCTCCACCGAGGAACTCGCCGACTTCCCCGTGGCGTTCAGCCACAACCGCCTCTCCGACGGCAGCAGGCTGCTGTGCCGCACCGTCCGCACCGGCCCCGGGCGCGCCGGCCGGCACGGCAACTTCCACGCCCACGCCGTGCGCCTGCCCGAGGGCGCCCGGCTGCCCGGCGGCCTGCTGCCCATCGAGGCATGGGAGTCCCCGTCCTGGTCCGATCGCACGCCCGAGGGGGGCGCCCCCGAGCCGCTGGCCGGGTTCGTCCCCGCCCGGCGCATCGACAAACAGGGGTTGCTCGAGTTCGTCCGCGCCCGCGCCGAGCGCCTCGAACCCTTCCTCGCCGACGTCCGGACGCTCTTCCGCACCCCCGACGCCCAGCAGCTCCTCGTCATCGAGCGGGACAGCGCCGCCACCGCGTACTGGGTCGCCGTCGCCAGCGCCGTCCTGCCGCGCGACCTCGCCGACCGGCTCACCTTCACCACGTACACCCGGCACCCCATGCTCGCCCGGCAGCAGATCGTCGGCGCCTTCCCCGACGCCGATTTCGACCACGTCTCCGCCTCCGCCCAGCACCGCTACCGCGTCCACGACTGCACCGGCGGCCCCTCCAGCCCCGCCCGCGCCGAGCGGGACCTGTGGGCGTCCGTCGCGGCCCGGATCTGGCTGGCGGGCCAGCCCGCCCTGTTCGCCGAGGCGACGCGCCGGACGGGCGTCCCCCTGGGCCTCGGCGGCGGGCGCGGCCCCGGCGACGAGGCCGACCGGCTCGCCGCCCTCGCCGCCCGCGAAGGCATCCCCCTCGACTCGAACGGCCGTACGGCCGCCGCCCGCTGGGCCCGCGGTCACGCGCCCGGCGACAGCCTCGACACCGCCCTGCGGGCCCGGCTGCTCGCCACCCTCGCCGCCGGCGGCACCGACCGCACGCCCGAGGAATGGACGGTCCTCGCCGCGCTCACCGAGGAGTTCGCCGCGCCCTCCTGCCGGTCGGCCGCCGCCCCCCTCAGACGCGACCTGCGGTCCGAGCTGGTCCGGGCGGCCGACTCGCCCGACACCCCGCTCGTCCGCTTCCTCACGCTCCTGCGCCTGGCCGAGGCCCTGCGGGTCGAGCACGAGGCCGTCCTGCCCGTGCTCACCGCCCGGCTGACCGCCGCCCTGCTCGACGAGGCATCCCCGGACCGCAAGGTCGTACGGGCCGCCCTCGACGCCCACCCCCGGCTGCGCACCGCCGTGCTCGACTCCCTCGACCACACCGCCGCCACCGACGACCCCCGCCCCATCACCCGCCTCCTCGCCGCCGAGCTCCCTCGCGCCGACCTCGCCGGGCGCCCCCACCTCCGGATGGCCGCCGCCATGCCGATGTCCGCCCTGCGCCGGTCCGAGAGCGCCGCGAGGGACAGAGCCGGCCACGACGCGGGCCACCACGACGCCGACAGCGGCACTCACCACACCACCTGCCACGAAGACGACCACATCGACGACCACACCGACAGCTACGCCGACGTCCACTCCGACTACGAGGACCGCCCGGCCCTGCTGCACGCCCTGGTGAAGACCGCCGGGCCCGAGTACCAGGACACCCCGTCCGTCCTGCGCACGGCCTACCGCCTCGTCTGGGGCGACGAACCGCTCGGCACCCTGGAGGCCGTCGTCCTGCTGGAGGGCATCGCGCCGGGCGCCGTCCACGCCGCCGGCCTGGACGAGCCCTTCGTCCGGGCGGCGCTCACCGGCACCCCCGACGACCCCGTGGCGCCCCGCCTGGCCAAGACCCTCCTCAAGAGCGTCCTCGGCGACGGCACCGAACTCCCGCCGCGCGAGCACGCCGCCCTGCTCCTCCTCGAACAGGCCGGGGACCTCGCCACCGGCGCCGCCCTGCCCGGCTGCGCCGCGCGCGTGGTGAGCCTGCGCCGCCAGGCCGAGCCGCTGGAGGCCGGCATCGAGGAGCGGCTCGGCGACGCCCTGGCCCGCCACCTGCTGTGCATGGACCCGCCCCCGGCCCCCGGCGAGCTGCCCGACCTCGTCCTCGCCGAGGACGAGTACCTGCTCCACGCCTACGCCCGCGAGGCGCAGGGCGACGAGGTGCGCGACCTGCTGCGCCGCACCCCCACCTACGCCGCCGTCTGCTTCGTCGCCTGGCACACCGCGCCCGACGTCACCCCGGTCTGGGACGAGATCCGCACCGAGCTGCTCAACTCGGTGCTGCGGCCCGAGGTGCGCCGGATGTCCACCGAGGACGTCGAGGAGATCCGCCGCTGTCTGCGGCAGGTCGGCGGCCCGTGGGCGGAGATGTTCCACGAGTGGGACCGCTTCGGGGTGCTGGGCAGACTCAGCGGCCGCTGGCGGGCCCGCCCGCCCCGCGCCTGACGGAAGCGCCACGCGCCAGGAGCGCACAGCGCGCGGATCTCACAGCGCCACGCGCTGCTCCCCGGCGTAGATGTTCATCGACGAGCCCCGCAGGAACCCGATCAGCGTCATCCCCGTCTCCGCCGCCAGGTCGACGGCGAGCGACGACGGCGCCGAGACCGCCGCCAGGACCGGGATCCCGGCCATGACGGCCTTCTGCGCCAGCTCGAACGAGGCGCGCCCGGAGACCATCAGCACGCTCCCGGCCAGCGGCAGCCGCCCCTGGCGCAGCGCGGCGCCCACGAGTTTGTCGACGGCGTTGTGCCGGCCCACGTCCTCGCGGACGTCCAGGAGCTCGCCGTCGGGCGAGAAGAGGGCCGCCGCGTGGAGGCCGCCGGTGCGGTCGAAGACGCGCTGCGCCTCGCGCAGCCGGTCGGGGAGCGCGTAGAGCAGCTCCGGCGCGAGCCGCAGCGGCGCCGGGCCGTCGGTGACGGGCCAGCGGGCGGTGGTGCGCACCGCGTCCAGGCTGGCCTTGCCGCACAGGCCGCAGGAGGAGGTGGTGTAGACGTTGCGCTCGAGGGTGATGTCGGGGACGGGGACGCCAAGGGCCAGCCGGACGTCGACGACGTTGTAGGTGTTGCCGCCGTCGGCGGTCGCACCGGCGCAGTAGACGATGTTCGCCAGCTCGTCCGCGCTGCCCAGGACGCCCTCGCTGACGAGGAAGCCGGCGGCGAGGTCGAAGTCGTCGCCGGGGGTGCGCATGGTGATGGCCAGCGGTTTGCCGTTCAGCCGGATCTCCAGCGGCTCCTCCGTCACCAGGGTGTCCGGGCGGGCGTTCACGGCCCCGTCGCGGACCCGTATCACGCGGCGGCGTGCGGTCACCCGTCCCAAATCGATCAGCCCCCACGGTCGGATGTCGGATGTGGCCATGCCTGCGGTCTGTCCGGGCAACGCTCTCACGCCTCGCCGGGCGCCGACCTGCCGACCCCCTGCCGGTCGGGCCGCAGCGCGAACGCCCGGTCCGCCGACTCCCGCACCGCCCCCTCCACGGCGTGGACCAGGAGCGTACGGTGCCGCTCCAGGGGCGTCCGCCGATCCTCGGGGGCGAGCAGCCGCAGGTCGTCGAGGGCGGCCATGAGACGGCGGGTGACCTGCGGGCTGCGGGTGGCGCAGCCGCGGATCTCCGCGAAGCCGAGGTCCACGAGGTCGGTCCACCCCGGCAGGTCCCGCACCAGCCGCACCCGGCCCCGGCGGTCGCGGTGGTGGAGCGTCCCCAGCGGCCGCCCGGCGACGGCCGCCAGGAACTGGGTGATCCGGTCCAGGCAGGCGACGGCGGTCGTCGGGTCGTTGACGGCGGGGGACAGGGCCCGCTGGGCGATGTCCGACAGCTGCCGCAGCCCGAACCCCAGGTCCTGGTGGAACGTGCGCTCCACCCCGACCGACACCGTGTACCGCAGCGCCCGCGCGGGCGGCGGCGGGCCCCCGTGCACGGTCAGCACCGGCGTGCCGGGCACGACGAAGTCCCCGATGCGCGGGATCAGCCGCAGCACCAGCCCGTGCCGCCGCGCCACCCGCACCAGCCGGGCGATGTGCACGTCCCGCAGCACCCCCGCCCGCCCCCGGTGCACCACCTCGCCCCCGACGGCCGGCAGCTCCGGCGGCCCGGCCTCCGCCACCGCGTGCCTGTCGATCACCCGGAACGACTCCCGGGTGATCCGGTCGATGACGTGGCTCACCCGCATCAGCCGCAGCGTCGAGTTCACATAGGCGACGAACAGCGCCAGGCTCAGCAGCACCAGCAGCCCGCACATCGAGGCGGAGATCACCGGCACCGTGGTGATCGTCCGGGGATCGTCCCCGGACTCGTACGCCGCCTGCACCATCAGCGCGAACAGGAACGTCGCCAGGAACACCGTGAACGTGCACTTGGTGATCCGGCTGCGGACGTACAGCCGCACCACGCGGGGCGTCATCTGGCCACTGGCCATCTGGAGGGCGACCAGCGAGATCGAGAAGACCACACCGATGAAGGTGAGCATCGCCGAGCCCACCGTCGTGATGATCCCCTTCAGGTCGTCGGCGACCGCGATCAGCGACGCGATGTCGTCGTACGCCCCCTGCTCCCGCAGCGCCTCGACGAGCAGCCCGTCCAGCTCCAGCACGCCCAGGGCCAGCAGGACGGCCCCCACCAGCCCCGCGGTCGGGGCGAACCAGAACGTGTCCCGCAGATGCTCCCGCAGCGGCGACAACGGCCGCGGCGAGCGCCGGGGAGCGCGACCGGGCGCGGGGGAGCGGGGAGGGTGTCCCGTATTGCCCATGTACGGACCCTATGCTCCGGAAGAAATCCCTGGTGAAAGGCACTCCGAATCCTTGATAGAGTTATCCATGTCGCCGCGGGGAACGCCCCGCAGAGACAGACACCTGGTCCGGGTGGCGGAATGGCAGACGCGCTAGCTTGAGGTGCTAGTGCCCTTTATCGGGCGTGGGGGTTCAAGTCCCCCCTCGGACACAGCGAAAAACCCCAGCTGAGCTGGGGTTTTTCTGTTTTTCTCGACCAGGGCGTCACCCGGGCGGCCCCCGGGGCGTCACCAACGGAGGGACATCGGCATGAACCCCGCCCAGCACGGCGCTGCCGTCGTGGCCGAGACGGCCCGATTCGTCGCCACGGTCAAGGCAGCGGACCTCTCCACCCCGGTGCCGTCCTGCCCGGGCTGGACCCTGGCCGACCTGACCCGGCACACCGGCCATGTGCACCGCTGGTTCACCGAGCTGCTGCGCCGGCGCGTCCAGCAGCCGCCGACCAGCCGGGAGGTCGACCTGCGCCTGCCGGAGCACCCCGACGGCTACCCGGACTGGCTGACCGACGGCGCCGCACAGGCCGCCGAGGTCTTCGCCGCCACCGACCTGGACGCGCCCATGTGGGCCTGGGGGCTCGACCAGCACGCCCGGTTCTGGGCCCGCCGCATGCTCTTCGAGACCCTCGTCCACCGGGCCGACGCCGAACGCGCCCTCGGGCTCTCCCCGCGCATCGACCGCGAACTGGCCGTGGACGGCATCGACGAGTTCCTCACCAACCTGCCGTTCGCGTCCCTCTTCGCGCCGCGGACCGCCGAACTGCGTGCCCCCGACCGGACCGTCCGTTTTTGCTGCACGGACGGCGACGGCGACGGGTCCGGCGACTGGCTGATCCGCCTGCGCCCCGACGGCTTCGGCCTGGTGCCCGCCGGAACGGGCACCACCGGGCCGGACACCGCGGACGCCACGGTCCGGGGAACGGCGGCGGACCTGCTCCTGCTTCTCTACGGCCGCCTGGACCGCGAGAGTGACGCCTTCCGCCTGGAGGGCGACCGTGAGCTGCTCGCCCACTGGTTCGCCCACTCGGCCTTCTGAATCCCGCTGAATCCTGTGTTCTCCTGGAGCGGATCGGATGGAGCGGATCGGACGTCCGGCGGATGGAGACGCGATGGCCAGGTCCAGGACGACGGACACGACGGCGCCGGCGCCCGTCCCGCACGTCGCCGACAGTCACGATCTGATCCGTGTGTACGGCGCGCGCGAGAACAATCTCAAGGACGTCGGCATCGAGATCCCCAAGCGCCGGCTGACCGTGTTCACCGGCGTCTCCGGTTCGGGCAAGAGCTCGCTGGTGTTCGACACGATCGCCGCGGAGTCGCAGCGGCTGATCAATGAGACCTACAGCTCGTTCGTCCAGGGCTTCATGCCCACCACCGCGCGCCCCGAGGTGGATGTCCTCGACGGGCTGACGACCGTGATCAGCGTCGACCAGCAGCGGATGGGCGGCGACCCCCGTTCCACGGTCGGCACGGCGACCGACGTCAACGCGATGCTGCGCATCCTCTTCAGCCGGCTGGGCAAGCCGCACATCGGGCCGCCCAGCGCGTTCGCCTTCAACGTGCCCTCGGTGCGGGCGAGCGGGGCGATCACGGTGGAGCGCGGGGCCCGCAAGGCGGTGAAGGCGACGTTCAGCCGCACCGGCGGGATGTGCCCGCGCTGCGAGGGCCGGGGCGCGGTCACCGATCTGGACCTCACCCAGCTCTTCGACGACTCCAAGTCGCTCTCCGAGGGCGCGCTCACCGTCCCCGGGTACAAGGCGGGCGGCTGGAACCACCGGCTCTACAGCGAGTCGGGCCTCTACGACCCGGACAAGCCGATCCGGAAGTTCACCGAGCGGGAGCTGCACGACTTCCTCCACCACGAGCCGACCAGGATGAAGATCGCGGGCATCAACATGACCTACGAGGGTCTGATCCCGCGCATCCGGAAGTCGATGCTCGCCAAGGACCGGGAGGGCATGCAGCCGCACGTCCGGGAGTTCGTTGACCGGGCGGTCACCTTCACCACCTGCCCCGACTGCGACGGCACCCGGCTCAGCGAAGGGGCCCGGTCGTCGAAGATCGACGGGGTCGGCATCGCCGACGCGTGCGCGATGCAGATCAGCGACCTGGCCGCATGGGTACGCGGCCTCGACGAGCCGTCGGTGGGGCCGCTGCTCGACAGGCTCCGGCACAGCCTCGACTCGTTCTCCGAGATCGGCCTCGGCTACCTCTCGCTCGACCGGCCCGCGGGCACCCTGTCGGGCGGCGAGGCGCAGCGCGTCAAGATGGTCCGCCACCTCGGCTCCTCCCTCACCGACGTCACCTACGTCTTCGACGAGCCCACCACCGGCCTCCACCCCCATGACATCCGGCGGATGAACGACCTGCTGCTGCGGCTGCGGGACAAGGGCAACACGGTGCTCGTCGTGGAGCACGAGCCGGAGACGATCGCGATCGCCGACCACGTCGTCGACCTCGGCCCCGGCGCCGGTACGGAGGGCGGCACCGTCTGCTTCGAGGGCACCGTCGAGGGGCTGCGGGCCTGCGGCACCGTCACCGGCCGGCATCTCGACGACCGGACCGCCCTCAAGGAGGCCGTGCGGGAGCCCACGGGCGTCCTCGCGATCCGTGGCGCCACGGCGCACAACCTGCGCGGCGTCGACGTCGACATCCCGCTCGGGGTGCTCGTCGCCGTCACCGGAGTCGCCGGCTCCGGAAAGAGCTCGCTCGTGCACGGATCGATCCCCGCCGACGACGGTGTCGTGTCCGTCGACCAGACGCCGATCCGCGGCTCGCGCCGGAGCAACCCGGCCACCTACACCGGCCTGCTCGACCCCATCCGCAAGGCGTTCGCGAAGGCCAACGGCGTCAAACCGGCGCTGTTCAGCGCCAACTCCGAGGGCGCCTGCCCCACCTGCGGCGGCGCGGGCGTCGTCTACACGGACCTGGCGATGATGGCGGGCACCGCCACCACCTGCGAGGACTGCGAGGGGAAGCGGTTCCAGGCATCCGTGCTGGAGCACCACCTCGGCGGCCGCGACATCAGCGAGGTGCTCGCGATGCCGGTGACCGAGGCCGAGGAGTTCTTCGGCTCCGGCGAGGCCCGCACCCCCGCCGCGCACCGGATCCTCCAGCGGCTCGCGGACGTCGGGCTCGGCTACCTCAGCCTCGGCCAGCCGCTGACCACGCTGTCCGGCGGCGAGCGGCAGCGGCTGAAGCTGGCCACCCACATGGCCGACAAGGGCGGCGTTTACGTCCTCGACGAGCCGACCACCGGCCTCCACCTCGCCGACGTCGGGCAACTGCTCGGCCTGCTCGACCGGCTCGTCGACTCCGGCAAGTCCGTCATCGTCGTCGAGCACCACCAGGCGGTCATGGCGCACGCCGACTGGATCATCGACCTCGGCCCCGGTGCCGGTCACGACGGCGGCCGGATCGTCTTCGAGGGCACCCCCGCCGACCTCGTCGCCGCCCGCTCCACCCTCACCGGCGAGCACCTCGCGGCGTACGTCGGCGCGTAACGTCGGCAACGTCGGCGGCTGACAGCGCGGATCGGCATTGCGGACGGCTGCCCGGTGCGGAAGATTGCTGCCATGACGGACATGCCCATGCCCGACGGCGGCAGCGATGACGACGACCCACTGCCCGTACTGATCGTCGGCGGTGGGCCGGTCGGTCTCACCGCCCGGGCGCTCCTGGAGCGCTGGGGCGTACGGACCCTGCTCGTCGAGAAACGCGCCGAGCTCTCCCCCTTCCCCCGCTCGCGGCTGGTCAACGTGCGCTCCATGGAGATCTTCCGCGGGCTCGGGCTCGCCGACGGGATCGCGGACGCCGCGTTCGCGCCCCGGTACGGCTGCATCCGCTTCCGCGACACCCTCCACGACCGCGACTTCGCGACGGCGGCGATGATCGGCGTCAACGCGCCGGTCCCCGAGAGCCCCGTGATCGGCGTGGTCACCTCCCAGGACCGGCTCGAACCCACCCTGCTCGGCGCGGCGCGCGCACCGATGCGCTTCGGCACCGAACTCGTCGCCCTGGACCAGGGCCGGGGAGCGGAGTTCGTCGTCGCCTCGCTCGTCGACCACCGGACCGGCGCGGAGACCCGCGTCCGCGCCCGTTACGTCCTCGCCACCGACGGCGCGAACTCCACCGTCCGGCGGCTCCTGGGCATCGGCACCACCGGGACCGGGGCGCTGGGGGACTTCACCACCGTCGTCTTCGACGCCGACCTCGACCGCTGGTGCGCCGACCGGCCCGCCGGGCTCTACTTCACCACGCACGGGCTGTTCGCCCCGGTCTACCCCGAGGGCGGCTGGGCCTGGTTCGCCCCGACCCCCGAGGGCGCCGCGAGCGCCGACTGGCCCGCGCTCGTCTCGCGCGCCCTCGGTTCCGGCGCCGACGTACCGGTGGACGTGGTGCGGGTCCAGCACTGGGTGATGAACGCGTTCGTGGCCGAACGCCTCCGCCACGGCCGGATCCTGCTGGCCGGCGACGCCGCGCACGCGATGCCCATCACGGGCGGCCTGGGCATGAACACCGGCCTTTCCGACGTGCACAACCTGTGCTGGAAGCTGGCCGGGGTGCTCAACGGGTGGGCCGGCCCGGACCTGTTGGAGACGTACGAGGCGGAACGACACCCCGTCGCCGAGCGGACGCTCCGGCAAGCGGTGGCCAACGCCCAGCTCATGCTCCGCGTGCAGAACCGGCGCCGCGAACAGCTCCGGGCCGGTGGAGAGGCGCCGGAGCAGGTCGAACTCCCCTGGACGGACCGGTTCTTCGCCCAGCTCGGCCTCCTGCTCGGCGTCACGTACCGCTCCACCGCCGTCCTGGCTGATGGCGTCGCCCCCCAGTCGTCCGACAGCGGAACGGACAGTGGAACGGACTACGTCCTCACCGCCGAGCCGGGCCATCGCGTGCCCCACCTCTGGCTCACGGACCGTCGCTCCACGCTCGACGCCCTCGGCGAGTGGTTCACGCTCCTCACCCCGGACCCCGCCCGCTGGGAGGGCCAGGCGGCCGCCGCGCCCTGGCCGCTGCGCGTCGAGCCCCTGCCCGGCGAGCACGCCGACGTGTGCGGACTCGGCCCGCACGGAGCGCTGCTCGTCCGCCCCGACGGCCACATCGCCGCCCGCTGGCGGGACCACCCGGCCGACGGCACCCTCCACCAAGCCCTCGCCACCGTCACCGGCTCGACGCCGGGATGACCCCGGTGACCGGGCACACGGCGCCGATCTTGCCGAAAACCTCGGCAATAAGCCTTCCGATCTGGTGAGATGGCATGTCGTACGTATATCGGAACGCGGGGGCGGCGGCGGATGGGGCGGGAGTTCGGGGGGATCCTGGGGCTGCCGCAGGCACTTCCGGACATGCCGGTCTCGCCTCTTGTGCCCGCTTATGACGATCTCCGGCAGCGGCAGGCGGCGTTGGGGCTGCGGCACGCCGCCGACGGGCTGTTTCCCCCCGGCGGGCGCGCGGCCGTCCGGTTCCTCGTCCTCGACGGGCTGCGCGTACCCGGCCGGGGCGGCCGGCCCCGCCACGTCGACCGCGACCGCCTCGCGGAGATCCGCGCCGCGTCGACCGGCCCGGCCGAGTGGGACGCGCTGCTGACGCGCTACGACGCCGTCCTCGCCGAGGACCCGATGGGACTGCGCCGCGTCGTCCTCTACGAACTCCTGCGTCTGCTGCGGGACGACCCTCAAGGCTCCCGCCCCGAAGCCGCCGTCGCCCTCGGCGTCGACCCGGCGGAGGCCACGGCCCTCGCCTTCGCCGCCCGGCACGCGCCACGCCTCGAACCCGCCGCGCGCACCGCCGCCGAGACCCTGCCGGACGCCTGGCGCGAGCGCCGGGTCCGGCAGGCCCGCGCCCTGGCCCGGCGGTTGCCCACGCCCCTGGACGACCAGGGGCTCGCCCTGCTCGTCGCCCGGGTCGAGGCCCGCGCCCGGCACGTGGACGACCTGCTGAAGGAAGCGGACGCGCTGAGGCGGGCCGGGGACGCGTCGGCCGCCGCGCTGCGCTACCTGCGCGCCGCGCGGACCGCCGAGGACGATCCCCACGCCCTGCGCGGCCTCATCCTCACCTGCCGCCCCGACGGCGGCCTCACCGTCGAACCCGGCCCGGACGGCGCCCGGTTGAGCTGGAGGCCGGACGCACGGGCCTGGCGGGTCCTGCGGTACGTCGCCGGGCAGGCCCCCGTGACGCTGGGGGAGGCCACCGCCACGTCCACCGGCACATCCACCTTCACCGACACCGCCGCGCCCCTCGGCGAGCGCGTCCGCCACGCCGTCCTGCCGCTCGGCGGCGACGGGCGGATCGCGGGCCTCCCCCTCGTCGGCCCCGAGGCACTCATCGCCCCCGAAGTCGAGGACGTGCGGGCGTCCGACGCCCGGGCACGCGTCGACGCGGCGTGGCGCACCCCGCCCGGCGCCCACCGCGTCACCGTCGTCCGTACCGGGCCACGTCCGGAGACGACCGCCACCGAGATCGCCGCGAGCCCGCACGGCTTCCGCGACGACGGCCTCGCGCCCGGCACGTACGAGTACCGGATCGCCTGCGTCTACCGCACCGCCGCCGGTCGCGAGGTCCGCTCGCCGGGGCTGGTCCTCCGCCGGACCGTCCACCCGTGGCCCGACGCCGTGACCGCCCTGACCGTACGCCCCGGCGACACCCCGGGCACCCTGACCGTCGGCTGGACGGGCGGCGACCGGGGCGACGTACGCCTGCTGGAGTGGCCGGGGCCGCCACCACGGGCCGGGGAGGACCTGCCCACCACCGCCGACCGGCTCCCACCGCCACTCCCATGGCCCGGCACCGGCCCCGGCACCGGCCCTGGCACCGGCACCGGATCGGCGGAATTCCGGCCTCCGCGTGGCATCACCGCCCGCCTCACCGCCGTCACCGTCCTCGGCGAGCGGGCCGTGGCCGGCCCGAGCGTGCGCGTCGACGTCCCGGAGGCCGTCGAGGCGCTGACGGTGCGCCGGGTCGGACCCGGCCGCGCCCGGCTGACGTTCGACTGGCCGGGGGCGGTGGACCGCGTCCTCGTCCGCTGGTGGCAGGACGGCCGGACCGACGAGCGCAGGATCGGCCGGAGCACGTACTTCCGCGAAGGGCTGCACATCGACGTGACCGGTTCGGCGGCGCGCTTCCGGGCCGAACCGCTCGCCGTCACCGACGCCGACGTGCTGCTCCCGCCCCCGCCCGCCGAGGCGGAGATCCCGGCCGACGTCGCCGTCTCCTACACGGTCGAGCGCCTCGGCGGACGGTTCCCCGGCCGGCGCCGCCGGGTCGCCGTACGGGCCGAAGTCGTCGGGGAGACCGCGCCGGGCCTCCCCGAGCTCCTGCTCGTCGCCCGCACCGCCGCCGAGCCCCTGCCCCGCACGCCCGACGACGGCACGCCCGTGCTGCGCCTGAGCGGCGGGGAGCTGACCGGCGGGCCGGTGAGCCGGGACGTCCAGGCGGCCGTGGAGGCCGCCGGGATCCGGCGCCCCTACACGCTCCGCGCGTTCCTGCTCGGCCCGCACGCCCACGCCGTACGCCTCGAAGAGCCCCCGCACAAGGACCTGGTGGTGCGCTGACATGACGACCGTCATCTGCCCCTACTGCTTCGCCCGAGGCCCGGCCGCCCGGCTCGGCTACCGCTGCCTGATGTCCGCGACGGGCGTGCGCGGCGGTACGGCCTGCGACCCCGAACGCGACGACGTCTGGGCCGACTTCAAGGGCCCCAGTGTCCCCCCGCAGGCCCGGATGCGCGGCCCGGTCTTCGACGCGCCCGGCGCCCTGCGCGCCCTGGACCTCCGCGCCCGGGACCTCCGCTCCCTGCGCGGCGCCGGCGGACGGGCGGCCTGCCCGGACTGCGGCGTCCCCACGCCCGTACGCGTCTGCCGGCGCTGTCACAGCGATCTCCCCAGCGACTACTGCGACCAGGACAGCCGCATCATCGCCCTCGTGGGCGCCAAGGCCACCGGCAAGAGCACCTACATCACCGTGCTCGTCAACGAACTGCGCCACCGCGTCGGCGGCGCGTACCGGGCGTCGCTCGCCGCGATGGGCGCGGACACCCAGCGCCGCGACCGCGACATGGCCGCCGAACTCTACGAGCGGCTCCACCTGCCCGGCGCCACCCGGCCCGCCGCGCTCGGCTTCAACGACCCGCTGCTGTACCGGCTGAGCGTCCCCTCCCGGGGCCGGTTCGGCGTCGGCAACGGCCACTCCGGCAGCAGACACACCGCCCTGGTCTTCTTCGACGCGGCGGGCGAGGACCTGAGCAACGCCGCCGCCATGGACCGCTACACCGCCTACCTGGCCGCCGCCGACGGCATCATCCTCCTGGTCGATCCCCTGCAGCTGCCGTCCGTCCGGGACGAGCTCGCGGGCGGCGACGGACCGCCCCTGCCGGCCGTGGAGACGCCGCCGCAGCAGATCGCCGCCGACATCGCGGCACAGCTGCGCGGCCACGGCCGCGCCGGCTCGCGCGGCCGGCTGTCGACGCCCGTCGCCGTGGCCCTCACCAAGACCGACATGCTGCGCCCCCTGCTCTCCCCGCACTCCCCCCTGCACACCAACGCCTCCCACCACGGCGGCGCCTTCGACGACGCCGACCGCACCGCCGTCCACGAGGAAGTGCGCTCCCTGCTGGAGAGCTGGGACGGCGGCGCGCTGCACCGGCAGCTGGAGAGCGACTTCTCGGACGTGGGGCTGTTCGGCCTCTCCGCGCTCGGCGCGCCGCCCCCGGCCGACGCCCCGGCCGACGCCCCCAAGTCCGGTCCGCAGCCGACCCGCGTGGAGGCCCCCCTCCTGTGGCTGCTGACCCGCCGCGGCCTGCTGCCCACCCACAAGGCGTCCATCCACAAGGCGTCCACCCACAAGGAGAAGAAGGCGGGCAAGGCGTGACGCTCCAGCAGCTGCACTACACGTCCGCCGCCCCCGGCCCGGACGGCTCCGGCTTCCGCTTCACCGCCGTCAGCGACGACCTGCCCGCCGCCCTCCTCGCCGAGGTGGAGCAGCTGGTGGGCTACGAGCCGCCGCGCGACGCCCCCGCCCGCCCCACCGCCGGCGAACTCGCCGGCTTCCCCATCGCGTTCAGCCACCACCTCCTCTCCGACGGCAGCAGGCTGCTGTGCCGCGCGGTCTACACCGGCACCGACTACAGCGGGCGGTACGGCAACTTCCACGCCCACGCCGTCCGGCTGCCCCCGGCCGACGCCCTGCCCGGCGGCATGCTGCCCATCCAGGCGTGGGAGTCCCCCTTCTGGGCCGACAGCACGCCCGGGGACGGCGTCCCGGCGGGGGAGCTCACCTCGGCCGGGCGCATCGACAAGGCGCGGCTGCTGGAGTTCGTCCGCGCCCGCGCCGAGCGGCTCGAACCCTTCCTCGCGGACGTACGGAGCCTCTTCCGGGACCCCGACGCCCCGCAACTCCTCGTCGTCGAGCGCGACAGCGCCGACGTCGCGCACTGGATCGCCGTCGCCAGCGCCGTCCTCCCGCGCGAGCGGGCCGACCGGCTGACCTTCACGACGTACACCCGCCGCCCCGGCCTCGCCCGGCAGCAGATCGTCGGCACCTCACCCGACGCCGACACGGACGCCGCCGACGCCGGCCGCCGCTTCCGCGTCCACGACTGCGCGGGCGGCCGCTCCAGCACCGTGCGCGACGCGTCCGACGCGACCGACGCGCCCGATGCCTGGGCGTCAATCGCCGCCCGGCTGTGGCTGGCCGGGCTCCCCGAACTGGTCTCCGGGACGGTCCGGAACCCGGAGGGCACCGGCCCGGACGCGCCGTACGACGCCGGGCGCCTCGCCGCCCTGGCGGCACGCGAGGGCGTCGCCCTCGACGCGGCCGGCCGCACGGCGGCCGCCCGCCGGGCCGTGACGCGTCCCCGGGCGTCCGACCGGTTCGCGCTGCTCACCGGGCTGGCGGCGGGCGGCACGGCCCGTACCGCCGAGGAGTGGACGGCCCTGGCCGCGCTCGCCGACGAGTTCGCGCCCCTGGCCGGCCACGCGATCACGGACCCCCTCGTACGCGACCTGCGCGCCGAGTTGGCGCGGGCGTCCGACGCGCCCCTGCCCGTCCTCCTGTCCCTCCACCGCCTCGCCGAGGCACTCTGCCTCGACCGAAGTGCCGTCCTGCCCGCCCTCACGGCCCGTATGAGCACCGCCCTCCTCGACGACAACGAGGAGAAGGACCGCGCCGCCGTACGGGCCGCGCTCGGTGCCCATCCCGAGCTCGCGGCCGCCGTCCTCGGCTCCCTCGACCGGACCGCCGCCACGGGCGACCCGGCGGCCGTCGCCCGCGCCCTCGCGGACGGACTCCCGGCCGCCGACCTCACGCCCCACCCCCACCTGCGCATGGCCGCCGCCGTCAACACCGCCGGGGACCCCGCGCACACCGACCGTCCCGGGCTCCTCGACTCCCTCATGAAGGCGGCGGGCGCCGAGCACCAGGGGGAGTCGTCCGTGCTGCGCACAGCCGTCCGGCTGGTCTGGGGCGACACCCCGATCCGGCCCGTGGAGGCCGGCATCCTGCTCGCCGCGCTCCCGGAGGCGTGGTGCCGCGCGGCGGGCCTGGACGACTCCTTCGTCCAGGCCGCCCTCGACAGCGACCCCGACGACCCCGAAGCGCCCGAGCTCGCCAAGGCCCTGCTCCTGAACCGCGCCACCACCCTCGCTCCCCGCCAACGGGCCGCGCTCCTGCTGCTCGAACTGGCCGGTGACCTGACGGCCGGCGAGACCCTGACCGGTTACGCGGGCCGGGCCGTCGCCCTGCGCGCCCAGGCCCTCCCCCTGGAACCCGGCATCGAGACCCGCGTGAGCGCCGCGCTCGCCGAGCGGCTCCTCGATTCCCCCGCGCCCCAGGGCGAGCTCCTCGCCCTCGTCCAGGGCGGCGACGAGCCCTTCCTGCGCGCGTACGACCGGGCGGCCCGTCGGGAGGGCGTCGCCGACCGGATGCGCGGCGCGCCCGAATACGCCGCCGGGTGCTTCGCCGCCTGGCAGACCGCGCCCGGCGCCGACGCCCTCTGGGAGGAGATCCGCACCGGGCTGCTCACGACCGTGCTGCGGCCGGTGGTGCGCCGCATGCCCGCCGAGGACGTCGACGCGCTCCTCCGCGACCTTCGGCGGCGGGGCGGCCCCTGGGCGTCCGCGTTCCAGGACTGGAACCGCCCCGGCGTCCTCAGCCGGATCAGCGGCCGCTGGCGCGCCCGGGGCGGCAACCGGCAGGGGACCGCCGGGGCGCGCGGCCCCGGTGACATCGAGCCGCCGACGGAGGAACGCCCATGACGGACCTGCTGACCTGGTGGCCGACGAAGATCTTCCTCCTCGTCACCTGCGCCGGCCCGGTCGCCGGGCCGCACTCACCCTATGGGAAGGGGCTCCCACCGGGCAGCACTCCATGAGAGCCCGGAAACGATCAACAAGGGTCCATGTACCCTAAAGGGGAGGCCAAACCTCGCCAGACCCGAGGAAACCCCAGCTCCGCTGGGGTTTTTCTATTTTTGGGGACACCTTGCGACAGATCGGCCCGGCCGGGCCGGGGTCGCCCGTCCCCGCCGTCTGCCACAGACTGGTCGCGGTCGAGCCTTGAACGAATTGGTACGTCGAAGCATGAACGTTTCTCACACTGATCACCCCGCCGGTGACCAGCCCGCCACCTGGGACGGCCACCGTCCCGTGCGCGTGGGCGTGCTGGTCACGGCGCTGCTGGCGGCCTGCGTGGCCTTCCAGCTCAACGCGAGCATGCTCAGCCCCGCGCTGAAGAGCATCGAGGACAGCCTCCACGCCAGCTCCGCGGAGATCGGCCTCACCCAGACGGCCTTCTTCACCTCCGCCGCGCTGTTCTCGCTGTTCCTGCCCCGCCTCGGCGACGTCATCGGACGCCGCAAGGTGCTGGCGGGGATGCTGGTGCTGATGGCCGTCGGCTGTGTGGTCGCCGCGCTGGCCGAGAGCGTTCCCATGCTGTTCGTCGGCCGGCTCATCCAGGGCGCGTCCGGGCCGACCGTGCCGCTGTGCCTGATCATGCTGCGGATGGAGGTCACCGAGCCCAAGCGCTACGGCACCCTCCTGGGCGCGATCACCGCCGTCAACGGCGGCATCGCCGGCGTCGACTCCCTGGCCGGCGGCTACCTCGCCGACAACCACGGCTTCCAGTCCGTCTTCTGGGCCATGGCCGTCGTGGCCGTCATCGCGGCCGTCCTCGTCGCCACGCTGACCCGCGAGACCAAGGTCCCCTCCGCCCACTCGATGGACTGGCCGGGCGTCGCCTTCCTGGTCGTCTCCGTCGGCGCGCTGCTCGTCGCCCTCAACGAGGCGGGCAAGCTCGACGCGGCGAACTGGGGCCTGGTCGGCGGGCTCGTCGTGCTCTCCGCGATCGCCTTCGCCCTGTTCTGGCGGACCGAGGACCGCACCCACCACCCGCTGGTCGCCACGCGCCACCTCAAGCAGCGCGCCACCTGGGCGATCCTGCTGACCACCGTGCTCACCATGACCGGCGTGTTCGCCGTCATGAACGGCCTGATCCCCGCGTTCGCCCAGGACGCCAAGGCCGGCCTCGGCATGAGCGCCGAGGCCTCCGCCTGGTGGACGCTCACGCCCTACGCGCTGGCGGGCCTGGCCATGGGCCCGATCGCGGGCCGGCTGGCCGCCACCTACGGCTACGGGCGGATCCTGCGCCTGGGCCTGGTCGGCGCCGCCGCCTCCGTCATCCTGATGATCTTCACCATCCCGGCCCACTCGCGCGTGATGCTGCTGGTCACCTCGATCCTCGTGGGCATCACCTACGCGGGCGTGGCCAACATCGTCCTCAACGGCCTGGGCATCGTGCTGTCGCCCAAGGAGAACCCGGGCTTCCTGCCCGGCCTCAACGCCGGCGCCTTCAACCTCGGCGCGGGCCTGAGCTTCGCGCTGCTCTACGCGGTCAAGACCGCGACGATGCCCAGTGACCCGTCCTCGGCCGGCGGCTATGTCACCAGCATGATCGCCGGCGTGGTCATCATGGCCGCCGCCCTCGGCACGTCCTTCCTGATCCCCAAGCCCGTGGAGGCGGAGGCGCACTGAGGCGCGCCGGAGCCCGTCCGCCGTCGAACGGGCGCCCGAACGGGTCAATGCCCCGTGGGCGCCCCCCGAATGCCCCCCGGCCGTCCCATTGAAGCCTCCCCCCGCATGCCCGACCATAAGGGCGAGCGATGGGGAGGCCCATGAGCCGCTTCTGCCGGGACGTCGTGATCATCGGGGCCGGGCCCACCGGCCTGGCCCTGGCCGTGGCCCTGCGCCGGTACGGGCTGGGCGTGACCGTCCTGGAGAAGGAGCCCGGCACCAAGCGGCAGGTGCGGGCCAGCGTCCTCTGGCAGCGCGCCCTGGAGATCCTGCGCGACCTCGGCTGCGAGGAGCGCTTCCTGGACCAGGGCCTGCCCCTGCGACAGGCCGTCTTCCATGTCCGGGGCCGGGAGATCGGCCGGCACGCCATGACCGTCCCCGGCACGGCCTTCCCCCAGCCGCTGTCCATCGAGCAGATCGCCATCGAGGCGCTGCTGGCCGAACGCCTCGGCGAACTCGGCACCGAGGTCCGCTGGAACAGCGAGGCCGTCGCCGTCCGCCCCGGCGAACGCGCCGCCCAAGTGGACGTACGCGGCCCCGACGGCACGGTGGAGACCCTCGACTGCCGCTGGGTCGTGGGCTGCGAGGGCGCCCACAGCGTCGTCCGCAGAACGCTCGGCCTCCTCTTCGACGGCGAGCGCCGCACCGGCCTCCAGGCCGTGCAGATCAACGCCCGGCCCCGGTGGCCCTACCCCTACGCCCCCGACACCACGTACTTCTTCCTCGAACGGCGCGCCAGCCTCATCGTCTCGCCGCGCCCGGGCGGCGGGTACCGCTTCTTCTGCTTCCGCGACGACCCCGACCCCGGGCACGTCGCGCCGCCCGACGTCGAGGAGATGCGCGAGCTGGTCGCCAGGGTCACCCACGACCCGGACGTCCGCCTGATGCCCACCGAGCCCGAGTGGTTCAACCGGGCCCGCTTCCACGACCGCGTCGCGGCCACCTTCCGCGTGGGCCCGGCCCTCCTCGCCGGGGACAGCGCCCACCTGTGGGCACCCATCGGCGGGCGCGGGCTCAACACCGGGCTGCGCGGCATCCACAACCTCGCCTGGAAGCTCGCCGCCGTCCATCAGGGGCACGCCCGTGACGCCCTGCTCGACACCTACACCGCCGAGCAGCGCGCCATCGCCCAGGAGGTGATGCGGCAGATGCGGCGCAACGTCCTGGAGCTGCCGCCCTCCGCCGCCACCCTCGGCGCGATGCGGCTCCTCGGACCCACGCTCCTCCGCAGCGAGACGTTCAACCGGCAGGGGCGCAACCTTCTCAGTGAGCTCTTCCGCCACTACCGCGGCGGGCCGCTCGCCGCCGACCGGGGCGGGCGCGGCGCCCTCCGCGCGGGCGACCGGCTGCCCGACCTGCCCGTCACCGAGAGCGGCCGGCAGCGCAGGCTCCACGATCTGCTGTCGTACGAGCGCTGGACGCTGCTGGTGGACTCGGCGGCCGGTGCGGCCACCGGTACGGTGCCGGGCACGACCGACACGGCCGAGCTGCGCCGCACGCTCGACCGCTACGCCCTGCGGGCCGAGGTCTTCGGCATCCGGGCCGGGAAAGGCGTCGCGGAGGGGCCCGCGCCCGGCACGTTGCTGCTTGTCCGGCCGGACGGGCACATCGGGCTGCGCGCCCGGGCGGGGGATGTCCGGGCGCTCGACGCGTATCTGAACCAGTGGTTCGTTCGGCGGGGGTGAGCGGTGCCGTCACCTGCACGCCGGTGGGGGCTTGTCGCGCCCACGCGGCGGCAGCCGCATATCGACACAGCCCCGCGCCCCTGACGGGGCGCCCCCTTACGTAGCGCCTGTGTGGATCATCATCCTCGCCGGGCCGTGGAAGATCAGGTCGTCCGCGTACCGTATCGGGTCGGCCGCTCGGGACAGGCCCGGTAGGCGGAGGAGTTCCGTCAGGCCGATCTCCGCCTCCGCCCGTGCCAGGGGGGCGCCCACGCAGTAGTGGATGCCCATGCCGAAGCCGGTGTGCCGGAGCGCGTCGCGGTGGATGTCGAGGCGGTCCGCGTCGGGGAAGCGTCCGGCGTCCCGGTTGGCGGAGCCCAGCACCAGGACGACCTTCTCGCCCCGGCGCACGGCGTGCCCCGATATCTCGTCGTCCTCCTTGGCCCAGCGGCTGATCATCTGCACGGGCGGGTCGTAGCGCACCAGCTCCTCCACCGCGTTCGGCAGCAGCTTCGGCTCCGCCCGTAGCTCCGCGAGTTGCTCCGGGTGGGCGAAGAGGGCCAGCAGGCCCTTGGCCAGCAGGTTGGTGGTCGTCTCGTGGCCCGCCGTCAGCAGGTGGATACAGGTGCCCACCAGGACGTCGTCACCTAGCGGAACGCTCTCCTCGGCCGCCAGCATCGCCGCGATCAGGTCCACCGCGTCGGGGCCGCGCCCCGCCCGCCGCCCCGCCAGCTCGGCCCGGAAGTACCCGGCGAGTTCCCGCGCGGCCGCCTCGGCCACCGCGAACCCGTCGGAGCGGCGGGCCGCCCGGGAGCTCGTGGCCTGCTGGAGGTCCACGGCCCGCTCCCGGAACCAGGGGCGGTCGGCCCTCGGCACCCCCAGCAGTTCGCTGATCACCAGGATCGGGAAGGGCGCGGCGAAGCCGCCCACCAGATCGGCCGGGTCCGTCGCCGTGAGTTCGGCGGTGAGCTCCGCCGCCAGCCGCCGGATGCGGGGGCGCAGCGCCTCCACGATGCGGGGCGTGAAGCTCTTCGCGACCAGCGCCCGCACCCGGGTGTGCTCCGGCGGGTCCATGAACACCAGCCAGTTGGTGACGGTCCGCCGCAGGTGCGGGCACTGCTCGGGCAGCGCGGTGGGCAGGGCGCCCCGGCCGTAGCGGCGGCTGGTGAGCACCCGGGCCACGTCGGCGTGGCGGAAGAGGTACCAGGTGTCGCCGGAGCGGTGGACGGGGTCGAGCTCCCGGTAGGGGCGGTAGGACGCGTAGGGGTCCGCCGGGTCGACGTCCTCCGGGCGGAAGGGGGTTATCGGTGTGCTCATGGGGTGTCTCCCTGGCGGCGGAAGAAGTCGGCGTGGAAGGCCGCCATCTCGGCGACCTGGGACGGCACCGGCTCGCACTTGCGGGCCGCCGCCGCGAGGTGGTCCAGGCGCAGCGCCAGCGCGCGGCGTGCCACGTCGGGCCGGGGGACGAACGCGGGCGGGGTGTCGAGTTCGAACGTCGGGCCGGCGGTCCGGCCGCGGCGGCCGGACTCCATCGTGACCAGCAGTTCCGCCAGCGGGCGCATCATGCCGGTCATCACGTCGATGGAGGCGTTCATCAGCTTCGAGCGGCGCAGGCTGCCGTCCGGGCTCTCGCCGAAGTGCTGGGCCATCAGCTGGAGCATCACGTGGTACGAGCGGTTGAACAGCCGTGCCACCGCCCGTGCCTCGTCGTCGGTGATCGAGTCCTTCGCCGCGTCGCCGACGCCCACCGTGGGGTTGCGCAGCACCGGGTAGGCCGGGCTCCAGGGCAGCAGCCGCCCGTAGGGCCCGGGGACGCGTTCGGTGGTCAGGGCCTCGCCGATCCGCAGGAAGCTCTGGAAGTGCGAGGAGTCCGACGGCCCGGCCTCGCCCAGGGCGCCGCCCTCGCCCTGCTCGGTGATGAAGTCGACGGCGAACAGGGCGCTGGCGAGGTCGTCGACCTCCAACTGGTAGTCGGGATGGGTGGCGTTGACCGACTCGCGCATGAACACGTGGTGTTCGCCGCCGCCGCGCCCCTTCTCGACGAGGAAGAGGTCGGGGACGCGCCGCAGCCCCTCCCGGATGCCCGCGTACAGCTCGCTCACCGAGCTCCAGGTGAAGCCGAGCGGCCGGACGGCGGTGGGCCGGGCGCCGCTCTCGCGGCGCACCTCCGGCGTGAGCCCGGCCGGCTGCTCGATGGCGATGTAGCGCTGCACGCTGCCGACGCTCAGCCCCTCCAGGGCGAAGTCCAGCGGGACGGGCAGCTCGGCGTTGAGCGTGCCGAAGTCGAGCACCGGGACGTGGAAGGGCTCGCCCATGGCCGTGATGATGTTGTTGACCAGCAGGAAGTGGATCATCTCCTCGCGGGCGACGTTCAGCAGGGTGCCCCGGATCCCGTCGTCGACGGTGGCGCCGCCTTGCCCGCACGCGAGCTTCAGCTGCTCCGCCGTCCATCGGCCGCGCCGTACGTACTCCCGCCCGGCGCCGTGCGTGGGCACGGAGAACGCCGCGTAGAGGTACTGGAGCATCACCGCGAGCTCCAGCGCGGCGGCTTGCTTGAGGGCGGTCCACAGCTCGCCGCGCGTGGTGATGGCGGGCTCGGTCACGGGGATCGCCGGGGCGGTCAGCGGCGGGCGGGGCCGTTCCTGCTGGTTGCGCAGATAGGCCAGCAGGAGGCGGGCCTTGGGGTCGGTCAGGTCGCGGGTGGGCGGCATGTAGTACGTCTTCGCCTTGTTGCGGGGGTCGCACATCTGCCACGCCAGCTCGGCGTAGGTCTCCACCTTGCAGCGGTCGGCGAGGCTGAAGACGTCGGAGCGCATGAAGGTGGAGATGTGCTCGTAGAACGCGAAGACCTCGCGGTGCAGCAGGGTGAAGTCGACGTCCTCGCGGGGGACGTCGTCCAGGTGCCAGTCGTCGGGCAGGACGCGGACGGACAGGGCGCCCGCGCCCGCCCAGTAGCCGAGGGCGTCCTCGTCGTCGTAGGCCGTCCAGGCGGAGCCCTCCGCCGTGGGGTCGGCGGCGGGCCGGTCGGCGGGGTCGGTGGTCAGCAGGACGCGGCAGGTGCCCGCCCGCTCGCCGCGCAGGGTGAGCAGGCCCCGGCCCGTCTCGTCGGTCGCCACGGAGCACTCGGCGGCGAAGCCGCCGTCCCCGCCGCGCATCCCCAGGTGGACGGCGTCCCCGCAGCGCGCCCCCGGGCCGCCCGCGACGGGGTCGGCGGGCAGGGCGCGCGGGTTGGAGTACTGGCGCGCGTGGACGGTCCCGGCGCTCGCCGGGCGCCCGCGCACGAACACGCGCAGCGGCACCTCGACGGCGTGGTCGCGCCCGTGCGCCGCGTCGCGGTGATGGACGGTCACCACGGCCTCGTCGCTCTGGACGTTGATCTCCCGCTCGGCGAGCAGCACCTCCGGGCCCCCGGTGCCGGTGGCGGCCCGGACCAGGCACAGGGCCTCGTCCGGGGCGGCCTCCCAGCCCGCCTCGGCGGGCACGGTGACGATGCCGGAGGTGAGCTCCCAGGCGCCCGACCCGACGTCCGACCCGGCGCCCGACCCGGTGTACGACCCGGCGGGCAGCCGGGCGAGGAGCCGGCCGGAGTCGGCCGACCGCAGCTCCAGATCACCGACGTCCAGCGGCGGCCCGAGCCGGTGCAGCGGGCCCGGGCCCGCCTCCGCCGCCCGGCCCGTGAGCGGCACGGCGGAGACCATGTTGAACGCGGCCCGGCCGTGCCCGACCTCCACCGTCATGTGGTGGAGCGGGCCACCCGCCCCCGGAAGGGGGGCGAGCAGCCGGCCGGCGGGATAGCTGCGCAGTTCGTCGGCGTGCCAGGGCGCGATCGTCCCCCGCACCCGCCACAGGGCGGGGGTGTCCGGGGCGAGCGGCGAGGTCACGTCGTCCAGCGCGAACTGGACGACCAGGCCGTCCGCCCCGCCCTCCACCGCCTCGCGCAGCGCGCGCACGGCGGGGGAGAGCCGGGCGTCCGGCAGCCAGCCCAGCCCGTCCGCGCCCTCCTCGGGCGTGACGACGAACTGGTGGACGGCGCAATAGCCCAGCTCCTGGGCGAGCGCGTGCTCGCCCACCCCCAGGATCCGGCGGAAGTCCACCCAGCGCGGCGGCTGGAAGCCCTCGACCGCGTTGCTGAGCATGTAGCCGTCGTCGTGCGAACGGCCCAGGCGCCCCAGCCCGAACCGGCCGATCATCAGGGCGGTCGTCCACCGGGAGGCCGGGTCCAGGTCGAAGACCCGGGCCCGGTTGACGGTCGTGCGCAGGTACTCGTTGTAGTGGCCCCACACGTCGACGCTGCGGCCGACGACCGGGTCGGCGGTGGACGGCGGGGCGTCGGCCGGCGTGTCCGGGCCCTCGACGGAGACGACGCGGGCGTCCATGAGGAAGTGGCCGTTGCCGTCGAAGTGCCGCCCCTTCGCCGCGCTGAAGACGCCCCCCTCCGCCGCCGGGCAGGAGCGCCCGGCGGCGTCGAAGTGCGGCCCGAGCCGCTGGAGGTGGTCGTGGTACTCGTCGGCCGGCCGGTCGGCCGGGAACGGCCGCCCGTCACCGGTCAGGGCGCGGTTGGCGGCCAGATCCACGAGCCCGCTGCGCGGGCCGGTGGGCAGTTTCGTCGTCGCGGTGCCGGCGAAGTGCAGCCGGGGCAGGTCGAAGACGCTCATCACAGGGCTCCCGCGGGGTTGGCCCGGCCGGAGACGGCCGTGCGGCGGCGGTCGGTGGCGAAGTCCGCCACCTGTTCGACGGCCCGGAGCGCGGACTCGATCGATCCGTCGATCCAGGCGGGCGACGTCGAGCAGTGCTCGCCCGCGAAGAACAGCCGGTGCGCCGGGCGGCCCGCGCGCAGCAGCTCCTCCTCGACCTCGCCGGGGCTCTTGCCCCAGCGCACGGCGCAGCCGGCCTGCCAGCGCGAGTCCCCCCAGGCCACGCTCACGGCCTCCAGCACCATGCCGGGCGAGAGCAGCTCGGGGTGGGCCACGCTGAGCTCGTCCAGCACCAGGCGGTGGCGGCGGCAGGCCGACATCCGGCCCAGCTTCCGGGCCTCGTCCCCGATGGTGTAGCTGGCCAGCAGGGCGGCGCCGCGCCCCGGTTCGCCGTCGACGGGCGGGTAGTAGGTCTGGCGGATGCGCCCCCCGGTGAAGGAGGCGCCGCCCTCGATGCCGCCCTCCCGCCAGAACGGCGTCCGGCAGAGGAAGGCGACCTTGGTGGCCGGGCAATACTGCACGTCGCGCAGCACGGCCAGCTTGTCGGGGTCCAGGCCGCTCAGCCGCATCCGCCGGACGGCGGGGAACGGCGCGGTGCACACGACGAGGTCCGAGCGCTTGACGACCGTCCGGCCGCCCGCCTTGACCTGGAGCAGGACGCCGTCGTCGCGGACGTCGACGCCGGTGACCCGGTGGCCGAGGGCCACCGGGCCCCGCAGCCGGCCCGCCAGACGGCAGGTCAGCCGGTCCATGCCGCCGTGCAGCCGCAGCAGGTCGGGGCTGGTCTCGGTGAGGATGTCGTCGAGGAAGCTGTTGAGCCGGCCGCTGCACCCGGCGCGGATGCCCGGGTAGGCGGCGAAGAACGTGTGGAGGTCGACGCGGTCCCGCGCCGCTCCGCGTATGTGCTCGGTGATGTCGAGGTGGTCGACCATGTCGAGCAGCTGGCGGTGGAGGTCGGCGCGGAGCGCCTCCCTCAGGTCCGGGGGCGCGATGGCGTCGACGATGGCCGTCAGCCACGTGCCGAAGACGATGGTGCCCGTCGTGTACCGGTGGTCCGGGCGCTGCCGCGCGAGCTCGGCGCGGAAGTGCTCGCGCAGCGGGCCGGCCGCGTCCCGGATGCGAATGAAGCCGTTCCGGGTGTGGAGATAGGCGTTCTCCTCGGAGAGGAGCGTGGCGAACGTGCGGAGTTCGTCGGCCAGCCCCATCTTCCGAATGTATGCGAGAGTGTGGTGGTGGTGGGCCGGAATGCGCATGGCGCCGAGCTCCACGGACGGTGCGCCGGGGCCCGGGCCGAACCGGTGGGTGAGAATGCGGCCACCGATACGGCTGTTGCCTTCCAGCACCTCGACGCGATAGCCGAGGCGCTCCAGTTCGTAGGCGGCCACCAGACCGGCGACACCGGCGCCGATGACGGTGACGTGACGCCCTCGCCGTTCGAATTTATCGAATGCGTGGGCATGCCAAACTGTGGAGTTCGCGGACATTGGTGGTTCCCCCCGTTAATGCCGTGCTTTCCCCGTTCGAGCACCCGTACAAATTTCATACGGGGCCGTCGGAACGCAATGGTATTTGAGGACGCTCGAAATCTGGCAGCGGATTTTTCCCCGGCGTCGACGAAATCGTAGACGCGGTACGGAGAAATACGGCCGGGGATCGTCCGGGCATCCCATGGGCAATGCGCTCCCTCCGCCGACCGTGATCGACGCGGGCCCCACGCCGCCCGGCAACCCCTCGGATCGTCCACCCGTACTCCTGGCGGAGTACCGAAAAGCCCGTACTCAAGTACGACGACGCGGGCGCCCGCGCCGGGCATCGTGGAGGGATGAACCACGAGCGCGACCTGACGGAGCGGAGAACCTGGAGCGGGGGTGGCGCGTGAGCGCGCTCGCCGTGGCGGTGTCGCTGTGCCTGGTGTCCGCCGTCTGCTACGCCGGAGCGGCCATCGCCCAGGAACGCGTCGCCGCCACCAGCCCCGGCGGGGGGTACGCGCCGCTGCGGCGCCCCGGCTGGTGGGGCGCGGTGGCCCTCACCTGCCTCGGCGCCGGGCTGCACGTGGTGGCCCTGGCCTACGGCCCGCTGAGCCTCGTTCAGCCACTGGGCGCGCTGACGATCGTCTTCGCCCTGCCGATGGCCGCGCTGTGCGCCCGCCGCCCCGTCGGCGCGGCGGGCCGGCGCGGCGCGCTCCTCGCGACGGTGGGGCTGGCGGGGCTGCTGAGCCTCACCGGTACCCCGCACGGCGACACCCTCGCCCGCACCGAACGCCCCCTGCTCGCGGTCGTGGTGCTCGCCGCCGTGGCTCTGGCCGCCCTCGGCGCCCGTCGGCTGCGCCACCCGGGCGCCCGGGGCGTCCTGCTGGCCGCCGCGGCGGGCGCGGCCTTCGGCATGGCGTCGGTCTTCACCAAGGCCGTCGCCGAGGACTGGACGAGGCGCGGCGCCGACATCCCGGCCCTCCTGCCGGGCCTCGGCGCGATCGCGGCCCTCGCCCTGGCCGGGATGCTGCTGTCCCAGTCCTCCTACCGGGGCGCGGGCCTCGCCGCGCCGCTGGCGACCGTCACGGTCGTCAACCCCGTGGTGGCCGCGGCGATCGGCGTCGCCGAACTCGGCGAGGTCTTCCGCTACGGCGCGACGGGCGCGCTCCTCGCGGCCGTGGCGGGCGCGGTGGCCGCGACAGGAGTGGTGACGCTGACCGTCCAGGACGCGAAGCGTCCGGCGGATGCCCCCGCCTTGCCCCACGCGCGGCGGCCCGACCGCGACCTGGTCCCGGCCGCCGCGCGACGCGCAGGGGACCCCGGGCATGCGCCGTGACGCCTCCCGTCGTCAGAGGAACACGAGGGTGGTGGGGCCGTCGATCACCTCGACGCCCCGGTGCGTGAGGCAGCTGAGGGGGTCGAGGCTGATCTGGACCCCGGGGGACCCCACCGACCTGCCCTTGAACTTCCCCTCCACCACGGTGCCGTCGACCAGCGACAGGGTCTCGCCGGCGGCCGGCTGGACGAGGTTGTGCCGCCGGTAGAGCACCTTGCTGTGCTCGCCGGTGTTCCACGTGACCCGCTCCACCGCCGTGCTGTCGATCGAGAGGCACCCCGTCTCCCCGCCGCCTTCGATCACGGATTCGGCCCGGGTGATGCCCGGATGCGTGCCCGTACAGGTGTACCGGGCGCTACCGGTGATGCGGGAGGGCCGCGTGCGCAGCGTCAGGCCGGGGGAGAAGCGGACGGTCGCGTCGCCGGCGCACACCAGGGCGGGACGGGAGGCGTCCCGCTCGTGAGCCCGCGCGGGAAGCGCGCCGGGCCCCGCCACGAGAGCCGGCACACGCGCCCCGTGGTTTGAGGGCAGGCGTTCCGCGGTGCTGGGGGCACCTCCCAGCGGTAGCTGGGGGAGGGTGGGCACAAAACCACCACCGGGCCCGCACCGGACCATGCACCGCAGGGTGAACGCACCATGGCGCTCCGCGCACAGAACGCGCCACCATGGTGATTCCGAACCCCTCCGGAGGAGCCCCCGTGGATTTCGATGTCGTCGTGGAGATCCCGCAAGGCAGCCGCAACAAGTACGAGATGGACCACGAGACCGGCCGCATCCGCCTCGACCGGATGCTGTTCACCTCCACCCGCTACCCCGCCGACTACGGTTACATCGACGAGACCCTCGGCGCCGACGGGGAACCCCTCGACGCGCTCGTGCTCGCCGGGGACCCCACGTTCCCCGGCATAGTCGTCCGATGCCGTGCGATCGGGATGTTCCGGATGCGGGACGAACAGGGCGAGGACGACAAGGTGTTGTGCGTGCCCGCCGGCGACCCCCGGCACGAGCACGTGCGCGACCTCCGGCACCTGCCCGAGTTCGACCGGCTGGAGATCCAGCACTTCTTCGAGGTCTACAAGGAGCTCGAGCCGGGCAAGTCCGCCGAGGCCGCCTGCTGGGCGGGCCGGGTGACCGCCGAGGCCGAGATCAGCGCCGCCCGCGCCCGGGCCAAGGCCGCCGGGGCGAGCTCCCCCTGGTGAGCGATGGCGAGCGACGGTGAGCGATGAGGGTGGCGGCGATACGGTAGAAGAGGGCATGGCCACCACCGACCGGCGCGCCGCCGGTCCCGCTTCCGCCACCACGGACCGGGATGCTACGCCGCACCACGACGTACGCCTGGCTGCGGTCGCCGTCGCCTTCGCCGTACTGCAACTGTGCTACTCCGTCGCCCATATGGACCTCGGCTGGGACGAGAGCGTCTACCTCTCCCAGGTGGACCCCCGCAATCCCGCGGCCTTCTTCAGCGCCCCGCGCTCACGGGGCATCAGCTTCCTCGTCGCGCCCATCGTTTCCCTCACTCCCTCCGTCCCCGTGCTGAGGGTCGCGCTGGTACTGCTCTCCTCGCTCGCGCTGTTCGCCGCGTTCCGCGTGTGGGAGCCGCTGCTGGGCAAGGGGCGCGTCGCGCTCGCCGCGCTGCTGTTCGCCGGGCTGTGGATCACCGTGCTCAGCGGCCCGGAGGTCATGCCCAACCTCTGGCTCGCGCTGTCCGCCGTCGCCGCCGTCGGCTGGTTCCTGCGCGCCCGCCGCGACGCCCCCGGCCGGCGCCGGGCCCGTACGGGGCTCGTCGTCGCCCTCGCCGCCGCGGCGCTGTTGCGCGCCCCCGACGCCGTCTGGCTCGCCCTGCCCCTGCTGGCCGCCTGCGCCGGCGTACGGGCCTGGCGCACGCCCGCCACTGCGGCCGCCGTCCTCGGCGGGCTCGCGGCAGGCGGCGCGCAGTGGGCGGTCGAGGCGTACGCGCGCTTCGGCGGCATCGGCCGGCGGCTCGCGCTCTCCAGCGACACCGAGGGCGGCATGGGCGCCCACCTCGGCGCCGGACTCCGCGCCTCCTACCGCGCCCTCAACGGCCCCCAGCTCTGCCGCCCCTGTCGCATCGCCGGCCCCTCCATCACCCACTCCCTGTGGTGGCTGCTGCTCCCCGTCCTCATCGCGACCGCCTGCGCCCTCGCCCTGCGCGCCCGCCGACAGGAGCCCGAAGATCCCCAGGAGCCCCGCGAGCCCCAGGAGCGCCGTGAGTCCCGCGAGCCGGAGGCGGCCGCCGTCACCCTCCTGCCCGTCGCCTGCGCCCTGGCCCTCGCCGCGCCCTACCTTCTCCTGCTCGACTACGCGGCTCCCCGCTTCCTGCTGCCCGTCTACGCCCTGCTCGCCCTCCCCGTCGCCGGTCTCGCCGCGCACGCGGTGCGGGCCGCCGGGGCGGCGGCCGGCCGGCGGGGCCGGTTCGCCGCCGTCGCCCTGCTGGGTGCCGTCCTCACCGCCCACCTCGCCGTGCAGGTCGAGGAACTCCGGTTCAACACCGCCGACGCGCGCGACACCACCGTCCGCTACCGCCGGGCCGCCAACGAACTCGGCCGCCTCGGCGTGATCGCCCCCTGCCTCGTCATCGGCCCCCGGGCCCAGCCCATCGCCTACGAGGCGGGCTGCGTCTCCGCCCAGACCGCCGGCAACAACCGCTCCCACTCCACCGACGACATCGTCCGCGCCGCCGCCCGGATCCCCACGGCGCTGCTGTACGACCCGGGCCATCCCTATCTCCCGCCCTACGCGCGCGGGTGGCACTCCCACCCGCTGCCGGGCACCGACTGGCTCGCCTACCTCCCCTGACGGTCCCCGACCCGTTCGGGCCGGACCCGTTCAGGCCAGGAGGGCGGCCAGGTCGCTGTCCACGTCGAGGTGCCCGGCCTCGGCGCCCGCCGGCACCTGCGCGTAGGTGTGCGCGAGGAAGGCCCGCAGCTCAGGGGTGTCGATCTGCACCATGGCCACCCCCTCCAGCGCGTGGAACTCCAGTACCGTGCGGTGCGGGCCGCACGGCCACACCCGTACGTCCCCGCCGCCCGCCGAGCGGAGCAGGCCCCGGGCCAGCAGCTCCCGGGCGAAGGTCCACTCGACCTCGTCGCCGTCGAGGGAGGCCGTGGGCGGGAAGACGACCCGCACCGCGAATGGATCGGCGCTCTCGTAGCGCAGGAGCGCGGGAACCGTCCGGGACGGCGGAGCCGACGCGATGATGCGTGCCTGGACAGCCTGTTCGATAACAGTGGACAATGCCGGCTCCCTTGCGGTCGGTTTCCCCGGTGTTGCGCTTCCGTGCCGATGTGACTTCCTCTGCTTTACACAGTGAGACGGCCGAACGATCGTGGTCGTGCACATGAATCCAGCGTGAGCTGCATCACGGCCCTTGAAAAAGAAGACATTTGTCATTGATGGCAATGAACTTCAAGGAATACGGCCAAGGATGGGCGGACCCGGACCCCGCCCGCCCCTCAGAGCCGCGCCGGCAGCACCGCCAGCAGCTCCCAGCCTCCCTCCGGCACCGGCCCGGCCGTCAGCGATCCGCCGACGGCGTCCGCGCGCTCCCCGACGCCCACGAGCCCGAGCCCCCAGCCGCCCTCCGGCGGGCGGCGGACGGCCGGTGTGCGGGCCGGCCTCCCGCCGTCGTCGCGCACGGACACGATCAACCGTTCCCCGGAACGTCGCAAAGACACCCCCACGGCGGAGGCGTCCGGGCTGTGCTTCGCCACATTCGCCAGGCCCTCGCCGACGATGCGGTGGACGGAGGTCCCCAGTCCGGGGGCCAGCCCCTCGTCGAAGCGGGGGTCGACGCTCAGCGTGACCCGCGCGTCCGGACGCACCTCGCGGAACGCCGCCACCAGCTCGGCCGTACGGGCCGGCCCGGGCAGCGGCGCGCGGCGGGCCTCGTCCTGCTGGAGCACCTTCAGCAGCCGCCGGGCCGTCGCCATGGCCTCGTCACCCGCCTGATGGATGTCGCGGAGCGACGCGGCGACGCGCTCGTCGGCCGCCAGCGACCCGGTGGCCTTGGCCAGCAGGGTCATCGCGGCCACGTGATGGGCGACGAAGTCGTGCAGCTCGCCCGCCAGCTCCAGCCGCTCGGCCTCGCGCGCGGCGGCCACCGCCCGGGCGCGCTCGGCGTTCCGGTGACGCAGCCAGAGGCCCAGCGCCGTCACCCCGGCCGCGACCAGCGCGAGCAGAGCGGCGGCGTGGAGCGAGCCGGAGGACGGCAGGGGGAGCTGGGCCATGGCCCCACGCTAGGCAGGGCGTCCCCCGCGCCGGTTCGTCCGTGCGGCCATGGTTCACCGGCCGAAAGGATGAATTTTTAACGGCCTCGTCGTCATGGAGCTGCCATGGACGGTTCCGCCCGGCCTCCACTAGCTTCCGGCCCCATGAGACGCATGGGAAAGACCTTGAAGGCGTTACGAACCCTGCTCACCGGGGCGTGCGGGGCCGCCCTGGCCCTGGCGGGCCCGGCAGCCGTACCGGCGCGGGCCGCCACCCCGGCGCCGGGGACGGCGTGGGAACTCAAGAACACCGGCACCGACGCCCGCTTCCGGGGCCTCGCCGCCGTGAGCCGCGCCACCGCCTGGGCGGCGGGCACCAAGGGCACCGTCCTGCTCACCCGCGACGGCGGCACCACCTGGCGCGATGTCTCCCCTCCCGGGGCGCGCGGGCTGGAGTTCCGGGATGTCGAGGCCTTCGACGCGCGGAACGCCGTCGTCCTCGCCATCGGCGAGGGCGAGGCATCGAGAATCCTGCGGACGGAAGACGGCGGCACCACCTGGACGGAAGCCTTCCGGAACACCGACCCCAAGGGCTTCTACGACTGCGTGACCTTCTTCGACCGCCGCCACGGCATCGCCCTCGGCGACCCCGTCGACGGCAGGTTCCGGCTCCTGGAGACCCACGACGGCGGCCGCGCCTGGCGGCCCCTGCCCGCGGCCGGACTGCCCGCCGCGCTGAGCGGCGAGGCGGCCTTCGCCGCGAGCGGCCAGTGCGTCGTGAGCTCCGGCCCCCGCGACGCCTGGATCGCCACCGGCGGCGCGGCCGTCTCCCGCGTGCTGCACTCCACCGACCGGGGCCGCACCTGGACCGCCACCGAGGCGCCCCTGCCGGCGGGCGACCCCGCCCGGGGCGTCTTCGGCCTCGCCTTCCGCGACCGCGCCCACGGTCTCGCCGTCGGCGGCGACTACCGCGCCGGACAGCCGTCGCCCCGCGCGGCCGCCGCCACCGGCGACGGCGGCAGGGCCTGGCACACCGCCGCCCTGCCCCCGGCCGCCTACCGCTCCGGCGTCGCCTGGCTCCCGCACAGCCGCGCCACGGCCCTCGCCGTCGGCCCCACCGGCAGCGAGCTCACCACCGACGGCGGCCGCACCTGGCGGACGTTCGACGCCGGCTCGTACGACACGGTCGATTGCGCCCCCGCCGCCGCGCCGGGCGCGGGCTGCTGGGCGGCGGGGGAGAAGGGGCGCATCGCCCGGCTGGTACCCCGGAGGGCCTAGTGCCCCGTAAGGGGCGCGGGGCCGTGACACCGTGCGGCTCCGCCGCGTGGGCGCGACAAGCCACGACGGGCCGGCAGATTGCCCGGGCCCCGGGGTGGCGTGTCGGCTGCGGGCCGGCGTCGGCCGATCGCGCAGTTCCCCGCGCCCCTAGGGGGCGCGGCCTAGGAGGGCAGCTCCTGCCGGTACGGCTCCATGGCCTTGGACGTCTTCGTCGGGATGAACTCGGTGATGGTGTACTCGGCCACCCCCGCCACCGTGAACGGGTCGCTGCGCGTGATCTCCTCGATCTTCGCCCGGTCCTCGCCCACCGCGAGGATGATCCCGCCGTCACGCGGCACCTTGCGACCGGAGGCGATGAAGACGCCCGTCTCGTAGTGGGCCTCCAGCCAGGTCACGTGCTCCGGCAGCGCGGCGTCGATGCGCTCGATGGGGGCGATGTAGGTCAGTTCCAGTACGAACATGATCGACAGGCTACGCCCGGTCGCCCGGGACGGCACCCCCGCCCCGGCGGCCGGGCACCCGCCCGGTACCGTGGGCCACCATGATCGACGCACCCCGCCCCCTGCCGCCCGGCTGGCCGACGAACGAGGCGGAAGCGACCGCCGTTCAGGACGAGTTGCGCGGCCGGGTGATCCTCGACGAGCCCGGCCCGACGCCGGGCGCGCCACTGATCGCGGTGGGCGTGGACGTCGCCTACGACGACGAGCGCGACGTGGTCGTCGCGGCGGCCGTCGCGCTCGACGGGACCACCCTGGAGGTGGTCGAGGAGGCGACGGCCGTGGGCCGCGTCGCCTTCCCCTACGTACCGGGGCTGCTCGCCTTCCGCGAGATCCCCACCGTCCTCGCCGTCCTCGACCGCCTCACCGTCACCCCCGGCCTCGTCGTCTGCGACGGCTACGGCCTGGCCCACCCCCGCCGCTTCGGCCTCGCCAGCCACCTCGGCGTCCTCACGGGCCTGCCCACGATCGGCGTCGCCAAGAACCCCTTCACCTTCACGTACGACGCGCCGGGCCCGGAGCGCGGCGACACGTCCCCGCTGCTGGACGGCGCGGAGGAGGTCGGCCGGGCCCTGCGCACCCAGAAGGGCGTCAAGCCTGTCTTCGTCTCGGTCGGCCACCGTGTGAGCCTCGACCACGCCTGCGCGTGGTCCCTGGCGCTGGCCCCCCGCTACCGGCTCCCCGAGACCACCCGCGCGGCCGACTCCCTCTGCCGGCGCGCGCTGGCGGAGGGAACCGGCTGAGGCCCGGCTACTCGGGCGTGGCCGGGGCGACGATCGGGAACGAGGCGTCGGGCCTGGTCAGATAGCCGAAGACCACGTCGGCGTATTCCGGCTTGCCCTCGGGGATCTGGACGATGCCGTCGCGGACGGCCTTGTCGAAGGCCGCCCGGTAGTCGCCCTGGGCTCCGTACATCAGGCCGTTGAGGACGTCACGCGTCAGTTTGATCACCGTCTGCGGCGCACCGGCGAAGCGGTCCTTGCCGGGGACGTAGACGAGGACGCCGTTGCGCAGCGTCGTCGTGCAGGTCTCCTCCTCGCCGCCGTTGATCACCCACTGGAGGACGATCGGGTCGCGCTGCTCGCGGGCGGCCCTGGGACCGTCGATGGCACGGGCGAGCGGCGTCGTCCCCGTCCGGGACAGCAAGAGCCCTGACGGGCCCGTGCTCACCCTGCCCGCCGCCGCCTGGTCCGCCTTCCTGACGGGAGTCAAGCGGCGGCGGCGGTAACCCGCCGTGTAGCCAGGCCGGCACGGCTACTCGCCGAGCAGCGGCAGTGCCGCAAACGCGTGGTCCTGCCAGATGAGGCGGGACGCCTCCTCCGGGTAGGCCGTGACAGCCGGTCGCGTGTCGAAGATCCGGGTGAGGCGCCGCCCGGCGTCGTACGCGGGCCAGCCGGGGTCGCCGTGGGTGGCGAAGGCCGTCCACGCGGTGCGCATGGACGCGGAGAGCTCCTCCCCGGCGGGGGAGGGGCTCTCGCCGAAGAGCGCGGCGGGCCGGCCGCCGGCCAGGTTGCCGAACACGAGAGGGACGTCGAGGCCGTGGCACGCGCCGAGAGCGCTGCCCATTCCCGGCGCGGGCCAGGTCAGCTCGTACACATGGGCGCGTCCGCCGCCGGTGATCTGGGCCTCGGCGAGGTGGAGGCTCGGCATGCGGAACAGCCAGTCCGAGTGGACCAGTTCGTACAGCTCCGCCGGGCCCGCGGCCGGGAAACCGTCGGCGTACCGGCGCGGGCCGTCCGGGCCGGGGGCGAAGTCCCGGAGGGCGGTCGCCGCCAGCTCGTCCGTGACCCGGCCGAGCGTGCCGTCGAGCGCGCTGAACAGCCGCTGCTCGTCGCGGGTGTGGCCGGTGAGGACGTCGACGTCCCGGCCCGCGCCGTCGGCCAGGGCCTGCCAGGGAGTGACGGGCAGGACGTCGCCGTCGACGACGGGCGAGAACGGGATCGTCCTGAGTGCGGCCCGGCCCCAGCGTCCGGCGAACGAGGTGGAGCGGGCGGCGATCGCGTCACCGGCGGCGGCCAGGCGGTCCGGGGCCACGGCCGACAGGTGTCGGCGGCCGTGGGCCGCAGCCCCAGCTCGGCGGCGCAGGCGGCGGCGATGTCGGCGCCGAGCGCCCGGGAGAAGAACGTCCCCTGCGCGCTCTGCGCGACCGCCCGGCCGAAGAGCCCGGCCGCGCGCGGCATCGCCAGCAGCGCGGCGACCGATCCCGCGCCCGCCGACTGACCGAAGACCGTGACGCGGTCCGGGTCGCCGCCGAACGCGCGGATGCCGTCGCGCACCCACTCCAGCAGGGCGATCTGATCGAGCAGGCCCCGGTTGGCGGGGGCGCCCTCGATCAGCGCGAAACCCTCGATGCCCACCCGGTAGTTGAACGTCACGACGACGACGCCGCCGTCGCGCGCGAGACGGGTCCCGTCGTACTCGGGGAGGGCGGCGGTGCCGAAGCTGTAGCCGCCGCCGTGGATCCACACCATCACCGGGAGCCCCGCTCCCGGGTACGGCTCGGGCGACCAGACGTTGGCCGTCAGCCAGTCGGTGCCCGCCGCGTCCCGCGCCAGCGCGTCCATGCCGAAGAAACCGGCCTGCGGAGGCGGCGGCCCGTACGACAGGGCCGGGCGCACCCCGTCCCAGCCCTTCACCGGCCGTGGCGCGGCGAACCGGAGCGCCTCCACCGGCGGTTCGGCGAAGGGGACGCCACGGAAGACCGCCACGCCCCCTTCCGTACGGCCGCGCAGCACCCCGGCCGTCGTGCGGACCTCGGGCCCGGGCTCGGAGCCCGTCGGCGTTCCGGAAGCGGGAATCGTCATCGCAGTCCCTTCCCGGGCAGGGAGAACGCTGTCAGGAATGCCGTGTCGGCAGCACGTCATCATCCCGCCCGGGCCGGGACGAGGGCCAGCGCATTACGGCGGCCCTCACGGGCGTAACCGCACCCAGGGCTACGGCCGGTGCGTCAGCTCCGGCAGCCGCAGCCCGCGCGGGGGTGCCACGGGGGCGACGCCCCCGGACACGGCCGCACCCCGCGTCGCCCTCGCGAACGCCGCCACGCCGCCGACCAGTGGCAGCCGGGCGGACGTCCCGTGGAGGTCCACCGTCACGCGCGGCGTCGTGCTCGCCGGGACGATCAGGCCCGCGTCCGTCCCCGCCACGATGAGGGCCAGGCGGTGGCCCGCCGGGACGACGTGGTCGGTCGCGGCCAGGTCGAGGGTGATGGTGTACGGCTTGCCGGGCGTCAGGGGGACACCGTGGGCGAGCCCGGCGTAGTGGCCGAGGTCGGCCCAGCCGCGGCTGAAGACCGTGTGGTCGACGTCGGCACGGTCGGCCGCCGTGCGCTTGAAGCAGCCGGTGTCGCCCGCTGTGCCGGCGCCGAGGCAGTCGCTGTCCGCGAGGGTGAGGATGCCCTCGCCGTCCCCCGCGTAGTTGCGGATCGTGGCCGGGCCGAGGTCGACAAGGACGGCCGAGAGATGCGCCGAGGTCGTCGACGGCGTGACAGCCAATCGCACCGTCGACGAGCCCGCGAGACGCAGGTCCTCGCTGAGAGGACCGGTGACGAACCCCGCCTTGCTGCCGGTCGGTTCGTCGATGCGCGTCGCCCAGTCGGCCTCGCCGAGGCTCGGGTCGTCCGTGAACTCCGCCGTCGCCCCGCGCGGCGCGGGCTCCGCGCCGAGCGTGCCCACACCGGGCTCGTCACCGATGCCCGGCCGCAGGGCGGCCGTGCGCGTACCGGCCGGCGGCCAGACGCGGTCGGTGGACCACTGGTCGGGGGCCCGCTCGACGTCGGCCATCGGCTCGCGCTCGACGCCGTTGTCGTAGCCGAGGAGGTAGTGGTCGAACCAGCGGTGGAGGGTGGACACCCACGCGTCGCGCCGGAAGTCGAACGGATCTACGTGGCCGGCGGAGGACAGCCAGACCTTGCGCTCGACGCCGTGGGCGGCGAGCGCGTCCCACCACTGGCCGAAGTGCTTGGTGCGGACGTTGAGGTCCTGCATGCCGTGGACGGCGAAGACGCTGGCGCGCACCTTGCCGGCGTCCTTGACGTAGTCGCGCTCGCTCCACAGCCGCGTCCAGTCGCCGGTGCGGGGCGCTCCCTCGACCAGTTCGCGCTGGACGGCCTGGCAGCGGCCGCGTGCCTCCGGGCTCTCGATACCGCCGGCGAGGCCGTCGGGGCCGCCGTTGTAGAGGGCGGCGCCCTTGGCGAAGTAGTAGTCGTACCAGGAGCTGATGGCACCGATGGGGACGATCGTCCTCAGGCCCTTGACGCCGGTGGCGGCGACGGCGTTGGCGATCGTGCCGTCGTAGCTCTTGCCGATCATGCCGACGGCGCCGGTGGTCCAGCCGGCCGCGACGGCGGTGGTCCCGGTGCGGGAGGAGTAGCCGCGGGCGCGGCCGTTCAGCCAGTCGACGACGGCCTTGGCGGACTGGACGTCGGAGCGGCCGCCGATGTCGACGCAGCCGTCGGAACGGTTGGTTCCGGTGAGGTCGACCAGGACGACGGCGTAGCCGCGCGGGACGAAGTAGTTGTCGTAATAGAGGGGGAACTGGACCGGGCGGCCCTGCCCGTCGTAGGTCTTCTTCTGGCTCTCGTTGCCGCGCCCGCAGCAGGAGTAGTACGGGCTGGCATCCATGATGACGGGCACCTTGCGGCCCTGCTCGGCGGCCTCGCGGGGGCGGATGATGTCGACGGCCACACGGTCGGAGCGGCCGTCGCGGTCGCCGTCGACGCGGGTGTCGACCCACACGGACTCGCGGACGGCCCGGTCGTAGGAGTAGACGGGTTGGCTCTCGCCCGGTGGTTTCCCGCCGTTCGCCGTCGGAGCGGCGAGCGCGGGGGTCGGCAGGAGCACGGCCAGCAGGGCCGTCAGGGCCGTCAGCGCCGTGGGGAGGGATTTCGTCCAGGGTATGCGGGATCTCCGCGAGGGTATGGGCATGGGGCGGACGGTAGCGCGGGAAAACCCCTGTGCAGAAGGGGGTTGGCGGGGGCTACGGTGTCACCGGTGTGTCGATCACATGACAGAAACCACCATGGACATACCCGCTCCCCCAATGAGTACATAGGCTGCGATTGATCTCTCGCCCCCTACGAGTTGGAGTGCCTCGTGCGTCACAGACTGATCGTTCCGGCCGCGGCCGCCGCCTCCCTGCTGCTGGCGATCCCGGCGTCGGCGGCCGAGCCCACGCCGGGCGCTCCGGGCGTCGGCGACTCGTACTACCCGACGGCCGGGAACGGCGGTTATCACGTATCCCATTACGACCTCCGGCTGAAGTACCAGCCGCAGACGGACAAGCTGGAGGGCACGGCGACCCTCACCGCCACCACCACGCAGGCGCTGTCGCGGTTCAACCTGGACTTCGCCCTGGACGTGAGCGAGGTGACGGTCAACGGCAAGCCGACGTCCTTCGCCAAGTCGGGCGACCACGAGCTGGAGATCACTCCCTCCGCGCCCCTGCCCGAGGGCAAGCAGATCACCGTCGTGGTCCGCTACAGCGGTACCCCCTCGCAGGTGAAGATCGGCGGGTACTCGGCCTGGCAGCGCACCCCGGACGGCGCGGTCGTGGCCAACGAGCCGGAGTCGGCGGCCTGGTGGTTCCCGAGCAACGACCACCCGCGCGACAAGGCCACCTACGACATCTCCATCGCGGTGCCGGACGGCCTGCAGACGGTCAGCAACGGCGAGCTCAAGTCGCAGTCGTCCAAGCTGGGCTGGACGCGCTACAACTGGCGCTCCACCAAGCCGCAGGCGTCGTACCTGACGACGCTGGCCATCGGCAAGTTCGACATCACCACCGACAAGACGTCGGACGGCCTGCCGGTCCTCAACGCCTACAGCAAGGACCTGGGCGACAACCTCGACTCGGCCAAGGCGAGCGTCGAGCGCTCCGCCGAGATCATCGAGTGGGAGAGCAAGATCTTCGGCCCGTACCCGTTCAACGCGATCGGGGGCTACGTCCCGAACGTCAAGACGGGCTACGCGCTGGAGACCCAGACCCGCCCGTACTACAGCCCGTCCGGCTTTGCGAACGGCGCCAACACCTCCCTGATCGTGCACGAGCTCGCCCACCAGTGGTTCGGCGACAACGTCTCGGTGAAGAACTGGCGCGACATCTGGGTCAACGAGGGCTTCGCCACCTACGCCCAGTGGCTGTGGTCGGACAAGGAGGGCGAGGGCACCACGCAGGAGCTCGCCGACTACGTCTACGACGGCATCCCGGCCGACAACGCCTTCTGGAAGGTCAAGCCGGGCGACCCGGGCGCCGAGAACCAGTTCCACGGCGCCGTGTACCAGCGCGGCGCGGTCGCCCTCCAGGCGCTCCGCAACCGGGTCGGCGACAAGACCTTCTTCGCCATCCTCAAGGGCTGGCAGACGGACAACAAGTTCGGCAACGGTTCCGTGCAGGACTTCGCGGCGTACGCCGAGAAGGTCTCCGGCAAGCAGTTGAAGAGCCTCTTCGACACCTGGCTCTTCACGGACACCAAGCCGAGCGCCGCCGTCGCCGCGAAGGACGGCATCGGCAAGGCCGCCAAGGCCGCCCCCAAGGCCGCCAAGTCCGGCAAGGCGCTCGCGGCGCCGGCCAAGCCCGTCGAGCCCAAGTCCTGGAAGAAGATCCAGGCCGCGCAGGACGGCCACGGCCACCAGCACTGATCCGGTTCCCTCCGGACCCGCTCGAACCGGTCCTGCTCGAAGGGGCCCGTCGCCACGGCGACGGGCCCCTTCCCGTTTCCGGGTTTCACAGTGGTGGTGACACAGCAATACTGTTGAACACGCAGGGCGCGACAGGAGAGCGAGGCGATTCGCAGATGACCACAGGGACCGAGGAACCCTCCCTCACCGTCGACGAGTTGGCGGCCCGCGCCGGCGTCACCGTCCGTACCGTGCGCTTCTACAGCACCCGGGGCCTGCTGCCGCCGCCCGAGATAGGCCCCCGCCGCGTCGGCCGCTACGGCTCCGCCCACCTCTCCCGGCTCGCGCTGATCGAGGAGCTCCAGCACCAGGGCCTCACCCTGGCCGCCATCGAACGCTATCTGGGCGGCCTCCCGGCCGACCTGAGCGCCCACGACCTGGCCATCCACCGCGCCCTGGTGGCCTCCTGGACCCCGGACAAGGCCGAGGAGACCACGCGCGAAGCGCTGGAGCGGCGCGCGGGGCGCCCCCTCACCGACACCGACCTCGACCGGCTCGCCGCCATGAACGTCCTGGAACGCCCCGAATCCGGCGACGCCCTGCGCGTCGACCCCGGGCTGCTGGGCCTCGGCCTGGCGCTCCTGGACGTGCCCATCGCGCTGGAGACGATCCTCGCGGCCCGCACGGTTCTGCTGGAGCACGCCCGGGCGACGGCGCGCGAGCTCACCCGGCTCTTCCACGAGGAGGTCTGGGGCCCCTACCGGGAGCGGGAGGACGACCCGGAGCAGGTCGAGGCGATGAAGTCGCTGTCGGCGCACATGCAGCCGATGGTGGTGCAGGCGCTGGTCACCGCCTTCCAGCGGTCGCTCAAGCAGGAGCTGCGGGAGACGTACGGGGGCTGAGCCCCCGTACACCCCTCCGGCCGAGGGCGTCAGTCCGTGAACGTCTCGCCCTTCTCCGCCTTCTCCACCAGCAGCGCGGGCGGCGCGAACCGCTCGCCGTACGCCTCCTGGAGCTCGCGGGCGCGGGCCAGGAAGCCGGGCAGCCCGCCCTCGTAGCCGTTGACGTACTGGAGGGCGCCACCGGTCCAGCCGGGGAAGCCGATGCCCATCACCGAGCCGATGTTGGCGTCGGCGACCGACGTCAGCACGCCCTCCTCCAGGCAGCGGACGGTGTCCAGCGCCTCGGAGAAGAGCATGCGCTCCATCATGTCGGTGAAGGGGACCGGGGCGGCGTCCGGCCGGCCGAAGTGCTCCGCCAGCCCCGGCCACAGGCCGGCGCGCTCGCCGTCCACGTAGTCGTAGAACCCGGCGCCACCGCTCCGGCCCGTGCGCCCGAACTCGTCCACCATCCGGTCGATGACCGCGTCGGCCGGGTGCGGCTCCCACGTGCCACCGGTTTCCTCGATGGCGCGCCGGGTCTCCTCGCGGATTTTGCGGGGCAGAGTGAGGGTCAGCTCGTCCATCAGGGAGAGGACCTTCGCCGGGTAGCCCGCCTGGGCCGCCGCCTGCTCGACGGAGGCGGCGGGGAGGCCCTCGCCGATCATCGCCACGCCCTCGTTGATGAACCGGCCGATGACGCGCGAGGTGAAGAAGCCCCGCGAGTCGTTGACGACGATGGGCGTCTTGCGGATCCGCCGGACGAGGTCGAAGGCGCGGGCCAGGGCCTCGTCGCCGGTGCGCTCGCCCTTGATGATCTCCACCAGCGGCATTTTGTCGACGGGCGAGAAGAAGTGCAGCCCGACGAAGTCGGCGGGCCGCTCCACGCCCTCGGCGAGGAGGGTGATGGGCAGCGTGGAGGTGTTGGAGCACAGCAGCGCGTCGGGGGCGACGACCTGCTGGACCTCCTGGAAGACCTTGTGCTTGAGCGCCGGGTCCTCGAAGACGGCCTCGATGACGACGTCGCAGCCCGCGAGGTCGGCGACGCCGGCGGTGGGGGTGATCCGGGCGAGCAGCGCGTCCCGCTCGGCCTCGGTGGTGCGGCCCCTGGAGACGGCCTTGTCGAGGAGGCGCTCCGCGTACGCCTTGCCCTTGGCGGCGTTCTCGGCGGAGACGTCCTTGAGGACGACCTCCAGCCCGGCCCTGGCGCAGGCGTAGGCGATGCCCGCGCCCATCATGCCCGCGCCGAGGACGGCGACCTTCGAGGCGGTGCGCGGGGCGATGTCCCGGGGGCGGCTGCGGCCGGAGTTGACGGCCTGGAGGTCGAAGAAGAACGCCTGGATCATGTTCTTGGCGGTCTGCCCGGTGACCAGCTCGGTGAAGTAGCGGGCCTCGATGACCTGCGCGGTCTCGAAGTCCACCTGCGAGCCCTCCACGGCCGCCGCGAGGATGTTGCGGGGCGCGGGATAGGGGGCACCGCCGGTCTGCTTGCGCAGGGTGGCGGGGAAGGCGGGGAGGTTCGCGGCGAAGCGGGGGCTGGCGGGGGTGCCGCCGGGGATCCGGTAGCCCTTCTCGTCCCAGGGCTGGCGGGAGGTGGGGTGGGCGTCGACGAAGGCGCGGGCCTTGGCGAGGAGCTCCTCGGGGTCGGCGGCGAGCTCGTGGACGAGGCCCGCCTCCAGGGCGCGGCGGGGGCTGTACTGGGTGCCCTGGAGGAGGAGCTTGAGGAGGGCGTCGGTGATGCCGAGGAGGCGGACGGTGCGGGTGACGCCGCCGCCTCCCGGGAGCAGGCCGAGGGTGACCTCGGGCAGGCCGATCTTCGAGCCGGGCGCGTCGAGGGCGACGCGGTGGTGGCAGGCGAGCGCGATCTCGTAACCGCCGCCGAGCGCGGCGCCGTTGATCGCGGCGACGACCGGGACGCCGAGGGTCTCGATGCGGCGCAGGTCGCGCTTGACGGCCATGCCGGCGTCGAAGACGCGCCGGGCGTCGGCGGGGGTGGCCTTGATGAGCTCGCGGAGGTCGCCGCCCGCGAAGAAGGTCTTCTTCGCGGACGTGACGATCACACCGCGGATCTGTTCCTTCTCGGCCTCCAGGCGGTCGGCGACCGCCGTGAGGGACGCCTTGAAGGCGTCGTTCATGGTGTTGGCGGACTGGGCGGGGTCGTCGAGGGTGAGGGTGACGACGCCGGTCGTGTCGCGGTCGTAGCGGATGGTGGATGCGGTCATTGTTCGGGTCTCCGTGGTGTGTGGTGTCGGATGGGTTGTGGGGCTCGCCGCAGGCGCTACACCCGTTCCACCACCGTCGCGATGCCCATCCCGCCCCCGACGCACAGCGTGATCAGCCCGTACCGGCCGTCGCGCCGTTCCAGTTCGTCCACGACCGTGCCCAGCAGCATCGCGCCCGTCGCGCCCAGGGGGTGCCCCAGGGCGATGGCGCCGCCGTTGACGTTGACCTTCTCCAGGTCCGCGCCCATTTCCTCCACGAACCGCAGCACGACCGCCGCGAACGCCTCGTTGACCTCGATCAGGTCCATGTCGTCGATGGTCAGCCCCGCCTTGGCGAGCGCCTTGCGCGTGGCCGGGGCCGGGCCGGTGAGCATGATGGTCGGCTCGGAGCCGGAGACGGCGGCCGAGACGATACGGGCCCGGGGCCGCAGCCCGTAGCGCTCGCCGACCTCGCGGTTGCCGATGGCCACGAGCGACGCGCCGTCGACGATGCCCGAGGAGTTGCCCGCGTGGTGGACGTGGTCGATCTTCTCCACCCAGTGGTACTTCTGCAGGGCCACCGCGTCGAAGCCGCCCTGCTCGCCCAGGGCCGCGAAGGAGGGCTTGAGGGCGGCGAGGGTGTCGGCCGTGGTGCCGGGGCGGAGGTGCTCGTCGCGGTCGAGGACGACGAGGCCGTTGCGGTCGAGCACGGGTACCACGGAGCGGTCGAAGCGGCCGTCCTTCCACGCGGCGGCGGCCAGCTCCTGCGACCGCGCCGCGAAGGCGTCCACGTCGCGGCGGGAGAAGCCGCCGAGCGTGGCGATCAGGTCGGCGCCGATGCCCTGGGGCACGAAGTTGACGTCCATGTTCGTCATGGGGTCCGCGAACCACGCGCCGCCGTCGGAGGCGATGGGCACCCGCGACATGGACTCCACGCCGCCCGCGAGGATCAGGTCCTCCCAGCCGGAGCGGACCTTGGCGGCGGCGAGGTTGACGGCCTCCAGGCCCGACGCACAGAAGCGGTTCTCCTGGACACCCGCCACGGTCTCGGGCAGCCCGGCGGCGATGGCGGCGATCCGGGCGATGTCGGAGCCCTGGTCGCCGATGGGGCTGACGACGCCGAGGACGATGTCGTCGATCGCGGCGGGGTCGAGGTCCGGCAGGCGCCGCCGGAGCTCGTGGATCAGCCCGACGACCAGGTCGATGGGCTTGGTGCCGTGGAGGCCGCCGTTGGCCTTGCCACGGCCGCGCGGGGTGCGGATCGCCTCGTATACGTACGCTTCGGTGCTCAAGGGCGTGGGCCTTTCGGAAGTCGTCAAGAGGGGGGGAGGTCAGGAGAGCAGGGAGCGGCCGATGATCTCCTTCATGATCTCGGTCGTACCCCCGTAGATCGTCTGGATCCGTCCGTCGGTGAACGCCTTCGCCACCGGGAACTCGGCCATGTAGCCGTACCCGCCGTGGAGCTGCAGGCACCGGTCGGCGACGCGCTTCTGGAGCTCGGTCGCCCACCACTTGGCCATGGAGGCGTGGACGGCGTCGAGCTCGCCCCGGTCGTGGTCGCTGACGCAGCGGTCGAGGAAGGCGCGGGTGACCGCGCACTCGGTGGCCATCTCGGCGATCTCGAAGCGGATGTGCTGGAGCCTGGCCAGCGGCCGGCCGAACGCCTCGCGCTCCTTGACGTAGCGGGTGGTGATCTCCAGAACGTGCTCGGCGGCGGCGATCGCGGAGACGGCGATGCTCAGCCGCTCCTGCGGCAGATTGGCCATCAGATGCCCGAAGGCGCCCTGTGGTTCGCCCAGCAGGTTCTCCTTGGGGACGCGGACGTCGTCGAAGAACAGTTCGGCGGTGTCCTGCGCCTTCTGCCCGATCTTGTCGAGGTTGCGGCCGCGCTCGAAGCCCGGCATGCCCCGCTCGACGACCAGCAGGCTGAGCCCCTTGGCGCCGCCCTCCGGCGTCGTCCGGGCCACGACGACGACCAGGTCGGCGAGGATGCCGTTGGAGATGAAGGTCTTGGCGCCGTTGAGCAGCCAGTGGTCGCCCCGGTCCTCGGCGGTGGTGCGGATGCCCTGGAGGTCGGAGCCCGCGCCGGGCTCGGTCATGGCGATGGCGCTGATGGTCTCGCCCGAGCAGAACCCCGGCAGCCAGCGCCGCTTCTGCTCCTCGGTCGAAAGGTTCGCCAGGTACGGGCCGACCATGTCGTTGTGCAGCTGGACGGCGAGACCGGCCGCCCCGGCGCGGGCGAACTCCTCGGCGAGCACGGCGCTGTAGCGGAAGTCCCGGTTGCCCCCGCCGCCGTACTCCTCGGGCACGGCCAGGCCCAGCAGTCCCTGGCGCCCGGCGGCCCGCCAGGCGTCGCGGGAGACGATGCCGTCCCTCTCCCACCGCTCCTGGTGGGGGATCACCTCCTTGGCGAGGAAGGTGCGCACGGTCTCGCGGAAGGCTTCGTGGTCGGCGGTGAAGAGCTGACGCTTCATCGGTTCTGGCTGCCTTTCTCTGCCGCGCCGACGCCCGGCGCGTGGCGTTCGGCGTGGCGTTCGGCGTGCCGTTCGAGACCGGGGACGTCCCAGTCGCGCGCCACCTCGGCGGTGTCCGCCCCCGGCCGCGCGGGCGGCCGGCGCACGGAGCCGGGGGTGGCGGAGAATCGGGGTGCGGGGGCGGGCTGGGTGATGCCGCCGTGGCCGGTGAAGGTGGCGCGCGCGGCGAGGTGGGGGTGGTCGGGGGCCTCGCGCAGCGAGAGGACGGGCGCGACGCACGCGTCCGATCCCTCGAAGACCTCCGTCCATTCCGCCCGGGTGCGCTGCCTGAAGCGTTCGGCGATGGCGGCCCGCAGCTCGTCCCAGCGGGCGGGGTCCTCACGGCCGGGCGTGTCCCGGCCCAGGCCGAGGAGGCGGGTGAACTCGGCGTAGAAGCGCGGTTCCAGCGCGCCCACCGCCATGTACCCGCCGTCGGCCGTCTCGTACGTGCCGTAGAAGGGCACCCCGCCGTCGAGGAGGTTGGCGCCGCGCCGGTCCTGCCAGCGGCCGGTCGCGAGCATGCCGTGGAGCATGGCGGTGAGGTGGGCGGTGCCGTCGACGATCGCGGCGTCCACGACCTGCCCGGGGCCGCCGGAGCGGACGTGCTGGAGGGCGGCGAGGATGCCGATGACCAGGTAGAGGGAGCCGCCCGCGTAGTCGCCGAGGAGATTGGCGGCGGCGTAGGGCGGGCCGTCGGCGGGCCCGGTCAGCCCGAGGGCGCCGGTGACGGCGATGTAGCCGATGTCGTGCCCGGCGGCTGCGGCGAGCGGCCCGTCCTGCCCCCAGCCGGTCATCCGGCCGTAGACGAGCGCGGGGTTGCGGGCGAGCGCGGCGTCGGGGCCCACGCCCAGGCGTTCGGCGACGCCGGGTCGGTAGCCCTCGATCAGGACGTCCGCGCGGGCGGCCAGATCGAGGACGGTGCGCGCGCCGTCCCCGGACTTGAGGTCCACGAGGACGGAGCGTTTGTTGCGGTTGGTGATGTCGTGGGCCGGATCGATGGCCAGCCCGGGCCCGCCGGGCCGCTCGACGCGGACCACGTCGGCGCCGAGATCGCCGAGGAGCATGGCGGCGAACGGCCCGGGCCCGATGCCCGCCAGTTCCACCACCCGCACCCCGGCGAGCGGCCCGCCCGCTGTCGACCCCGTCCCCGTCCCTGCCCCGTCGTCCATACGGCCCCCACGTCCCTGTGACACAACCGCTGTAACACTCGTGATGTTAAGAACGAGTTCTACCGACCACAAGGGCCTTGCGGGGCGTGGCCCACAGACGGGCGTGGGGGCGAGGGGTCAGGGCGTGGTGGTGAGGGTGGGCCAGAGGCCGGTGGCGGTGAGGGACCTGGCCAGGCGGAGGGCCCAGTAGGTCTCGTCCCCGTCTTCGTCGCGCCAGGACCACAGACGGGTGGTGGCGAGGTGGAGCGGGCTGAGCAGGGTGATGCCGATGGCGCCGTGGAGTTGGTGGGCGATACGGGCGATCTCGGCGGCCGAGTCGGATGCCTGGGTCTTGGCGGCGGCGACGGCGACGTGTGCGGCCGGGCCGCCGGCGTCCAGCGGTGCGGCGGCGGCCCGGACGGCGGTGCGGACCAGGGCGGCCTCCTCGATCAGCCGTGCCTCCTCCTGCTTGACGGCCTGGAAACGGCTGAGCGGACGGCCGAACTGCGTGCGGGCGGTGGTGTGGGCGACCGTCAGCTCCACACAGCGTTCGGCGGCCCCGGCCATCAGGGCGGAGCGGGCCAGGGCCGCGCGGAGCCGGGCCTCGTCGAGCAGTTCGGGGGAGACCCGGCGGACCCGTGCGGCGGGGATCTCCAGGGCGGCGAGGTACAGGTCGTCGCGGGCTTCCTCGGCGAGGTTGGCTCCCGGGGTGAGGACGGCCTCGTCGGGGGTGAGGGTGAACAGGACGGGGCCGGACGGGGCGGTGGCCAGGACGACCACCGCGGTGGCGGCGCGGGCCCAGGGGACGCGGCGCAGGGTGCCGCTGACCAGCAGGGTGTCCTCGTCGCCCAGACAGCCGGCCGAGCCGACGGGGGAGGCGGCCGGGTGGGCGTAACGGACGGTGAGCTCGGGGGCGATGGCGTAGCTGAGCCACCCGTCGGGGACGGGGAGGCCGGCGCGGTGCAACAGCGGGCGGGCCACCAGGGCCGTTTCGGCCAGCGGGGCGGGGACCGCACGGCGCCCCGCCTCCTGAGCGGCGGCGAGGAGCTCGGCGGTGGAGGCGTCCGGGGCCGGAAGGGCCACGGCGTCGGGGGCGGTGGTGTTGACGACGACGGCGATGGCGTCGGGATCGGCGTAGAAGGCGCCGGTGTCGTAGGCGTCGGCGGAGATGACGGGAGTGCCGGTGGCTGTCGTGTGGGTGTTCATCAGTGCCGCTCCAGACCACGAGTGATGATGCCGCGAAGGATTTCGTTGGTGCCGCCGCGCAGCGTGTAGCCGGGGCTGTGCAGCAGGGCGAAGGCGAGCAGCTCGGGATGGCTGCCGGGGGTGGCGTGCGGATCGGCCGGGGTCGGCAGGACACCGCGGACGGTGTCGATCAGCGTGCCCTCCAGGCGGGTGCCGAGGTCCTTGACCAGGGCGGCCTGGGTGTCGGGCGAGGCCCCGGCGTCCAGGGCCGCGGCCACGCCGAGGGACAGCCGGCGGACGCTGTGCAGCCGGGCCGTCAGGATGCCGATTTGAGCAAGCTGCTCGGCCGTCGCCGAGCGCCGCTCCAGTTCGCGGAGCAGGGAGACCAGCAGGGGGAAGGTGGACAGATAGCGTTCCGGGCCGCTGCGCTCGAAGGCGAGTTCGCCGGTGACCTGCTTCCACCCGTCGCCCCGCCGCCCGAGCAGCATGCCGTCGGGGACGTCGACGCCTTCGAGGTGGCAGGCGTTGAAGCGGTGCTCGCCGCTCATCAGCCGGATCGGCTCGACCCGTACCCCCGGGGCACGCAGGTCGACGATGAACTGGCTCAAGCCCGCGTGCCTGTCCTCGGCCTCGTCGGTGCGGGCCAGCACGATGGCGTAGTCGTTGACGTGGGCGCCGCCGGTCCACATCTTGGTGCCGGTCAACCGCCATCCGCCGGCGGTGCGTTCGGCACGGGTGGTGACCGAGGCGAGGTCGGAGCCGCTGCTCTTCTCGCTCATGCCGATGGAGAAGAAGCACTGTCCGGCGGCGATCCGGGGCAGGAAGAAGCGGCGCTGCTCCTCGGTGCCGTGCTGGAGGACGGACGGGCCTGCCTGCCGGTCGGAGACCCAGTGCGCGCTGACCGGGGCGCCGGCGGCGAGCAGCTCCTCGATCACCACGTAGCGCTCCAGGAAGCCGCGGCCCGCGCCGCCGTATTCGGTGGGCAGGGCCATCCCGACCCAGCCGCGCCCGGCGAGGCGTTGGCTGAAGCCGGGATCCCAGCCGGCCAGCCAGGAGTCGGGGCGGCCGAGCACGGTGCCGCGGCCACGCTCCTCGTCGAGAAAGTCGCGGACCTCGGCACGGAGCCGGCGGGCCGATTCGGGCAGGACGACGTCGGGGAACGCGATCGGTGAAAGCGTCGAAGGAGACATGGTTCATTCGCTCCCGGTTGGGGTTACGGAGAATCGGTCAGTTCGCGGAGTGCAACAAGGAAGGGTCGAAGCCGGCTTCGCGGAGGACCTCGTCGGTGTGCTGGCCGATGGCCGGGCAGGGGCGCGGCTCCGGCTCCGGGTCGGCCGAGTAGCGGACCGGGCGGCCGATGACCCGGTAGCGGCCCTCGGTGGGGTGCTCGGCATCGCGCAGCAGGCCGCCCTCCCGGGCGTAGGCGCTGGTGGCGGCGGATTCCAGGTCGAGGACGGGGGCGGCGGCGATGCCCGCCCGGTCGCAGAACTCCTGCCACTGGGCGCTGGTGTGGCGCGGTGTCAGTTCCGCGAGCAGCGGATAGAACTGGTCGGCGTTGCGGGCCCGGTCGGGTCCGGTGGCGAAGCGCGGGTCGTCGGCCAGGTCGGGGCGGCCGACGAAGGCGGTGAACTCCCGCCAGTCGCGGTCGCTGTGCGGCAGGATGCACATCCAGCCGTCGGCGGTGCGCAGGGCGCGGCGCTCCGGGCTGAGCGAGCGTGCCGAGCCGAACTCCCCGTCGTCCTCCAGGACGGCCGCGCCCAGGTGCTCGACCAGGTTGAAGGCGAGCATGGTGTCCGCCATCGGGACCTCGATGTGCTGGCCGGTGCCGCCGTGCTCCCGGTAGTGCAGCGCGGCCAGCACCGACTGGGCGATCTGCATGCCGCAGATCTTGTCGGCCAGCACCGTGGGAACGTAGTGCGGCCGGCCGGAGACCTTGTGGTTGAGCCACACCAGGCCGCTGGCCGCCTGGATGATGTCGTCGTAGGCGGCGTGGGTGCCGTAGCGACTGTCACTGCGGAAGCCCTGGGCGTTGGCGTAGATCAGGCCGGGATTGACGGCGGCGACGTCGTCGTAGCCGAGGCGGAGCCTTGCCAGGGCCTGCGGGCGCAGGTTGGTGATGAAGACGTCGGCGGTGCGCAGCAGGGCGAGCAGGGCGTCGCGGCCGTGCGGGGCCTTGAGGTCGATGGCGGCGCTGCGCTTGTTGCGGTTCAGGTTGAGTGCCGGGCCGCCCATGCCGGGGTGGCGCCGTGGCGGGTAGTGGCGCGTCATGTCGCCCATGGGCGGCTCGACCTTGATCACATCCGCGCCCAGGTCGCCGAGCTGCTGGGCGGCGTACGGGGCCATGATCACACTGGCCAGTTCGATGACGCGGACTCCGGCGAGGAGTCCGCGGCCGGGCCGGCCGCTCGGTTTCTCGGGCATCTTGCGGTACCTCCTGGGGGGGTGTCGGACGTCGTCTGCGGGTGCGTCGTGGCTGGTCGCGCCCGCGCGGCGGAGCCGCATGGTGTGTCACGGCCCCGCGCCCCTTCGGGGCGCTACCGCCACTGGAGCGCGGCGGAACCGAGCGGGGTACGCCGGCCGGGCTGGGGCACCGCGCGGTCGCCGTACGCGAACGGTGTCGCCGGTTCGGTGAGCGGGCCGAAGTCGGTCATGGCGGTCGACAGCGCGGCGAGCGGCGCGCGCCCGGGCCGGGGCAGGCCGAGTACGTCCTCCCGCGCCAGCAGCCCGAGTTCCCGCACCCAGTGGCACACCCCGGCCAAGGTCACGCGGATCCGCCATGAGCCGCCCTCCGCCGCCCGCCGGCGCAGGACCGTCGCGACCGCGGCGGCCCCGAGGTAGGCGGCGAGGTAGTCGTTGAGCAGGTACGTCGGTGGCAGCGACGGCCGGTCGGTCCACTCCTCGACGGCGAAACCGGTCGCCGAGCAGGCGAGTTGGTCGAACCCGCCGCGTTCGCCCCAGGGGCCGTCGGCGCCCCAGGCGTGGTATTCGAGGGTGACGAGTCCGGGGCGGCGCCGGACGAGTTCCTCGGTCGAGGCCCCGTGCCGGGCGAGTCCCCGGTAGGCGTGCACGAAGACGTCGGCGTCCCGGAGCGCGTCGTGGAAGGCCGCGCGGTCGTGCGCGTCGCGCAGGTCGCAGTAGGCGTTGCGCTTGCCGCCGCCGGTCATGGCGATCATCGGGATCGGGTCGGGGCGGTCGGGGCGCGTCAGATGCAGCACGTCGGCGCCGAACTGGGCGAGGAGCCGCGTCGCGACGGGACCCGCGATGACATGGGTGAGATCGAGCACCCGTACGCCCGCGAGCGCCTCGTCCGCCTCACCGATCGGCTCGAAGGGCCGGACCGGCCCGTCGCCGACGCGTTCGATCTCGACGACCGGGCGCCGGGCCGCATACCGCCCGGCGGGGTGGGCGAGCCATTCGTCGCGGGTGCGCACGGCGCACGCGACGCCGCCCCGCGCGCAGATGGCCTCCTCCAGCGTGAGGGCGTCCCAGTCGGCCGCGGCCCGTGCGATCCCCACCTTGTCGAGGGGGCAGCGCAGCACGGAGGCGACGGCGTCCCGCAGGTGCGGGTAGGTGGTGATGATGAAGATCCACCGGCCGTCGCGCGCCCGGTAGAAGTCGTTGTTGCCGAGGAGCGTCGGATCGTCGAGCAGCACATCGAGCGGGCGCCCCGACAGCGTCGTGTGATGCGTCGCCATGAGCTGGTCGATCGCGGCCTCGGCCCGCACCTCCACCTTCTGGTGCCGGTGGCCGCGCTGTTCGCCGAGCGCCGCCATCTGCTGCCCGAAGACACCGATCGCGGCGGACATGGCGTCGGCGAGGCGGTGCACCGAGGGCACCAGGGGGTCGGCCCCGACGACGGTGACGTCCTCGGCCCCCCGGGCCGGATCGGGGTCGCCGAGGGTGCGCAGCAGCCGGGAGACGATCTCGCCGGTGGGCGGCGTCGGCCCGGTCGTGGTCAGCGTGTTCGAAGTCATGCCGGGATGCTCTTTCCCGGCACCGCACGGGCGCCCGGATTCACGGATATCCGTGAACCGGTGCGGACGTCACATCCGCCTGTCCTGGATGTGCGCGAGGAGCCGGGCCGCCGCCCGGTCCAGGAACAGCCGCTCCGAGCGGCCGCGACGCCGGTGCGTCAGGACGAGTGCTCCCGTGACGACGGCGCCCTCGGTCACGGGGATCGCGAGTGCGCTGACCTCGGGGTCGGCCAGCCCCTCGCTGCGGCTGATCCGTGACGCGCGGATCGCCGGCAGGGCGGAGCGGAACTCGGCGACCGCCTCGGGGTCGTGGCGGGCGAGCTCGTCGAGCAGCCCGCGGCGCTCCACCTCGTCGGTGAAGGCCAGCAGCAGCCGGCCCGCGGCGGTGCGCAGCAGCGGCCGGGCGACGTGCTCGTCGGCGAGCGGCACGAGGCGGGGAATCTCGTCCTCGCCCCCGCGCGCGAGGTGGACGGCGTCGAGCCCGACCCGCACCGTGAGCAGCACCGGGGTGCCCGTGACACGGCTCAGTTCGTCGAGTTCGGCCTGGCCGATCCGCGGGACGACCCGCCCGGCGATGAGGTTGAGGACGTGCGGGGCGGGCCCGAGCCGGAAGCGCCGGTGCTGTTCCAGCAGAAACCCCGTCGCCACAAGGCCGTTGACCAGGTCCTGCACCGAACTCGCCGGCGCCTGAAGCATCCGTGCCAACTCGGCCACGGTCACCCCGCCCGGTGCCCGGGCGGCGGCCTCCAGGATCCACGCGACCCGGTCCACCGTACGGTGACGCCGTCGTCGGCCGTGCTCGCTCATCCCGCCCCCACCTCGTCCTTCTTCCGCGTCGCGGGCCGCTCGCACCGGCACGGCCCGCCGGTTCCTTCTCCCGTCACCCCGGCGTCAGTCCGTGTCGAGCCGGGCGACGAGCCGCTTGGGGGCGATCGTGCGGTAGCTCTCCTCCACCCAGTCGCAGAGCAGCTCGACGGTCACGTCGGCGCCGGCCGGCGGGACGGTCACCCAGCCCGAGCGGCCCAGCCCGTAGCGCATGGGCGCGGCGCCCGGGACGGTGAGGGCGTGGCCGTGGGACGCCTCGTCCATGAGCTTGAGACCGATCCCGGGGGATGCGGTGTCCCCCTCGGCGCCGAGGAAGACGAAGATCTTCTTGTTGACCTTGACGACCGCGCTCTCGTCCCAGGGGAAGTCCTCGAAGGCGCCGGGGAGGGAGAGGGCGAACGCGCGGACGCTGCCGCGGATGTCGAGGGCGGGTTCGAGGGCGGGCATGGGTGGTGCCTCCGGGGTCGCTGGGATCTGTGAGGTAGATGATCTCCGATCCCGTGGCGCTCACGCCGGGAAGTCCGGCAGGCGCTTGTCGTAGAGCCAGGGGTGGAGCACCGTCGCCACATCACCACCCGTCACTTTCCCGGCGTGGGCGAGGAAGGCCGGGGTGTCCGCGCTGCCTCCCCGGTGGGCGTCGTGCCAGGTGCGCAGGACGCGGAAGAAGTCGTCGTCCCCCACGGCCAGCCGCAGCGCGTGGAGCGTGCACGCCCCCCGGACGTACACCCGGTCGTCGAAGAGGCTGCGCCGGCCGGGGTCGGCGATGCGGAGGTTCTGCCGGCGGCCGGAGAGGTCCTGCCACGCCTGGCGGGCGAGGGTGTCGGCGTCGTCCTCGTCGAGGTGTTCCGACCACAGCCACTCCGCGTACGTGGCGAAGCCCTCGTTGAGCCAGATGTGCCGCCAGTCGGCCAGGCCGACGCTGTTGCCGTACCACTGGTGGGCGATCTCGTGGGCCACGAGCGTCTCCCAGCCGCGCCGCCCGTCCACGTGGTTGCCGCCGAAGACGGACAGCGTCTGGTTCTCCACCGGCGCCGCCAGCTCCGCGTCGACGACGACCGCCCCGTAGGACTCGAAGGGGTAGTCGCCGAAGAGCCCGGCGAAGGCGCGCAGCATCTCCGGCTGGCGGGCCAGGTCGTGACGGGCCCGCTCGGCGAGGTGCGGCGGGTAGGCGTTGCGCACCCCGCCGCGCTCCTCGTGGGTGAAGCGGCCGGTGTAGAGGGCGGCGAGGTAGGAGGACATGGGGCCGGGGTGGTGGTACGTCCAGCGCTCCCTGGAGCCGTCGCCCACGGGCACGTGCTCGCGCAGCGTGCCGTTGGCCAGGGCCTGGTGGCCCTTGGGCACGGTGACGGTGAAGGTGTACGCGGCCTTGTCGTCGGGGCGGTCGTTGCACGGGAACCACGAGGGGGCGCCCACGGGCTGGGAGGCGACGAGCGTCCCGTCGTGGTCGTCCCCGGTGCGGTCCCAGCCGACGCCGCCGAAGGGCGTGGTGACGGGCTTCGGCCGGCCTCCGTAGCGGATGTCCATCACGAACGGCTGCCCGGGCGCGAGGGTCCGGGCGGTGGTGAGGAGGAGCTTGCCGTCGCGGCGGTGGACGGCGACGGGCTCCCCGTCGAGGTGCGCCGAGCGCACCGCCAGCCGGGCCAGGTCCAGCGCCACCACGCGCGTACGGTCGTTGGAGACGGCGTGGATCCGGGCGTGGCCGTCCAGCCAGGCCCGGCCGGGGTCGTAGCCGAGCCGCAGGTCGTAGGCGAGGGTGCGGTGGCCGTGGGAGCCGTGCCGGGGGAAGTAGCCCGGCACGGCGGCCGCGCGGCGGCTGTCGCCGCCGGCGCAGAGCACGGCGGCGCCCAGCGGGAGGGCCGCCGCGGCCGTGAGGAGGCCGCGGCGGCTGCACGCGAAGCGGTCCCGGAGGCTCATGCCGAGCCCACGAGTCGGGGCTCCGCCCCGGCGATGGGGTTGCCCGCCCAGTGGGTCCCGGCGGGCACCGTCTCGCCCCGCATGACGAGGGAGGACGGGCCGATGGCGGCGTGCTCGCCGACCGTGCTGCCCGGCAGCACGATGCCGTGCGGGCCGAGCGAGGCGCCCGCGCCGAGCTCGACGCGGTCCATGCGCATGATCCGGTCGTGGAACAGGTGCGTCTGCAGGACGCAGCCGCGGTTGACGGTGGCGCCGTCGCCGAGGGAGATCAGGTCGGTCTCCGGCAGCCAGTGGGTGTCGCACCACACGCCGCGCCCGACGCGCACGCCGAGGCTGCGCAGCCACCAGTTGAGGACCGGCGTGCCGGTGAAGGGACCGGCCAGCCACGGCACGGCGAGGGACTCCACGAAGGTGTCGTAGAGCTCGTTGCGCCAGACGAAGGAGCTCCACAGGGGGTGCTCCCCGGCCTTGAAGCGGCCCATGAGCAGCCACTTGGCGGCGGTCGCGGTGAGCGCGGCCACCACGCCGGCGGCCAGCAGCAGCGGCGGGGCGATGAGCGCGGCGAAGCCGAGGCCGTGGTCGTCCAGGGCGTCCTGCTCGATCAGCAGCACGGCCTCGGCGAGCGCGAGGCCGCACATCAGCGGCAGCACCCGGCACAGTTCGACGGCCGCGCGGGCCGCCATCAGCCGCCGGGGCGGCTCGAAGGTGCGGCCGGTGTCACCGGCGGACGCGACGCGCGGCAGCGGCATCGCGGGGCGGCCCAGCCAGGAGCTGCCGGGCTCGCTGTGCGCGGGGGCGTCGGAGAGCACACCGATCAGCCCGTGGTCGGGGACGTCACGGCCGGGGCCGACGATGCCGGAGTTGCCGACGAACGCCCGGCGCCCGATGCGGACGCGGCCCAGCCGCATCCGGCCCGCGTGGAGCTCGAACGGGGCGACCAGGGTGTCGTCCGCGAGGAACGCGCCCTCGTCGACGGTGAGCAGCGACGGCAGCGGCAGCACCGTGGAGATCTCGGCCCGCCGGCCGATCCGCGCGCCCAGCAGCCGCAGCCAGCCGGGGGTGGCCAGGCTCGCGTAGAGCGGGAAGAGACCGGCGCGGGCGCCGTCGAGGAGCCGGGTGACGACCCAGACCCGCCAGGCGACGCCGCCGTCGGCGGGGTGGCTGCCCGGGGTGATGCCACGGCCGAGGATCCGGACGACCAGGGCGAGCAGCAGCATCCAGCAGACGGTGGTGACGAAGGTGAACGCCGGAACGGCGGCCAGCAGCCACAGACCGGCGGTGGTGAGGGTGGCACAGCCCTTGATCAGGTAGTACGAGCCGACGAGCGCGGGCAGCGAGGCCAGCAGCGGCAGCAGCGGCATCCCGGCCAGCGACAGCGCGTAGGCGAGGGACCACCGGCGCGAGCGGCGGTGCCGCGCGGCGGGCCGGGCGCCGCGCCCGGTGCCGTCGGGGCGTCGCGCCCCGGGGACGTGGGCGCTGCCCGCGCGGTGGGACGCGCCGGCGGCGACCGGGCTCCCGCCGGGGAACGCGTGGCCGTCGGCCGGACCGGCGTGGCCGGGCGCGGTGGCCACCGGGCGGGCCGGGGAGCCCTCCCAGGTCTGGCCGGGCGGGATGTGGCCGTCGAGGCAGCCGCCGCCTTCCAGGGTGGCGCCCGCGCCGAGGGAGGCGCCCGGCATCAGCATGGTGCGGTGGCCGACGCGGGCGCCGGCGCCGATGGAGAGCGCGCCGACGCGCAGCGTCTCGCCGTCGAGCCACCAGCCCGCGAGGTCGGCCTCCGGCTCGACGCCGCAGCCGTCGCCGAACTCGGCGAGGCCCGTGACCGGCGGCATGGCGTGGAGGGAGACGTTCCGGCCCGCCGCGCAGCCCAGGGCGCGGGCGTACCAGGTGGCCCAGGGCGTGCCGAGCAGGGCCGGGACGCCGAAGGCGGCGACGGTGCGTTCGGCGGCCCACAGCCGCAGATGGACCCGGCCGCCGCGCGGATACGCGCCTGGGGCGATGCCCCGGGTGAGCACGCGTGCGGCGGCCGCGCCCAGCAGGAAGCGGGACGGGGCGCTGAAGAGGATCAGCCATCCGGCGACCACCAGCCACCAGGAGGTGTGGGGGGCCCAGGACTCGGGGGCCAGCAGCCCCAGGACGTTGTCGGCGGCGGCCAGTCCCACGAGCCCGCGCAGCCCGGCCACGCCGAACAGCGCGGTCTGCACCACGATCTGGGCCGCGCCCATGCGGCGGCGCACGGGCCGGACTTCGCGCCGCACGGCCTCCTGCGGGGCGAGGGAGTCGAGGTGGGCGGCCATGTCGCGGAGCACGGGGTGGCGGTAGAGGGCGGCGACGGAGACGCCGGGGTAGTGCTCGCGCAGCGCGGAGGCCATCTTCGCGGCGGCCAGGCTGGTGCCGCCCAGGGAGACGAAGTCGGAGCCGGCGGAGGGCCGGGTGCCGAGGAGCTCCTCCCACAGGTCGGCGAGCCGGGCGGCGGTCCCGGTCAGCGGGCCGCCCTCGGCATCGTCGTCGCCGGCGGTGGGCAGCGGCCAGGGCAGGGCGTCGCGGTCGACCTTCCCGGAGGTGCGGGTGGGCAGCTCGGCGACCTCGCCCAGGACGGGCACCAGCGCGGCGGGCAATCGTTCCGCCAGCAGCTTTCTCGCCAGCTCGCGGTCGTACTCGGGGCCGGGCACCACATAGCCGGCGAGCAGCCGCCCGCCGGCCGGGGTGGTGCGGACGGCCGCGGCGGCGCCCAGCACGCCGGGCAGGGCGCTGAGCGCGGCGTCGATCTCGCCGAGCTCCAGCCGCCGCCCGCCGATCTTGATCTGGTCGTCGGCGCGCCCGGCGAAGACCAGGCCCTCGGGGTCGGCCCGCACGAGGTCGCCGGTGCGGTAGGCGCGGGGGGTCGCGAGGGCGGCCGACGGGCGGTAGCGGTCGGCGTCCTTGACGGGGTCGAGGTAGCGGGCGACGCCGACGCCGGCGACGACCAGCTCGCCCTCGGCGCCCCAGGGCACGGGCTCGCCCGCCGCGTCGACGACGGCCAGCTCCCAGCCGTCCAGGGGCAGCCCGATGCGCACGGGCTCGCCGGGGTGCATCCGGGCCGCGCAGGCGACGACGGTGGTCTCGGTGGGCCCGTAGGTGTTCCACATCTCGCGGCCGGGCACGGCGAAGCGGTCGACGAGCTCGGCGGGGCAGGCCTCGCCGCCGACGATCAGCAGCCGCACCCGGTCCAGGGACTCCGGCGGCCACAGCGCGGCGAGCGTGGGCACGGTGGAGACGACGGTGATGCCGCGCTCGACGAGCCAGGGGCCGAGCTCGTGGCCGGCGCGGACGAGGGAGCGGGGGGCGGGCACCAGGCAGGCGCCGTGCCGCCAGGCCAGCCACATCTCCTCGCAGGAGGCGTCGAAGGCCACGGACAGCCCGGCCAGGACGCGGTCGCCGGGGCCGAGCGGGCAGTCCTTGAGGAAGAGACCGGCCTCGGCGTCGGCGAAGGCGGCGGCGCTGCGGTGGCTGACGGCGACGCCCTTGGGCGCGCCCGTGGAGCCGGAGGTGAAGATGATCCAGGCGTCGTCGTCGGGCAGCGGCGGACGGCCCGGGCCGGTGGCGGGGGCGGGGCCCGGCAGCAGGGTGTCGGCGGTGATGACCAGGCAGACCCCGGCCTCGCGGAAGACGGTGGCGGCCCGCTCGTCGGGGTCGTCGGCGTCGACGGGCACGTAGGCGGCGCCGCAGCGGAGGACGGCGAGGATCGCCAGGTACAGCTCGGCGGTGCCCGAGGGCACGCGGACGCCGATCCGGTCGCCCGGCCCGGCGCCGGCCCGGCGCAGCCGGTCGGCGCGGGCGGCGACCTCGGCCGTCAGCGCCCGGTAGGTCAGGGTCTCGCTGCCGGTGTCCAGGGCGAGGGCGTCCGGGTGCGCGGCCGCGGTGGAATCGAACACGTCGAGCAGCGTGCGCTCCGGGTGCGGCGGGGCGCTCCGGTAGCGCGCCCTGTCCGCGGTGGCGCCCGTGGATACGGGCGCGGGTCCTGGGAGGGTCGATGACATCGGTCGGTACGCCTCTATTCGACGTCGGTGGCACGGACGTCATGGGACGACGTCCGCAACCACAGACGACACGGGCCGACGAGGGGTTCGTAAGCCGGTTCCCAACGTTCCGTAAATCGAACGGAGCCCGGGTAACCCCATCAACGCTTCAAAATCACTGCCGTACCCGGGGTATCGCCGCTGATTCAATGGTCAAACAGCGCTGACGCCATGGGTATCTCTTGGGAAAGTGTTGGCCATCCGCTGGGTTTCTTTTCGGGCGAGGCGTCACCCGTTCGCCCAGCGGGCACACAGCTTTCCCACAGCCCAAGGACGGCATTCGCTCAGCGCTCGCTCACCCGTCCGTCCGCGACCTCCAGCCGCCGCGTGGTGTGGACCGCGTCCAGCATCCGGCGGTCGTGGGTGACCAGCAGCAGCGTGCCGGTGTACGAGTCCAGCGCCGACTCCAGCTGTTCGATGGCCGGCAGGTCGAGGTGGTTGGTGGGCTCGTCGAGGACGAGCAGGTTCACCCCGCGCGCCTGCAGCAGGGCCAGCGCGGCGCGGGTGCGCTCACCCGGGGAGAGCGTCACGGCCGGGCGCAGCACGTGCTCCGCCTTGAGGCCGAACTTGGCCAGCAGCGTCCGGACGTCCGCCGGGGCGAGCTCCGGGACCTCCGCGCCGAACGCCGCGAGCAGCGTCTCCTCGCCGAAGAACAGGGCCCGCGCCTGGTCCACCTCGCCCACGACCACCCCCGGGCCCAGCGCGGCGCCGCCCTCGTCCAGGGGCAGCCGGCCGAGCAGGGCGGCGAGCAGCGTGGACTTCCCGGAGCCGTTGGCGCCGGTGATGGCGACCCGGTCGGCCCAGTCGATCTGGAGGTCCACCGGACCGAGGGCGAACGGCCCGCGCCGGGCGACCGCCCCGCGCAGCGTCGCCACGACCGCGCCCGAGCGGGGCGCGGCGGCGATCTCCATCCGCAGCTCCCACTCCTTGCGGGGCTCCTCCACCACATCCAGCCGCTCGATGAGCCGCTCGGTCTGGCGGGCCTTGGCGGCCTGCTTCTCGGTCGACTCGGCGCGCAGCTTGCGGCCGATCTTGTCGTTGTCGGTGGCCTTGCGGCGGGCGTTGCGGACGCCCTTCTCCATCCAGTTCCGCTGGGTGCGGGCCCGCGCCTCCAGCCCCGCCCTGGTGTCGGCGTACTCGTCGTACGCCTCGCGGGCGTGTCTGCGGGCGGTCGCGCGCTCCTCCAGATAGGCCGCGTAGCCGCCGCCGTAGAGGTTCACCTGCTGCTGGGCGAGGTCGAGCTCCAGGACCTTGTTCACCGTGCGGGTCAGGAACTCGCGGTCGTGGCTGACCAGGACCGTGCCGGCGCGCAGGCCGGTGACGAACGACTCCAGCCGCTCCAGGCCGTCCAGGTCGAGGTCGTTGGTGGGCTCGTCCAGCAGGAAGACGTCGTAGCGGCTGAGCAGCAGGGACGCGAGACCGGCGCGGGCGGCCTGCCCGCCGGAGAGGCCGGTCATGGGCCGGTCCAGGCCGATGCCCAGGCCGAGCGAGGCGGTGACCTCCTCGGCCCGCTCGTCGAGGTCCGCGCCGCCCAGGTCCAGCCAGCGCTCCAGCGCGACGGAGTAGGCGTCGTCCGCGCCGGGCGCGCCCTCGACGAGCGCCTCGGTGGCGGCGTCGAGCGCGGCCTGAGCGGCGGCGACCCCGGTACGGCGGGCGAGGAACGCCCGCACGGACTCGCCCGCGCGCCGCTCGGGCTCCTGCGGCAGGTGACCGACGGTCGCGGTGGGCGGGTTCAGCCGCAGCGTGCCGTGCTCGGGCGTGGCGAGGCCCGCGAGCATCCGCAGCAGGGTGGACTTCCCCGCCCCGTTGGCCCCGACGAGCCCGATGACGTCCCCGGGGGCGACGACGAGGTCGAGCCCGGAGAAGAGCGTGCGGTCGCCGTGTCCGGCGGCGAGATCCTTGACGACGAGGGTGGCACTCATAAGGAAACCGACTGTATCCGTTGCCCTCCGAGCGGCGCCCCCGAGGTGGCGACGCAAGGGGGCGGGGGGTGGACGGGCCCTGGTAGGGGCGTAAGGAGCTCTTCGCCGCTGGAGCAAAATACGGGGCAACCGTCACCGAAGTGGCAGGCACCGCGAAGAGCTCAGCCCCGTAAGGGCCCGTCCACCCCACCCCGCATCCGGCCCACGACGCACCCGCAGGTGAATTCCCGCCCGCCCGCGGTGAGTTCACCGGTACCGTCGGCGCATGGCAAGCGATGTGATCGTGGTCGGTGCCGGCGTCATCGGACTGACCAGCGCGGTCGTCCTGGCGGAGCGGGGCCGGCGCGTCGAGGTGTGGACCCGTTCGCCGTCCTCCGAGACCACCTCGGCGGTGGCCGGGGGCCTGTGGTGGCCCTACCGGATCGAGCCGCGCGGCCGGGCCGGCGACTGGGCGCTCGCCTCGCTCGCGGTCATGACCGGCCTGGCCGGGCGGCCGGAACGGACCGGGGTGCGCCTGGCCGAGGGCACCCACGCCGGCCAGGCCCCCGGGGAGCTCGGCGCGTGGGCGGCCCGGGTGCCGGGGCTGCGCGCCGCCGGCGCGGGCGAGCTGCCGCGCGGCTACGACCGCGGGGTGCGCGTCCGTCTGCCGTTGCTGGACATGGCCACGCATCTCGACTACCTGACCCGGCGGTTGGGCGCGGCGGGCGGCACCGTCGCCGTCCGCCCGGTCGACTCGCTCGCACGGGCCGCCCGCTCGGCGCCCGTCGTCGTCAACTGCACCGGCCTGGGCGCCCGCGACCTCGTCCCCGACCCCTCGGTGCACCCGGTGCGGGGCCAGCTCGTCGTGGTCGAGAACCCCGGCATCGACGAGTGGTTCACCGCCGCCGACGACGCCGGGACCGACACCGTCTACGTCTTCCCCCAGCCCTACGGCGCCGTCCTCGGCGGCACCGCCCAGGAACACGCCTGGGACCCGGCCCCCTCGCCCCGCACCGCCCGGGCCATCATCAGCCGCTGCTCCCGCGTCTTCCCCCGGCTGGCCCGGGCCCGCGTCCTCGGCCACCGCGTGGGCCTGCGCCCGGCCCGCCCGCGCGTCCGCCTGGAGGCCGAGCCCCTGCCGGGCGGCGGCCGGCTCGTCCACAACTACGGCCACGGCGGAGCGGGCATCACCGTCTCCTGGGGCTGCGCCCTGGCGGCGGCCGACCTGGTGGAGACGGCCACGCCGTCTTGACAGCGCGGGCCCGGACGGAATGCTGTACCGCGTGACGCACCTGCCCACACCCCTGACCGGCGTCGTCCCCCCGCTCTGCACCCCCCTCACCCCCGGCGGCGACGTGGACGTCCGCTCCCTCGTCTCGCTCGTCGAACACCTGCTGGACGCCGGGGTCCACGCGGTGTTCGCCCTCGGCACCAGTGGCGAGGCCGCCTTCCTGAGCGATGCCCAGCGCGACGAGGTCCTGCGGATCACCGTCGAGACGGTGGCCGGACGGGTGCCCGTGCTGGCCGGCGTGATCGACACGGCCACGGCCCGCGTCGTCGACCGGGCGCTGGCCGCCGCCGCCCACGGCGCCGACGCGCTCGTCGCCACCGCGCCCTTCTACGCCGGGACGCACCCCGCCGAGACCGCCGACCACTTCCGCCGGATCCGGGCCGCCGTCGGCCTCCCGCTGATCGCCTACGACATCCCCCAGCACGTCCACAGCAAGCTCACCGCGCCCCTCCTCCTCCGGCTCGCCGAGGACGGCACCCTCGCCGGGCTCAAGGACAGCAGCGGCGACCTGGGCGGCTTCCGCCGCCTGCTGGTCGCGCTGCGCGAACGCGGCCTCGACGGCACCTTCGCCGCGCTCACCGGCTCCGAGCTCACCGTGGACGCCGCCCTGCTGGCGGGCGCCCACGGCGTCGTCCCCGGGCTGGGCAACGTCGACCCGGCCGGGTACGTCCGGCTGTACGACCACGCGCGGGCCGGGCGCTGGCCGGAGGCGGCGGCCGAGCAGGACCGGCTCGCGGCGCTGTTCGCCCTCGTCGACGCGGGGGACACCGCCACGATGAGCGGCGGCGCCGCCGCGCTCGGCGGCTTCAAGGCAGCGCTGCGCGCGCTCGGCGTCATCGACTGCGCGGCGACGGCCGCGCCCCAGCGGCCGCTGTCCGACCAGGCCGTCGCCGAGGTCCGCCGACGACTGGCGGAGGGCGGACTGCTCACGTAGCGCCGGACGCTCACGTGGCACGGCCTTCCTGCCGAAGACGAACGGTGACGCCGACCGGTGGGAGAGAGCCGTTCATGGACGAGGTGACCGCGCGCTACGTGGAACTGTGCCGCGCCGACGGGAGCGGGCTGAGCCGGGCCGTCGCCGAGGCCGAGCTGCCGGGCTGTCTGCGCGACGCCCGGCTGCTGGCCCGGCCGCTGTTCGCCGACGAACCGGAGCTGCGAGCGGCGGTCGACGACCTGCTGGCCCTCTTCGACGTCCTCGTCTCCCTGCCCGACCGGCTCTTCGACGGCGACGTCGAACGGTACTGGGCGGCCCTGGGCGGCGAGCCCCGCATGGCCCCGCTGCTGCGGCGCCACGCCCACGCCGGGCGGCCCGCGGACCGCTTCGGCCGGGCCGACCTCTACCGCGACGAGTACGGCCGCTTCGCCCTGCTGGAGTTCAACATCGCCGGCGGAGTGGGCGGCTTCGAACTGGGCGAACTGCCCCGCTCCCTCGAAGCCGTGCCCGCCTTCGCCGCCTTCGCCGAGCGGTACGCGCTGCGGCACGTACGGACCGCCGAACGCGTGGCCGCGACGCTGCGGGCCGTGGCGCCGCGCCCGTCCCCCGTGGTGGCGCTGGTGTTCGCACCGGGGGCGCTGCCCCGGTACCGGCGGCCGATCGCCCCCACCGTCGCGGTGCTGGAGGGCCAGGGGCTGGACGTCGTCCTCGGCGAACTGGGCGACGTGCGGGGCGACGGCGGGAAGCTGTTCGTCGGCACGGCCCGCGTCGACGTGGTACTGCGCTTCTTCACCGTCGACGACACGATCGGGCACGAGGACGGCCTCGCCGCGATCACCCGCGCCGACGAGAAGGGGACGGCAGTCCTGTGGACCGGGCTGGACAGCGCCCTGTTCACCAACAAGGGCGCCCTCGCGCTGCTGTCCGACCCCCGGTGCGACGCCGTGCTGTCCGCGCGCGAGCGGCGGGCGGCGGAACGGATCCTGCCGTGGACCAGACTGCTGACCGCGCCGCTGGTCGACCGGTGCGTCGAGGAGCGCGAACGGCTGATCCTCAAGCCCTGCCGGGGCTTCGCGGGCTCGGGCGTCGTCGCGGGCTGGGCCTGCCCGGAACGGGAGTGGCGCGACGCGCTGCGCGACGCCGCCGGCGGCGGGTTCGTCGTACAGCGCCGGGTCGTGCCCCGGCCCGAGCCGGTCGTGGACCCGGGGACGGGGGCGACCGAGGACTGGACGCCGGTCTGGGGCCTGTTCGTCACCCCCGACGGGTACGGGGGCAACGCCATCCGCGTGCAGCGCGCCACGGGCGGCGACGTCATCGGCTACAGCACCAGCACCGAGACCCTGGCCACCGTCGCCTTCACCCGGCCCGCCGGCGATCCGGCCGCCGGTGATCAGCTCGCCGACGACCGGCCCGCCGACGCTCAGCCCGCCGGCTGAGCGCGCGCCGTCGTGTCCCCGTGGAGCAGCCCCTGGTGCCCCGCCCAGTAGGGCGCGCGCAGGGCCGTCTTGTCGACCTTGCCGATGGGAGTCAGCGGCAGCGCGTCGACGAACTCGAAGCTCGCGGGCAGATAGACGGGCCGCTCCAGCTCGGCCAGCACGCACTTGCGCAGCTCGTCGAGCTCCACGCGCGCCCCGGGAGCGGTGACGACGACGGCGTGCACGGCCTGCCCGTACAGCGGGTGCGGCACCGGGATCACCGCGGCGGCCCGCACCGCCGGGTGGGTGGTCAGCGCGTTCTCCACGAGCGGCGAGTAGATGGTGGACCCGGCCTCCCCCGTGATGATCACGTCGTTGCGCCGGTCCATGAGGAAGAAGTAGCCCTCCTCGTCCCGGTAGCCGAGATCGCCGGTGCGCAGCCAGCCGTCCGGGTGGAACACGGCGGCGGTGGCCTCCGGCTGGTTGAGGTAGCACTCCATGACGCGCGGCCCGCGCGCGCAGATCTCGCCGACCTCTCCCGGCGGCAGGGGCCGGCCCTGCTCGTCGCGGACCTCCGTCTCCATGTCGGGGAAGGAGCGGCCGACGGAACGCAGCAGTCTGCCCTCGTCCACGAGGTGATCGGCGGAGTCCAGCGCTGTGAGGCCGAACGCCTCGGTCTGGGCGTAGAGCTGCCACAGCACCGGCCCGAACCGGTCCAGGGCCTGCTGGAGCCGGTCCGGGGTGATCGGGCTGGCCCCGTACATGACGCGGCGCAGCCGGGAGCAGTCGACGCCGGCCAGCCCCGGGTGGTCGAGCAGCCGGTACAGCATGGGCGGCATCAGCATCATGGCGGTGATCGGCTCGTTCGTCAGCGCTTCGATCACCGCCTCCGGAGTGAAGCGGTCCAGGAGCGTGAGCGTGCTGCCCCCGGCCAGGCCGCTCAGCGCGTACAGCCCGCCGACGTGGGCGATCTGGCTGGTCACCAGCAGCGTGACGGGCTCGGGGAGGAACGGGTTCGCCAGGATCGTCCGGTACATCCGGTGCCGGTGCAGGATGGCTTTGGTGAGGCCCGTGGTGCCGCCGGAGCACAGCACCGTCTCCACCTGCCCGGCGTGCGCCCACGTCGGCTCGTCGGCCGGGCGGGCGCGCCGGACGACGTCCATCAGGTCCGGCGCCGGCCCGCCGGATCCCAGCGTCAGCAGGCGGGCCCCGGGGAAGGCGCTGGTGACCGCGTGCGCGCAGGTCTCCGAGATCCGGTCGTCCACGACAAGGACGTCGGCGGGAACGTTCGCCGCGACGCTGGCGTACTCGGCCGGGCCCCGGTCCACCGGCATCGGCAGGAACCGCGCCCCCACCAGGTGCGCCGCGAACGGCACGCACACCGCCTCGGCGCGGTTTCCGCTCGCCAGGGCGACGGTGGTGCCGGGCCCCAGGCCGAGGGACCGGAATCCGGCGGCCATCTGACGAATCGTTTCTGCAAGCTCGGCGTAGGTCATCCGGAGATCCCGGTACACCACGGCCTCCCGCGTCCCGTACCCCGGGAACACCTCGTCCACCAGCCGAGCGGCATAGCTGCGCCCCGCCGCTCCGTCCGACCCGTCCATGGGCCCGCCTCCTCTTCCGGTTCCGGTAGGCGCCCCTGGTCGGGTCAGGACGGGGACGTCACACGGGACGACGGCGCGGACGCGCGTCGTCCCGTGTGATCGATGGCCGGTGGCGGGTCGGGTCTCACCGGGAAGGCCGCTCATTCATCCGGTCGGGCGCAGGAATCGGCCGTCAGTGAGGCGCGGTCACCAGTCCCGCCTCGTAGGCGGTGATCACGAGCTGGACCCGGTCCCGGGCGCCCAGTTTGGTGAGCAGCCGTGACACGTGCGACTTGGCGGTGGCCACCGTGATGAAGAGGTCCTCCGCGATCTCGGTGTTCGACCGGCCGCGTCCGACCAGGGTCAGGACCTCCCGTTCCCGCTCGGTGATGCCCTCGACCGGGCGCGGCGGGCGCCGCGGGGCGGCCTCGGGGCGCCCGGCGAAGTCCGCGATCAGACGGCGCGTCACCCCCGGTGCGAGCAGCGCGTCGCCGGCGGCGACGACGCGGATCGCCGCGAGGATGTCGTCCAGTGCCATGTCCTTGACGACGAAGCCGCTCGCGCCCGCCCGCAGGGCGCCGCGGACGTGGTCGTCCTCGTCGAAGGTGGTCAGGACCAGGACACGGGCCGCCGTGGGACCGGCCGTGATCAGACGGGTGGCCTCGATGCCGTCCATGCCGGGCATCCGGATGTCCATCACCACGACGTCGGGGTCGAGCTCGCCGACGAGCCGGACCGCCTCGGAGCCGGTGGCGGCCTCGCCGACGACCTCCAGGTCGGGATGGTCGGCCATGATCACGCGCAGCCCGGACCGCACCAGCGGCTGGTCGTCGGCGAGCAGGATCCTGACGGTCACCGGGCCGCCACCTCGACCGGAACGCCGCCGGGCGCGGGCAACGGCAGCCGGGCGGCCACCCGGAAGCCGCCCCCGGGGCGCGGGCCGGCGCTGAGCCGGCCGCCCAGCAGGCCGGCCCGCTCGCGCATGCCGATGATGCCGAAGCCGTGGGCCGGGCCGTCGCCGGTGATGCCACGCCCGTCGTCGACGACCTCCACGGACAGTTCCTCGTCGCCGTGGTCGATGGTCACCCGGCAACTCCCGGTGCCCGCGTGGCGGACCACGTTGGTCAGCGCCTCCTGCACGATGCGGTAGGCGGAGAGATCGATGTCGGCGGGCAGCGGGCGCTCGCTCCCGCCGCGGCGCACCTCGACGTGTACCCCCGCGTCCCCGGTCGCCGCCGCCAGCCGTTCGATGTCGGCCAGTCCCGGCGCGGGTGACCGCTCGGGGGCGTCCGTGTCCCGGTCGGCCTGACGGAGCGACACCAGCGTGCGGCGCAGGCCCGACAGGGTCTCCCTGCTGGTGGCCTCGATGGCGCGCAGCGCCTCGCGGGCCTCCGTCGGCCGGCTCTCGATGACCCGGCTGCCCACACCGGCCTGGATGGCGATGATGCCGACGCTGTGCGCGACCATGTCGTGCAGCTCCCGTGCGATCCGCAGCCGTTCGGCGGTCACGGCCTCGGCCACCTCCCGCGAGCGCAGCGCCACCGCGTGCTCGCGGCGCTCACGGACGAGGAGGCCGGCCGTGCAGGAGGCGGCCATCGCCAGGAGGCCGACGAGCCCGTTGACGGACAGGTTGTCCCCGTGCGCGAAGAGGCCGGTGACCAGCAGTTGCACGATGAAGGACACGGCCACGGCGATAACCGGGGCACGGCGGGCACGGGTGGCGACGACGATGCCCAGAACGAGGTCCACCGCCAGGTATCCCAGGAACTCGCCCTGGTACGAAGCCGTCGGGATCGCGTGGGCGGAGCTCGGAGGGCCCACCACGGCGGCCGTGGATCCGAGGAGCGTCAGGGCGAGGGCGGCCGGCGGCAGCCGTCGCACGACGCCGGCGAGCAGGCTCGCGGCGAGCAGTGCCCCGACGCCGTGGACCGTGCCCGACGCCCGTGGCGCGGCCCCCACCAGCAGGGCCACCATGAGGAGGTAGGCGGCGGCTCCCGCCCAGGCCACGGCCTTCGTATCGATCGGATTCACGCCGCGAGACTAACCGGCCGTCACCCGCGCGGCGTCAGCCCGGGGACGTACGCCCACGGGCCAGTGCCCGGCGGACGATTGCCGCCCACGGCCCCATGCGGGCAGGCAGGCCCTCCCGGCAGTCTCGGTGCCGTGATCGAAGTCAACGAGCTCACCAAGCGCTACGGCGGCAAGACGGCCGTCGACCAGCTGTCCTTCACCGTGCGGCCGGGCCGGGTCACCGGGTTCCTCGGCCCCAACGGAGCCGGCAAGTCCACCACCCTGCGGATGATCCTCGGCCTGGACGCGCCCACCGCCGGCACCGCCACCGTCGGCGGCGTCCCCTTCCGGAGCCATCCGCGCGGGCTGCGGCACGTCGGAGCCCTCCTCGACGCCGGGCAGGTCCACGGCGGCCGCAGCGCCGTGGCGCACCTGTCCGCCTTGGCCCGGAGCAACGGCATACCGCGACGCCGGGTGGACGAAGTGCTGCACGAGGTGGGACTGGCCGAGGCGGCGAACCGCCGCGTCGGCGGCTTCTCCCTCGGCATGAAGCAGCGGCTGGGCGTCGCCACCGCCCTCCTCGGCGACCCGCCCGTGCTCATGTTCGACGAGCCGGTCAACGGCATGGACCCGGAGGGCGTGCTCTGGGTACGCCGGCTCTTCCGGCGCCTGGCCGCCGAGGGGCGCACGGTCTTCCTCTCCAGTCACTTGATGTCGGAGATGGAGAACACCGCCGACGATCTCGTCGTCATCGGCCGGGGCCGCCTCATCGCCGCCGAGCCGCTCCGGGACTTCGCGGCGCGCGGCACCCGGCGCGGCGTCGTGGTGGGCACGCCGCGGGCGGCGGAGCTGGCGGCCGTGCTGACGGCGGCGGGCGCCTCGGTCGAGCCGGAGGGACCGGAGAGGCTCGTCGTCACCGGGCTCCCGGCGGACCGGATCGGGGCACTCGCCTTCGAGAAGGGAATCCGACTGGACGAACTGGCCACCCGCACCGCCTCGCTGGAGTCGGCCTTCATGGCACTCACCGCCGAGAGCACCGAATACCAGGCAGGATAGGACCGATGACGACACTCGCCCCCGTTCCCCGGACCACCTCCGTCGCCGGGCCGCCCGCCCGTTTCCGCGACCTGCTCGCCGCCGAGTGGATCAAGACGCGATCCCTGCGCTCCACGCCGTGGACGCTCGCGCTCACCGTGCTCTTCGTCATCGGCTCCACCGCCGTGGCGACGATGACGGACGACGCCACGGTCTCCGGGCCAGCCGACTTCCGGCACTACGACGCCTATCCACCGGCCGGCTACTGGACGCTGATGCTCATCGCGAGCAGCATGGGCGCCCTCACCGTGGTGAGCGAGTACGGCAGCGGACTGATCCGCGTCACCACCGTGGCCGTCCCCGCCCGTGGCGCGGTGGTGCTGGCCAAGGCCGCCGTCACCGCCGCGCTGTGGACGGCGGTCGGCACGATCGCCTCCCTCGGTTCCTTCCTGGTCTCCCAGGCCGTCCTGGCCGGACGGCACGCGGCCGTGCCGATCACCCACCCCGGGGTGTTCCGGGCGGTGGCCGCGACCGCGCTGCTGGCGCCGGTCTGCGCGCTGGTCGGCCTGGGTCTCGGCGTCCTCCTCCGGCACGCCGCCGCGACCATGGTCACCGGCGTCTTCGTCCTGCTGATGCTGCCCACCATGTTCCCGGAGAGCGACCGCTGGTCGGCGGACGTCAAACACGCGCTGGTCTCGGCCGCCTGGAGGCGCCTGATCGAGACCTGGGAGCCGGGTCCCGCGTCTCTGGCGTACACCGCCACGGTCTCCGGCTCCTGGATCGTCTACGCGCTCTGGCCACTGCTCACGGTCGCGCTCGCCGTGCTGGTGGTGAGGCGCCGCGACGTGTGAGCGCGCCCCGCTACCGCCCCAGCAGCCCCGCGCGCCGCAGCGCGTCGGCCATCGCCCCGTCCGCCGGGGGAGCGGCCTGTCGGCCGCCCTCCGCCCGGCGGGGGCGCGGGGCATTGCCGCGGCGCTCGCCGCGCTCCGCGCGCTCGCGGGGCGCGCCGCCGCCGGAGCGAGCCGGCGACGCCTCGTCGTCCAGACGGAGCGTCAGCGAGATCCGCTTGCGCGGGATGTCGACGTCCATCACCTTCACCCGCACGATGTCGCCGGGCTTGACCACGTCGCGCGGGTCCTTCACGAACGTCTTCGACATCGCCGAGACGTGCACCAGGCCGTCCTGGTGGACGCCCACGTCCACGAAGGCGCCGAAGGCCGCGACGTTGGTGACGACGCCCTCCAGCAGCATCCCCGGCGTCAGGTCGCCGATCTTCTCGACGCCCTCCTTGAAGGCCGCCGTCCGGAACGCGGGTCGCGGGTCGCGGCCCGGCTTCTCCAGCTCGCGGAGGATGTCCGTCACCGTCGGCAGCCCGAAGGAGTCGCTCACATAGTCCTCGGGACGCATCGAGCGCAGCGCCGCCGTGTTGCCGATGAGCGCGGCGACGTCGCCGCCCGTCGCCTTCACCATGGACCGCACCACGGGGTACGCCTCGGGGTGGACGCTGGAGGCGTCCAGCGGGTCGTCGCCGCCGCGGATGCGGAGGAAGCCGGCGCACTGCTCGTACGCCTTGGGGCCCAGCCGGGCCACGTCCTTGAGGGCCTTGCGGGAGCGGAAGGGGCCGTTGGCGTCGCGGTGGGCGACGATGTTCTCGGCGAGGCCGGAGCTGACGCCGGAGACCCGGGAGAGCAGCGGCGCCGAGGCGGTGTTGACGTCGACGCCGACGCCGTTGACGCAGTCCTCGACGACCGCGTCCAGCGAGCGGGACAGCTTCACCTCGGACAGGTCGTGCTGGTACTGGCCGACGCCGATCGACTTCGGGTCGATCTTCACCAGCTCGGCGAGCGGGTCCTGGAGCCGGCGGGCGATGGAGACCGCGCCGCGCAGGGAGACGTCCATGCCGGGCAGCTCCTGCGAGGCGAACGCGGACGCGGAGTAGACCGAGGCGCCGGCCTCGGAGACCATCACCTTCGTCAGCCCCAGCTCGGGGTGACGGGCGATCAGGTCGGCCGCCAGCTTGTCGGTCTCGCGGGAGGCCGTGCCGTTGCCGATCGCGACGAGCTCCACGCCGTGCTCGCGGGCGAGGCGGGCCAGGGTGGCCAGCGAGGCGTCCCACTTGTTCTGCGGGACGTGGGGGTAGATGGTCTCCGTCGCGGAGACCTTGCCGGTCGCGTCCACGACGGCGACCTTCACGCCCGTGCGGAAGCCCGGGTCCAGGCCCATCGTGGCGCGCGTGCCGGCCGGGGCGGCGAGCAGCAGATCGCGCAGGTTCGCCGCGAAGACGCGGACGGCCTCGTCCTCGGCGGCCTGGCGCAGCCGCGTCCGCAGGTCGATGCCCAGGTGCGTCACGATCCGGGTGCGCCAGGCCCAGCGCACGGTGTCGCCCAGCCACTTGTCCGCCGGACGGCCCCGGTCCGCGATCCCGAAGCGCCGGGCGATCATCTGCTCGTAGGCGCTGGGGCCCTCGGTGGACTCCTCCGGCGCCTGCGGCTCCAGGGTGAGCTCGAGGACGTCCTCCTTCTCGCCGCGCAGCATCGCCAGCACCCGGTGCGAGGGGAGCTCGGTGAAGGGCTCGGCGAAGGCGAAGTAGTCGGCGAACTTCGCGCCCGCCTCCTCCTTGCCCTCGCGCACCTTCGCGGCCACCCGCCCGCGCGACCACATGCGCTCGCGCAGCTCGCCGATCAGGTCGGCGTCCTCGCCGAACCGCTCGGTGAGGATGGCGCGGGCGCCTTCCAGCGCGGCGGCGGCGTCCGCGACGCCCTTGTCCCCGTCGACGAACGCGGCGGCCGCCGCCACCGGGTCCACGCTCGGGTCGCGCAGCAGGCCGTCGGCCAGCGGCTCCAGCCCGGCCTCGCGGGCGATCTGGGCCTTGGTGCGCCGCTTGGGCTTGAACGGGAGGTAGATGTCCTCCAGGCGGGCCTTGGAGTCGGCCTCGCGGATCCGGGCCTCCAGCGCCTCGTCCAGCTTGCCCTGCGACCGTACGGACTCGAGGACCGCCGCCCGGCGGTCCTCCAGCTCCCGCAGATACCGCAGCCGCTCCTCCAGCGTGCGCAGCTGCGCGTCGTCGAGCGCCCCGGTCGCTTCCTTGCGGTAGCGCGCGACGAACGGCACGGTGGACCCGCCGTCGAGCAATTCGACGGCGGCCCGCACCTGCCGCTCCCGCACGCCGAGCTCCTCGGCGATCCTGCCTTCGATCGACGTCGACGTCGTCACGATCACGCTCCGCTTTCCCTGTTCCGCGGCGGTTCCGCCGCGCTGAGCCGCGATCTGCATTGTGGCAGGTACCGGTGACAGAGCCCGCGCGCCCGGCTTTTCCCGCAGGTCGGAGCGGCTACTTCCGCAGGTCGGAGCGGTTACCCCCGCAGGTCGGACGGGAAGGCGCCGCCCTCCACCAGGGTCGTGGTGTAGCCCTGGGCCAGCTCGGTCAGCCGCGCGACACCGGCGGCGCCCAGGTGCTCGTAGGGGGCGCGGTCCAGGCGGTCCGTCGCGTCCTCCAGCTCCTCGCGCAGGTCGACGCCGGCCTGCGTCAGCGTGCCGTCCGTGTTCAGCAGCCCGCGCTCCAGCAGCCGCTCCCGGCCGGCGGCCAGGTCGTCCTCGCTCCAGCCGCGCGTGCGCAGCAGCCACTTGTGGGACATGCCCTTGCCGGTGGCGGAGTGGGTCAGGACCGCCTCGATCGGGTCGATGCCGGCCTGGACGAGGACCATCAGGTGGCCGTCGCCCCGGTACTCGCGCAGCAGCGTGGTGGCATGCCACAGCGCCAGGTGCGGGGCGTCCGGCACGGGCAGGTCGGCGTGGGCCGCGTACAGGGTGCGCATGGACCGGTCGCAGGCCTCGGTGGCCCGCAGCGCGAGCTCGGCGGCCTCGGCCATCTCGGCGGAGGCCACGGTCTCCTCGCCGAGCAGCCGCCGCAGCAGGGCGTCGGCGGCGCGCAGCCGCGCGGCCAGGACGTCCTCGGGGGAGGCGATGTCCCAGACGGCGGGGATGTGCCGGGAGATCAGCTCGTGGCTGAAGCTGAAGAACGAGGCCGTCACCGGGCCCGGCCCGACCCGGCCGAAGGCGGCGGCGCGCCCCGCCAGATAGACGGCGCCGAAGCTCTCGGTGCCGCCGATGCCGAGGGCGCCCACCTCCTGCTGGATCTCCGGGGAGAAGTACTGGGCCGAGTGGTAGGGGTTGAGGAAGGACTGGCAGCGCCGAGCGGAGCCGGCGGGCAGGGAAGTCATGTCCCGTACCGTACGTACTGGTTGGTACGGAAGGAAAGGATGAAGGTCACAGCCGCCACCGATGGCAGGAAAGGTGGGGAACCCGTCATTGCGGCCATGACGGGAGGGCGGCCAGCATGGAGGCCATGAGAACCCGCACGGTGCTGATCGTCCTCTTCGAGGGGATCCAGCCCCTCGATGTCACCGGCCCCCACGAGGTGTTCGCCGGAGTGCGAGCCGACCGCGGCGCGGAGGGCGGCTACGAGGTGCGCACCGCGACGATCGACGGCGCGCCGGTCCGCAGCACGAGCGGGCTGCGGCTCGCCCCCGACGCGGCCCTCGCCGACTGCGCCGTGCCGGACCTGCTCGTCGTCCCCGGCGGGGAGGGCGCCCTGGAGCCCGATCCCCGGATCGTGTCCTGGCTGCGCGTCAACGGCCCCCGGGCCGGGCGGCTGCTCTCCGTCTGCACCGGCGCGTTCCTGGTCGCCGCCGCCGGGCTGCTCGACGGCCGGCGCGCCACCACCCACTGGGCGTACTGCGACCGGTTCACCGAGCGCTTCCCGGACGTGCTGCTGGACCCCGAGCCCATCTTCGTGCGCGACGGCCGCGTCGCCACGTCGGCCGGCGTGACGGCGGGCATCGACCTGGCGCTCGCCGTCGTCGAGGAGGACCACGGCCGGCAGGTGGCCCTCACCATCGCCCGCCACCTGGTCGTCTTCCTCCGGCGGCCCGGCAACCAGCGGCAGTTCAGCGTGCCGCTCGCCGCCCAGACGGCCGGGCGCCCGACACTGCGCGACATCCAGCACTGGATCGTCGAGCACCTCCGCGCCGACCTGTCGGTGGACGCGCTCGCGGACCGCGCGGGCCTGTCGCCCCGGCACTTCGCCCGGGCCTTCCGGGACGAGGTGGGGATGACGCCGGGACGCTACGTCGACCTGGTGCGCCTGGAGGCCGCGCGACGGCTGCTGGAGGACACCGGGCAGGGCGTGGAGGAGGTCTCCCGCGCCTGCGGCTACGGCACGCCCGAGGCGATGCGGCGGGCCTTCGTCCGGGCCCTGGGCGCGGGCCCGGCCGAATACCGGCGGCGCTTCCGGCCCATGACGACGGTTCAGCCGATCGCGGTCTGACCGCTTCCCTTCAATTCCCTTCAACTCCCCTTCGGTTTTCTTCGAGTACGAGAGAAGGCTTTGCCATGCAGATCGCCATCCTGCTTTATCCCGGTTTCACCGCACTTGACGCCGTGGGCCCGTACGACACCCTCAGCCGTCTCCCGGGCGCGGAGACCGTCTTCGTGGCCGAGCGGCCCGGCCCGGTGCCCAACGAGAGCGGCAACCTCACGCTCGTCGCCGAGCGCTCCCTCGCGGACGTGCCCCGCCCCGACATCGTCGTCGTCCCCGGCGGCCCGGACCGGTTCCTGCCGCTCGATCCCGGCCCCGTGCGGGACTGGCTGACGGCCGTGGACCGCCACACGACCTGGACGACGTCGGTGTGCACCGGCTCCGTGATCCTGGCCTCCGCCGGGCTGCTGACGGGCCGCCCGGCCACCTCGCACTGGCTCCACCTGGAGCAGCTGCGCTCCCTGGGCGCCGAGCCGACGGGGCAGCGGGTCGTCTTCGACGGCAAGTACGTCACCGCCGCCGGGGTCTCCTCGGGCATCGACATGGGCCTCGCCCTCCTCGGCCGGATCGCGGGCGACCGGACGGCCCAGACCGTCCAGCTGATGATCGAGTACGACCCGCAGCCGCCGTACGACGCGGGCTCGCCGGAGAAGGCCCCCGCGGACATCGTCGCGGAGCGGCGCGCGGCCTCGTAGGGGGCGCCCCATAGGGGCGCGGGGAACTGCGCGACCAGCCCCCACCGGCCCGCGGTTGGATACGGCGCGAGGGCAGTCGGGCCGCTGCGGGCCGTCCGTGGCTGGGCGCGCAGTTACCCGCGCCCCTTACGGGGCGCTCAGACCGTCCAGTCGAAGAGCGGCACCCGCCGTTCCAAGAACGCGGCGACACCCTCGGCGGTGTCGCCGCTGCCGCGTTCCCGCGCGGCCCAGTGCGCCACGCGGTCCGCCGTGACCGGGGACGAGGCGAACTCCTTGGCAGCCGCCTGCGTCAGCTGCGAACGCGCCGCCAGCGTCGCCGCGAACTCCGCCACCCGGCCGTCGAGCGCGTCCGCCGGCCACACCTCGTCCACCAGCCCGGTGCGCAGGGCCCGCTCGGTGTCGATGAGCTCGGCCGAGAAGAGGAGGTACTTGGCGGTCGCCGGGCCCACCAGCTCCACCAGCCGCCGCGTGGTGGACGCCGGGTAGACGATGCCCAGCCGCGCCGGGGTGACCCCGAAGGACGCCCCCTCCGCCGCGAAGCGCAGGTCGCAGGCGACCGCGAGCTGGCAGCCGCCACCGACGCAGTGGCCGCGCACGGCCGCGATCGTCGGCTTGGGGAACGCCGCCAGCGCCTCCTCCGCCGCCACCGCCAGATCCCGCGAGCCCACGCCGCCGTCGGCGGCCAGCGTGGCGATGTCCGCGCCCGCGCAGAACGTCCCGCCCTCGCCGGTCAGCACCAGCACCCGGACCGCCGGGTCGGCGGCGCAGCGCGCGAGGAGCCCGGGCAGGTCCTTCCACATCCCGGTGGTCATGGCGTTCCGTTTGGCGGGGTTGACGATCCGGACGGTGGCGACGGGTCCGTCGATCACAAGCTGCAGTGCGGGCTCCATGGGCGGATGCTAACCGGGACCAGGAAGTCATGATCAAACAGTCTGCGGGGCGCCAGCCGTGTGCGGGATCGGTCGAACCCCGCCGGAATCCGTCGATAGCGATGACTTCCGGTCAGCTCACCGGAGCGGATGCCAAGGTTCCCAACACTCGGCACAGGTGGTCGGGCCACGGCGAGGGGTGGGTTACGGAGATGGAGATGTGCGGGGGACGCCCGCCCGGGCCGGGGCGGGCGGGTGCGCCCCGCAAGCCCGCCGAGTACGACGGGAGCTGGCGCTGGACGGCTCCCGCGCTCGACCGGTCCGTCCCCGCGGCCAGGAGCGCCGTCCGCGAGCTGATCCGGCGCCGCGCGGTGCCGCTGCGCGAGGACCAGCTCTACGGGCTGCTGCTCATCGTCTCCGAGCTGGTCACCAACGCCGTGCGGCACGCGGCGCTGCTCTCCCCGGAGGTGGCCGTGGAGGTCTCCGTGAGCCCGGAGTGGGTCCGGGTGGCCGTCGAGGACAACCACCCGTACCGCCCCGCGCCCATGGAGGCGTGCCCGGAGGACGAGCCGCGCACCGGCGGCCGGGGCCTGCTGCTGGTGCAGGCGACGGTGGAGGAGGCCGGCGGCTGCTACGACATCGAGCACACCGCCGGCGGCGGCAAGGTGGTCTGGGCCGCCCTGCCGTTGCGCTCCCGGCCTACCAGCCCGCGGCGTCCCCGGTGACCTCGCGGATCGCCGGGCGGGCGGCGTCCAGCACGGTCATGAACCACGCCGAGAAGGGGTACTTCTCGCGCAGCGCGTCGAGCTCGGCGGGGGTGACGAACGCGGTCTCCGCGATCTCGGAGGGGTCCGGGTCCGGCAGGGCCGTGACGGTACCCACGAACAGGTGGTTGTACTCCTGCTCGACCAGGCCCGAGGCCGGGTCCGGGTGGTTGTAGCGGACGGTCCCGGCCTCGCGCATCAGCGCGGGCGCCAGGCCGAGCTCCTCACCGGTGCGGCGGGCGGCGGCGACGAAGGGCGGCTCGGCCGGGTAGGGGTGGCCGCAGCAGGTGTTCGACCACACGCCGGGGGAGTGGTACTTCTCCAGCGCCCGGCGCTGGAGAAGCAGCCGGCCCGCGTCGTCGAAGAGAAAGACCGAGAAGGCCCGGTGGAGCCTGCCGGGGGCGATGTGGGCGGAGACCTTCTCGGCGGTGCCGATGGTTCTGCCGTCCTCGTCGACCAGCTCCAGCATGATCGGTTCGGCGGCGTCGGCGGCCTCGGGGCGCCGGTCCGAGTCGGCGGAGCGGCCCTTGGCAGATGTGATCGGCATTGACCATCCTCATTGTCGGTCTTCCACCTTCAAGTCTGCCGTACGGAATGCCCACGACCACGGCGGACGATTCATCGAGGCCCGGTGGCCTCAGTGGCAGAGGCCGGCCTCGTGCTCGGCGTGCCCGCCGGGCTCCAGCTGAAAGGTGCAGTGCTCCACGGCGAAGTGTTCGCCGAGGCAGTCCTGAAGGTCGTGCAACATCTTCTCCTGCCCCGCCGAGTCCAGCGCGCCGGGGTCCACCACCACGTGCGCCGACAGCACCGGCATCCCCGATGTGATCGTCCACATGTGGAGGTCGTGGAGGCCCCGCACGCCGGGCAGGGCCAGGATGTGCGCCCGCACCTCGTCCATGTCGACGTTCCTCGGCGCCGCCTCCAGCAGCACGTCCAGCGCCTCGCGCAGCAGCTTCACCGTGCGCGGCACGATCATCAGACCGATCAGCAGCGAGGCGACCGGGTCCGCCCGGGTCCAGCCCGTCGCCATGATCACCAGCGCGGAGACCACCACGGCCAGCGAGCCCAGGGCGTCCGAGAGGACCTCCAGGAACGCGCCCCGTACGTTCAGGCTCTCCTTGCTGCCCCGGATCAGCAGGGCCAGCGAGACGCCGTTGGCGACCACGCCGACCAGGCCGAAGACGACCGTCCGCGCGCCCGGCACCGGCGCGGGCTCCGCCAGCCGCTCGACGGCCTCGATCAGGACGTAGCCGCCGACGCCGAGCAGCAGCACGCAGTTCAGCAGGGCGGCGAGGATCTCGGCCCGGGCGTAGCCCCAGGTGCGTCTGCCGGAGGCCGGGCGGGCGGCGAAACGGATCGCCAGGAGGGCCATGAAGACCCCGACCGCGTCCGTGGCCATGTGGCCCGCCTCGGCGAACAGCGCGAGCGAACCGGTCAGCGCGCTGCCTACGGCGTAGACCAGCAGGACGGTCAGGGTGATGCCCAGCGCGATCCGCAGCCGCCCCTTGTGGGCGGCCGCGGCCGTGCCGGTCGCACCGGGCGGGCGTCCCCCGTGCGAGTGGCCGTGGTGGAGGCCGTGGTGGTGACCCGCTCCCATGCCCGCCGCCTTCCGAAGCCGTCGCCGCCGCCAGGCCGGCGCGCACCCGCCGGCCGGGCCCAGTCAACTACGGGCGGGGGCGGGATCGCGGGGATCAGGCGCGGCGCGCCTCGGGGTGGTGGAGGCACCAGCCCTCCCAGGCGGAGGCGACCATGTCGCGGAGGCCGTGGCGGGCGCTCCAGCCCAGCTCCTTCGCGATCAGCTCGTTGGACGCCACGACTCGCGCCGGATCACCCGGACGGCGCGGGGCTGTCTCGGGCGTCAGCTCCGGGCGCCCGGTGATCTCGCCGATCAGGTCGGCCATCTCCCGCACGGACACCCCGAACCCGGTGCCGACGTTCAGCGTCAGGTCGCCCGCGCCCGGCCGCTCGGCCAGCCGGCGGGCGGCGGCGAGGTGGGCGGTCGCCAGGTCCTCGATGTGGATGTAGTCACGGACGCAGGTGCCGTCCGGGGTGGCGTAGTCGTCGCCGAAGATCAGCGGCCGCTCGCCCCGGGTGACGCGGTCGAACATCATCGGGATGATGTTGAAGACGCCGGTGTCGGCCAGCTCCGGGCGGGCCGCGCCCGCCACGTTGAAGTAGCGCAGGCACGCCGTGGCGATGCCGTGCGCGGCGCCCGTCGCCCGGACGAGCCACTCCCCGGCGAGCTTGGTCTCGCCGTACGGGTTGATCGGCAGACACGGCGTCCGCTCGGTGACCAGGTCCACGTCGGGCATGCCGTAGACGGCCGCCGAGGACGAGAAGACGAAGCTGCGGACCCCGGCCGCGACCACGGCCTCCAGCAGCACGGTCAGCCCGTGGACGTTCTCCCGGTAGTACAGCAGGGGCTTCTCGACCGACTCCCCGACCTGCTTCTTCGCCGCCAGGTGCACCACTCCCGTCACACCGAGACCGGTGAGCGTGCGGTCGAGCAGCTCTCGGTCCAGCACCGAGCCCCGCACCAGCGGGACCGACTCCGGCAGCCGGCCGCTCACGCCCGAGGACAGGTCGTCCAGGACGGCCACCCGCTCCCCGGCCTCCGTCATCGCCCGCGCCACATGCGCCCCGATGTACCCAGCTCCGCCTGTGATCAGCCACGTCATGACGGCACCCTATTCCAGCCATCCGACGGGAAACGTTTCGTCCGTCCGTGGGAACCGCCCGGACGTCCGGGACGTCCCTGTAGGGGCCGGTTCCCGGGCGGTCGCCCGGACCGGGAACGCCCGGGTGCACGTGCGGTGAACTCGGCCTTCCGGTGATCCGATAGCCTCTGCCGTCGTGTGCCGTGCGCCGCCCCGCAGACCGGGGCCCGGCGCGGCACGCCAGCCGCCCGCCGCGTCCCGCGGCCGCATGGCGGCCACGCCAGCCGCAAGGAGTGAGTTCGTCTGTCGACCGCCATCCTCACCGGTCCGCCGCCCGCCGGCTCCTCGCTCGAGGACGACCTGCGGGCGCTCGGCTTCGACGTGCGCACCGCGACCGGTGCCGCGGGCGCGGCCGGGGAGCTCGCCGCGGTCCCGGCCGCCGAGCGGGTCGCCGTCGTCGACCCCCGCTTCACGGGACACGTCCACGCCCTGCGCCTGGCCCTGACCGACCCCCGCTTCCCGGCGGGCGCCGTCCCCGGGGCCCTGGCCGTCCAGGCGGAGGCCCGGCAGGCGCTGGCGCTGGCGCTGACCGAGCCGCCCACCACCGGCCCGGCTGCCCGGCCGGAGACCTCGCGCCCGGTCGAGCCGGCCGAGGGCGCTGACACGGCCGTCCCGGCCGCTGGGCGCCCGAGCGCCGAGCTCGGCGTGAAGCCCGCCGCCCCGGACGCGGCGGAGGCCGGCGTCGTCCCGGCCACCCCGGCCGAGGCCGCCGAGCCCGCCGCCCCGGCCGCCGGCCGCCCGGCCGCCGAGGCCGCCGAGCCCGGCGTGAGGCCCGTCACGCCATCCGAGGTCCCGGACGGCGGCGAGCCGCTCGCCGACGTCCTCGCCGCCCGGCTGGAAGCCGCCGGCGTCCCCGTGCACCGGCCCGAGCTGGGCGTGCTCGTCGCCGCCGTGCCCGGGGACGAGGAGACGCGCGCCAAGACGCTCGCCGAGACCGCCGCCGTCGACGACGAGGCCGTGCGGCTGCGCGCCGCCGTGAAGTCCCGCGACGGCTTCTTCACGACCTTCTGCGTCAGCCCGTACTCCCGGTACATCGCCCGCTGGTGCGCCCGCCGCGGCCTCACCCCCAATCAGGTGACGACCGCCTCCCTGCTGACCGCGCTGATCGCGGCCGGCTGCGCGGCCACCGGCACCCGGACCGGGTTCGTCGCGGCCGGCGTGCTGCTGATCGCCTCGTTCGTCCTGGACTGCACCGACGGCCAGCTCGCCCGCTACTCGCTGCAGTACTCGACGCTCGGCGCCTGGCTCGACGCGACCTTCGACCGGGCCAAGGAGTACGCCTACTACGCGGGCCTGGCGCTCGGCGCCGCCCGCGGCGGCGATGACGTCTGGGCCCTCGCGCTCGGCGCCATGGTCCTCCAGACCTGCCGGCACGTCGTCGACTTCGCCTTCAACGAGGCCAACCACGACGCCACCGCCAACACCAGCCCCACCGCCGCCCTCTCCGGCAGGCTCGACAGCGTCGGCTGGACCGTCTGGGCCCGGCGCATGATCATCCTGCCCATCGGTGAGCGCTGGGCGCTGATAGCGCTGCTCACGGCGCTCACCACCCCCCGGGTGACCTTCGTCGTCCTGCTGATCGGCTGCGCCTTCGCCGCCTGCTACACCACCGCCGGCCGGGTGCTGCGCTCGCTCACCCGCAAGGCGAAGCGCACCGACCGCGCAGCCCAGGCGCTGGCCGACCTCACCGACTCCGGCCCGGTGGCCGAGGTCGTGGGCCGCCTGCTGGGCCGCCGGGTGCCCGGCGGCTCGTACAGCGCCCCCTACTGGGCGCTGCTCGCCGCCGTGGCCCTGTTCGTCTGGCCCCTGGCCGCCGGCACCCTGGGCACCTGGCAGGGCCTGGCCCCGGCCGCGGTGTACGCGCTGCTCGCGGGCGTCGCCGTGGCGCACGCCCTCAAGGGGCCGCTCGACTGGCTGCTCCCCGCCGTCTTCCGGGCCACCGAGTACGGGATCGTCCTGCTGCTCGCCGCCCGCTCGGACGCCCCCGGCGCCCTGCCCGCGGCTTTCGGGCTGGTCGCCGCGGTCGCCTACCATCACTACGACACGGTGTACCGCATCCGCGGCGGCACCGGCGCGCCCCCGCACTGGCTCGTACGGGCCATCGGCGGGCACGAGGGACGCGTGCTGGCGGTCACCGCCGCCGCCTCCCTGTGGCACGGCCGAGGCTTCACCATCGCGCTGACGGTCCTGGCGGCCGCCATCGCGCTCGTGGTGCTCAGCGAGAGCATCCGGTTCTGGGTGTCCTCCGGGGCGCCCGCAGTCCACGACGAAACAGGAGAACCCGCATGATCGGCCTCGTGCTGGCCGCCGGCGCCGGACGGCGTCTGCGCCCCTACACCGACACGCTGCCCAAGGCTCTGGTGCCGGTGGGTCCCGAAGGTGCGGAGGACTCCCTGACGGTCCTCGACCTGACCCTCGGCAACTTCGCCGAGGTCGGCCTGACCGAGGTCGCGATCGTCGTCGGCTACCGCAAGGAGGCCGTGTACGCGCGCAAGGAGGCGCTGGAGGCCAAGTACGGCGTCTCGCTCACCCTGATCGACAACGACAAGGCCGAGGAGTGGAACAACGCCTACTCCCTGTGGTGCGCCCGTGACGTGCTCGGCCGCGGTGTGATCCTCGCCAACGGCGACACCGTCCACCCCGTCTCCGTCGAGAAGACGCTGCTCGCCGCGCGCGGCGACGGCAAGCGGATCATCCTCGCCCTGGACACGGTGAAGCACCTCGCCGACGAGGAGATGAAGGTCGTCGTCGACCCCGACAAGGGCGTCCGGAAGATCACCAAGCTGATGGAGCCCGCCGACGCCACCGGCGAGTACATCGGCGTCACCCTCATCGAGGCCGACGCCGCCGCCGAGCTGGCCGACGCCCTGAAGGCCACCTTCGAGCGCGACCCCGACCTCTACTACGAGGACGGCTACCAGGAGCTCGTCCACCGCGGCTTCACGATCGACACGGCCCCCATCGGCGAAGTGAAGTGGGTCGAGATCGACAACCACGACGACCTCGCCAAGGGCCGGGAGATCGCGTGCCAGTACTGACGAGGCTGATCCCCTCGCCGGTCGTGGTCGACATCCGCGCCGGAGCGCTGGACAACCTGGCCGGGCTCCTCCACGACCAGCGGATCTCCAGCTCCGGCAAGCTGGCCGTCGCCATCAGCGGCGGCTCCGGGGCGCAGCTGCGCGAGCGGCTCGCCCCGGCGCTGCCCGGCGCCTCCTGGTACGAGGTGGGCGGCGGCACCCTCGACGACGCCGTCCGGCTCGGCGACCGCATGAAGAAGGGGCGCTACGACGCGGTCGTGGGCCTCGGCGGCGGGAAGATCATCGACTGCGCCAAGTACGCGGCCGCCCGCATAGGGCTTCCGCTGGTCGCCGTGGCCACCAACCTCTCGCACGACGGGCTCTGCTCGCCGGTCGCCACCCTCGACAACGACGCGGGCCGCGGCTCCTACGGCGTGCCCAACCCGATCGCCGTCGTCATCGACCTGGACATCATCCGCGAGGCCCCCTCGCGCTACGTCCGCTCCGGGATCGGCGACGCGATCTCCAACATCTCCGCCGTCGCCGACTGGGAGCTCGCCCACCGCGAGCGCGGCGAGGACATCGACGGGCTGGCCGCCGCCATGGCCCGGCAGGCCGGCGAGGCCGTGCTGCGCCACCCCGGCGGCGTCGGCGACGACGCCTTCCTCCAGGTGCTGGCCGAGGGCCTGGTGCTGACCGGCATCTCGATGTCCGTCGCGGGCGACAGCCGGCCGGCCTCCGGGGCCTGTCACGAGATCAACCACGCCTTCGACCTCCTCTTCCCCAGGCGCGCCGCCAGCCACGGCGAGCAGTGCGGCCTCGGGGCAGCCTTCGCGATGCACCTGCGCGGTGCCCACCAGGAATCCGCGCTCATGGTCGAGGTGCTGCGCCGCCACGGTCTGCCCGTGCTGCCGGGCGACATCGGCTTCACCGACGACGAGTTCGTCTCGGTCGTCGCGTACGCGCCGCAGACCCGCCCCGGGAGGTACACCATCCTGGAGCACCTCGACCTCTCCACCGATCAGATCAGGGACGCGTACGCCGACTATGCACAAACCATCAGTCGCTGAACTCCGCCCGGTCGTCCACCCCGCGGGGGTGAAGGACCGGCGCAGTGGCGAGCACTGGATGGGCCGCCTGTACATGCGGGAGATCTCGCTGCGGGTCGACCGCCATCTGGTGAACACCAGGGTCACGCCCAACCAGCTCACCTACCTGATGACCGTGGCGGGCGTCCTCGCGGCCCCGGCGCTGCTGGTGCCGGGGATCTGGGGCGCCGTCCTCGGTGTCGTCATGGTGCAGCTCTACCTGCTGCTGGACTGCGTCGACGGCGAGATCGCCCGCTGGAAGAAGCAGTACTCGAACTCCGGGGTGTACCTGGACCGGGTCGGCGCCTATCTGTGCGACGCCGCGGTCCTGGTCGGCCTGGGCCTGCGCGCCGCCGACCTGTGGGGGAGCGGCCGGATCGACTGGCTGTGGGCCTTCCTCGGCACCCTCGCCGCGCTCGGCGCCGTCCTGATCAAGGCCGAGACGGACCTCGTCGGCGTCGCCCGCCACCAGGCCGGGCTGCCGCCGGTCAAGGAGTCCGCGGCCGAGCCGCGCTCCTCCAAGGTGGCGCTGGCCCGCAAGGCCGCCGCCGCCCTGAAGTTCCACCGGCTGATCCTCGGCATCGAGGCGTCCCTGCTGATCCTCGTCCTCGCGATCGCGGACGCGGCCCACGGCGACCTGTTCTTCACCCGTCTCGGCGCCGCCGTCCTCGCGGGCATCGCGCTGCTGCAGACGGTGTTGCACCTGGTGTCCATCCTGGCGTCGAGCAGGCTGAAATGAGCGATACGAGCATGAAGGTCGGCGCGGTCGTCCTGACCATGGGCAACCGCCCCGACGAGCTGCGCGCCCTGCTGGAGTCCGTCGCCAAGCAGACCGGCGACCCCATCGAGGTCGTCATCGTCGGCAACGGCTCCCCGCTGCCCGAGCTGTCCGTGCCGGGCCTGGCCGTGCGCACCGTCGAGCTGCCCGAGAACGTGGGCATCCCGGCCGGCCGCAACGTCGGCATCGAGGCCTTCGGCCCCGCCGGCCGGGACGTCGACATCCTGCTCTTCCTGGACGACGACGGGCATCTGCCGAACCAGGACACGGCCCAGCTGTGCCGCGAGGCGTTCGCCGCCGACCCGGAGCTGGGCATCATCAGCTTCCGGATCGCGGATCCGGACACCGGCGTCACCCAGCGCCGCCACGTGCCCCGGCTGCGGGCGTCCGACCCGATGCGCTCCTCGCGTGTGACGACCTTCCTGGGCGGCGCCAACGCGGCGCGCACCCGGGTCTTCGCCGACGTCGGCGGGCTGCCGGACGAGTTCTTCTACGCCCACGAGGAGACCGACCTGGCCTGGCGGGCCCTGGACGCGGGCTGGATGATCGACTACCGGTCGGACATGGTCCTCCACCACCCGACGACCGCCCCGAGCCGCCATGCCGTTTATCACAGGATGGTGGCCCGCAACCGGGTCTGGCTGGCCCGCCGCAATCTGCCCGCGCCGCTGATCCCCGTCTACGTCGGGGTCTGGCTGCTGCTGACCCTGGCCCGGCGGCCCTCCCTGCCCGCGCTGCGCGCGTGGCTGGGCGGCTTCCGGGAGGGCTGGACGACCCCGTGCGGGCCACGGCGCCCGATGAAGTGGCGTACCGTGTGGCGCCTGACCCGACTGGGTCGTCCCCCCGTGATCTGACAAGCTCGTATCCGAGAGTCGTGTCGAAGAGCATCGGGCGCGCACCGGGGCAGGGCCCCGGGAGCGCGCCTTGAGGACGAAAGTGTCAACTGTGAGCGAGACAACGCACGACAGTGCGGTCGCCCTGACTGTGCCGTCGTCACCCGACGACGGGCTGCCCGCCGCCGAGCTGGCCCGCAAGTACGGCCTCGCGGTGAGCGGCGCCCGGCCGTCCCTGGCCGAGTACGCGCGGCAGCTGTGGGAGCGGCGCCACTTCATCGTCGCCTTCTCCCGGGCGAAGCTGACCGCTCAGTACAGCCAGGCCAAGCTGGGCCAGGTCTGGCAGGTGGCCACGCCGCTGCTGAACGCCGTCGTGTACTACTTCATCTTCGGCGTGATGATGGACCAGAAGCGGAGCCTGCCGACGAACACGTACATCCCGTTCCTGGTGACGGGTGTGTTCGTCTTCACCTTCACCCAGAGCTCGGCGATGGCGGGCGTCCGGGCGATCGCGGGCAACCTGGGCCTGGTCCGGGCCCTCCACTTCCCCCGGGCGGCCCTGCCGATCTCCTTCGCGCTCCAGCAGCTCCAGCAGCTGCTGTACTCGATGGTCGTGCTGGCCCTCGTCCTGGTCGCCTGCGGGCACATGCCGTCGATGGCCTGGCTGATGATCGTCCCGGTGCTGGCGTTGCAGTTCCTCTTCAACACCGGACTGGCGCTGATCCTGGCCCGCGCGGGCAGCAAGACCCCCGACCTGGCCCAGCTGCTGCCGTTCCTGCTGCGCACCTGGATGTACGCCTCGGGTGTGATGTACAGCCTGGTCGACAACCTCAAGCGGACCCACGCGTCCCAGTGGGTGATCGATCTGCTGGGCGCCAACCCGGCGGCCGTCTACATCGACCTGATGCGCTACGCGCTGATCGACGACTACGGGGCGAAGCACCTGCCGCCGCACGTGTGGCTGCTGGCGGTCGGCTGGGCCGTGGTGATCGGCGTCGGCGGCTTCGTCTACTTCTGGAAGGCTGAGGAGAAGTACGGCCGTGGCTGAGCAGATCATTCCCCAGGGCGCCGAGCGCGTCCCCACCGTGATCGCGGAGGACGTCCACATCGTCTACCGCGTCTACGGCGGCAACACCGGCCGGGGCAGTGCCACGGCCGCCCTGAACCGGATCGTCCGCCGGCAGCCGAGCGCCGGGGCGCGGGAGGTGCACGCCGTCAAGGGTGTGAGCTTCACCGCCTACCGGGGCCAGGCCATCGGCCTGATCGGCTCCAACGGCTCGGGCAAGTCGACCCTGCTCAAGGCGATCGCCGGGCTGCTGCCCACCGAGCGCGGCAAGGTCTACACCGACGGCCAGCCCTCGCTGCTGGGCGTCAACGCCGCCCTGATGAACGACCTCACCGGCGAGAAGAACGTGATGCTCGGCGGACTGGCGATGGGCATGTCCCGGGAGCAGATCCGCGAGCGCTACCAGGACATCGTCGACTTCTCGGGGATCAACGAGAAGGGCGACTTCATCACCCTGCCGATGCGCACCTACTCGTCCGGCATGGCGGCGCGGCTGCGGTTCTCCATCGCGGCCGCCAAGGACCACGACGTGCTGATGATCGACGAGGCGCTGGCCACGGGCGACCGGGCCTTCCAGAAGCGCTCCGAGGAACGCATCCGCGAGCTCCGCAAGGAGGCCGGCACGGTCTTTCTGGTCAGCCACAACAACAAGTCCATCCGGGACACGTGCGACCGGGTGCTGTGGCTGGAGCGCGGGGAACTGCTGATGGACGGGCCCACGGACGAGGTCGTCCGGGCCTACGAGAAGGAAACGGCCCGCTGACGCGGGTGTGATGTGCGAGGCCCCCGCCGCGCTGTCGCGGCGGGGGCCTTGACCGTTCCGTGACGATCAACTGGCTTATTGTCAGGGCTGATTGAGTGCTCGCGTGGCATTGTATGGATCAAGCACATACCCCGGCGAGCGTCGGACACCTGTGCGGCGTACGCTGTAGCCTGCTCTTTTGCGGCTGTTTTGGCCCGGGCGTGGCGATACACGCGGACGGTCCCGCCACCGGGGTCGCGAGGAAGCGGCCCGGAGGGAGGCCAGGGGCACGGCCCGCCCTGCGGCGTGTCCGAAATAGGATGTTCTGGGTCGGCAGTGTAGAACGGGAGATGTGACGGCAATGGTTACGGGAACTCTCCAGATCAGAGACGCGTACGCCGTCCCCGGTCCGGGCAGCCCGCGATGACCGCGGGGACGGACGCGCACGCGCGCGCCGTGCTCGACAAGGCCGCGCACGAGAACTTCCCCGTGGCGCCCTTCTTCGTGCCGCGCTCCTGGCGTGCCGACCTCATGGCGGTCTACGGCTACGCCCGCCTCGTCGACGACATCGGCGACGGCGACCTGGCCCCCGGCGGCCGCGACGCCGAGCTCCTCGGCCTGGACCGCGAGCAGACCGACGACCGCCTCGCCATGCTGGACGCCTTCGAGGCCGACCTCCGGCGCGTCTTCGACACCACCGGCACGGGCCCGCGCCACCCGCTGCTGCTCCGCCTGCGTCCGACCGTCCGCCGGTGCGGTCTGACCCCCGAGCCCTTCCTGGGCCTGATCGAGGCCAACCGCCAGGACCAGCGCGTCCGCCGCTACGGGACCTACGCCGACCTGCTCGCCTACTGCGAGCTGTCCGCCAATCCCGTCGGCCGCCTCGTCCTGGGCATCACCGGCACCACCAGCCCCGAGCGGGTCCGCCGCTCGGACGCGGTCTGCACCGCCCTGCAGATCGTCGAACACCTACAGGACGTCGCCGAGGACCTCCGGCGCGACCGCGTCTACCTGCCCGCCGAGGACATGGCGCGCTTCCGCGTCACGGAGGCCGACCTCGCCCTCCCGACCGCTGGCGCGTCGGTGCGCGCCCTGGTCGCGTACGAGGCGGAACGCGCCCGGCGCCTGCTGAATGAAGGCACCCCCCTGGTGGGTAGCGTCCACGGCAGGCTGAAGCTGTTGCTCGCGGGATTCGTGGGCGGAGGGAGGGCCGCACTCGCCGCGGTCACCGCCGCGGGGCACGACGTTCTCCCCGGACCGCCCAAGCCCACCAAGCTCAGCCTGCTGCGCGAGGTGGGGGCGACACTGCGAAGAGAGGGGTGAGCCGGGACGTGACTGGAACGCCACAGACGTCGCCGCCGGTACTCGCCGCGTACAGCTACTGCGAAGCCGTCACCGGACAGCAGGCCGGCAATTTCAGCTATGGGATCAGACTGCTGCCCACCGCCAAACGGCGGGCCATGTCGGCGCTGTACGCCTTCTCCCGGCGCATAGACGACATCGGTGACGGGACCCTGGACCCCGAGTCCAAGCGGCTCCGGCTGGAGGACGCCCGCACCACGCTCGACCGGATCCGCGCCGGCGACATCGACGAGGACGACACCGACCCGGTGGCCGTCGCGCTCGCCCATGCCGTGCGCCGCTTCCCCATCCCCATCGGCGGCCTCGACGAGCTCATCGACGGCGTCCAGATGGACGTCCGCGGCGAGACCTACGAGACCTGGGACGAGCTCGCCCACTACTGCCGCTGCGTCGCCGGCGCCATCGGACGGCTCTCCCTGGGCATCTTCGGCACCGTGCCCGGCGCACGGGACGCCGCACGCGCCCCGGAGTACGCCGACACGCTGGGCCTGGCGCTCCAGCTCACCAACATCCTCCGCGACGTCCGCGAGGACGCGGCCAACGGCCGCACCTACCTGCCCTCCGAGGACCTCGCCAAATTCGGCTGCTCGGCCGGATTCCACTCCGCCCTGCCCCCGGCCGGCGCGGACTTCACCGGCCTGGTCCACTTCGAGGTCCGGCGCGCCCGCGCGCTGTTCGCCGAGGGCATGAAGCTGCTCCCCATGCTCGACCGGCGCAGCGGCGCCTGCGTCGCGGCCATGTCCGGCATCTACCGCCGGCTGCTGGAACGCATCGCCGAGGAGCCCACGGCGGTGCTCCGCGGCCGCGTCTCCCTCCCGGGCCACGAGAAGGCCCTCGTCGCCGTCCGCGGACTCTCCGGGTACGACGCGCGCAGCGTCCACCGGCAGACCGCCAGGGGGCGCGTTTGATGACCCGCGCCCACGCCACGACGACCCGCACCGGCCGTACGCCCGGTGCGGCGGTCCGCCTTCGCACCGGAAAACGGTGCGCAACCCTCCGCCCGGCGGACGCGTCCCTGACAGCAGCCGAGGGGATGGGCGCATGACAGAACGAACGACAACCCGGCCCGACCGGCTCCGCACGGACCAAGCAGGCCGCCCCGACGGGGCGGCCGCGGTAGTGATCGGGGGCGGACTCGCGGGCGTCACGGCGGCCCTGGAACTCGCCGCCGCGGGCCTTCGCGTCACCCTGCTGGAGGGCCGGCCCCGCCTGGGCGGGCTCGCCTTCTCCTTCCGCCGCGGCGAGCTGACCGTCGACAACGGCCAGCACGTCTACCTGCGCTGCTGCACCGCCTACCGGTGGTTCCTCGACCGGATCGGCGGCGCCCACCTGGCCCCCGTCCAGGACCGGCTCGACGTGCCCGTCCTGGACGTCGGCCACCCCTCCGGCAGGCCCCGCCTCGGCCGGCTGCGCCGCGCCGCCCTGCCCGTCCCCCTCCATCTGGCCGCCAGCCTCGCCACCTACCCCCACCTCTCGCTCGCCGAGCGCGCCTCGGTCGGGAGGGCCGCGCTGGCGCTGCGCGCCCTCGACCTGGCCGACCCCGCCCTGGACGGCACCGACTTCGGCACCTGGCTGCGCCGCCGCGGCCAGTCGCCCCGGACGGTCGAGGCCCTGTGGGACCTGGTGGGCGTGGCCACCCTCAACGCCACCGCCGAGCACTCCTCGCTGGCCCTGGCCGCCATGGTCTTCAAGACCGGCCTGCTCTCCGAGCCAGGCGCCGCCGACATCGGCTGGGCCCGGGTGCCGCTGGGCGAGCTCCACGACACGATGGCCCGCGCCGCGCTGGACGCCGCCGGCGTCCGCGTCGCGCTGCGCACCCGCGCCACCCGGATCGCCCGCACGGCCGACGGTGGCTGGCAGGTCGACACCGAGGCCGGGCCGGGGAAGGGCGAGCGGCTGGAGGCCGACACGGTCGTCATGGCCGTGCCCCAGCGCGAGACCCACGCGCTGCTGCCCGAGGGCGCCCTCGACGAACCCGACCGGCTGCTGGGCATCGACACCGCGCCGATCCTCAACCTCCACGTCGTCTACGACCGCAAGGTCCTGCGGCAGCCCTTCTTCACCGCGCTCGGCAGCCCGGTGCAGTGGGTCTTCGACCGCACCGACTCCTCCGGGCTCGCCGCCCGGGACAAGGCCGCGCAGTACCTGGCCGTGTCCCAGTCCGCCGCGCAGGACGACATCGACCGGCCGGTCGCCGAGCTGCGCGAGCGCTACCTCCCCGAGCTGGCCCGGCTGCTGCCGGCCGCCCGGACGGCACGGGTGACGGACTTCTTCGTCACCCGCGAGCGGACGGCGACGTTCGCCCCCACCCCGGGCGTCGGCCGGCTCCGGCCCGACGCCCCCACGAACGCGCCCGGCCTCTACCTGGCCGGTGCGTGGACCGCCACCGGCTGGCCCGCGACCATGGAGAGCGCGGTGCGCAGCGGCCTCGCCGCCGCCGGCGCGGCCCTCTTGGGGCTCGGCCTGCCCCACCGGAGCCCCCTGCGGGAGGCGGCGGTATGAACCAGCGAGCCCTCAAGGCGCGCGTACCCGCGAGCGGGACGCGCATGAGCACGACCACCACCAGAGGAGAGACCGTGACATCGGCGATCCCAGCTGTCGACACCGCGGGCGTGCGCGCCCTGCTGGAGCGCGGACGGACGCTTGCCACGCCGGTGCTGCGTGCCGCCGTGGACAGGCTCGCGGCACCCATGGACACCGTGGCCGCCTACCACTTCGGCTGGATCGACATCGACGGCAAGCCCGCCCACGGCGACCCGGGCAAGGCCGTCCGGCCCGCCCTCGCCCTGCTGTCGGCCGAGGCCGCCGGCGCCCCCGCCGAGACCGGCATCCCCGGCGCGGTCGCCGTGGAGCTCGTCCACAACTTCTCGTTGCTGCACGACGACCTGATGGACGGCGATGAGCAGCGCCGCCACCGCGACACCGTCTGGAAGGCGTACGGCCCGGCCCAGGCGATCCTCGCCGGCGACGCGCTCTTCGCGCTCGCCAACGAGATCCTGCTGGAGCTCGGCACGGTGGAGGCCGGCCGGGCCACCCGCCGACTCACCACCGCCACCCGCAAGCTCATCGACGGGCAGGCCCAGGACATCTCCTACGAGCACCGCGAGCGCGTCACCGTCGCGGAGTGCCTGGAGATGGAGGGCAACAAGACCGGCGCGCTGCTGGCCTGCGCGGTCTCCATCGGCGCGGTCCTCGGCGGCGCCGACGACCGTACGGCCGACACCCTGGAGGCATACGGCTACCACCTCGGCCTCGCCTTCCAGGCCGTCGACGACCTGCTGGGCATCTGGGGCGACCCGGAGACCACGGGCAAGCAGACCTGGAGCGACCTGCGGCAGCGCAAGAAGTCCCTGCCCGTGGTCGCCGCCCTCGCGGCCGGCGGCCCCGCCTCCGAGCGGCTCGCCGGGATCCTCGCCGCCGACGCGGGGCTCACCGACGCGCAGCTCGCCGACTTCGACGAGGAGGAGTTCGCCTCCCGCGCGGCGCTGATCGAGGAGGCGGGAGGCCGCGAGTGGACCGAGCAGGAGGCCCGCCGCCAGCACGCCACCGCCATCGAGGCCCTCGATGGCGTGGACATGCCCGCGGAGGTCCGTGCCCAGCTCGTCGGGCTCGCCGATTTCGTCGTCGTGCGGAAGAGTTGATCGCTATCGGCGCGAAGTAGTCCCGCGGTCGCCGGCCGGTGCCTCGTGTGTGCGGCACCGGCTGACGGAACCCCCCGAAGTACGGCAGTCACAGCAGTACGGCAGAGAAGGAACTCACTGCATTAGGGGAAACCATGACAGCGACGACCGACGGCACCGGGGAGTCACCGCTCCCCGAGGCCGAGGCCGGCCACAGCACCACCGTTCCGGCGCCCGCCACGGCGGCCCCCGGAGCGCCGAAGACGCGTGAAGCCGCGGCGCGGGCCGTCACCCTCGCCACGGAACACCTGCTGGCCCGCCAGGACCCGGCCGGCTGGTGGAAGGGCGACCTGGAGACCAACGTCACCATGGACGCCGAGGACCTGCTGCTGCGCCGGTTCCTGGGCGTCGACGACGAGCGGACCACGGCCGCCGCGGCCCGCTTCATCCGCTCCCGGCAGCGCCCCGACGGCACCTGGGCCACCTTCCACGGCGGCCCCGCCGAGCTCTCCGCCACCGTCGAGGCCTACACCGCCCTCCGCCTCGCCGGGGACGCCCCCGACGCCCCCCACATGGCCGCCGCCTCCGCCTGGGTCCGCGAACAGGGCGGCGTCGCCGCCGCCCGCGTCTTCACCCGGATCTGGCTGGCCCTCTTCGGCTGGTGGCGTTGGGAGGACCTCCCCGAGCTCCCACCCGAGATCATGTACCTGCCGAAGTGGGTGCCCCTCAACCTCTACGACTTCGGCCAGTGGGCCCGGCAGACCATCGTCCCCCTGACCGTCGTCTCCGCCCTGCGGCCCGTCCGCCCCGCGCCCTTCGCCCTCGACGAGCTCCACACCGACCCCCGCCGGCCGGCCCCGCCCCGCCCCCTCGCCCCCGCCACCAGCTGGGACGGCGTCTTCCAGCGCCTGGACAAGGCGCTCCACGTCTACCACCGCCTCCCCGTCGCCCCGCTGCGCAGGGCCGCGCTGCGCTCAGCGGCCCGCTGGATCGTCGAGCGCCAGGAGAACGACGGCTGCTGGGGCGGCATCCAGCCCCCCGCCGTCTACTCCGTCATCGCCCTCCACCTGCTGGGCTACGACCTCCGCCACCCGGTGCTGCGCGCCGGCCTCGAGTCGCTGGACCGTTTCGCCGTCTGGCACGAGGACGAGGACGGCGCGCCCGTCCGGATGATCGAGGCATGCCAGTCCCCGGTCTGGGACACCTGCCTGGCCACCACCGCCCTCGCCGACGCGGGCCTGCGCCCCGACCACCCGGCGCTGGTCAAGGCCGCCGACTGGATGCTCGACGAGCAGATCCTGCGCCCCGGCGACTGGACCGTGAAACGGCCGCACCTGGCCCCGGGCGGCTGGGCCTTCGAGTTCGAGAACGACGCCTACCCCGACATCGACGACACCGCCGAGGTCGTGCTCGCCCTCAAGCGGGTCCGCCACCCCGACCCCGAGCGGATGGAGAAGGCGATCCGGCGGGCCGCCAACTGGGCGGTGGGCATGCGGTCGAGGAACGGCGCCTGGGGCGCCTTCGACGCCGACAACACCAGCCCCTTCCCCAACCGGCTGCCGTTCTGCGACTTCGGCGAGGTCATCGACCCGCCGTCCGCCGATGTCACCGCCCACGTCGTGGAGATGCTGGCGGTCCTCGGCAAGCGGCACGACCCGCGCGCCCGCCGGGGCGTCGAATGGCTGCTGGGCGAACAGGAGGAGTGCGGCGCCTGGTTCGGCCGCTGGGGCGTCAACTACGTCTACGGCACCGGGTCCGTGGTGCCCGCCCTGGTGGCCTCCGGCATCCCCGTCGCCCACCCGGCGATCCGCCGGGCCGTCGGCTGGCTGCGCGAGGTGCAGAACCCGGACGGCGGCTGGGGCGAGGACCTCCGCTCCTACCGGGACCCCGAATGGATCGGCCGGGGCGCCTCCACCGCCTCCCAGACCGCCTGGGCGCTGATGGCGCTGCTGGCGGCGGGGGAGCGGGAGAGCGAGGTGGTGGAGCGGGGGGTGACCTGGCTGACCGACACCCAGCGGGAGGACGGCTCCTGGGACGAGCCGTACTTCACCGGCACGGGCTTCCCCTGGGACTTCTCCATCAACTACCACCTGTACCGCCAGGTGTTCCCGCTCACCGCCCTCGGCCGCTATCTGCACGGCGAACCCTTCACCGAGACGCCGCTGGAGGGCTGATGACCGCCGGCACGGGTACCCCCGCCCCCGCACCGCTGCTGATCGCCTGCGCGCTCGGCATCGAGCGCCTCGCCCTGCGCGGCGGCCTCGGCGGCGCGGCCGGACCCGTGACCGTCCTGCGCACCGGGATGGGCCCGCAGGCCGCGGAACGCGCCGTGACCCGGGCCCTCGGCGGCGACCCGCCCGGGCCCGGGGGCGAGACCGCGGTGATCGCCACCGGCTTCTGCGCCGGCCTCGCCCCGGGGATGCACCCCGGCGACCTGGTCGTCGCCGACGAGACCCGCGACCCGGCGGGCCGCACGGAGTGCGCCGGCGTGGAACTGCTGGCCAAGGAGCTCGCCCGGGTGGCGCCCCGGCGCGTCATCCACACCGGGCCGCTGGTCGGCTCCGACCACGTGGTGCGGGGCGCGGAGCGGGGAGCGCTGCACGCCGCCGGGGCGCTGGCGGTGGACATGGAGTCCGCGGCCACGCTCCGAAGCGCCGTGCGGGCCGGTGCCCGCCCCGTTGCGGCCGTAAGAGTGGTCGTGGACGCTCCCGAACATGAACTTGTGCGAATCGGGACCTTGCGGGGTGGAATATCGGCTTTCCGCGTGCTCCGCACCGTCCTGCCGGCTTTTTTCGAATGGCACCGTTCTTTGCTGCTCCCCAGGAGGTGAGCCAGATGGCCATGCCGCTTCGCCAGACCATCCGGGTGGGAACCTATCTCTTCGAACAGAAGCTCCGCCGACGGGAGAAGTTCCCGCTGATCGTCGAGCTGGAGCCGCTCTACGCCTGCAACCTCAAGTGCGAGGGCTGCGGGAAGATCCAGCATCCGGCCGGGGTGCTCAAACAGCGGATGCCCGTCGCCCAGGCGGTCGGCGCGGTGCTGGAGTCGGGCGCGCCGATGGTGTCCATCGCCGGCGGCGAACCCCTGATGCACCCTCAGATCCATGAGATCGTGCGCCAGTTGGTGGCCAGGCGGAAGTACGTCTTCCTGTGCACCAACGCCCTGCTGATGCGGAAGAAGATGGAGAAGTTCACCCCCTCTCCGTACTTCGCCTTCGCCGTGCACATCGACGGGCTGCGCGAGCGCCACGACGAGTCCGTGGCCAAGGAGGGGGTGTTCGACGAGGCGGTGGAGGCGATCAAGGAGGCCAAGCGGCGGGGCTTCCGCGTCACCACCAACTCCACCTTCTTCAACACCGACACCCCGCAGACCATCGTCGAGGTGCTCAACTTCCTCAATGACGAGCTGCGCGTCGACGAGATGATGATCTCGCCGGCCTACGCCTACGAGAAGGCCCCCGACCAGGACCACTTCCTGGGCGTCGAGCAGACCCGGGAGCTGTTCAGGAAGGCGTTCGCCGGGGGCAACCGCTCCCGCTGGCGGCTCAACCACAGCCCCCTCTTCCTCGACTTCCTGGAGGGGAAGGTCGACTTCCCCTGCACCGCCTGGGCCATCCCCAACTACTCGCTCTTCGGCTGGCAGCGCCCCTGCTACCTGATGAGCGACGGGTACGTGCCCACCTACCGGGAGCTGATCGAGGAGACCGACTGGGACAAGTACGGCCGCGGCAAGGACCCCCGGTGCGACAACTGCATGGCGCACTGCGGCTACGAGCCCACCGCCGTCCTCGCCACCATGGGATCGCTCAAGGAGTCGCTGCGCGCGGCCCGCGAGAGCGTCGCCGGAAACCGGGGCTGACCGCGATGGCCACCGTGGAGCCCGTCTCCCTCGGGCTGCCCGTGCCACCGGCCCGGCCCCTGGCGGTGCGCCGCGCGTCGCGGCGCATCCAGGTGGGCCGGGTGCCGGTGGGCGGTGACGCCCCCGTCTCGGTGCAGTCGATGACGACGACGGTCACGGCCGACGTCGGCGCCACGCTGCAGCAGATCGCCGAGCTGACGGCGGCGGGCTGCCAGATCGTCCGCGTCGCCTGCCCCTCGCAGGACGACGCGGACGCGCTGCCGGTCATCGCCAGGAAGTCGCAGATCCCGGTGATCGCGGACATCCATTTCCAGCCGAAGTACGTCTTCGCCGCCATCGACGCAGGGTGCGCCGCCGTCCGCGTCAACCCCGGCAACATCCGGCAGTTCGACGACAAGGTCAAGGAGATCGCCAGGGCGGCGGCCGCGGCGGGCACCCCGATCCGCATCGGCGTCAACGCCGGGTCCCTGGACAAGCGCCTGCTCCAGAAGTACGGCAAGGCCACCCCGGAGGCCCTGGTGGAGTCGGCGCTGTGGGAGGCGTCGCTCTTCGAGGAGCACGGCTTCCGCGACATCAAGATCTCCGTGAAGCACAACGACCCCGTGGTGATGGTCAACGCCTACCGCCAGCTGGCCGCCCGGTGCGACTACCCGCTGCACCTGGGCGTCACCGAGGCCGGCCCGGCCTTCCAGGGGACGATCAAGTCCGCCGTCGCCTTCGGCGCCCTGCTGGCGGAAGGCATCGGCGACACCATCCGCGTCTCCCTCTCCGCCCCGCCCGTGGAGGAGGTGAAGGTCGGCATCCAGATCCTGCAGTGCCTGGGCCTCCGCCCGCGCCGGCTGGAGATCGTCTCCTGCCCGTCCTGCGGCCGCGCCCAGGTCGACGTCTACAAGCTTGCCGAGGAGGTCACGGCCGGCCTGGAGGGCATGGAAGTACCGCTGCGCGTCGCCGTCATGGGCTGCGTCGTCAACGGGCCCGGCGAGGCCCGCGAGGCCGACCTGGGGGTGGCGTCCGGCAACGGCAAGGGCCAGATCTTCGTCAAGGGCGAGGTCATCAAGACCGTCCCCGAGTCGAAGATCGTGGAGACCCTCATCGACGAGGCCGTGAAGCTCGCCGAACGGATGGAGAAGGACGGCGCCCGCTCGGGCCCGCCGGCCGTCACCGTCCTCTGATGAAACCGGCGGAGTCCGATCACCCGGCCCGGCACCGCCGGGCCGACGACAGGAGGAGGGGGCCGACGTGTCGTTGCTGGAGAACATCCGCGGTCCGCGCGATCTGAAGGCACTGGACGGCGAGGAGCTCACCGACCTCGCCGAGGAGATCCGCCACTTCCTGGTCCACGCCGTGGCCAGGACCGGCGGCCACCTCGGACCGAACCTCGGCGTGGTCGAGCTGACCATCGCCCTGCACCGTTCCTTCGACTCGCCCTCGGACCGCATCCTGTGGGACACCGGGCACCAGTCCTACGTCCACAAACTGCTCACCGGCCGCCAGGACTTCTCCAAGCTGCGCGGCAAGGGCGGCCTGTCCGGCTACCCCTCGCGCGAGGAGTCCGAGCACGACGTCATCGAGAACAGCCACGCCTCGACCGTCCTCGGCTGGGCCGACGGCCTCGCCAAGGCCAACCAGGTCCTGGGCCGCTGGAACGACCACGTCGTCGCCGTCATCGGTGACGGCGCCCTCACCGGCGGCATGGCCTGGGAGGCCCTCAACAACATCGCGGCCGCCAAGGACCGCCCGCTCGTCATCGTCGTCAACGACAATGAACGCTCCTACGCCCCCACCATCGGCGGCCTCGCCGACCACCTGGCCACCCTGCGCACCACCGACGGCTACGAGCGCGCCCTGTCCTGGGGCAAGGACGCCATCCAGGGCCTGCCGCTGGTCGGCAAACCGCTGTACGAGTCGCTGCACGGGGCGAAGAAGGGCTTCAAGGACGCCTTCGCCCCCCAGGGCATGTTCGAGGACCTCGGCCTGAAATACCTCGGCCCGATAGACGGCCACGACATCACGGCCGTCGAGTCGGCGCTGCGCCGCGCCAAACGCTTCCACGGGCCCGTCCTCGTGCACTGCCGCACCGAGAAGGGGCGCGGCTACCAGCCCGCCCTGCGGGACGAGGCGGACCGCTTCCACACGGTGGGCGCGATGAACCCGCTCACCTGCGAGCCCCTCGCCCCGTCGGCCGGGCGGTCGTGGACGTCGGTCTTCGGCGACGAGATGGTGCGGATCGGCGCCGAGCGGCCCGACGTCGTCGCGATCACGGCGGCGATGCTCCACCCCGTGGGCCTGACCCAGTTCGCGGCGGCCTACCCGGACCGGGTCTGGGACGTGGGCATCGCCGAGCAGCACGGCGCGGTGTCGGCGGCGGGCCTGGCGACGGGCGGCCTCCACCCGGTCTTCGCCGTCTACGCGACCTTCCTCAACCGCGCCTTCGACCAGGTGCTGATGGACGTCGCCCTCCACAAGTGCGGCGTGACGTTCGTCCTGGACCGGGCCGGCGTCACCGGCACCGACGGGCCGTCCCACAACGGCATGTGGGACATGTCCATCCTCCAGGTCGTCCCCGGCCTGCGGATCGCCGCCCCGCGCGACGCCGACCAGCTGCGCGCCCAGCTGCGCGAGGCCGTCGAGGTCAAGGACGCCCCCACCGTCATCCGCTTCCCCAAGGAGAACGTGGGCGAGGCCATCCCGGCCGTCGGCCGGACCGGCGGCATGGACGTGCTCGCCCGGCCGGCGGACACCGACGGGGCCGACGTGCTGCTGGTCGCGGTCGGCGCCATGGCCCGGGTCGCGCTGGAGGCGGCCGACCTGCTGGGCGCCCGGGGCACGTGCTGCACCGTCGTCGACCCGCGCTGGGTCAAGCCCGTCGACCCGGCACTGCCGCCGCTCGCCGCCCGCCACCGCGTGGTCGCCGTCGTCGAGGACAACAGCCGCACCGGCGGCGTCGGCTGGGCCGTGGCCCAGGCGCTCCGCGACGCCGACGTCGACCTGCCCGTACGGACCTTCGGCATCCCCGAGCAGTTCCTGCCCCACGCCAAGCGCTCGGAGGTGCTGGCGGACGTGGGGCTCACACCAGCCGAGATCGCCGGGCGGATCAGCGCCGTACTCGCCAGGAACGGGCAGGCCGCCAAGGACAAGGAGACGAGCAGGGCATGACCGCCGACGGCACCGAGAGATTCGACCTGACCCGGCTGCTGGCCGAGCGCGGTGGCGAACGCTACGACCTCCACGCCCGCCACCTCAACCACCAGCTGCCGCGCATGCTCCGCACCATCGGCTTCGACAAGGTCTACGAGCGGGCCGAGGGCGCGTACTTCTGGGACGCCGAGGGGCGGGACTACCTCGACATGCTCGCCGGCTTCGGCGTGATGGGCCTGGGCCGGCACCATCCCGTGGTCCGCAAGGCGCTCCACGACGTCCTGGACGCCTCGCTCGCCGACCTCACCCGCTTCGACTGCCCGCCGCTGCCCGGCCTGCTCGCCGAGCGGCTGCTGTCGTACACCCCGTACCTGGACCGGGTGTTCTTCGGCAACAGCGGCACCGAGGCCGTGGAGACCGCCCTGAAGTTCGCCCGGTACGCCACGGGCAGACCCCGCGTGCTGTACTGCGCCCACGCCTTCCACGGCCTGACCGTCGGCTCCCTGTCCGTCAACGGCGAGGCCGGCTTCCGGGACGGCTTCGCGCCCCTGCTCCCGGACACCCCCGTCCCGCTCGGCGACCTGGACGCCCTGGAACGGGAGCTGCGACGCGGCGACGTGGCGGGCCTGATCGTCGAGCCCGTCCAGGGCAAGGGCGTCCACGAGGCCCCGCCCGGCTACCTCCGCGCCGCGCAGGACCTCCTCCACCGCCACAAGGCCCTCCTCATCGCCGACGAGGTGCAGACGGGCATCGGGCGGACGGGCGCCTTCTACGCCCACCAGCACGAGAGCGGGGTGGAGCCGGACCTGGTGTGCGTGGCGAAGGCGCTCTCGGGCGGCTACGTCCCCGTGGGCGCCACGCTCGGCAAGGACTGGATCTTCAAGAAGGTCTACTCGTCCATGGACCGCGTCCTCGTCCACTCCGCCAGCTTCGGCTCCAACGCGCAGGCCATGGCCGCCGGCCTGGCGGTCCTGGCCGTCATGGAGGACGAGGGGATCGTCGCCAACGCCCGCACCACGGGCGAACTCCTGCGCTCCCGCCTCGCGGCGCTCGTCGACAAGTACGAGCTGCTGCACGACGTGCGCGGCCGCGGCCTGATGATCGGCATCGAGTTCGGCCGCCCCAGGTCACTGGGCCTGCGCGGCCGCTGGACGATGCTCCAGGCGGCCCGCAAGGGCCTCTTCGCCCAGATGGTCGTGGTGCCGCTGCTCCAGAAGCACCGCATCCTCACCCAGGTCTCGGGCGACGAGGTGGAGGTGATCAAACTGATCCCCCCACTGATCATCGGCGAACGCGAGGTGGACCGCTTCGTGGCAGCCTTCACGGCGGTCATGGACGAAGCCCACAACGGCGGCAGCCTGATGTGGGACTTCGGCAGAAACCTGGTGAAACAAGCTGTGACGAGGTGACGGTGTGGGCAATCGTCCCGCAGGGCTGGGGGCACCTCCCAGCGGTAGCTGGGGGAGGGTGGGCACACCGCCGACCACCGGCGGTCAGCCGAGCAACCGCTCCTGCAGCGCAACGCGCATCGGGGGCGTGAGCCCCAGCCCCTCGGCGAGATAGCGGTCCGTGGACCCCCACACCTCCCCGATCGCGGCGAACGCCGCATCCAGATAAGACGCCCGCGCCTCGAAGAGCGGAGAGAGCAACTCCGAAACCTCGGCAGAAACCTCCGCGTCGCGCCGCACCCGATACCGCCGGTGCGGCGCGTTGGACTCCAGATAGTCCGCCTCGATGACATCGCGCGGCACCCCCAGCGCCAGCAGCGTCACCGCCACCGACAGCCCCGCCCGGTCCTTCCCGGCGGCACAGTGCATCAGCGCGGGCACGTCGCCCTCGGCGAGGGCGCGCACGACCCGGCCGTGCTCGGCCGTCCGCGTCGTGACGATCTTGCGGTACGAGGCGGCCATCCGGTCCGCCGCGCGGCCCTCGCCCAGCACGGACCGCAGCGTGGCCAGGTCGCCGTCGCGCACCATCCGCCAGAACTCGCCGCCGTCGGCCGGGTCGCTCAGCGGGAGGTTGACGTTCCGTACGCCGGGGAGGGCCACGTCCGGGCCCTCCAGCGCGATGTCCGCGGCGTTGCGGAAGTCGAATATCGTGTGGAGGCCCAGCGAGGCGAGGAACACCGCGTCCGCCTCGGTGGCGTGGGCCAGGTGTCCGCTGCGGAACAGGACGCCGGGCCGGACGTGCCGCCCGTCGGCGGCCGGCAGACCCCCCAGATCGCGGAAGTTGCGGACCCCCGCCAGCTCGGGCTCGGCCTGCGGGGCGGGCGGCGTCTGTGTCACGTGCGCTCCTCGGGGTGTTCCGGTCGTGGCGCCGATCGTATTCCGGGTCCCGCCACATTGCCGGGGTGGGATACATCACGGCACGTCAACCCCTGGTTACGGTGGCGTAGGTCACTCAAGAAGGTGAATGATGCACTGACGTGGCAGACGATTCGAATTCATTCAGCAAGAGCGCGATCGGGTCGTACGCAGCCGTCGGGGACAGCTTCACCGAGGGCGTCGGGGACCCAGGCCCCGACGGGACCTTCGTCGGCTGGGCCGACCGACTGGCCGTACTCCTCTCCGACCGGCAGGAGGAACACTCCTTCCGCTACGCCAACCTCGCCGTCCGCGGCCGCCTCCTGGACCAGATCGTCGAGGAGCAGGTCCCCCGGGCCAAGGAGCTCGGCCCCGACCTCGTCTCCTTCTGCGCCGGCGGCAACGACATCCTGCGCCCCGGCAGCGACCCGGACGACGTGGCCCAGCGCTATGAGGCGGCCGTCGCCGAGCTGCGCGCCTCCGTCGGCACGGTCCTGCTGTGCACCGGCTTCGACACCCGTGGCATGCCGGTCCTGCGCCATCTGCGGGGCAAGATCGCGACGTACACCGCCCATGTCCGGGCCATCGCCGACCGCTACGACTGCCCGGTCCTCGACCTGTGGTCGCTGCGCTCGGTCCAGGACCGCCGGGCCTGGAGCGAGGACCGGCTGCACCTGTCGGCCGACGGGCACACGCGCGTCGCGCTGCGGGCCGCCCAGGTGCTGGGGCTCGAGGTGCCCGCCGACCCCGACCAGCCCTGGCCGGACGAGGAGCAGCGCTCGGCCGCCGAGGTGCGCCGGGACAACGTCCACTGGGCGCGCGAGCATCTGGTGCCGTGGATCGGCCGCCGGCTGCGCGGCGAGTCCTCGGGCGACAACGTGGAGCCCAAGCGCCCGGACCTGCTGCCGCTGTAGGCCCGAGGGGGATCCAAGGGGGGTAGTGGGGGGCCAAGGGGGTCAGTGGGGGTGCCGCCCGTGCGGCAGGTCGGCCCAGACGACCCGGCCGTGGCCGCTGTCGTCGGGCCGGACCCCCCACTCCCGGGACAGCGCGCCGACCAGGAGCAGCCCGCGCCCGCTCTCCTCGTCCGTACCGCTCCGGCGCACGCGGGGCTCCGTCGGGGCGTCGCCCTGATCGGCGACCTCTATGCGCACCACCACGCGGCTCACCCGCAGCTGGCAGCTGACCTTCTCGCTGTCCGTGTGCCGCACCGCGTTGGTGACGAGCTCCGACACCACCAACTGGGCGTCGTCGCAGGCCACTTCGTCTATTCCCCACTCCCGCAGTCGCGTGAGGACTCGTTGGCGCGCCTCCGCCACCGAGGTGTTGAGGGCGGGGAAATGAAAGGCGTCCTGCCGCAGATGACCGAGGAGAGATCTGCCGCAGAGCCCGGACGATGGTGCGTCATGGGAGAGGACCACTCCGCAACTATGTGCGATGCGTATCAGTTGTGGCAAGGTTCAACCTGCAAATTACAGAATCGCAAGGACAGTCTGTCGGGCCGACAGACCGCGTGGCACACTGCTGGCATATGACGGCAGTTGGAGGGGGTGGACAGTGGCGGACTCGCGACCGGCGGGTGCCCCGACGGTCCTGAGGGTCGTGCTCGGCAAGCGTCTCCAGCACCTGAGGGAGCGGGCCGGGCTCTCCTACGAGGAGGCGGGCCGCGCCCTGGACGTCACCCACGCCACCGTCCGCAGAATGGAGAAGGCCGAGGTCGGGCTGAAGATCCCCTATGTGGAGAAGCTCCTTCACGTCTACGGGGTGCTCGATGCGGCCGAGGTCGAGGGCTTCCTCTGCCTCACCCGCGAGGCCAACCGCCCCGGCTGGTGGCACCGCTTCCGGGACGTCCTCCCCGAGTGGTTCAGCGCGTTCGTGAGCCTGGAGGGAGAGGCCAATCTCATCCGCGCGTACGAACCCCACTACGTCCCCGGTCTGTTGCAGACCGAGGAGTACGCCCGGGCCGTGCTCCGCGCCGGCATGCCGCACGCCCGCGACGCCGAGATCGAGCGAGCCGTCACCGTCCGCCGGGAGCGGCAGGGCCTCCTCACCAAGGACGGCGCCCCGCTGCTGTGGGTGGTGATGGACGAGACGGTGCTGCGCCGCCCCATCGGCGGCCCGGACGTGACGCGCGCCCAGGTCGACCGGCTCATCGAGGCCACCGACATGCCGAACGTACGACTCCAGCTGATGCCGTTCGCCGCCGGGCCCCACCCGGCGATGTACGGCCCCTTCCACATCTTCCGGTTCCCCCTCCAGGAGCTGCCCGACATCGCGTACGCCGAGAACCTCGTCGGAGCCTCGTACTTCGACCAGCGTGACGATGTCTCGTCGTTCCTGGAGGCACTGGACCGGATGTGCGCGCAGGCCGCGCCGGCACACACCACCAAGGCCATCCTCGGTGGCATTCGTAAGGAGATCTGAACCATGGATCCGGACCGCGTCTACAACGGCATGCCCGCGACCGACCTCGGCACCGAGGGCTGGAGCAAGCCGTGGAGCGGCGGCAACGGCGGCAGTTGCGTCGAGGCCATGCGGCTGTGCGACGGCCGGGTGGCCCTGCGCCAGTCCACCGACCCCGGCGGTCCCGCGCTGATCTACACGCGTCACGAGATGGAGACCTTCATCCGCGGCGCCAAGGCGGGCGAGGCCGACTTCCTGCTGGCGTAGTTCCCGCCGATACGGCGCACAGAGAAACCGAACGGACGGATGGAAAGGCGACAGGCGTGATCGAGTACGGCGCGGACGGCCGGGGCACACCGGCCGAGGAGATCGACACCAGCAGGCCCCACCCGGCCCGGATGTACGACTACTACCTCGACGGCTGGGACAACTACGAGGTAGACCGGGCCGCCGCCGAACGCGTCATCGCGGCCCACCCCCAGGTCCGCCTCTCCGCCCGCGCCAACCGCGCCTTCCTGCGCCGGGCCGTGCGGGAGGCGGTGCGCGGCGGCGTCCGCCAGATCATCGACATCGGCACGGGCATCCCCACCTCGCCCAATACCCACGAGGTGGCCCGCGAGTCCGCCCCGGACGTCCGGGTGGCCTACGTCGACAACGACCCCATCGTGGCCACCCACGCGGAGGCCAAGCTCACCAGCGCGGGCGGGGCGGGCTTCGCGCTGGCCGACGTCCGGGAGCCGGAGACGATCCTGGGGCACCCGGTCGTCCGGGAACTGATCGACTTCGACCGGCCGGTGGCCCTGCTGCTCGTCGCCGTCCTCCACTTCGTCAAGGACGAGGAGGACCCGGCGGGCATCGTCGCCACCCTCGGCGACGCCCTGCCCGCCGGCAGTCTCCTGGTGATGTCCCACGCCACGGAGGAGCCCTACGAGGGCTACGCCCAGGGCCGTACCGACACCGTCGCCCGGGACGGCGTGCTGGACGCCTACAAGAACGCGACCGCCGCCCTCAACCTGCGCGGCCGCGCCGCCGTCGAGCCCCTCTTCGGCGACTTCGCGCTCCTCGACCCGGGCCTGGTCCGGGTGCCGCTGTGGCGCCCGGACGGACCGGTCCCCGGGCCCCGGGAGCTCAGCGAGACCGTCTTCTACGGCGGCATGGGCCGCAAGGGCTGACTCAGGCGCGAGGACCGACTCATGCGCCGGGGCGGGCCGGGATCTCGCAGCTGTCCTTGAAGCCCTGGCTGGTCAGCCCCAGCGCCGAGTTGATCCGCGAGCGGAGGTTCTCCACCGCCACCATCGCCGTCAGCTCGACGAACGCCGCCTCGCCGAGCCGCTGCCGCAGCCGCTCCGCCAGGTCGTCCTCGACGGCCGGCGGGGTGGCGCTCATCGCCTCGGCGTACTCCATGACGTCCCGCTCCAGCGGGGTGTAGGCGTCGCTGGACCGCCAGCGCGGCACATCGCGCAGCTTGTCGGGGGCCATGCCCTGGTTGTGGCTCAGCCAGTAGCCGAAGTCCATGCACCACGAGCAGCCGATCGCCGCCGCCGACGCCATCACGGCGAGCTCCTTGAGCCCGCCGTCCAGCGCGTTCCAGCGGGCCAGCGACTTCTCGAAGCGCGCGTCGGTCATCAGCACCCTGCGGTTGTGCCCCATGGCGAGCAGCGGGTCGATGACCTTGCCGTAGGTCCGCATGCTGTACCAGGCCGTGAGCCGGTTCAGCAGGGTGCGGGGCGGGGTGAGGGAGATGCGGGCCATGGCCGGTGCCTCCAGGGGAGAACGGTTGCTGTCACCCCTACGACGGGACGACCCCGCCGGGATGTGACATCACCGGGCGAAGATCTTTTGTCAGTGCCCCCGCATAGGCTGACCGCATGGACGGTGAGCTCTTCCCGCGGCCGGTGACCGAGGTCGCCCCGGGCGCCGTGCACGTCCCGGGCTGGCTGGACGAGGCCGCCCAGCACCGCCTCCTGGCGGCCTGCCGCGAGTGGGCCCGCCCCCCGGCGGGCCTGCGCACGGTACGCATGCCCAGCGGGGGCGAGATGTCCGTGCGCTCGGTCGGGCTGGGCTGGCACTGGTTCCCCTACGGCTACGCCCGCACCGTCGTCGACGGCGACGGCGCCCCGGTCAAGCCGTTCCCCGCCTGGCTGGACGAACTGGCGCGGGCCGCGGTGGCCCGCGCGTACGGCCGCCCGGCCGGGCCGGAGTCGTACGACATCGCGCTGGTGAACTTCTACGACGCCGGCGCGAAGATGGGCCTCCACCGCGACGCCGACGAGAAGTCCCCGGCGCCCGTCGTCTCCCTGAGCCTCGGTGACTCCTGCGTCTTCCGCTTCGGCCATCCGGGCGGCCGCACCCGCCCCTGGACGGACGTCGAGCTGCGCAGCGGCGATCTCTTCGTCTTCGGCGGCCCGGCCCGGCAGGCCTACCACGGCGTGCCCCGGATCCTGCCCGGCACCGCCCCGCCCGGGCTCGGGCTCACGGGGCGGCTCAACATCACCCTGCGCGTGAGCGGGCTGTGACGCCCGGCGGATAATGGGACGACCTGCCTGCCCGACCCTGGAGGTGCCGTGACCGGCTCCCGCCCGTTCCGCCCGCCCCTGGACGCGCTGCGTCCCGCCGCCTTCGGCGTGGACCCGGCGGGGGAGCGGATGGCGCGCATCCGCAGGTCGCCGCATTTCGCCGACGGCGTGTTCGTCAACCCGGAGGGCACGCGCCGTACGCCGTCCGGCTCCATGCTGAAGTTCCTGCCCACCTACTTCCGCAGGGAGGAGCGCGCCCTGCGCGCCCCGGCCCACGCGGTGCCCGTCCACCCCACCACCGTCGCCGACCTGGCCGTTCCCCCGGCCTCCGGGCTGCGGCTGACCTGGATGGGCCACTCCAGCGTCCTCGCCGAGATCGACGGCCACCGGGTGCTCTTCGACCCCGTCTGGTCCGAGCGCTGCTCGCCCTTCTCCTTCGCGGGCCCCCGCCGGCTCCACCCGGTGCCGGTGCCGCTGGCCGAGACCGGCCCGCTGGACGCCGTGGTCATCTCGCACGACCACTACGACCACCTCGACATGCCGACCGTCCGTGCCCTGGCCCGCCGCACCGGCGTCGCCTTCGTCGTCCCCCTCGGCGTCGGTGCCCACCTGGAGCACTGGGGCGTCCCGGCGGAGCGGATCACCGAGCTCGACTGGCACGAGTCGACCCGGATCGGCGAACTCACCCTCACCGCCACCCCCGCCCGCCACTTCTGCGGCCGCGCGCTGCGCAACACCCAGCACACCCTGTGGGCCTCCTGGGTGGTCGCGGGCCCGGAGCACCGGATCTTCCACAGCGGCGACACCGGCTACTTCCCCGGCTTCACCGCCATCGGCGAGCGGTACGGGCCGTTCGACGCCACGATGGTGCAGGTCGGCGCGTATTCGGAGTTCTGGCCGGACATCCACATGACCCCGGAGGAGGGCATGCGCGCCCACCTCGACCTCCAGGGCGACGACGCCGCGCGGGGCGTCATGCTGCCGATCCACTGGGGCACGTTCAACCTCGCCCCGCACCCGTGGGCGGAGCCCGCCGAGGGAACCGTGGCGGCGGCCCGGGAGACCGGGGCGCGGATCGCGGTGCCCAGGCCCGGCCAGCCGCTCGAGCCCGGCGCGGAGCCGGTGCTCGACCCGTGGTGGCGGGCGGTCGCGGTGCGGCCCACCGACGCGGTGCCCGAGGCGGAAGTGCCGGCGGGGGCCGAGACCGAGACCGACGCCGAGGTCGCCCTTCAGGCGTGAGCCGGGCGGCGCTCGCGCCACTGGCGTGAATACGTACATCTGTACGCGTTCCTCTTGCGGGGCAAGTGGAGCTGACGCTTCAATTCCCGGTGACAGTTAGGAAACCTTCCTGACAGTTGGCCCGTCGGCCAATCCGCCCACCGGGAAACGGAGTTCCGCATGCCCGCGCACACCTCGACGATGAAGAAGACCGCCGCCCGCCTCGCCTTACCGGTTCTGGCGATGGCCCTGCCCGCGTCCCTTGCCCTGGCCGGTCCCGCCCAGGCGGCGCAGCCGTCCCCCGTCCGTACCGCCACCGTGCCCGCCGCGGCCGGGGCGGGCGCGCCGCTCGACGACCCGTACGAGAAGGACATCGCCATGCGGCTGGTCTCCAGCGCGGAGAACTCCACGCTGGACTGGCGGGGACAGTTCCGGTACATCGAGCCCTACCCCGACGGCCGGGGCTACACCGGCGGCATCATCGGCTTCACCTCGGGCACCGGCGACATGCTCGAGCTCGTCGAGCGCTACACCAAGAAGAAGCCGGACAACCCGCTGGCCAAGTACCTCCCCGCCCTCCGCAAGGTCAACGGCAGCGACTCCCACGCCGGGCTCGGCAAGCCCTTCGAGGAGGCATGGCGGAAGGCGGCCGACGAGGACAAGGCGTTCCGGGACGCCCAGGAGGCCGAGCGCGACCGCGTCTACTTCGACCCGTCCGTCAAGCAGGCCAAGGCGGACGGCCTGCGCGCCCTCGGCCAGTTCGTCTACTACGACGCGATCGTCATGCACGGCCCCGGCGACGGCAAGGACAGTTTCGGCGGCATCCGCAAGGCCGCCCTCGCCAAGGCCAAGCCCCCGGCCCAGGGCGGCGACGAGAAGGCCTACCTCGACGCCTTCCTCGACGCCCGCAAGAAGGTCATGAAGAAGGAGGAGGCCCACAGCGACACCAGCCGCGTCGACACGGCCCAGCGCGTCTTCCTGAACGAGGGCAACTTCGACCTCCGGCCGCCGCTGAAGTGGAAGGTCTACGGCGAGTCGTACCGGATCGACAAGTAGCCGCACGATCGACAAGCAGCCACACGGATAGCCACACGGAGTGCGGGCGGGCCCGGGGCGGTAAGGCCCCGGGCCCGCAGGCCGTCCTTAAGCTCCGTCCGTGGGCTCCGTCAGTGCCCGTCGAGGTGGCCCAGCTCACTCAGGTCGCAGCAGGAGTCCCGGCGCAGTTGCCGCCCGACCTCCAGCCACTCCCGGTGGAGCCGCCCGTGGCGCGGGGCCAGGCCGGCCGTCCCCTCGTACGAGGCCACGAGCTCCCGCTGCTCGAAGCGGACGCCGCCGCGCAGCACCGACGCCGTCCGCACGAGCGCATCGAAGTCGGTGAACGGGTCGCCGTCGATCACGGTGGCGTCGGCGAGCTTGCCCACCTCCAGCGTCCCCAGGTCCCGTTCCGCGCCGAACGCCCGCGCCGGCAGCACTGTCGCCGTCCGCAGCGCCTGGGCCGGCGTCAGCCCGTACCGGTGGAGGGCGCGCAGCCCGAGGTGGAGGGAGAGGCCGACGGGGACGAGCGGGGCGTCCGTGCCGAGGGCCACGACGCCGCCGCCGGAGAGCACCTTCCGGTAGACGTCGATCTCGCGGCGCAGCGTGGTCAGTTGGTCGTCCGTGGGCGCCTTCGCGGCGGTCTGCCGGACGGTCGCCACGTCCCACGGCGGCATCAGCACGGTGACGCGGGGGTCCTCGGCCAGGTCCGGGGTCTCGCCCAGCAGGGGGACGGAGGTGAAGATCGTGGCGATCATGCGGAAGTCGGTGGCCGTGTAGATCTCCGTCAGGTCCTGGTAGGCCCGGCCGGTCGCCGTCGTGGCGTGGCCGAACTCCAGCCGCTGCGTCGCCTGGAGGTGCGTGGTGAGGTCCTGCCCCAGCTGGACGCCCGGCGAGCACAGGTGGCTGCCCGTGCGCACCCCGAGCCGTTCGTGGGCGAAACGGGCCGCCTCGCGCATCACCCAGCCCGGCGCGCGGACGTACGTCTTGACGAAGTCCCAGTCCAGGGCGGCGGCACGGGTCAGGGAGCGGCGCAGCCCCTCCTCGGTGCGGTGGGCGCGACCCATGGTGTAGGCGACGCGCGGGCCGTCCAGCAGTTCGCCCGCGGTCAGCAGCCTCGGCCCGGCCAGCGCGCCGGCCGCCACGGCCTCGCGGATGCGGGCCTGCTCGTACGCGAAGCCGCCGAGGGAGACGGCCGTGGTGATCCCGTAGGCCAGCTGGAGGGCGGTCTGGCGGCCGCCGTAGGTGTACTGCCAGGGGTGGGTGTGGGCGTCCCAGAGGCCGGGGATCACGGTCTGGTGTGAGGCGTCGACGGTCCGGAGGGCGGGCCGGCGGGCCCGGTGGGGCTCGACGGCGGCGATCCGGCCGTCGCGGACGAGCAGGTCGACGTCCTCGCGGACGGCCGTGCCCGTGCCGTCCCAGAAGCGGCCCGCGCGCACGAGGGTGTCGGCGGGGGTGGGGCGGCGGTAGTCGAGGGCGACGGGGACGGTGCGGGCGGTGCCGTCCGCCACGTCCAGCAGCCGCAGCCGCCCGGCGGACAGGTAGAGGATCCGGCGGCCGTCGGCGGACCAGGAGGGGTGGTCGGCGGCCTCGTCGGTCAGCCGGCGCGGCTCGCCGTCGGGCGTGCCGTCGGGTCGGACGGGCAGCAGCCACAGCGCCGACTCGTGGATCACGGCCATCGAGCGGCCGTCGGGCGACCAGACGGGCCCGGAGTCGTAGCGGTCGGAGACCGAGGCGTGCGGGGCGAGGGCGTGCAGCCGGGCGGCCCCGCTGTCGGCGTCGACGACCCTGATCAGGTTGTAGCCCTCGCGGAACCGCTGGTTGAGGCGGTTGCGGTCGCAGAGGGCGACGAAGCGCCCGTCGGGCGACCAGGTGGGCCGGCCGGGCAGGCCGCCCGCGCCCATGGGGGCGGCCAGCAGCTTCTCCGTGCCCGCCGCGAGATCGCGGACGATGAGGTTGCCGGACATGTCGACGCAGGCCAGGCGGGTGCCGTCGGGGGAGAGCGCCGGGTGGACGCGCCCGCCGTCGGCCAGCACGGTCTCCTCGCCGGAGGCGAGGTCGCGGCGGCGGACGGCGTAGAGCCCGTCGCGGTCGTCCGTGAAGACCAGCGCCCGGCCGTCGCGGGTCCAGGTGGGGGCCATGACGTACCGCCCGGGGGAGGCGGTGAGGACCTGCCGGGGCCTGCCGCCCTTCTCGACGTCCGCGACCCAGAGGGCGTTGAGCGCGGCGAAGGCCACCTGGCGGCCGTCGGGGGAGAGGGCGGGCAGGTGGAGCGAGCGGACGCGGCGGACGACCGCGCCGGTGTCCGCGAAGTCGTACCGCTTGACCTGGTAGCGGGGCCGGTCCAGGGGCAGCTCGCCGTGGAAGGGGACGGTCACCGCCGGCACGCCGCGGGCACCGGCCGGGGGCGTGGGCGCGGGGGCGGCGGAGGGGTGGGGGAGGGAGTCGGCGGCGGGCGCCCGGGGCGGCTCGGGGGCGGCGCCGGGTCTGATGATCGTGAACTGTCCGCCGACGGTCAGCAGCAGCTCGTCGCGCGAGACCCAGCGCGGCGGCACGGGCTCCACGTCGCCGTCGACGGGCACGACGGCCCCGTCCACGACGAGGACGCAGGTCGCGGTGGGCGCGGGCGTCGTCCGCAGATAGGCCAGCCGCCCGGTGGGCGAGACGGCCGGCGTCATGATCTGCGCGCCGGCCGCGCTCTCGGCGCGCTCGACGCGCACCGGTCCCCGCCCGTCGGCCGCCACGGACGCGACCGTACGGGCCTGGAGCGCGCCCCCGGCCACCTGCGCCCGGACGAACAGCAGCCGCTTGCCGTCCTGCGACCAGACGGGGTCGAAGTCCTCCCACGCCCCGTCCTGCCCGGGCCCCTCCTGCCCGTCGAGGCCGGTGATCCGCGTCAGCGCGCCCGTCCGCACGTCGACCACCCACACCCGGTAGGGGCTGCCCGCCACGGGGTCGCCCCCGCGCTCGGACGCGAACGCGATCCGCGTCCCGTCCGGCGACCAGGCCGGCCCCCGGTCGTCCCACGGCCCGTCCGTCAGCTGCCGCAGCCCGGAGCCGTCGGGCCGCAGCGTCCAGATGTGGAAGCCGCCGCCCCGGTAGGCGCAGACGGCCAGCAGCCGCCCGTCGGGCGAGTGGGTCGGTCTGGTCGGCTCGAGATCGGCCGGGGTGATCGCGACGGCCTCCCCGCCCTCGCGCGGCACGGACCACAGCACGTTCTGCACCTCGACGACCAGCCGCCCGCCGCCCGGCGCCGGCGACCCCGCGCCATTGGTGGCGGCCGTGAACGACAGCGCGCCGCCCTTGGCACGCGGGGCCGCCACCGCTTCTATCGCGTCCACGGGCAGCGCGACGGCCGCACCGGCCACGGCGGCGGTACCGGCCGCCGCCTGAAGAAAACCGCGTCGGGAGAAGGTGGTGTCCAACTGTCCTCCTGGGTCGGGGGAGTTGCACGGGGCGGCAGCCCCCATGGCGGAAGCCGATGGTTGCACGCCCCACAGGCCATGGGTCAACACCCTGAGCCGATCAAGAACGCCCGCCGGACCCGTTTCCCGGGGTGCCCACGCGGCACCCCCCACCGCCGCCCCCCGGACGCGGGGGATTCTTCATCCGAACGGGTAACCCACATCACACCGCGCCCGGACGCCCGGACGCCCGGGCACCCGGACGCCCGTGTCCGGCCGGAGGCGGGCGGCACAAGGGGTGCGCGAGGACCGCGCGAAGTGCGGTATTGTTCTCATGCGCGGTCGGCGAGGGCGAAAGCCCGGGCCGGACGAGCACCGGGACGTGGCGCAGCTTGGTAGCGCACTTGACTGGGGGTCAAGGGGTCGTGGGTTCAAATCCCGCCGTCCCGACACGGTGAAGGAAGCCTCTGATCAGCGGGAAACCGCAGGTCAGAGGCTTCTTGCGTCTGATCGCCGGACGAGCCGCAGGTGCCGCACTGGCGCGGTCTCTGGGACCAGTTTGGGACCAGCGGGCTTTTGGCGGCCTTCGACGAGGTAGCGGCTGAGGGCCGCGCCGGCCAGGTGGATCGAACGGCGGTCGGGGTGGAGGTACCGCTGGGTCGTGGTGATTGAGCCATGCCCGGCGATCATGCGGAGGACGTGAACGGGGATGCCTGCGTCCGCCATCCATGTCAGTCCGGTGTGCCGGAGGTCGTGGCGGCGCAGGTGCTCGTAGCCGAGGCGGACGACGACCTCGTCCCAGTGGGTGGCGTCGCGCAGGATGGCTGTGGTGATTCGTCCGCCACGCGGGCCAGTGAAGAGCCGGGCCATGGGGTCGTTCCCGCTGAGGACCTCGTTGAGTTGATCGACGATTGGCTGCCGGCCGGTCGTGGGGCGGCCAAGTCCGTTGACGCGCTCATCGGAATCCTGCGGAAGCTCCCGGAGGAAGTGCAGGCTACCCGTGGCGTGTACTGGGTTTCCGACCTCTGCATTCAAGACGGACATGTCGCGGTCAAGCAGTCGTGGCTCTCGAACAGCTGGCTCAAGGAAATTCGTAGGACGGCCGATGAGCTTGGTGAATTGGATGAGTGGCAGATGCTTGTCGATTCCTTGGTCGTCGCCGGAAATGAGCGGCTGGCGCCGCACGGCAGGTGATGCCTCAGGTGGGAGCTTCCACGCCCCAGGCGTGAGTCCGCGGTGAATCTGCTGGCTCTGCCCGTCGAGGAGTCGTCGAAGTGCGCTCTGGGCAGTGTCTCGTCAGGGAAGCTGCCGCGGCGGACGGTATGCCGGGCGGGTGTCGGGGAGGGGAGGTCGACGGCGAAGGCCCAGGTGCCATGGTCGCGGTTTGTTGCGAGGTGTTGGGCAGCGCGTGCCCAGCTGCCGTCGATGCTGATCACGGTATCCATACCGGCGGTAGACGCGCCCCGCGTGGCGGCGGAGCGCATGACGGCCACTTCCAGAAGAGCGAATGGGTCCTACACGCTCATGCCGGACCTCAAATCGGCGATCCGCGACCACCTAGACCACATCGCGGCTTCTGGCCCTCTGATCTGCGGTATCCCCTTGCGGAGCGTCAAGTGCAGCCTCCGCTCGAGAGTGGCTGTGGCGACGCGGGTGAGGGCGGAGGTGAGGGTCCCGGAGCGGACCGGCGTCGGGATCAGGCTGGCCACATACAGGAGCATGCTTAGGGATCACAGGTCGGAGGCGATGAGACGTGCCTCGCTCCTGGTCTGCCGCCCGTCAGCCGTCCTGGGTGGTTAGGGATCCGCGCAGGTCGGAGAGCGTCCGGGTCGTGCCGTCCACCGTCAACGACCAGAAGGTCCACCCGTCCACCCCGTCGTCGCCGGCCGCTATCCGCGCCGCGGACGTGGGCGTGTTCCAGGGCCGTTGGAAGCACATGATCCTGCCGTCCGCCAGCAGGGTCGCCCTGGCCGGGCCTCGTTTCCCCCGGCCCGTCAACGCGATCCCGCCTGCGGAGAACGCCTCGGGTGGCAGGGCGGCCACCAGAGTGCTCAGGTCGACGCGGTGGCTCGCCACTGCGGCCGCCGGGGGCTCGGATCCGCCGCTCGTGCCTTCGGCGACGCCGCCGCTCGCCCCTCCCTTGGAGGGCGAGTCGTCTCCTGAGCGGTCGTGGGCGAGGAGCGCCAGGCGTTCGGCCGCTGTGGCCGCCGCGCTCCATTCGGCAGCCGTCCGTGTAAGGGCATCGATCTCGGTGCGGGCGTACAGTGCCACACCGGCGTTGTCTACGTTGGCGAGGTAGAGCCGGACGAGTCCGTCCACCCTATTGATGAGAGTGGACCTGCTCTCGACGAGCCGGTCGGAGTTGAGCGCGAGCATGCGTATGGTCTCGTCCACCCGGCACAGACCTTGTGCCACCTCGTCGTTGGAGTACGGCCGTTCGGGGCGTCGCTGAGCATGGCCCTGCCCGTCGAATCCCATGAGCCCGGCATCCTCGGCCACCACGGGATCGAGCAGAACTGGTAGTTCACCGTCCAGGCTCCCGCCCTCCGATGCGCGTTGTCCGAGCAGGGGGAAGCGGGCCCCTTTGCCGGTTCCGGCGCTCTGATCGCCGTAGCGGGCACCGCCGCTGTTGCAATGGTGGCAGGAGAGACGGTAGTTGGCAGGGTCGTAAGCGAGCCACCAGTACCCGCGGTGCTCCGTCTCACCGACGACGACGGATTTCGGCCGGTAGTGGTCGACGTGGTAAGGCGAGCGGACGAACCCGGTCTCGCAGTACCAGCATTTGTCCATGAGGGCGATGAGCCGGTCACGGATCGCGTCCTCCCGCCACATCTCTCGGAAGGTGAGCTTCTTGTCCGCGTCTTCCGCGTCCTCTTGGAGTTTCTTGAGTTCCTTGGCGGCCCGGCCCGCCCACGTCTGCGGTGCGGTGAGTCCGCTGTTGTCCACGTGGCGCACCGGGCTCAGACCCCCCGGGAGAAGCGCTCGTCGAAGAGCACGCGTGCGGTCGCTTCGAGCTCCTCGCCCGTCACGGTGCTGCCGTTCCGGGCCCGTTCGATGAGTTCCGTACGCCGCCGGTGCAGTTCCGCCAGGAAGGAGGAGAGCACCTTGTCGCGGCGCCCCGTGGTGAAGCCCAGTCCGTCGAGCCGGTCGGTCACCTCCTGGAGTTCCCGGCGGGCCTCGGGGTCATCCTCGGCCACCGGTATGAGGCGGTATTGGGTGTCGATCAAGTCCTGGGTGTGTTCGTCGAGTTGGCTCCGGAGGCGGAACAGGTCCGAGGTGAGTAGCCCCCCGGCGCCCTGGCCGCGCGGGGCGGTGCCCGGGACGAGCGCCATGGTCCGTCCGTCGGCGTCCGTGTCGAGCACCCTGATCTGCCGCCGCAGCATGTTCGAGACGAGGAGGGGCTCGTGAGTGGCGGCGATGAACTGCGATCGCTGTCCGTCGTCGAGCATCCTCTGGACGGACGAGTACCAGCGCCGGCTCCACTCGGGGTGGAAGTGCGCGTCCGGTTCGTCGAGCAGGAAGAGCGACTCCTGGCCCCGCTGCAGTCGCAGCAGCCCGAGGACAGTGAGGATCTGCTGTTCTCCGGAGCTGAGTTGGTCCGCCTGGACGACGGCGCCGTTCGCCTTGCGGACGCGTACGTCGGCGGTCAGGTAGCCGGCCATCTGGAGGGTGGACAGAAGCCCGAACATCGACAGGTCGCTGTCGAAGAGGTTGCGGAAGGCGAGCACGTCCTCGGGGCTGCTCATGGTGAGGACGAACCCGCCGTCGGGGGTGCCCGCGCTGTACAGCGGGTCCGGGTCCGGCACCGGTCCGAAGCGGCCGGATGCCGCCGCCTCGGCGAACAGGGCACGCGGCGGCCCGCCCAGCCCCCAGTACGGCAGGGCCGACAGCTCTTCCCTCACCGACTCGGGGGCGCACAGGTGCAGCACGGCGGACACCACCCCGTCCACCCGGGCCTGTTCCCGCAGGTAGTCGCCGAAGACATCCGCCCACTGGGCGGCCAGGGAGAGCAGGACCAAGGGGAGCCAGTCGGGTGTGCACAGGAATCCCGGGGTGTACAACGGGCACGCGATCGGGAGCTCCAACTGCTCTGACCATACCCCGTCCTCGTTCTCCGGCCGGTCCTGCCAGGCGAACCAGGACTCCGTCCACTGCTCGCGCCACCGGGCCAACTCCACCTCGGCGAAGTGCACGTGGCGTTCGAACTCGGAGCCCCACGGGACCCGGCCATGCACCTGGTACCCGAAGACGTGGTCGGGAAGGTGGTGGAGCCAGTCGTGACGCGGTGTCTCGTCGAGTAATCCAGTGGCGTCCGTCACCCACATGACCGGCTCCACCTCGGCGGACGACTGCACGATGTCGACGGTCGTGTCGCGGAGCCGGTAGCGCACCTTGTAGCCGAAGTCCGCACGGCCCGAATGGCCGAGGGCGCAGCGGTAGAGAGCTCCGAACAGCTCCGCGAGCGCGTGCAGGACCCGGGACTTCCCGCCTCCGTTGGGGCCGATCAGTACAGCGATGGCCTGCCCCTGGTCGACGGCGTCCTCCAGGTCGAGGGTGAAGTCCCGCAGGCCGCGGTAGTCGGGCAGCCTCAGCTGGAGCAGTTGCATCGGATCCCCCTCAGCCGGACCGGAACGTACGGGCGTCGCGCGACGGCGTGAGCTCCTCCGCGAGCCTGGCGAACCGTCGCCAGGCCTCCTCCAATTGCCCGGAGATCTGCTGGGCGATCACATGTGGCTCGGGGGCGTCCCCCGGCTCCTCCTCGTGCAGGTCGGCGCCGAGGTCGAGGCGGACGCCGGGCCCGGCGAGGAGCGCGTCCACGGAGTAGGGTTTGAACACCGGCGACGCGACTCGGGTGTCGGGCGCTTGCCCGGGCCGGTATGCGGCGACGAACGCGTCGAGACCGGAGTTCGGGGAATCCGGGGCATCAGCGGCGGTCGCGCGTCCGGTCCGCAGGTCGTAGACCCAGAGGCGGCGGGTGGCCGGTGATCCGCTGGGGCGGGCTGCGGCCTTCTCGAAGAACAGGACGTTGAGCCTGACCGCCGGGGAGGCTTTGGAGAACCCGAGGGGGAGGCGGAGCAGGGTGTGCACGTCGCACTGCTTCAACAACTGCCTCCGCACCCGTTCCCCGGCGCCCCCCATGAAGAGGACGTTGTCCGGTACGACGACGGCGGCCCGGCCGCCGATCTCCAGCAGTGTGTAGACGTGCTGGAGGAAGTTGAGCTGCTGGGAGCTGGTGCCCGCCCAGAAGTCCGGTCGGGTGAGGGCGAGTTCCTCCGCGTCGTGGAGACCGGGCGCCCCGGTGGACATGACTGCCGAGCGCCGCTGCCCCAGAGGTGGATCGGCGAGGACGAGGGTGGCCCGGCTGCCAGGGCTCACGGCGAGGGAGTCCCGCACCTCGACGGCCGCCCGGTCGCCGTCGAGGCGCTCGACGCCGTGCAGGAACAGGTTCATGGTGGCAAAGCGCGCCGCCGTGTCCACCAGTTCCGCCCCCCGGATCGCGCCGTGGGACAGCCGCTCCCGCTGGGCGGGCGGAACGCCCGGCGGGAGGTGCCGGGCGATGTGTTCGAAGGACCGCACCAGGAAGCCCCCGGTGCCCGCCGCAGGGTCCACGATCGTGTCCTCGACGGTCGGCTGCGTGCACGCGACGATGGCCTCGATCAGATTCCGGGGGGTGAAGTACTGGCCCGCGGCGGTGCGGCGGTCCCCAGCGCACCGGGCGAGGAACGCGTCGAAGACCGGGGCGCGCCACTCCGGCCGTTCGTCCCACCACGAGATCCTTTCCCGGACCTGCTGGATCAGGTTTTGGAGGTGTACCGGGTGGCGTAGGGGGTTGTGGGCCTTGTGGAAGATCCGGCCGACCACGCCGCCGCGCTGTCTCAGCTCTGCCAGGAGGGCGCCGTAGTACTGGGTCAGTTCCGTGCCCTCGCGCAACGCCAGCTCATCCCAGGCGTCGCGTCCCAGGACGTCGACGGGGTTGAGGGGCCGGTGCCGCAGCTCCTGTGTCGCCTTGAGGAAGAGTAGATACGTCACCTGCTCGACGTACCCCAGGGCCGTGAGGCCGTCTTTGCTCAGCAGCGGGAAGGAGTACCAGAGCTGCTCGGCCTGGCGTTCCGTGTCGGAAGGTCGGTCGGCAGGCCGTCGGGTGGGCGTCGGCGGCGGCACAGGCACTGCTCCTTCGGGTTGTATGTCGTTCTCGCTGCTCGGCGCGGCGCCGTGGGGCAGCCTGCCCGCGAGGGCCTGCTCGCGGCAGCCGTCGCGCAGCCGGTCCGCCATCGCCAGGGCTTCCTCGGCCGAGGTCGTGACGGAGGTGAGTACGCCATCCCACGCTTCCAAGAAGGCGAGGAGAGCGTCCTGTTCGGCAAGCGGGGGCACGGGGACGGGGGTCTGCCGTAGCTGGTCGAGCCCCAGGGAGGCCAGGCCGGCCGTGCCCCGTGCGGCGTCCCGCAGCCGTCGTCGGCCGGGCCCGTTCGCGTACAGTGCTAGCAGCCGGGGGTGCAGGACGTCCCCGGCCATGCGGACCCGTGCCACGTGGTAGTTCGGCACGTACGTACGGTGCGCGGAGTCCTGCTCCCACACCCGGCAGAGGCCGAGGCTGTCGGACGGTCCGCTCAGCACGAACAGGATGTCCCCGGGGCTCAGCCGGTTCGCCTCCGCCGTGCCGGTGTTCACCCGCACCGTCGGCATCCGCTCGTGTGTCCACTGCTCGCCCCGGAACTCGGCCGGCCGCAGGGTACCCACCTCGACCCCGTGCCGTTCGTCGACCCGCCAGCTGTTCACCATGGGCCCGCGCACCACCTCGGCCAGCTCTCCGATGGGGACCCACCGCCATCCTTCCGGGACGGAGGGCAGGGGGGCGCGATGCGCGATGGTGGCGAGCTGCTCCGGGTCCGTATACGGCCCGGGCGGGGTACGGCCGACGACGCCGTGGTCGATCACGAGGGTGCGGAGGTCCTCGATCCGCCTCAGCGTGCCGCGGACGGCGGCTTCCTCCTCGTCCACCCGGGCGAGCCAGAAGGCGAGGGAACTTCTTATCCGCTCCTGCTCGGCGCGTGGGGGCAGTGGCAGCCGTACGCGTTCCAGGTCCCGTACCGCGATGTGGTGCAGGCCGGATCCCCGGCGGACGGACGACTCGATCTGGCGGCGTACGGCGTGGGACTCCCACGACAGCACCAGGTACTCAGGGTCGACCAGCCGCTCGTTGACCCGCACCCGCACCATGGAGGCGGGGTACGTCACGGGCCCGGTGGCCTCGCGGACTAGGGCCGCTCGCCCGATCCGCGCGCCCGGCCCGCCGTCGCGGCTCATCAGGATGTCGCCCGGCTGGATTAGACGGTCTGCCGCTTCCGCCGCCGTGGCCCAAGGGCCTTCCCGGGACTCCGAGAGGTCGACTGTCGACAATCCGAGAGCGGACAGACGGACGATGGGCACCCCTCCGGGGACAGCCGGACCGGACCGGCCCGCCGACAACGGCTCGCGCAGCAGCTCGCCCAGCGAGACATCGGTCCAGCCGGGCGGCAGTCCCGCGCTCACGCGAGCACTCTGCTCAGCTCGTCCAGCAGGCGGACCCCGCCCTGCTCGCCGAAGGCGCGCAGGAAGCCCGACGTGGCACCCCGGAGGGTGAAGGGAACGTTGGCCAAGGACGCGCTGTCAAAGTATCCGTCAGCAGCCATGCAGTCCGCGATGGTCTCTATCCACCACAGTTGGTCGGGATCGAAGGACTGTCCCCGGTGCTCCTGGCGAGCAATCCACGCGTCGAGCCGGTCGAAGACTTGGTCGCGGTAGGGGCGCGGACGCGGCTCCAAGCCCGCTTCGTACCGGACGAGGGCGAGGAGGTCCATCGGACCCTTCGGCGTCCGCGGCCGACGGGGATCCGGCACGGTGACACCGGCGCGTTCGTAGGCGCTCCAGAGCCGCTCCGCCGTCAGGGCGTACGGCGGCCCCGCCAGGGACTCGGCCCATGACCGGAGCCTGGCGACGTCTTCCTCGGTCAGGATCCCTGTATCGACGATCAGCTCCCGGTCCGGGCCATTACGCGCCCGGAGGAAGGACCGCCAACGCTCCATGATCTCGGCATCGTTGTCGACCGTCGCCGGTGCCGAGGCCGGCGCCTCGGACGCATCCTTCCCCCGCTTCCGCGTGGTGGAGAACTGACCGGCATGGTGTCGGGTGACGTCGAGCGGATCCACGACCACGCACTGGGTCTTGGCCGACGCACCAGGGGTGACCGCCCGCAGTTCCGCCGAGGCGATGGGGCGTGTCCCGACCGCGACCATCTGGAAGTAGCGGTCGGCGGACTTGACGTCCCGCAGGAACATCACGCATTCGACGGGTGCGGTGTCCTTCCCGGTGAGCACCAGGTCCACCACGACGATGACCCGCAGTTCGACGGTGTTACGGAACTGCGCGAGCCACAGGTACGGCGATCCGCCCCTGAGCGTAACTTTCCGGCAGAAGCCGGACCCCTGGCCGAACACCGCGCGCACCGCGGCGACCGCTTCGTCCGCGTGACGGTCGTCGGCCGCGTAGACGACGGTCTTGGGCAGCGCCACGTCCCCGGAACCGATCCCCATCCGCTCGGGGAACATCGACGGCAGCTCCTCCTTGAACGCCGTCAGCACGGCGTGGAGTGCCTTGCCGCTCAGCACGGAGCGACGGTGCCCGGGGAGATCCTCCGCGTCGGGGCCGAACCCCTCCTGCAGTAGGTCGGCCGCCCAATCCGCTCGCCTGGGGAGGCTGGCGACCTCGAAGACATTGACGTCCACGGCTCGGCCATCGGCGACGGCGTCCTCGAACGTGTAGGAGCTGACCAGGTTGCCCTGGAAGACCTCCAGCGCCCGCTCCGTCGGGGTGGCTGTCAGGCCGAGCACCGGGGCGTCGAAGTAGTCGAACAGCGCACGCCATCGGGGGGAGATGGACCGGTGGCAGTCGTCGGCGATGACAAGGTCGAAGGACTCGGGGGGCAGATCAGGCCGGTAGCGGACTCCGGCCGTCGGGTTGCTCCCGGACAGAGCGTTGAGGAGCCGCTGCACGGTGCTCACGACGACCCCGTGGGATGGCATGGTGCCCGGGCCCAGCCGCTCCACCCGGTACAACTCGGTGAACTTCCGGCTGTCTTCGCTCGGGCTGGAGTACGCCGTGAAGGCCGCCAGCGCCTGCCTTTCGAGCTCCAGCCGGTCGACCAGGAAGAGAATCCGGCGGGCCCGGGCGTGCTGTAGCAGGCGGTGGGCCGCGGTGACGGCCGTGACCGTGCGGCCGCCCCCCACGGCGATCTGGACCATGGCCCGGCGCTCGCCCCGGCGCAGCGAGCTCTCGAACGCCCGCACCGCGTCGTACTGCACCGGGCGGAGAGAGCCCCGGAGGCGGCCGTCATCGCCGAGGTCCGGAAGTCGGTGGCGCACGCGGCCCTGGAACGTCGGCGCCTTGGGGTCGGCCGCGGCCTCGCGCAGCCAGCGGGCCACGGTGTCTGGCTGGTGGAAAGTGAAGACTTCCCGAGGGCGCGGCTCGGGGTCGTCCATGTTCCGGAACAACACCCGGACGCCGTCGGTGGTGTAGGCATAGGGTATCCGCCGCTCCGCGGACGCCGTCGACGGGGCGCCGGTCCCACGGGGCCGGGCCATCGTCGCCCGCAGATCTCCGCTGTGGGGCCGCACCTCGACAATGCCCACCGGCCGGGCGTCGACGCGGAGCACGTAGTCCGGCTCCGCCGCCCCGTCCGGTTGCACCGTGCCCCGTACCGCAACCCCCCGTACGGGTAGCTCGTGCGGCGCGTCCGAATCGTCCCGCACGGTCCATCCCGCCTCGGTCAGCAGATCCGCTACGCGCCACTCCGCCTCCAGGAGGGCCGCTCGTGTCTTCAGGGACGCGCGGGTGACCGTCTCGGCGGGCTTCCGCCGGTCGAAGGTCCGCCGCAGCACGGGGACGTAATCGTCGAGCAGGGCGACCCAGGTGGCCAGGCCGCTCACCGGCTCCCCTATGGGGACCTGCCGGTGCGGTGAGCCCGCCGGGGTGTCGTCCCATTCGGCTGGCGGGACGAAGGAAAGCGCGTCACGCACTCCGGTCCGCAGTCGGAAGTACCAGACGCCCAGGGCGAAGCAGTGCCTTACGAGACGTCGGGCACGGGACCGGTGGTCGGGTCCGGCCTCGCCACCGGGCGCGGGGTCGCCGGAGCGGCGCAGTTCGGTCAGCGCGCGGTGCACCGGACCGTCGGCCACGTCGTCGGCGAACTCCGGGCCGAGTAGCCGGGCGGACTCCACGGTCAGCACCTCCGCGAACTGCCGGGCCTGGGCGAGGGACCGGAACGGGCGGGCGTGCGCGTCGGCCTCGGCACCCGCGCCGTACACCAGCAAGAGGGGCTCCACTGGCAGCAGGAAGCCGAAGTTCGCGGAAGCGGCGGCCAGCTCTGCGAGGGTTTCCTCGTCGGCTGCCTGGTGCACTCGGCCCACGTTCCCTTCACTCCTCGTCAGCGTCACCGGCGACCTTGGCACGGCGCCGAACACGTACCCAAACCTATCCGCCTCGGGCCCGGGCCCCGAACCCGTCCGGCGGGGACCGCTACCTGAGGAACGGCAAGTGAGAGACAGGTGCAGTACGCCGAGATTCTCGCGTATGGCGGCCGAGGCGTCACCGAGAGATCTCCCATTGAGACCGTGGATCGTGCTGGCTTGTCGTGGTGCAGGGTGAACTGCCTCTGCGGCTCGGTGCTGTCCGTGCCTGAGCCGATTTGCTTCGGGCCGTGTGCGGTAATAACAGGCCCCATGCGCATGTCTCTGTAGAGGGCGGACAGAACAAGACGCCGCAGCGGGGGGAGGGCCGTGTCTCACTTGTACGGGAGACGCTCGCTTTCCGGCAGAGCAGGTGGAACCGGTTGAGGACGTACTCCGGGTGGAGCGGTCGGCCGTCCGCCAGCAGGGTCGCCCTGGCCGGGCCTCGTTTTCCCCGGCCCGTCAACGCGATCCCGCCTGCGGAGAACGCCTCGGGTGGCAGGGCGGCCGCCAGGGTGCTCAGGTCGACGTGGTGGCTCGCCACCGGGGCCGCCGGGGGCTCGGATCCGCCGCTCGCCCCTTCCTCGGAGGGCGAGTCGTCTCCTGAGCGGTCGTGGGCTCGGCAGCCGTCCGTGTGAGGTCTTCGATCTCGGTGCGGGCGTACAGTGCCACACCGGCGTTGTCTACGTTGGCGAGGTAGAGCCGGACGAGTCCGACAGGAAACGAAAGATGCGGTGCCCGGCTCATGTGGAGCCGGACACCGCATACTGTCAGGGGAATGCACGCTCAGATAAGACCGCGGCCCATGAAGTCATGAGCTTCTTCCCAAGAGATGAAATCGCACTCTCCCGTATTAAGGTCGACACGGATCGGCATATTGCCCCCGAGCCGATTGTATTCGTCTCCGTGGTCGAGGAACTCAACCGTGTCGTAGGGTGCGATGAATCGGTCACCCTCGATGAAGCAGTACTCCAGATCCAGCCGAACGTTGGTGGATCCCCATGTCTGGCTCCGCTCAGCCAGGAACCTCTCGGCTAGTTCCTGGGCTTCCTTTCGATCAAGCATCTCAGTTGGTCCTCATGAGGTAGTAGTTTCTGTACCGTTGGTCGGCGGGGTTTGCCCGCCCTGTCTGGAAGTCGAAGAAGACCACCTTGCCATCGGCGTTCACTACGTTGAAGTAGTGGCCCATACCTCTGGTCGGCCATGCGCCGACGATCCCCCGGGCGCCAGGCCCCCAGCTGAGCACGTCCCTTACGAGGGGGTCGAGTCCTCCCTTCCGCACGAACGGACGTCCGGTCAGCGCCGAAACCTCGTCTGGACGCATGGGGCGATCAGCTCCAGGCACGGCGTTAGGGTTCTTGCCCGCCATGAGGTCATCGCCGGCCGTCGCACAGAGCCCGCAGTTCATTCGCCCGCCCTCTGGGTTGATACGTTCCATTGAGGGCAGGTGCTCCGGCGTGTAGTACGGCAACCCGTAGTTGGTCTCGCTCCTGCCTCCGTAGTACCGTCCGCCTGTCGGCGGAGTAACCGCGTCCTTCTTCCAGCCCCGCAGCCCACCGAGACCCGTGGCCGCGATTTGCATCGCCAAGTCGTCGGCGGCCCGACTGTAGGTGTCGTGGAGCTCGTCGCAGCCCTGGTCGCGGAACATCTCTGCCGCGTGGTAGAGCCGGTAGGCAGGGCGGACAGGAAGGTACTCGTCGACGAAGCCACCCGTACCGCCGTTCTTCCCTCTCAAAGCGTTGAAGAGGTCTCCGACGAACTTGAACGGGAGCTTGAGGCCCTCCACGAAGCCGCTGCCGAAGACCCGGGCTCCTTCACTGAACGACTTGATGTGGTCGTCGTTGGGGTCGTCAGGGCTCCAGCCTGTGGGGTCGGTATACCTGGTCGGCGCGTTGGCGGCGTACGGGTAAGCCGAGGCGTAGGGCTCGCCGACAGGCGCCGGGGCGGGGTCGGTGCCGGTGAGGCGTCCCGTAGCCGGGTCGTAATTGCGGGCTCGGAGGTAGTAACCAGCGGCGCTGGTCGTCGGCTCCCGGTATGCACCCGCGAAAGCGAAGGGGTTGGCCGGTGGCTTCCCGCCGGCGTCTGTCTGGGTGCCTTCGCCGAACGCGGTGTAGGTATAGCTGGTCTGGAGGTTGCCGTTGGAGTCCGTCAGATCACTGACGGAGCCGAGCAGGTCTCGGTGGTGGTAGTAGGTGTTGCCACCCGTGGCCTCGGCCTGGATCTGGCCGCGCGGAGTGTACCGGTATTCGGCCTGTAAGGTGCCGTTCCCGTCATAGTCCGCTGCTGCCAGGGGCAGGGCGTTGTTGATGTCCCAGGCCGTGGTGCGTTGCAGTCCACTGCCGTCTTTGGATGCCGTCGTGCGATTACCGTCGGCGTCGTAACCGTAGGAGTAGGCCGCCCCACCTGCCACTGCCTTGATCAGGCGGTTGTTGGCGTCATAAGCGAAGGTGTCGCCACCCGCGCCGGTCTGGTTGCCGTCGGCGTCGTAGGTGAAGTCACGGTTTGCTGAACCGCTGACCGACTGGATCAGTTGGTCGGCGTCGTCGTACTTGTAGGTGGTGCTGACGCCTGCTCGGTTCTGTAACTGCCGGTTGCCTACCTGGTCGTACCTATAGGTCGTGGCCGCGGAGAGATCCGGGCACTTGTCTGCCTTTGCGACGGATGAACACTCGGTGGTCAGCCGGCCGGCGGGGTCATAGTCGTAGTACTGGTAGCTGGCTGCCTTCCCTGCACGGGCGACCTCGATCTGGACCGGCTGTCCCGCGTCGTCGAGGGTCTGCGCCCATGTCGAGAGCGCAGAGGTCCCCTTGACGTTGCTGACAGATGTGAGATGACCAGCGTTGTCGTAGGCGCGCTTCTCCACGTAGCTGTTGGCAGCGGGGAGCTTGCTCGTCGTGAGGTGACCATCCTGGTCGTAGCTGTGGGCAATGGTTCCCGCAGCTGTCGTCTCCGAAGTTCGCAGGCCATCCCCGTCGTATGTGTATCGGATGGTGTTGCTCGCGATCCCGGACCTGGGCAAAGTCCAGTGGTGCCAAGCGACATCCAGGCAGTCCCAGGTGGTGATGGGCGTGCCCAGCTTATTGGTGCCGTCGGAAATCTCCATGCACTTGCCACCCGCGGTATTCACGAGCGCGCCGTCGTCGCGGAAGGTCCAGCGCTGGAGAGCATCATTCGAGCACGTGGCAAGCTTGACTTGTGCGCCCTTGTTCGAGCTGGTCGCAGCGGCGCATTTACCCAGAGCCTTTAGACGAACGCCGTCGTATGTCCACTGCTGAGCCGGCACTCCGGCGCAGGTCCAGGACTGAATAACGGTGCCGTCTTTTGTCTGCCCGTTGTCCACGTCCATGCACAGACCATTGACACCCACCACCGCACCCGTCGGGCCGACATTTCCGAGATCGCTGGTCCGCTCAGTGATGCGGCCCATGTCGTCGTAGGCGTAGGAGAAGACGGCCTTGCCCGTGCTGGGTGTGACCGCCGTCAAACGCCCGGCACTGTCATAGTCAAGGGTGCGGGTGCCGGTGCCATCGGTGATGGAGCGTCGCTGCCCGATCGCGTCGTAGGCCGTGGTCACGGTCGGAGTGTTGTCGGTGTAGGTGGTGCCGCGGGGCAGGCCGCGAGCGTCGAAGTCGGTCCTGGCCGTGACTCCGCGGGCATTGGTGACCGTGATCCGGTTGCCGTCCACGTCGTAGCCGTAGGTCTTCCGGCGGCCGAGAGGGTCGGTGACGGAGGTCTGCCGCCCCGTGTCGTCGTACTCGTAGGTGGTGGTATGGCCGTTGGGGTCCTTGCGTGTGGTCAGGTCACCGACCGTGTTGTATGTGTAGCGGGTGATCGCGCCGTCCGGGCCGGTGACGGCGGCAATGCGCCCGAGGTCGTCGTAATCGGTCTTGGTCGTCCTGCCCAGTTCGTCCGTGGCCGACACAGCACGGTTCGTCGCGTCGTAAGTCGTGCTGGTCGACTTCCCCAGCGGGTTGGTCACCTTGGTCTGGTTGCCCGCGGCGTCGTAGCCGAAGGAGGTGGTGAACTGCGCCGCCTCCGCATCGCTGACGTTGCCGCGGGGATCGACCTGGGTGGCAGTGCGGCCGTCGTCGTCGTAGGACCAGGTGGTCGTGCGCCCTTCCGGGCTGATCATCCTCGTGCGGTGGCCATCGGCGTCGTAGCCGAACGAGGTCACTTTGCCCAGCGGGTCGGTCGAGGTCGCCAGCAGCCCCGTGTCGGTGTAGCTGTGGTGTGTGACATTGCCGAGAGGGTCGGTGGATGTCAGGACGTTGTCATTGGCGTCGTATGTCGTGCTGCTGGTCTGCCCGAGGGCGTTGGTGACCGAGACCTGGCGGCCCAGCGCGTCGTAAGCGGTGGTGGTCACGGCCCCCGTGGGGTCGGTCACCTTCGTACGGTTGCCGTTGGCGTCGTAGCCGTAGCTCGTGGTGTAGGCGGCGGCGTTGGCCCCGAGGATATTGCCGCGCGGCGAGACCGTGCTGATCAGCCGGTTCGCCTTGTCGTATGTGTAGGTCGTCCGATTGCCGAGGGCGTCGGTGACCGAGGTGAGGTTCCCGTTGGCGTCGTACGCGCGCGTCTGCTTCTTGCCCGCAGGGTTGGTTGTTTCCACGAGGCGGCCGGAACTGTCGTAGGCGTACGCGGTGATGCGCCCTGCCGGGTCCTTCACGGAGAGGAGACGACCGGCACCGTCGTAGCCGTAGGCGGTTGTGTGCCTCAGTGGATCGGTTGCCGAGAGGAGGAGGCCACGCCCGTCATAGGTGTAGGTCGTGGTGAAGGCAGCGGGATCGGCACCTTCGGCATTGCCACGTGGGTCGGTCATCGCGGTGACCCGACCGGCGGCGTCGTAACGGAAGGTCGTCTTCTCGCCTAGCGGAGTCGTCACCGACGTGCGGTTGCCCGCCGCGTCATAGGTATAGATCGTTGCTTTGCCTCGCGGCGTAGTGACGCTCGCAAGGGCTCCTTGATCGGTGTATGCGTACGCGACCGTGCCACCGGCAGGGTCGGTGCTGGATGTGACCCGGTTGGCCGTGTCGTAGGTATACGTCGACCTCTTGCCGCGGCCGTCAGTGTGGCTGGAGATGTTCCCCTGGGCATCGTAAGTCCAGGTCTCAGCCAGTCCCACCGAGGAAGGAGATTTCCGTGTGCTCAGGCGGCCGGCTGTGTCGTACGACATCTCCGTCGTGTTGCCGGAGGGGTCCGTGATGGAGACTGGATGCAGATTCCGGTCGTAGCTGTAGGAGACCTTGTCCCCGTACGGGTTGATGCTCTCCAGCAGTAGGTTGCCGGAGTACACATCGGTCCAGACCCCGCCGTTCGGGTCCGTCATATGGGATTCGCGTTTGTTGTCCCAAGTGAAAGTCGACGTCTTGCCCGAGCCGTCGGTCTGGGAGACGACGCGCCCCGAAGCGTCGTACGTGTTCACGATTTTGCCCCCGCCACGTCCGGTGGCGGTGGATAACCGCTTGTTGGAATCATAGGTGTACGTAGTGGTCTTGCCGACCTGGTCCTTCACGGATGTCAGCAGCCCGTCGGTATAGCCATAGGAGACCGACGTGCCGTCGGGCAGCGCCATCCTGGTAAGGAGCCCCGAAGTATCCAAGGTGAACGGGACCGAACGCCCTGCCCCGTCCTTGACCGATGCGAGACGGCCTGAGGAATAGGTCAGCGTAAGGGCTGCTCCGCCGCCACTGGCGACAGAGGTCAACTGACCTGAGGAGCTGAACGTCCGCCGTGTGCCGTCAGGACTGGCGACGATGTACGTGGTCCCAGACTTGGTGAGCTGCAATGACGAACCTGCGGGAGTCGCGTAGCTGCTTCCCCCTTGCTCTTTGAACGCCACCCGGGCGCCGTCGGCGTCCTGGAGCGTGGCACTACTCCCGGCGGTGATCGTCAGTTTGGCGTCGAAAGAAGTTGCCCAGCCTCGGCCCAGCAGTCCGGATTCAGCCGAGTCGGAACGATAGGTACGCTCCATTGAGAACGGAGTGCCGACACCCACGAGGGAGGCGTCCGTATTCCGGTCGTAAAACGCCCCGGTGGCGGTATTCACCGGGTCCGCGCGGCGTGTCTGCCCGTAGCAGTGGCACAGCCCGGCCTGCGTCCCAGGAATGTCCGGAGTGTAGAAGGCCTGGACGAATGGCGACGTCATCCCTCCGGGGCTCCCGGAACCGTCCGTCCCCTCCAGAAAGATCCAGGCGTAGTACTTCTTGCCGTCCTGGAGATGCCCGCCGTTCAAGGAGGAACTCCACCAGAAGCACTGGTCGGCAGGGTATGGATTGGAGGGCCACCAGCCGTAGCACCAGGCCCCGTTCTCCAGATACTTCCCTGCCGGATCACCGGTCGAGCGCTTGATCTCCTGCTGGTGCACCGGGTTCTTGTTCTCGTCCATGACATACAGCCACAGCCCGGATACGGCCGACGCCGAGACGGAGGAGAACTTCGCCTGCCCGCCGATCGACAGCATGCCCGGATAGGCGGTCGCGTAGGCGGAGACCCAGTCCGGGTTGGGCACTCCAGCCGCTGCGGCACGCGCGGCCGGACCCTTGAGGGACTTGGCGGCGGGCCCGATCTTCAACGGCTTGTCCGGCTTCGGTGCCGGCTCGGCGGGTAACCGCTGGCGCCTCGGCTTGAGGAACTCGCGCATCGGCGAGTAGCTTCCCTGCGAACCATGCACCTGCGCCTTGCGCTGCGCCAAGGTCATTGCTCTGGGCGGCTTGGGTAGATCCTTGGCTGTACGTGTCACAACAGAGGCCCCCGCGAGCGGGCCTCCTCGATCGCCGATCTGCCTCGCCCAGGCCATATCGGCACCGCCGGTGGCAGTTGCCAGCAATGCAGTTGCCAAGGCGATGACGACTGCGCGACGTGCGGATCTGAACACGACTCGCCCCACCTCCTTTCAGTAGGAAACGGGAAGATCATCTGCCGGAGGCAGGTGGCCGCGGGCCCAAACTCGAACAAGTGGCCTAAATGTGCCGGGCCGTGATTTCTGCTTGCCGCTGGCTGGGACATTCACGAGTACGGCGATCCGGTCTTGGCTGGATCCCGCTGGATGGCTCGTGGCTCGCGGTTCGTGTTGCCGGGCGCTTACGCAGCAGCCCCATCCGTACGTTCCTTTCCGGTGTGAGGGCGGGGCTGCTCGTCAAGCGAACGCGGTGAAGTGATCCTCGTCGTCAGGAAGACGGAGCCGGGCCTTCCAGAAGCTCGCTGATCCGCTGGATTGGTCCGGCGTCCGTGCCGCGCAGGTAGGTCGCCGCGTTGTGCGTACCGCCCTCGATGACGTTCAGCTTGGTGTGGATGGGGCCCTTGTCGCCGTGCGTCGCGATGAACTCCTTGACGTCGCTGATCATCTTCGGGCTCTCGTTCTTCCCGTACTGGAACGCCAGGTAGACGTCGGGGCCCTTGGCGGCGATCAGCCTCTTGGCGAGGACTTTGGGGTTGTTCTCCTGCCGCTGCGTCTCGTGCCCCTTCCATATCGGGGAGTCGGGCACGATGTCGGGGCCGGAGGCTATGACGGCCTTGAACTTGTCGGGCTTCTGCAGTATGGACTTCAGGCAGACGAAGCCGCCGGTGGACGAGCCCATGAAGGCCCAGCCGTCACGCGGCTTCAGGGTGCGGAAGTTCTGCTTCAGGCGCCGAACGCCCAGTAGTTGTCGTCGTGGCCGGGACCGCCGGGCAGGGCGATCAGCAAGGGGAAGCCGCTCTGCCCGCAGGGCGCGGGTGTAGGCAATCATGTCCTCGTCGAAGACCTTGGGGCGTCCACCGTGCCGTCCGCGTTCGCGGGCGGAGGCTTGGCCGTCAAGAGACTTCTCCCGGATGTACTCGCGTTCGGACTCAGCCGTGCCGGGGCGTGACCCGGATACGGGTCGAAGAGGAAATGAGTTGATCTTGAAGTGCGGTGGATCGGCCTTGGGGTCGTCAGCGCGCCAGTCTGAGGCGTGCCGTCTCTGCGGCATGGGCCGCGGCTTCGATCAGCCCGAGTTCGCCGGCGAGCGTTCCCACGAAGGCGTCGACCGCCTTGATCGCGCGACCCTCCATGGTGTCGGGCTCTGCGAAGTACGCCGCGAACTCTCCGGCGCCGATGGTTGCCATGACGGGCCGACGGGCCTGGTAGTCGGCCCACATCGGTCTGTAGACGGCGCGCACTCGGTCGAGCTCGGTTTCGTCGATTTCCTCGTGCCGGAGACGGCGGAATGTTTGCTCGCGGGCTTTCCACATCGCGATGTGGTGCTGGACGGAAACGGGCCCGAACGGGCTGGGGAGGGCTCGTTCGATCCTCGGCATGCCCGGCTGGACGGGCCAGGGCGAGTACAGCTCCGTGAGGACCGCGGTCAGTTTGCCGATGTCGATCCGGCCGGTCCGCTCGCCTTCCTCGAGGACGAGCTGGGCGACGCGCCGCTGCTTGAGGGTGGCCGAGGGGTGGGCGAGTTGCTCAACGATGGCGCGGACGTTCTTGCTGCGTCGGACGGCGGTCGTCTGGCCAGTGGCGCGCGCGTGGGTACGCCAGGCTCGACGCGCCTGCGGGGTGTGCACGATCGTGTCGTCGATCAGCCACAGGTACAGCACGACACGGATCAGCGAGCGTTGAGGAATGCGCCCCAGCGGGGAACGTTCTCGAGCCTCGAGAAGCCTGGTGAACAACTCCCGTTGCTCCGGGGGGAAGACCCGCGGATCGCTGCCGTGGGCGCTGGTCTTGCGTGGCTCGGGGCTGGCGAGCATCCCGTCCTCTACCCAGGAGGTCACCATCCTGGGACTGGCTTTCATCACGCCCAGAGAGTGCGCGTCGGCGACCAGATCGGCCGCAGTTCCCTCGCCCCACTTGGTGGTCCGATCACCGTCCATGGCGCCGAACTTACATCGAGATTCGAGCCTCGGGAGCTGCATTCAGCGGACGTCAGCCATAAGGCTTGGGGCTGCAGAAAGTGCGTGCCCCGCACCGTATCCCTGCCAGGACCACACGGTGCGGGGCGGCCGACTCATCCCCTGAACGGAGACCGTCATGTCCCACCGTACGCACCGCCCCGTCCAGAAGCGGCGACGTGCCCGCCATCGTCTTGTCCAGGGCCTCGGGCAGGCGGCGTTCTACGCCGCTTCCGCCACGTTGGCCGGCGGGCTGGTCCGCGAGCTGCTCCACGTGATCCACATGTCCGTTTCCTCGTGCTGACCTGAGCATCAGGGAGATGCCACGTCCAGGCCTGCCGGGCGCGGCATCTCCGCGGCGAGGAGACCGCCGTTCAGCGGGGTGTCGGGAGCAGCGCGCGGACAAGGCGGCCGTCAAGGCCCTTGCCTGCGGCCGCGAGGAGGTGAACGCCTTGAATACCAAGAACACGCACGAGCGGATCGCCCCGAACTCGCCGAGGCCTTGAAGGCGGTGCCGATGACGGGGGCGGGGGAACACATTCCGCGCCATGGGCGGCCTGTGCCGTCGGCGCGCGTTCATGGGGTACGTCCTCGTCCTCGGCCTCACCTCGGCCGCGCTGTTCGCCTACATCAGCGGGTCCAGCTTCGTCTTCGAGCACCTGCACGGTGTCTCGTCCACGGTCTACTCCCTGATCTTCGCCACCAACGCCGTCGGCATGCTGATCGCGGGCTTCGCCTTCAGCAGGCTCTCCCGGAAGATCAGCCTCAACACCATGCTGACCACGGGCGTCGCCATATGCGGCCTCGGGGTGACCGGCCAGCTGGCCATCCTTGGCACAGCCGGTGAACCCTCGCCGGCACATGGGCCAGCCTCTTCGTCACCCTCCTCGGCGTCGGACTGATCTTCCCCGCTACCACCACCCTCGGGCAGGCCCTCGGCCGCACCGCCCCCGCCCTGATCACCCTCGCCCGCCCCTGGCTCCGCCACGGCGAAACGCTCACTGACAGCTGACCCCCACCCGGGGCAGGAGCCCACGTCGCCTTCCCTCCGGCCTCCGCGGTGGCCGGAGAGAACCCGAATGGTGAGCGGCCGCCCATACCGCCACAAATTGGCCAACCACGGATCCACGCTGCCGCCCGATGTACGGAGAAGCGAAATAACAGGCCCCACGCGCGCCCCTGCCGGTGAAGAGCAAGGGGAAGCGCAGCAGCGGGCGGGGGCTGGACCTCGCCTTGGGGGTGCCGCCTTCCGGGGCGGCGGGTCAAGTCGGGCGGTGCGTCAGGCTGGAGGATCCCTGGGACCAGTTTGGGACCACACGACACGCAGGCCACCGAACGCCGCCCCTTACGCCCCACATTAAGAATCCCCCTTTCGGGGGGTTTATTCATTTTTGTTTAGTTGTCGACTTGACTGGGGGTCAAGGGGTCGTGGGTTCAAATCCCGCCGTCCCGACACGGTGAAAACACCCTCTGACCTGGGAGAAATTCCAGGTCAGAGGGTGTTTTGAATGCCTTGGCGATGGGTTGATCTGATGTGGCGCCAGATGGTCGGGGGCCGGCTGGAGACCAGGGCATCGGTGAACCCTTGAGCAGACCCTGTTTCGCTGAGGATCAAGATCGCGAGCGATTTTAGGTGTTTGTGCGTATCTCGCAACGCCTGGAGGCTGGCGGCCAGGTGCTTCGAGGGTGCCGGGGCGCCTCGTAGGTGGGTGCTGAGGGACCTGTCGGCGGCGACCAGGGGGCGCAGGGCGGGCTGGTGTCCGACGGACAGGAGGCGCTGGGCGACTCAGTCACCCTGACCACGGCGAACGACCAGACGACCAAGCCACCCACGACCCCGCCCGCCGCACCGGCTACGACCACCCCGGCCAAGCCGTCGGCCACGCCGGCGCCGGACAAGCCCTCCGATTCCGAGGCCGCTCCCTCCCCGTCCGCCTCCCATACTCCGGTCGCAGAGGTGACCACCTCGAGCGCTGCGGCACCCGAGCCCGAGGGCGGCGCCGCTTCCTGCTCGCCGTCGGCGCAGGAGTGGCCATCGCCGCGCGCCGACGTCGCACGGACGACAAGAGCGACGACCACCCTGCTGAGAGCTGACAGCACCTGACCAGACCGGGAGGCCGGGCGCGTGTCTTTCAGGACGCGCCGGCGCCATCCGGGATGCGCACGATACGTCGGACGCCCTGGCTCTCGGCTGTCACTGCGGAATCGACTGGTCGGATGGGGACAGCGGACGAATGACACGCGTGACCGACGGTTCCCGATCCGGTGAATTCCGTACGCGAACCCTGTCCGCATTTGGCGGTGTGCAGTGTCCTATGCCTTCCAGAAGAGCGATGGTTCGGATGGAAAGAGGATGGGCCATGCGGTTCAAAGAACTTGTTCGCGTTCTGGCCGTCGTCGCGGCGCTGATTATGTCCTTGCTGGCCGCCACGCCCCCGAGACCGGTCGAGGCCGCCGCGCCGGCCTGGCCGTTGCCGGGCCAGGTCAGTGGGGACACCTCCGTGCACGACCCCTCCATGGTGAAGGTCGGGAGTCAGTACCTGGTCGCCTCCACACACAATCAGGTCGAACTCCGGGTGTCCGACGACCGGATCAACTTCAGGCGGGTGGGGTCGGCCTTCAGTACGGTCCCGGCCTGGTGGAGCCGGTTCAGCTCGTCCAACGACGTGTGGGCGCCGGACGTCTCGTTCCACAACGGCAAGTACTGGATGTACTACTCGGTCTCCAGCTTCGGTTCCAACAATTCCGGAATCGGGCTCGCCACGAGTGCCACCGGGCAGCCCGGCACCTGGACGGACACCGGAGCGCCCATCCTGACCTCGCCCTACGCGGGGTACGACTTCAACGCCATCGACCCCAGCCTGCTGGTGGACAAGAACGGCAAGTGGTGGCTGACCTTCGGGTCGTTCAGGCTCGGCATCTACATGATCGCCCTGGACCCGCAGACCGGAAAGCCGTCGACCACCGACACCCGGATCCGTCACCTGGCACAGCGGCTGCACGTCTGGCCCGACCCGGTCGAAGCGCCCTTCGTCTACTACAAGGACGGCTACTACTACCTGTTCGTGTCCTTCGACTACTGCTGCAAGGGCGTCAACAGCAACTACAGCATCCATGTCGGCCGCTCCACCTCACCCGACGGACCGTACGCCGACCAGGCCGGGCTCGACATGGTCGGCGACGGGGGCAGTCTGCTGCTCGGCACACACGACAGCTGGGTGATCGGCCCGGGTGGTCAGTCCGTCGTCCACGACGACGCGGACAACCACGACCTGCTGATCTACCACTACTACGACGGCCGGGACAACGGCACACCCAAGCTGGGGATCAACTACCTGGGCTGGAACAACGGGTGGCCCTACGTCTACTAGGAGCGGCATCCCATCTTGGGGCGCCGACGAACAAGATCCGTAACGCATGACGCCAGGCCCGGAGAGTACCCTTCTCCAGGGCCTGGCTGCGTCCAAGGCACGGATCAAGCGACGAGGCCGAATCGAGCCGACGGGCTCGTCGGCGGCTGATCGTTTATTGGTGGGCTTGTGTATCAGCAGGGCGGTCAGGGTGATGTCGAGGTGGTCCGGCCGGGTCACCTTGCCGCCGATGTGCTCGAAGGCGTCCAGCACGCCGGTGCGGGTGTGGGACTCCAGCAGCTGCACAGCTCCGCCGCCCGTATCGGAAGGTCAGGCCCTCGGCCTGCTCAGCGAACGTACGGCGGCTGCAGCCCGTGCTGTCGCAGCGGAAGCGCCGGACGGTCAGGAATATCGGCACGGGCTGTCCGTCTGCGACAACGTCGGCGAGGCGACGACGGTAGCGGTCGTGGACGCGATGCGACTCTGCCCCGCAGTCCGGACAACATGCGGTGGGGGCGGCACACGAGTCCGCGATCCTCAACCCCGACCCGACGACGCGGATGCCGTCCGACGTGGATGCCGTCGACGGCCACCGCGGACAGGTGAGGGAGTAGCAGGCCGAGTAGCTGATGGCGCAACACACCTGATCAAGGGCGGACCTGGCGGATCGGAGCCGCTGATTATCATGGCCGCTGACACCTGTGCGGCGATAAGGCGTACAGCTCCCGTCGAAACTGCTTCTCCCTACGGCAACGGCAGATCCGGCACACGATTCCCGAACGCCGGGACCGGCGGGCCGACCGCCAGCGGCACGGCAGCCGAGGCGATCGCCCCGCTGGCTTCGACAGGGCACGGTATTCCCAGGAACGAAGTCGAGCGGACTGTCAACGTGCTCAAGGGCTTCCGGGCCGTGGCGACCCGGTACGTCAAGAGAGCGTTCGCTTTTCATGGCACAGTCACCGGCGCCACGATCCAGCTGTGGATCCGTTGGTGACCTGAGAGACGGTTCCTCAGGCTACCGAGAGTGCCTTGACGCCT